>NZ_CP028092.1:2628439-3285548 GCF_005491705.1 Pontibacter sp. SGAir0037 | reverse complement strand
TCCTTGGAATTTTGCTCCGGTACTCGATTTAGGTGCAGATCCGCGTTTTCCGCGCCAATGGGAGACATTTGGCGAAGACCCATATCTGGTAACAGAACTGGGTAAGCAAATGATCAAAGGAATGGAAGGCGAAGACAATAATGTGGCGCATCCTGAAAAAGTAGCCACTTCTTTAAAACACTTCCTGGGCTACATGGTGCCTGTTTCAGGTAAAGACCGTACTCCTGCCTATATCTCAGATCAGGCGCTGCGTGAGTATCATTTACCTGCTTTTAAGGCAGCCATCGAAGCTGGAGCACACTCAGTTATGATTAACTCAGGTATTATCAATGGGGTGCCGGTGCATGCCAACTACAATATCCTGACAAAGCTGTTGAAGGAAGAGTTAGGCTTTAAAGGTCTGGTTATTACCGACTGGGGTGATATTGAGAACCTGCATACACGCGATCGTATTGCCAAAGACCACAAAGAGGCTATTATGCTGGCTATTAACGCTGGTATAGATATGTCGATGATTGCCTATAATTATGAAGTATTTTGTGATAACCTGATAGCACTGGTAAAAGAGGGCAAAGTATCACAGGAGCGTCTGGATGACGCAGTGCGTAGAATTTTGTGGGTTAAGTACAGATTAGGGTTGTTCGAAAAGCCGACTACCAATCCCAAAAATTATGCAAAGTTTGGCAGCAAAGAGTTTGAAACCCAAGCTTACCTGGCAGCACAGGAAGCTATTACGCTGCTGAAAAACCAGAACAACCTCTTGCCTTTGGCTAAAAATAAGAAGATACTGGTAACAGGGCCGAACGCAAACAACATGCGCACCCTAAACGGTGCCTGGACTTACTCCTGGCAGGGAGAAAAAGTTGATGAGTTTGCCGGGAAATACAATACTATACTGGAGGCAGTTCAGAAGAAAGCCGGTGCCGGTAACGTAACGTATGTGCCTGGTGTCAGCTACAAAATGGATGGCAAGTACTTCGAAGAGTATGCTGATAAGATGGACGAAGCCGTGGCTGCTGCCCGAAATGCAGATGTGGTGGTGCTTTGTGTGGGAGAGAATACTTATACTGAAACACCGGGTAACATGAGTGATCTATACCTGTCTGACCTGCAAACAGAACTGGCCCTGAAATTAGCGGCTGCAGGTAAGCCGGTAGTGCTGGTGCTGAACGAAGGCCGCCCGCGTGTAATCAGCAAATTTGAAGATAAAGTGCCTGCTATTGTACAGACCTTCCTACCTGGAAACTATGGAGGGGATGCACTGGCGGATGTGCTTTTCGGCGACATAAACCCTTCTGGTAAACTGCCTTACACGTACCCTCGCTTCCCGAACTCTATTGTAACCTATAACCACAAGCCTTCAGAATCAAGATCTACTGTGGAAGGGGTGTATAACTACGATGCTGATTATAACCCGCAGTTCGAGTTTGGTCATGGCTTAAGTTATACAACTTTCAGCTATGGAAACCTGAAGCTGAGCAGCAGCACCTTAAAAGCCAATCAAACGCTTACGATAACAGTAGACGTAACAAATACAGGCAAGCGCGAAGGAAAGGAGACTGTGCTGCTTTATATCAGCGACATGGTAGCTACGCTTATGACACCTGATGTTAAAAGGCTGAGAGGGTTTGATAAACTGAGTCTGAAGCCCGGAGAAACCAAAACAGTGAGCTTCCAGATTAAACCAGACGATATTGCCTTTGTAAACCTTGAAAACAAGCGAGTTACTGAGCCTGGGGAATTTAAAGTACAGATAGCCGATAAAACAGTTTCTTTTCAGTTCGAATAGAGCTACCTGATAAGATGTTGCATACATACCTTTTGGGTATGTGCTAGAACGAAATGTACACAGGTTTACTTAAACCTTTAGATGGTGTACACTCTAAACCGCCCCTGCATTGCAGGGGCGGTTTTTTCGTTTTAAAAAGGCGCCTTAAGGATGCTTTTATGGCTCTGCTGCTGACTTTTGAAGGGCCGCTGTTTTGCTGGTGCCACTTGTACATGTTGCTATACAAGAGGACATTGCGGATTATATGCCTGTTTTAAGATGCGTATTCAATTTACAATTCTTTACAGGTGGTTGAGCGTTCTCTCTTCTTTGGTATCTCTCCACCATATCATCTTTCGTTTTCTGCATAAAAGGCTAGGTTTGATGGCTGGAGGTGGCTGTTTTCGTTTGATAAATAATAGCTGCTAAGGTGTAAGTAACAGCTCAAATTGACGGTTTCAGTAGATGAGAAAGCAATGTTTGTGAACGAGGTAAGTAATGCCTCATTTTTAGCTAAATTAAAATTGTATCTTTTAAAGAATTTGATTGCGGTGTTAAAGCGATCAAATGTTTTTTACGTCATATTAAAGCAATAGCGCCAAACCGTATTAAATTTAACGATTATCAAACAAAGTATTCTGTTTTTACCTAAAAGATGTAGTGCTGATGTGATTTTGTGCCGATATGCTATGTTGCTAAAGCGTATCATGTTGTTGTTTGGGTTGCTTGGGTGAATATTTTGAGCATGTTCATGAGTTTGATTATTCCGTTAAATGGTTCATATTTGTTGTATAAATTCTAAAGTGATCACTTACATCATTTTGGAATTCAAGGACTCCTAATAATGTTATTCAAATATGAACCCAATTAATAATTTCTTCTAAAGTTAAGCCCTTGCTTCTGATTCGCTTACCAACCAGATCAGGGATCAGAGCACCCAGCTTTATTTACATTCACTTTTTTTGCTTTAACAATTAATCCAATAACAAATGAAAAAAATTTTATATCCGGCAGTCGGTTGTATTGCAATGGTTATTGGGATAGGCAATATATCCTATGCCAGTACTGCAGCAAGCACTCCGACTCCTTCCGTAGAAGGTAGATTCGATATAACAGTTACAGGTAAGGTTACTTCAGACACCGGTGAGCCATTAATCGGAGCAAGTGTTTCCCTGAAAGGTACTTCATCAGGTGCCATTGTAGGTGTAGATGGCACTTACAGACTTTCTGTTCCAGATGAGGGTGGTGTACTGGTTATATCTTATCTGGGCTATGTGTCACAGGAGGTTGCTGTAAATGGCCGAACCGTTATTGATGTTGTACTACAAACCGATGCCAAAGCATTGTCAGAAGTAGTTGTAATAGGATATGGTACACAGGAGAGAAAGGACATTACAGGTGCTGTGTCAACTGTTTCCTCTGAAGCTTTCGAATCGAGGCCAAATACGCAGGTAGCTTCACTAATACAGGGTAAAGCTGCCGGTGTGCAGGTAAACTCCAGTTCAGGTAGACCAGGGCAAGGCCTGAACATTAGAATTCGTGGAACGAATTCGATTAATGCGGGTAGCGATCCGCTATATGTTGTAGACGGCGTACCAACAACTGATACGCGCTCTTTGAATCCGGCTGATATAGAAAGCATTTCTATTTTGAAAGATGCTTCTTCTGCTGCTATATATGGTGCCCAGGGCGCAAATGGTGTTGTGCTGATAACAACAAAAAGAGGTAAAGAAGGTAAGCCCCGCTTCGAACTGAGTACCTATACTGGTTTCTCAAGCGTTTGGAAAACACAGCGTGTGCTCAACAGCGAGCAATACCGTGACCTGATGACAGAGCTAGGGTATAACACTGACTGGAGCCGTTATACTGAAAACACTGACTGGCAAAAAGAGGTGTTCCAGAATGGTTCTTCTCAAAACTACCAGTTGTCCCTTTCAGGTAAGTCAGACAAAACCTCTTACTATTTATCCGGAGGTTGGATGAAGCAGGAGGGTGCTGTTCGTAGTTCGGAAATGGACCGCTATAGCTTTAAATTAAACCTGGATCAGGAAGTGAACGACTGGCTAAAGTTAGGAACCAGTGTTAACTACTCCCGATATGCGGATGTTGATGTTACTCAAAATCAGGCCGTGAATCAGGGCGGTGTCATATTAGGCGTATTGTCTACGCCTCCTGTTATCGGTTTCTATAATTCTAACGGAACCTTTACAAGTAATCCGTTCCAGAACTGGGAGAACCCGATTTCAAGTACAGATGGTGCTATCAGAGGGTATACCAACCGCAGGTTCCTGGGTAATATTTACGGAGAGGTAGAATTCCTGCAAGGCTTTAAATACAGAAGCAACTTTGGCGTAGACTATAGCAATGCGATGAGCGATTATTTCCTGGACCCGTTCCGCACCAGTTATGGTATTGCAATGAAAGGCATTGGCCGCAATCAAACATGGCAGACAAGCTACCAGATTTGGGATAATACACTGTCTTACGATAAAGAATTTGGGCAGCACAAAGTTGGTGTGTTAGTAGGCTCTGTGATTCAGAAATTCCTTTGGGAGGATGCTTCTTTGGAAACAAGAAACTTTGCAAGTGCTGCAATTACTACACCTAGTGCCGGTGCTGAATTGATTTCTGCTACTGCTACGAAGATAGATAGAGCAAATGCCGCTGCTATTGGCCGTATTAACTACGATTATGCTGGGAAATACCTGCTTACCGCCAACTTTAGAGCTGATGGTTCCAGTAGGTTTGGTCCTGGAAAACGTTGGGGTTATTTCCCTTCTCTCTCTGCTGGATGGAGAGTATCAGAAGAGGCATTTCTGCGAAATGTTGAATTCCTAAACGATTTGAAATTAAGAGCAGGTTGGGGTATTGTGGGGAACGACCAAACTGAGGACTATGCCTACACAGGTCGGGTAGGTAGCGGTGCAAACTATCCTATAGGCGGTGTAGTAATGCCGGGTACATATCCTGCGTCTATTGAAAACAGAAATCTAAAATGGGAAGAATCCGAGCAGACAAACCTAGGTATTGATATTTCTGTATTAAATAACAGGCTATCTTTTACAGCTGATGCTTATCTGAAAAATACAAGAGACCTGCTGTTAAACGCACCGTTACCGAGGACAACTGGATACAACCAAGCTGTTCAGAACATAGGGAAACTTCAGAATAAAGGGCTTGAATTCCAAGTTGCATCTAGAAATTTAGTGGGAGATTTTACTTGGGATACCGACTTTAATATTTCTTTTAACCGCAATAAGGTGGTAAATGTGGTTGGCCAGGATCAGTTCTTTGGTGGTATACCAAGCCGTGGAGAGATTAGTTTAGTGCGTGAGGGATTGCCACTCGGAATTTTCTATGGATATGTTTTTGGAGGTGTTGATCCAGAAACGGGAATGGCTTATTACATCAATAAGGAGGGAGAGTCAACTTTTAGTCCTACTGCCGATGACAGAGCTATCATTGGTAATGCTAATCCAGACTTTCAGTATGGCCTGACAAACGATTTTGGTTACAAGGGTGTACGCCTGAGTATCTTCCTGCAAGGAGTTCAAGGGAATGATATTTTTAATGCTACACGCATTGAAACGGAAGGAATGCTGGACCCAAAGAACCAGACTATTGCTGTACTGGATCGCTGGAGACAACCAGGAGATATCACAAACATACCAAGAGCAGTTGCTAACAGTACTGCCAATTCCTTAGCTTCTACTCGCTTTGTTGAAAATGGCTCTTACCTAAGGGTGAAGGCGCTTACATTAAGCTATGATCTTCCTACTTCGCTGCTTAACAGAATACATATCTCTAATCTTAGAGTTTATGCGACAGGGGAGAACTTGCTGACATTTACGAAATATTCCGGCTTTGACCCAGAAGTAAATGCCTTTGGGGGAAGTAACACTGCTCTGGGAGTTGATTTTGGTACATATCCACAAACTAGAAATCTGATTTTAGGTCTGAATGTTTCGTTTTAATCAATAACATGAAATCATGAAAAAGAAAAATATTCTTCTATATACTTTAGGCCTTTCCTTATCTCTAGGTCTTTACTCCTGTGATAATTTTCTGGATCTGGAGCCAATATCCATGATAACAATAGATAATGCCTATGTAACGGGTAGCCAATTGGAAGCTGCCCTCACAGGTACTTATGAATCATTCCAGTCCAGTGACTATTATGTGTGGGATCATGTACTTTTCCAGGATGTACGCTCTGATAATCATTATGCCGGCGGCGATAACCCGGAAATTTTTCAAATTGACGCTTTAAACATCAATCCTACTAATGGCCGAGTTTTTAACGCCTGGTCTAATATTTATAATGCAATAGCAAAAGCTAACCTCGTACTGGAAAGAGCTCCTGCTATTACAGACCCGGCTCTTACAGAGCAGCGCAGAGCCCAGATTATGGGAGAAGCAGCCTTTTTACGTGCGTATCATTACTATAACCTGGTGAAGCTTTGGGGAGGCGTTCCTTTAGTACTGGAAACTGTAAAATCAGCTGATCCGGCAGTTGTACGTGTGCCACGCGCAACAGAACAAGAGGTGTATGCGCAGATTATCGCCGATCTGGAATTTGCGCTGGATAATCGTTTGCCGGATACCTACGGTAGCGATGCCAGTGTAAATAAAGCTCGTGCTACCAAAGGTGCGGCAAATGCTCTATTAGCAACAGTATATGCTCAAATGCCTACTCCTAACTATAATAAGGTGTTGGAACATGCGAATGCTGTTATCAATAGTTCTGCCGGTTACAGATTACTGGAAAACTATGATCACTTGTATGATGGGAACCATTACAATAATGATGAGTCTATTATGGAAGTGCAGTATCTGGGAAGCAACGAGGGTAACTGGGGGCCGCAAATGCACCTTCCTCCATCACTAAGTGGCGATACCTGGAGAAAATTTACCACGCCATCACATGATCTGGTAAATGCCTTTGATGCCGAAGGCGACGAGATTCGTAAAAACGCTACCATGGTTTTTGAAGCTGTGCCTTGGGCTGATGAGTATTGGAGCAACCAGACAGGAAGCCAGGTGCCGTTTGCCTATAAGTGGAGAAATGCCAGTGGCTGGGCCAGTGCGGATCGCCCGTACATTTTCCGACTGGCTGATATCATTCTACTGAAAGCAGAAGCTTTAAATGAGTTGAACAGACCAACTGAGGCAGCGCAGGAAGTAAACAGGGTCAGAAGCCGTGTTAGCCTGGAAGATGTGCCACAAACTACTGCAGCTTCTCAGACTCAGATGCGCACTGTTATTTTAAAGGAGAGGCGTTTAGAACTTGCTCAGGAAGGACGCCGTTGGGATGACTTGGTTCGCTATGGTGTGGCCCGTGAGGTTATGAATAACCTGAATGAAACAGACCTGCGTACCGGCCAGCGTGTAAATTACAATGTAACGGATGCAGATCTGCTGTTGCCTATCCCGCAGCAGGAGATAAACAGAAATCCTACACTGGAGCAAAATCCATTATAAACCATAATACAGTCGTTCAGCTCTGTGCTTACAAGTTTTGCCGGAGCTGAACACATGACTAGATTATATCTAAAGAATGATGAAAGTTTTATTAGAAGAGTTAATCTAAAAAGATGAAAAAAAATTATGCGCTTTTAAGCTTTGTAGCCATGCTGTTTGTAGTATGGTCGTGCAAAGAAATGGATAATCTGGATCCTGTGGGCAATTGGGAGCTTACAACACCTATTATCTCTACTCCTTCCGACAACGCAACGCTTGTCCTGAACCAGGATGAGCCAACTGAACAGATTCGTTTTGAGTGGCAGGCAGCTGTTTCCAGCGAGCGTTACCAGGTGAGGTATACTTTCGTGCTGGACTCGGCAGACAACCCGGATTTTAGCTCACCTATACTTTCTATGACATCTGGTGGCAGCGGGAAAAATCTGTTTGTAGCACCAACAGCCAGGCAGATCGACCAGGCTTTATCTGCTGCTGGTTATGAAGCCAATACAACAGCTAACCTGAAGTGGGCGGTAATGGCTCAATCCCTGGATAAAGTATCTGTAGCATCACAGGCCGTGCGTATAACCCGGTTTGAAACTGAGTCGGCACCGGCACAACTATACGTATCAGGTTCTGCCACAGAAAAAGGCGCAAACGTAACGTTGGCAATACCAATGAAAGCGCTGAAAGACGGGGATGGAAACCTTACAGGGATATATGAACTTTATACAGGTCTGACTGCCGGTGGAACCCTGCAGTTCTATGGTGCTCAGAGTGCAAGTGCTGTAAGTTTTGGCGGTGCAAGTGGTCAACTGCAGCGAAACGGAGCAGCTATAGCTTCACCGGGTGCGGGTGCATATCGTATTACGGCAGACTTTAACAACAACACCTACAGCTTTTTAAAAATTGATAAAATAAGCGTGGTAGGCGGGAACATTACGAATGGCTGGGGTGGCGATGAACCATTGCAGTACAAAGGTAATAGCGTTTGGGAAGGTTCCGTGAATCTGGTGGCAGACGCAGGGTATATTTTCAGAGTGAATGGTGACTGGGCCTATCAGATTAAAAGAATTGTAGGTACCACAAACCAGTTGGTGATGCAGTCTTTTGCTGAGGAAAATAAAATTACTTTTGAAGATCTACCAGCTGCAGGGGGTACTGGCAAGTACAAGTTTACAATAAACTTTGCAGCAGATAAGTACACGTATGCTGTTGAGAAAGACAATAGTGTTACGCCGCCTACAGAAGTTCCGAATCAACTGTTTCTGTTATCAGATGGTGCCAAGGTAGTAGAGTTAACCAAGTCCGGTAGCACTTTCAGTTCTGGTAAGTACCTGGCTTTGCAAAAAAGCAAGACGTATACTTTAAACACAAAAGAAGATGGCTCTGGTACTGCTTATACTATAACAGGAACCATCGGAGAAGCAGCTACTCCTACTGCTGATAAAGTAGAAAATAAGGTACAGGTTGGTGTTGGAAACACTGCCATAAATGTAGCACGCGATCAGGCTTACCAGCTATCGGTAAATTTTTCGAATGCAGAACTTGCCTGGAAGTACTATAACTTAAAACTTTTCCATTGGAGTACAGCAGAAGGCGGATGGGATGCCAGAACAGAAACCCCCATGACCTACGTGCATCCTTATAAATTCGAAGTTACCACTAACCTGCAGAAAGACTTTATTACTAAATTTAACTCGCCATGGGATGTGCAGTTCGGCACCAACGGAACCGCGCTGAGCGGCACCATGACAAATGGAGGCGAAGATTTCAAAGGTATCTCTGCAAGCGGAAGCTACATGGCTACCATTGAAATTGAGCCTGATTATGCTTCTGCAACGTATCAGTTCGTAAAACAATAAAATCTATTCTTGCTGCTCATTTCTCTGTTCACTAACAAGGGAGATGAGCAGCATTATTTTTATCTATAACTCAATTGCAGTGATGAAATATAAATTCAAACTAATTCTTCTTTTGTTTCTGACCAGTTGGCTAACCGCTTGTGGCGATGCTGACGAAGGACCAATTGCTCAACCACCTGCCAGTAAGGGAGAAGTAGACTTTTGGCTGACAAATGCAGACAAATCTGTATTGTTTACAAAGCAAAGTGGAGCTATAAACTTTAAGAGCGGCACGAACAGCTTTCCTACTATCACAATAGATACAACTACCACTTACCAGCAAATAGATGGCTTCGGATTTACACTTACCAGTGGCAGTGCACAGGTGTTGAGCCAGATGGGCAATAGTACAAGAAGCCAGCTGCTGAAAGAGCTATTCGGCGATACAGAAACAAACATTGGTATTAGTTATCTGCGCCTGAATATAGGCGCATCAGACTTAAGTGCGAATGTATACTCTTATAACGATTTGCCTGCCGGGCAAACAGATCCAACTCTGGCTAACTTCAGCCTGGAGCCGGACCGAGCCTATTATTTACCAGTTCTGAAAGAGATATTGGCCATTAATCCTGCTATTAAACTGCTGGCTACTCCCTGGTCGCCACCAACCTGGATGAAGACAAACAACAGTACTATAGGCGGAAATCTTAAATCGGAATACTACGACGCTTATGCCTTATACCTGGTAAAGTATATCCAGGCCATGCGGGCAGAAGGTATTACAATAGATGCCATTACTTTGCAAAACGAGCCACTGCACGATGGTAATAACCCAAGCATGTATATGTCTGCCGCCGATCAGGCCAGTTTTATTAAAAACAACATTGGTCCGGCTTTGCAACAGGCAGGTTTAACAACCAAAATCATTATTTATGATCATAATGCTGATAAACCTGAATACCCGCTTGCTATCCTGAACGATGCACAGGCTAAACCTTATGTGGATGGCTCCGCTTTTCACCTCTATGCCGGTGATATCTCAGCTCTGTCGCAGGTAAGGACAGCACATCCGGATAAGAACATCTATTTTACGGAGCAATATACTGGCACCAGCGGGAGCTTTGGTGGAGACTTAAGCTGGCATACGAAAAACCTGATAGTAGGCGCTACCCGCAACTGGAGCCGCAATGTATTAGAGTGGAACCTGGCAGCAAATCAGAATAATGGCCCTTATACAAATGGCGGATGTAATACCTGTTTGCCTGGAGTGACCATCGGTAATAGTGTTACCCGTAACGTGGCTTACTATATAATAGCCCACGCCTCTAAATTTGTTCGCCCTGGTTCGGTGCGTGTTGCTTCCAATATCACAGGATCACTTCAGAATGTGGCCTTTAAAACACCAGACGGAAAGAAAGTACTGATCGTGTTAAATGAGGGTACTGCTGCTCAAAGCTTTAATATTGCCTACAAAGGTAAACTGGCAACGGCTACTCTTAACGGTGGTGCTGTAGGAACCTTTGTGTGGTAACTGAACTCAAACTTATTACAGTGATATGCTTAAATATAAAAAACGATTTTATTTTGTTGTAACTGCGCTTTTAAGCTGTTGCATGGCTGGTTGCCAAAGGTATACCAGTGCTGAATCAGCTACCTCCGTTCAAAAAAGTACCGGTGAAATCTGGATTACCAACCCTGATCGCTCTGCCTTGTTTCAGCGTCAGGCAGTACCTCTTGCCTTTGGTACTGCTACTACATCAGAGCAACCGGTTATAGAAGTAAATGAGCAGGAAACCTATCAGGAAATAGACGGATTTGGCTTTACCTTAACGGGAGGCAGCGCTATGCACATGATCCGGATGAACCCTGCCAAGCGAGCAGCCATGCTGAAAGAGCTTTTTGCTACCGACGGTAATAATATTGGCATCAGCTATCTGCGGTTGAGTATTGGAGCCTCTGATCTGAACGAGCGTGTGTTTTCATACAACGATTTACCAGCCGGTCAGACAGACGCCAATATGGAAAAGTTTGACCTGGGGCCGGATCGGGAGGATGTTATACCTGTCCTGAAGGAAATTCTGGCTATCAACCCGAACATTAAAATTCTGGGTTCGCCGTGGTCGCCGCCAGCCTGGATGAAAACCAACAACGATACCAGGGGAGGAAGCCTGAAGCCGGAGTGGTATGATGCCTATGCAACGTATTTTGTACGCTATGTGCAGGACATGAAAAAGGAGGGGATTAAGATAGATGCCATTACAGTACAGAATGAGCCGCTGCACCCTGGCAATAACCCGAGTCTGCTGATGCTGGCTGATGAACAGGCGCTGTTTGTAAAAAAACACTTAGGACCAGCCTTTAAAGCGGCCAATATAGATACAAAGATCATCGTTTATGATCATAACGCGGACCGCCCTGATTATCCAATCTCCATTCTCGATGATCCTGAAGCGAAGCAGTATATCGATGGCTCTGCTTTTCATTTGTATGGCGGTAAAATAGAAGCTTTGTCTGAGGTGCACAATGCACATCCCGACAAACACCTGTACTTTACAGAGCAATGGATGGGGGCACCTGGAAACCTGGAAAAGGATATGGCAAACCACATCAAGAACCTGACCATTGGTGCAACCCGTAACTGGAGCCGTAATGTGCTGGAGTGGAACCTGGCAAATGACCCGAACAACAAGCCCTATACCGATCGTGGCGGCTGCGACAGGTGCCTGGGTGGCATCACCATCGATAAAGATGAGTTTACCAGAAACCCGGCTTATTATGTGGTAGCACATGCCTCTAAATTTGTTCGTCCGGGCTCTGTGCGTATCGAATCCAACTACTTAGATGAATTACCTAATGTAGCTTTTAAAACACCGGAAGGCAGAACTGTTTTGATTGTGCTGAACGATAGCAAGGCTGACAGTACCTTTGGTATCCGATCTCAAGGAAAAACAGCTAATGTTAAGTTAAATGCCGG
This sequence comes from Pontibacter sp. SGAir0037, assembly GCF_005491705.1. Taxonomy (NCBI): domain Bacteria; kingdom Pseudomonadati; phylum Bacteroidota; class Cytophagia; order Cytophagales; family Hymenobacteraceae; genus Pontibacter; species Pontibacter sp. SGAir0037. The sequence goes on along the minus strand of NZ_CP028092.1, from coordinate 3,273,502 downwards.
AGCTGTTGCTACATACGTCTGGTAAAATGATCCAAAAGTGAATTTCTGCTAATAATCATGACTCATCCCTAATTTTAATAAGGGGCTAAAAAAGAAAAAAAGGCGTCTCTGGAATATCCCAGGACGCCTTTTTTAGGTTATTATCTGCCCACATACTGTAAATGGCAGTTGGCAATAACCTTAAAATAGCTGCTTTTACCTGCGCTAGGACTAATGCTTCCCTAAAAAGGTCTTTTGAAAATTCGGGATAAGTCATGTTTATAAAAATTTTAATTATTTTTTGTTTCTAATGGTATATATATATTATTATTATATAACAAATTATGCTATTATTATGAAATACAAACTTTTTCCCTCATCAGAATTTTATGGATGTTATTGTTCATCTCTTCATGTCAATTGCATGAAACAGATAGTATTGTAGAGCCAAAGCAGAACCAAGAGCAGAGCATTAACAGAATTCAGTATACTACTCTTGAAAATGAGCCGCAGTTAGCAGCTGTTCTGTCAAGAATTAGCCAAGATAATTTAAGAAACAGCACTGGAATAATTATGTCTGCTTTGTCAGGGCTGGATGCAGACCATATTCTGCGCGCACTTCAGCATGACAGTTCTTCTTATGCTTATCATTTGCCATACCTGGCTCTGCAACAAACAAGAAATTTTCGAACTTGGTGCTAAGGCAGGTGCCGGGAGGAGTTATTGGCAATATATATGAGTATGAGGCCAATGATAAGTTATACTACAATGAACAAGGTGCTCTGGATTTTGGCCGATTTACCAGAACTTTGAAAATATATGATTTAGAAGGTAGGTTATTAAAAACAAATAACCTGATTAATGGCAGGCAAGAAAAACCAGTAAATGCAAGAGTGGCTACTACTTATTGTGTAGACCATATCAAGTATAACTATGAATGTGTAGACGGCTCAGTAAACGATACGGCAGCAGGAGGTTACGGTTTAAATTGTGATGGGGTCATTTATATGGATATTTTTGTTTCTGAGTGTGATGGAGGAGGTAGTGGTGATTGGGGCGGAAATTATGGCAACGGTTATTATGGAGGAGGGTCTTACATACCTGATGACTCATATTATGGTAGTGGGGGTGGTTATGGAGGAGGGACAGGAGGTTCTAGCGGAGGATCAGGTGGAAATAGTTCTACTTATCCTATCACCATTAGTGTTGCAGCCCCACCTCTTGTTATAGTTCCGAGTGCCTGGGAGTTAAAAGAGCTTATTGAGAATAAACCTTTTGCTTTATACGGGGAGGATATTCCGTGTGCACTGATACAGCAGTGGATGGCTCTGGCGAAGTTTAAGGTCAGTCCTGAGCTAAAGCAGAAAGTAAACAATATTGTTGCTCTTTCTGCAAATACGCCAGGGGTTCTCTTATATGGGCTGCCATCAAACTCAGCTTATATATCTAAAGTATTAGACATTGACAATGCCTATAGCTCGGTTGTAAATATGGACTACTTCAGCGTGAATGTAAAAATACTTCCTATTATTAACGGGCAAAGGGCAACCCCGCAGCAGTTCTTGAATCACATACGTACGAACATTAACACTTTTGTTGATACAAAAAAATCAAAATTTACAGCATATAACCATTACGGTGTTGATGATCATGCGCTTTGGAACTCTTCTAATCCTACAGGGGCAATTGTAAGTATAGATATTCCATTGAATGATGGTTCTGTTATAGTTTCAAAATATTCGCCCAATAGCTGGACGTTCTCAACTATTAAAGACCCTTATAACGGACTGCACCCCGTTAGTGGGAATAGGGAGTTTGGCTATACAGCTAATGCAGATGGTAGCTATAACTTCTATGTTATGGGTGTGGATCGCCTAACTGATGTGTGGGGAACAATCGCACAATCAGCGAGTGGCTTCCCTTTTGACCAAGCAGATGCACTATGGACATCTTTTCAAGATAAGATTGTTGCTTTCGTAAATGATCCTTCAAATGGTGGAACTCCTGGAGCAGCTGCCAAAAACAACACAGATCCCGAGCCTTTAAGACCAGACTGGGTAAAAGTAATAAATGTAATAGACGGAAAACAACCATTAAGCACTTTATCCAATGACTGTAACTAAAGAAAATAATTTGTTGCCTTACCTAACAGTAAAGCTTTTGGGTATAATGCTACTTATATTTCCTCTGTTTACTGGAATACTTACAGCAGCAATAGAGTCGGTTTTTGATAATAGTAGTACTTCTTATTATAAAAATGCTAAGATTGTCTGGGGCGGAACACTATTTTATGGTACTTGGTCCTTCCTCCTATTTATATTACTCCCTTATAGTCTAGTTTATATTTACTCGTCCTTAAGCCGAAGAAACATATTTCTTAAGTTTTTAGCTTTCTTTGTGTTGCTGACGTTGATGGGGTTTGTTGTTCCAGAAGGCTCTGTGATTGATTTTTTTGGTTCGTCCCCTTATCCGAGGGTGTTGATTCTATACTTTTTTCTAACAATCACGCTTTGCCCGCTGTGCAACATAGCTTTGGATAGAATTGTTAAGAATAGAAGTATTGGAGAGCAGGAATAAAAGAAATGTAAGAGACTGCATCAAACCCTTAAGCACCCTGAGCAATGACTGCAACTGAAACGAAGAATCCATGGTCTTATTTAATTGTAAGGCTGTTTGCTATTACTATTTTGGTTATACCATTAATTTCTGGTATCTCTGCAGCACTAACAAATGCCATATTCAAACCAAATAAAGGTTTTGAAATAGGCTTTGCTTACATAACTTGGGCATGGTCACTCTTTGCTTATACCTGGACTTTTTTGCTTTTTGTTCTTATACCTTATAGTTTATTTTATATCTATACTTCATTAGAGGGTAAGGGTATTTTCTTGAAGTTATTGCTGTTTTATGCGTTGATGGCTTTGGCTGGTGTCATTGCACCAGAACTAACTGTTGGAGGTGCTTTCAATGTGAATCTATATCCAAGGGCATTTGTCCTTTACCTTCTGTTAGCCATAACTATCTGTCCGCTAGTCAATATTCCCTTGAACAGGATTGTCAGGAACAGAGCATTGGCAGGAAAGAGCTAATGTTATCTTAGGGAGTCGAAGCTATAGGGCTCTCTGGGATATTAACAACTGGAAGTCCTCAACCATCTAAGATCATGAAAATGGTTTGCGCCCTATTAGCGGTAACCGGGAATTAGGTTTTACAACCAATACCGACGGTAGCTACACTTTTTTTGCTAGAGGTGTAGATCGACTAACCATTCCGATTACTACTAGGGGAAATTACTTTATATCTGCACCAGTATTAAGTTTAAAGGGACTAGCGTTTGAAGGTGCTGATGCTACTTGGGAATCTTTTAAAGATGGTATCACAAATTATGTAAATAGTAATCAGGGTGCAACAACTAGAAATCCCACACAAATCTACCGTCCGAATTGGAGTGTAGTGAAAGATGTAAGAGACGGTATCAAACCTTTAAGCACTTTGTCAAATGACTGTAATTGAGAAAAAGAATCTATGGCCTTACCTAATGGTAAGGCTTATAGCAATTGTACTACTTGTAGTCCCTGTGTGTGCAGGTATTTCTATCACCATAACAGATTACATTTTTAGTATAAAGAGTACGTCTAGTTTTAAATTGACTGATTTCTATTTAGGCTGGGGTTATACCTTCATTTATGGTACGTGGTCTTTTTTTCTATTTGTACTACTTCCCTATAGTTTAATTTATGTCTACACTCAAGTGGGACAAATATATATATATGTTCGGCTGTTGTTATTTTATGTTTTACTGATGATGATGGGGACTATACTTCCTCATGTCTCTGTTATAGGTTTAGCTCCCTATCCAAAATCACTTATGTTATCTCTCTTGCTGACCATTACCATTTGCCCTTTAGTAAACATTCCCTTGAATAAGATGGTCAGAAAAAGAGATACTACCAATTGAATGTTCTCAACAATTAAAGAACTTTACAATGGTCTGCACCCTGTTAGTGGTAACAGGGAGTTTGGTTTTACCTCAAATGCCGATGGTAGTTATACTTTCTATACCAAAGGTGTGGATCGGTTAACTGACATTTGGGGAACTGCAGCACAATCAACAACAGGATTCCCATTCAAAAGTGCTGATGCCTTATGGGAGTCCTTAAAAGATGGTATTGTATACTATGTTAAGACCCATCAAGGTGCAGCAACAAAAAATATTGATCCAGAACCATTACGTCCCGACTGGGCTGTGGTGAAACAAGTAAGAGACGGTATCAAACCACTAAGCATTTTATCGAATGACTGCAAGTAGAGCTCAAAAAAATTGGCCTTACCTGTTATTAGTTGCTGTTTGGCTTATAGTTTTTCCTATTATTGCAGGGATAATTGTTGCCGTATTACAGATTCCCTATAGGCCCGCCTATAATCAGAGTATAGACTTTAATTATGTGTATATAATATGGGGAACAATCTTGTTTTACGCTACTTGGTCATTTTTACTTTTTCTCTTGCTTCCTTATAGCTTAACATATATTTATACCAGCTTAAGATTAAAGAACATTATTTGGCAGTTCATTTACTTTTTCGGGCTTTTAGTAGTAATGGGGTTTATAGTTCCATATGGGTCTGTTATAGGTATGTTCTTATCGGACGCTTACCCCAGAGCTTTAGTTCTATATTTCTTTCTAACCATCATGCTCTGTCCCCTATGCAACATAGCCTTGAACAGGATTGTCAGGAGCAGAACATTGGCAGGAAAGAGCTAATGTTATACCAGGGAGTCGAAACTAAGGCTCTCTGGTATATTAACAACTAGAAGTTCTCAACAGTCCAAGGCCCTTTCAATGGTCCGCACCCTGTTAGTGGTAACAGGGTGTTCGGATTCATTAACAATGCCGACGGCAGTTACACCTTCTATACAAAGGAGGTAGATTGATTATCTGACGCCATTATTACTGCTTCGCAGTCAGTTTTTGGCATTCCTTTCAACAAAACAGATGAGTTATGGACATCCTTTCAAGACAAGATTGTAGCCTTCGTCAATGATCCTGTAAATAGAGGAACGCCCAATTCTGCATCTAAAAATAATCTACAACACAATATCGGCCTGACTGGGTAGTAGTAAAAGATGTAGTGGATGGAAAGAAACCATTAAGTACTCTATCGAATGATTGTCAGTAGAAAGACTAAGTTTGCATTGATTTGGGCACTGCTGTGCCTCCTTTTCATCCCTGTCCTAAACGCTGGGCTTACTATCGCCATAAAACTAGCGTTTGATCTTGAGGGTTATGACAATACCTACAGGTTCGGCTTCGCCAAGATTGTGTGGGCCTAGACGCTTGTCTTGTTTGGGTGGACACTGTTCACTTTTGTAGTGGTGCCATATTCTGCGCTTTGGGTGTACACATCCTTGAGGAGAAGACCCTTTTTACTGCAATTGCTAGCCTTATACACTTTGTTAGTTCTTATGGGCCTGCTGCTGCCGGAGGCCTCCATCCGGGAGTCCTTCAACCGGGGCGACCATAGTAGGATATGGGTGCTCTACTTTTTTATAACGCTTACCGTCTGCCCGTTGTGCAACCTGATATTGAAATGGCTGACGAAAGAGCAGCGGCAGTAAAGCTCTGTTTATTGGAATTACTAATGTGCGGTAACTGCTCATTGGAGAATTTTCCCTTGGCTAAAGTAGACAGAAGCGTGAAAGGTACTAAAGAAAATAAAGGAGTCTGATCTGAAAGGTTAGACTCCTTTATTTTCTTTAGCTACTTCACTTTTGCTCCCAGCCATTCCTCTCTGAACTTCTTTACTTTGGATGTCACCTTCTGGCCTGCATCCTCAAACAGCACCACTTCCAGGTTTGGGTTCTCCTCCAGTACGATAGAAGCATTTCTGGTTTCACCATATCGTTCAAAAGTGACAGGTATGGTTTCACCTGGCTTGTGCGCAGCTAAAATGGCATCGAAGGTTTTGGTATCCGTTAGTTTTTTGCCATCTAACGTCAGGAGCACGTCTCCGCCTTCCAGACCAGCTTTGTAGATCGGAGAGCCAATCACAGCGCCGTTCAACAAAGTAGCGCCAGTACTGTCTTTGGCATACTCAAAGTAGGCAGTTCCTAGGGAAGGTTTTCCAGGATTGGCTTTGCGCAACACCAGACCTGCCTGCGCCAACAGAGGGGCAAAATCAGGAAGCTCGCTGCCATGTACACTGTTTTTAAAGAAAGAAGCAGCCCATGCTTTATTTCCTGATACTTCTCCCAACGTTTCTTCCAGGTCTGCCATGCTGTACGGTTTTTCGGGTTTACCATACTTGCGCCAGAGTGCCTGCATGTATTTGTCGAGCGTAGTTTTATAGTCGCGGCGCAAGGTGAGATCCAGCGCCAGGCCAACCACACTGCCATAGGTATAGTAAGAAATGAAGGTGTTGTGGCGGTTTACAGCATCTACAGACCGGGCAGCATCCACATAAGGAGCCTGCATGCTCATTTCTACCAGGCTATGGTACTGGCGACCGGGAGAAAGCAGCACATAGTTCAGGCCTCCTGCCAGACCTCTGGCATAGTTTTGCAGACTCGTGATGCCGCTGCGTTGCATGGCTAAGGGGCCATAGTAGCTGGTAAAGCCTTCGGCCAGCCAAAGGCCTTCCGTCATGTTAGCCTCCTGAAAATTGAAAGGCTCCAGCCCCTGCGGACGGATGCGTTCTACGTTCCAGGAATGGAAGAATTCGTGTGATACAGTGCCTAATACGCCTTCCATATTGGCGGCAAGTGGTCTGGAACTGGTAACAATAGTAGAGTTGCGATGCTCCATGCCATCTCCCACAGCTTGTGGCATATAGCACCCAATAAAAGTATAACGACCAAAGTCGAAGTCAGGCAACTCCTCAAAAATAGCGCGCTGTTCTGCTACTATCTTTTTTGCCTGAGCCGCATATTCTCTGAAAAGCTCTTTGCTGGCGTTGTGGTGCAGCGTTACCTGTATGGTTTTTGTTTTACCGTTTTCGTTTACCGTCCATTCTTCGAGGTCGAAGTTGCTGAGTTCGGTAGGGCTATCCATCAGGTACTGGAAGTTAGGGGCAGAATAAGTAGTGCCAGATTCTGGTTTAAGCTGCGTGGCTACTTTCCAATTGCTGCCCTGGGGCATGTTGAAAGTTACCTGTGCCGGCACTTCTTCAAAGCCTTTGGCATACATAAGTGTTGCAGGCATGTTCAGGTGCGCATGGGTTTCATCAATACCTGCATAAGTGCCGTCGGCATGATTGCCAAAAAGCGTGTAGGTAACCGTAACGGATCCTTTATGTCCTGTTACATTCCATTGGTGCAGGTTCGATTTTTTAATGGATAGCTGCTTCCCCTGTGCATCGGTAGCACGTACACCATATACATTTTTCGAGAATTCATGCAAGGCATAGCGGCCGGGAGAGCTTCGGCTCATGAGTACGGCCAGCGTATCGCTTGTAATGCCCGTAAAGGTGACGCTAATCTGGGCTTCGTGGTGAACCGCGTTTGGAAAAGAAAGCTGGTAATTAACTTTTTTCTGAGCCAGTGCAGGATTGAGCACAAGTAAGGCCGCAAAAGCAAAAAGAGAGGTTAGTCGGTTTAGCATTTGTTTTAGAAGAGGTAGAATAATCTCTAAAGATAAAGACTGTCCGCAATTTTGACAAACCTGCTACGGTTGTTGAAATACTTTTGCCTGAATCATTTGTTGGTAGAAGCTTTTGGAAAAGGTTTCGTGCAGCCGGAGCTGCTGAAAGTGTTGCTGATAATCGGGAAGCCTTTTCGCTTTTACACCGCTAAGCACACCAAAAAAGGCGTACATGCTCCAGAGCAGGAGGCGTTGCCAGCGTGGTGTTGGCTGTTGCACTGGCCAGAAATCAGCAAAGAGCCAGTAGCCTTGCGGAGCTAACGCAGCCTGTAACCGTTTCATGAGCCCCGACAAGCGCTGAGGAGGAAACAAATCTAATAGGAAAGGCGTAATGATGGCTTCAAACTGCTCCTCCGGTTTTACAGCGACTTCGGTACCTGTCCTAAATTCCACTGCTGCCCTGCCTGTAGTGGTTGTTGCTAAACGGTTGTAACGTTTCCGGGCAAGTGTGAGCATGGCAGGAGAGGCATCAATATAAAGAATGTTGGTGGCACTACAACAGTTCAATACCTGCTCCAGTAGCCAACCGCTTCCGCCACCTATAATCAGTACACGTGCTCCGGCTGGGATAAAAGGCAGTAGAGCCAGCTGTGCGTTTTCCTGAGCAGAGCCAAAAACAAGCTTTGCTAAGCGATCATAAAAGAATGCCGTACGGTCGAAACCACTTTCTGGTAATGAAGACAAAATGCTTGACAGGTTGATTGGCTTATGCTCTGCAAAGTAGCAGCTAAATTACTACCTGTTGTAGTGCCTTTCCAAAAGGCCTTTTAGTTTCTCATAAATATACTGTGTAAGCTGTTCGCGTATCTTTAGGCTGTTGCCTTTAAATACCTCTCTGAATTCTTCTGCTTTACCATCATACAGCATAGATACAAACATAGTACCTACCGGCTTTTCAGAATTTTCCGAAGCTCCGGGGCCGGCCAATCCGGTTGTCGCAATAGAAATAGAGGCATCCAAAGCTTTCTTGAGCCCCATGGCCATTTCGTTTGTTACCTGCTGCGATTCAGCCGTGTATAACTCCAGGGTTTCGTCTTTCACGCCTAATAATTTCTTCTTCGCCTCCGGCTGATATACCACCAGGCTGCCTATCAGCACATCGCTGCTGCCTTTTGCTTTTACGAATTCAGAGGCCAGCATGCCTGCAGTACAACTTTCTGCAAATGCAACAGTCAGGCCTTTGTCCTTCAGGCCCATCATCAGTTCGGTTAGTTCTTCTTCGCTCATTTTTCTTCTGTAGTTGTGCTTATCATACTATATACCCGGACTATAGGTTTGGTTTAAGCGGATAGCTTTCCAGAACAGAATAAACAGGATGCGGGGAAGCCAGTTCGGATTGCCATAAGGCAACTGTGTTTACAGGTAGCTGCAGCAATTCATCGGGTATAATGTGCGGTAAATTTGCAGGTACAGGTTTGTCTTTTCTGAATCGGGCCAGCGTAACGTGGGGTATTGCCTTTTGCTGCTTCGGAGGCGCTTTGGCTAAGGCTTGAGTAAGCGCCGTACTTAATTGCTCGAAAGTGGCATCAGGTTTAAACCGGGCCCACACCAGGCGTGGAGAGCGGAACTTCGGACCGGGTTCCAGTTGCTCCAGCTCCAATGTAAAGGCGGTATGCTGTTGGGCCACCTGCTCAATTTTATGCCGAATGGCTGGCAGTTGCTCTTTGCTCACGTTACCAATAAAAAACAGCGTGAGGTGTAGGTTCTGCTCAGGTATAACACGTACTGCCGGATGGTGAAAGGGAGAAAGGCGCTGCATTAAAAATTCTTTTGCTTGAGCTGGCAATGTGGCTGCTACAAAAAGCCTGATCTCGTCTCTCATAAGGTATATTTATATTTAAAAGCCTTTCCTGCTGAAATACGTAAGGTAGAGGCGGCTAAGTTTAAGTTACTTCTTGTTTCTGGTGCGGTTGGCAGGCTAAAGGTGTCGCAACACGAACTAAACCAGCTATTCTAAATTTAAATTCTAACATAGTATGCTTCGGAGCGCTTATAAAAAAATAATTGCGGCCTTTGCTTTATTTACGGTCGAGCTGATACTTGTCTGGGCTCTTTTTATAGCCAGCATTGTTATTTTCCTGTACCTAAGCAGTGAAATTCGCGCAGGGGATGAGGTTGGCATGGATGAGGCAGCCTTTCAGTTTGCACAGGATATCTCCAGCCCCGGCTTTACACGTTTTATAGAGTTTATTACTTTTTTTGCTTCCAGGCAGTTTTTAACACCGGCTGCTCTGCTGTTGCTGTGCTACTTCCTGTTTGTGCGCAAGCATAAGTGGTATTCGCTCAGAGTGCCTGTGGTGGCACTGGGAAGCAGCACGCTGAATGTTGTGATGAAGTTTTTCTTCGACAGAGACCGTCCTGCTGCTCCCTTGGTGGAAGCCTCGGGGCTTAGTTTCCCGAGCGGGCACTCTATGGTAGCCGCCTCTTTTTACGGCCTGATTATTTATATTGTCTGGAAGCATGTGCAATCGCCGGTACTGCGGTATATATTAACGGCACTGCTGGTTGTGTTTATTTTGCTGATTGGGTTTAGCAGAATTTATCTTCGGGTGCACTATGCAACAGATGTAACAGCTGGTTTTGCAGCAGGATTTTTATGGGTGGTGATTGGGTTGTGGGTACTACGGAGGTTAGAAAAGCTTTCTAAAAAAGAACTAAACCAGGCGGTACTGGAGGAACCAACAGAAAACTCTTAAGAATATTTTTTGCATGCTATTGCAGTATTTAAAAACTGTCGTACATTTGCAATCCCGAAGCAGTTATAGCAGCAGGGTTTACGAAGTGAGTCGTTGTAAAATACCGAAAATACCAGCGCACGTGGCGAAACTGGTAGACGTGCAGGTCTCAGAAGCCTGTGCCTTCGGGTGTGGGAGTTCGAATCTCCCCGTGCGCACGATAAAAAGGATCAGCTCTTACTGGGCTGGTCCTTTTTTTATTTTCGCTCCGGGCTATTTGTTCTTTTCCGGTCTATGCTGCATTTGATTTTGAGAATGTAGTAGCTAACTTGTTAATATAAAGTTAAACTGAGCTTGCCTGTGCTTTGCTGCTTGGCTATCAAGAAGTCTTAAAAGTTTATAAAATGAAGTATAATTCAATTTTAAGAGCAGTAGTTTTGCTGCTGCTTATTGTGGCAGGGTGCAGAACGGCTGCCACTACTACCGGTACCGGATCGGCAGGTGCGGAAGCAAAGTCAGCTGACGAAACGACCATATATGTTGTACGGCATGCCGAAAAAGATACCTCTGTGCCCAATAACCCCGATCCGGATCTGACAGAAGAAGGCAGAGCACGGGCTAACGAATTGCGTATGCTGCTTCAGCAAGAAAAGATTGACGCACTTTATACAACCAACTATAAGCGTACTAAAAATACCTTGCAGCCTTTGGCATCGGAACGTGGCTTAGAATTATTCACCTATGATTCTAAAGATTACCAGGGACTGCGCCAGCGCATCATGGCGGAGCAAAAAGGTAAAACAATAGTAGTAGCAGGCCATTCCAATACCTTAATTCCGCTGGTAGAAGCCTTTGGTGTGGAAAAACCATTCGAGCAGATCGATGAAAGCGAATACTACTATCTCTTTAAAGTAGTTGTCGCTAAAGATGGCCAGGCTCAGTTGGTGGTGAGCAGGTACGGGAACCTGAGCAGACAGGAATAAATGAAAAACCACAGCGCCCCTGGTATTGCAGATTCCGGGGGCGCTGTGGTTTTAGGAGGCTATGTAGCTTTGGGAAAGTTTACTCCGTAGGTACTATAAAAGAGCAGACATGAGAGAGCTAACTATAAAAGTACCCAGAGGAAGAGGAACAGATGTATTAAAGATGGCGGAGGAGATGCAGGGGAAAAACCTGTCGAAGTGGGAGGGAGAGGATGGCGATCTTATAAAAGTGCATGTGAATAACCAGAAGGTGAGTCAGCTGCTGGATAAACTGAAAGACATAGAGGAAGCCGAAATAACCCTTATCCCCCGCGGTGTTGTGGCCATGTATCCTCCGCCGGAACAAGCTCCTGAACAGGTGGTAGACGTTAACTACCGCAGCCCCATCGAGATCTTCTTTGGTGGCTTGCAAAGTGTCGGCTCAAAAGTCGGCTTAATTAGTTATGCGCTTTCCGGGGGAATAATTGCCTGGATTGGCCTTTATACCGAAACCAGTTACCTCTTAGTGGCTGCCATGCTGGTTGCACCTTTTGCTGGTCCGGCCATGAATGCTGCCTTAGGGGCTGCAGCAGGTAAGGGAGGTTTACTGCTGAAAAGCCTGGGCAGGTACTTTCTTTCTATTGGAGTGGCCGTAGCTGTTTCTTACCTCCTGAGCCTGCTGATTCAGCAGAAGCATGCTACGCAAATGATGGTTTCTATAAGTCAGATTTCCGAAGTAACCATTTTACTCCCGCTGATTGCCGGTTTTGCGGGAGGTATCAACCTGGTGCAATCGGAGCGGGATAGCCTGGTGTCGGGTGCGGCTGTGGGGATGCTGGTAGCGGCTTCTTTGGCTCCTCCAACCAGTATGCTGGGTATGGCCCTGAACTTCGGTAACTGGCAGATGATACGCAGCAGCCTTTTTTTGCTGTTGCTCCAACTAGCGGGTATACAGCTTTCTGCTGCGATGGTTTTCCGTTACATGGGCAAGGTAACTACAAAAGGAGTCAGGTTTTCCGACGGCAAAGAAAGTGTGTTTATTACTTCCCTGGTTGTTTCGGCCTTAGTAGTTGCAGGTATGATGTACTGGCAGTTTTCTACAACGCCCCAACTCCGCAAAGCAAGCATCGACACGCAGGCAACGGAGCTGATAAAAACATCTCTCAGCGAAATGCCGGCCATAGAAACCATAGAAGTTACTGCACATTTTACACGGGGCACGCTTCCGGATCGTAATCCATTGGTATGCCAGGTAAGTGTGATCAGGGAAGAAGGCAACGATAAGCTAAGCGATGAGGAACTAAAACAGCAGATTGTTGAAAAGTTAACAGCGGCAATCGCGCAGGAAGAATATAATGCCTATCCTGTTTTTGATGTGACTATACTGCATAAGCCCCGGTTGCAATAAGTCAGAACAAGGAAAGCTGCTCCGGTTTAGGTTGCAAAACGCCTTCATGCTGCAAGAGCCATTCTTTGCGCCAAAGCCCGCCGGCATAACCAACCAGGCTTCTGTCGCTGCCAATAACGCGGTGGCAGGGTACTATAATGCAGAGCGGGTTCTTTCCGTTGGCCGCGCCTACAGCACGTATCGCCTTTGGCCCCGATACAGCCTTCGATACACTCAGGTAAGAGGTTGTGGCGCCATAAGGAATCAGCTTAAGGTGCTCCCATACCTGCTTTTGGAAAGTGGTGCCCTCCGGAAGCAAAGGAAGGTCAAACTGCCGTAGTTCTCCATGAAAATAAGCCTCCAGCTGGCTTACGCAATCGATCATGCTTTGGGGAAGCTCAGGAGTTTTACCTCCTGCTATGTCACAAAATCTAACACTGCAAATACCTTCTTCAGAGCCTGTAATGCCTATAATGCCAATAGGTGAGTAATAATAGGTGCTGTGTGTGGCTACAATCATAAGTAAATATAAAAATAGCTCTGTTTAAAAGAAAGAAAAAGCGTAGGGAGCTTCTTTTCAGCAGCTAATCATGCTTTAAACTTACATAATTAGGTGTTTTAACTTTTAGCTTTTGCTGGAGTAACTTGTAGTGATGTGTGCGGATGAACCCTGGTTGCTTTGTGTGCTGCAGGAAGGCTTTTCTCCACAAAGGTAGCAGTTGGAAAGGCTTTAAATAACAACAGCGAATTACTTAACCAGTAACTCGCTGTTGTATTAGTTCATGATGTACCTGCTTACACCAGTTTGGTTTCTCTGTCAGCCTCTTTTTCTGGCAATACATCCATTTCCGGATTTGTTGTCTCTACCAGGCCGGCTTCAGGCTGGGGATTAAATTCTCCTTCCCAGCGGGCCACCACAGCTGTAGCCAGGCAATTTCCTGTTACGTTCACAGAGGTACGCGCCATGTCCATCAGTTCATCTATACCAAGTATGGCGAATACAGGCCACACGGGCAGGTTAAAAGATGCTACTGTGCCCAAGAGGATCACCAGCGAGGCTCTAGGCACCCCGGCAACACCTTTGCTGGTGAGCATGAGTGTGAACACCATCAGCAGCTGCTGTTCCAGCGTCAGGTCTATGCCTGCTGCCTGGGCCACAAACACCGATGCCAACGATAAGTAAAGGGTGGTTCCGTCGAGGTTAAAGCTATACCCTGTGGGCATGACAAAGGCTACAATCTTCCGCGGCACGCCCAGTTTTTCCATCTCTTCCATGGCGCGTGGCAGGGCAGCCTCCGAGCTGGTGGTGGCAAAGGCAATAGACACAGGGCCGGAAACCGCCTTCAGGAAGCGCTTAACCGGTACGCCTGCAATAAGAGCGACCGGCAGCAGAACCAGCACGACAAAAGCAATAAGGGCTATGTAAAGGGTGGCCAGCAGCTGGAACAGGTTCACCAGAATGCCGAAGCCCATGTGCCCCACCGTATAGGCAATAGCCGCACCAACCCCCACAGGCGCAAAGTACATGATCACGTTTGTGAACTTGAACATGGTTTCTGAAAGGCTCTCGCAGAAGTCGAGCATAGGCTTGCGCTTGCGCTCTGTTACCATAGCCAGGCCAATGGCAAAGAGCACGCTGAAGATAACGATCTGCAGTACCTGGCCCTCCGCAATAGATTTGGCAATATTCTCGGGGAAGACGTGCAGGATAATATCGGCGGCCGACTGTTTGGCCGGGGCCTGGATTTCCTCTGTCTGAGCAATGCCTCGCATGTCGATGCCCTCACCGGCCTTCGTCAGGTTGATGGCCGCTAAACCTATAAACAGGGCAATGGTGGTAACAATCTCAAAGTAAACAATCGCCTTCCAGCCCATGCTCCCCACCTGCTTCAGGTTAGAGTGCCCGGCTATCCCCACTACCAGGGTCGCGAAGATAAGAGGCGCTATAATGGTTTTTATCAGTTTCAGGAAAACCTTGCTGAGCACGTTCAGGTTCTGGGCCAGTTGCGGAAAGTCATACCCGATCTCGGCGCCTACCACCATGCTTATGAGTATCCAGCTGGTGAGAGAACGCTTCTGCAGGCCGTATAGCAGGAGCACCCCAATGCCGATCCATCGGGCGGTCAGCAGCACACCCGCAGGTAAAGTTAACAGCTGGTATTGGTTTAAAAGTGTGAGAATGGCCGCAACGGTAATGCAAAGCAGGGTGGCAAGCGGAATAAATGATTTCTTCATAAAATGAATAAAAGGTAAAGCAGCTGGTTTGGGAACTGCCGGTATGTTTTTTAAAGTAAACAACACCTCTGAAAAGATCCTGAATCAGAAATTTTAAAGGCAGGCATAGTTATTAAAACTTAGCAAATATAGGGTGTTGTTGCACATCTGCAAACAGGTGAAATCGTATTATTTAATTAATTTAGTGAATCATGTTACCGGCGGGATATAGTTTAGCTTTTGCCTGATTTTGCATAAGCCAGAGCAGGTGCTGTTGGTATCATTGCTTATGCTCCATCTTCAAATCCTGATCCTTGTACTATGTTAAACTGGCGCATTGAGGTATTGCACCTTAAACTAAAATATACCTGGAAAATTTCCCGTGAGGCGAGTAAAGAGAAAACCAACTTCCTGATTCAGGTCTCGGATGCCAAGTACAGCGGCTTTGGAGAGGCTGCGCCCAACATCCGTTACGGCGAGTCTCCTGAACTGCTGCTGCAGCAATACCAAGTGTTGCTTATGGCAGGCCTGCCGCTCGTAAAGTCGATGGAAGAGCTGATGCAACTGTTGCTCGAGCACCCTCCGGTAAACTCACTTCGTTTTGCGATTGAGTCTGCTTACCTGCACTTTTACTGCCAGCACAGCCACATTGCGGTTCACCAGATGCTGGGGCAGGCATCTTCTGGGTATCAGACCACCAGCTTTTCACTCCCTATTATGCAACCTGGTGAAATAAAACCTTTTATAGAAGAGCATGACTTGAGCCGTTTTAAAAGCTTGAAAATTAAAGTGAACAGCGATAACGGCCTTGCTGCAGTGGAGCAGGTGTTGCAGCTTACCGAGCAGCCGCTGGTGATAGACGCCAACGAAAGCTGGCAAAACCCGGAAGACCTGTTACGGTTTCTACATCAGCTTGACCGGGAGCGGATACTTTTTGTGGAGCAGCCCATGCCTGCTACGCATGCCTCTGCCTATGCACATCTTAAAAAAGAAAGTCCAATACCTCTTGTTGCCGACGAATCTGTAACCGACGATGCCGACTTCGATCTGTTGCGGGAGCAGTTTCATGGTGTGAACATCAAACTGATGAAAGCCGGAGGTTACCTGAACGCCATTCGCTTATTAAAGGAAGCCAGAAAGCATAATATGATGACCATGATGGGTTGTATGGTAGAAACTTCGCTTGGAATCTGGAGTGCCATGCAATTAAGCAATGCCTGTCACTTTGCCGATTTAGATGGATTCCTGATTATTGAGCAGGAGCCTTTCGGATTGGTAAAAGAGAAAGACGGTTTACTTTACCTGAAATGATTTGGTAAAGGATTTATTTTTAATAAATGTGGGAAAGGAGTGAAAAATTTTAGGTACAGTTGTTTGTACATTAAATGTATATACATATATTTGTGCCATCATTTAAACGTTAATTCATTTAGAGGCTTTCTAATCGGTTTAAGTACAAGAATATAATTAACCGGAAGAGCGCCAAACCTTGATTGGTGAGATAAATGATAGTATAAAACTGAAACAACAAAAAACAACCAACAGATTTAGTCAAATGAAAAAGACAACTATTTTAGCTGCATTCGCAACCGCACTTATTTTCTCAGCATGTGGAGACAATGCAAACAACACAGCAGATAACGCTGTGGTAGAGTCTGCTGAAGCAACTGAAACAGCAACTGCAGAAGGTGACACTTATGCCGTAGATACGGAGCAAAGCAATGTGAAATGGCATGGGACAAAAGTAACTGGTGAGCACAACGGTAACATAGAGCTGCAAAGCGGAGAACTTACTGTGGCTAACAACCAGGTAACAGGTGGCACTATTGTTATAGACATGAATACCATCACAAACGAAGACATTACAGATGCTAAGTACAACTCTGACCTGGTTAACCACCTGAAATCAGACGATTTCTTCGGTGCAGAGAAATACCCAACTGCTACTTTTAATATTACCAGCCTGACTCCAATTGCCAGTGCGGCACCTGGTGAAGCGAATTATACAGCAACAGGTAACTTAACAATCAAAGACAAAACAAATCCTGTGACTTTTCCTGTTTATGTAACAGTTGAAAACAACGAGGCGAAAGCAAAAGCAGACGTAACTGTAAACCGTGCACAATACGATGTACGTTATGGTTCTAACAGCTTCTTCGAAAACTTAGGCGATAAAGCTATTTCTGATGACTTTACAGTGTCTTTTGATATTGTAGCAAAAAAATAATATAAGTTGCTATACATACAGTCTGAACCGTTCCTGCTCTTAAAAAAGCAGGAACGGTTCTTTTGTTAATAACCCTTTCAGCAGGACAAAGTCATGTATTGTACTTTCAGAATAATTAAAATAGTGTTTAATTAATATTGCTGAAAATCAGTTTGTTGCTTTTTTGCTTAAAGAAATATTTATTCAGATATTGAAAGATAATGTTGCTACATTTATCTTGTAGGTATTATCCGGGAAATGGGGATGAAAATAGAAGAGGAGATACAACAGCGCACTTTTAAATCGGAGCACCAGAAGGCTTACATAAACGTGCTATACACTTCTAACTGGCTACAGTTGGCACAGGCAGGGGCGTTTAAGCCTTTTGGTATTACACTGCCGCAGTATAATATTTTGCGCATTTTGCGCGGGCAATATCCGAAACCCGCTACCGTTAGTCTGCTGATAGAGCGAATGCTGGATAAAACATCAAATGCTTCCCGTATTGTTGATAAACTGGAGGCGAAAGGACTGGTAACGCGTAAGCAATGCCCGCAGGACAGAAGAACAGTTGATGTGCTGATCACAGAGAAAGGACTAAGCCTGCTGCAGGAAATGGACCCTCTGGATGGTGGCAGCAAAACAGGGCTGATGAACCTTTCCGAAGAAGAAGCCATTGAATTGAATCGCCTTCTTGACAAAGCAAGAAGCTAGTATAGTATATTTTTAACAGCGACTGTTTTAAAATTTTCAAGTATGAAGAAGACTGCATTACTAAGCCTATTGGCTGCCGCAACTTTGTTCTCAGCTTTTACTGCTGGAACAACCACCGATTCTACAGCCGCTGCAACTGAAGCGGTTTTACCTGCAAAAGGAACACCTTATACAGTAGAGCTTGATAAAAGTGAGCTGAAGTGGCGAGCCAGTAAAGTGGTAGGAGAGCATTATGGAACCATTAAGCTTTCCAGTGGCCAGATGACAGTAGATAAGAACAAAGTAACCGGAGGCTCTTTCGTGATGAACATGGCCTCTATAGAATGTACCGATAATGCAAAAGTAGGAGCACACCTGCGAAACGACGACTTCTTTAGCGTTGAGAAGCATCCGACTGCTACATTTGTGATAAAATCGTTAAAGCCGGTAGCAAAAGCAGAGGCCGGAAAGCCGAACTATACGGTAGAGGGCGACTTAACGATTAAAGGAATAACAAACCCGATTAGCTTTCCGGCCATTGTTACAGTAAAAGATGGGATTGCTACAGCAAAAGCAGATGTTACCGTTAACAGGGTAAAGTATGATATCCGTTACCGTTCCAGCAGCTTTTTCGAGAACTTAGGCGATAAGGCTATAAACGATGATTTTACTGTTTCGCTTGATGTAACAGCAAAACAAAGCAATATTTAACCTGAAGCTAAACCCATCTGGTTGTACTTCTGTAAATAGCCGTGGAGAAATTTTATTTTTTGTAGATTAACTTTATCCTTTTTTTAATTTTAATTTAAAACAGCTTAAAAACTCCTAAAATTTATTACTATACCGTACTTTTGCGTACAACTCTTGCAGTGATGATTTTTAGTGTTGATAGCTGTCTGCAAGAAATCAGAATTTGATATTTGGTTTTTAAAGTATATACTTAAACAATGGTCAAAACCAAGAAAGAGATTATCCTGGATACTGCTTTAGAACTCTTTGCTGAAAAGGGATATGATGCAACGCCTACAAGTTTAATTGCCAAAGAAGCTGGTGTGTCGGAGGGGTTGATCTTCAGGCATTTCATTAACAAAGAGAACTTGCTGGAAGCACTTGTAAAAGCAGGCTATAGAAGAATTGCAGATAAAAGCAGAGGCCTTCTTACAGATCATGATCCCGCTTATCTTATTCAGGATGTACTGGAGCTGCCATTAAGATTGGTTGATGAGGAAAAGAACTTCTGGCGTATGCAGTACAGGCTTGTGAATGATACCATTGCACAGCGGCATCATGCACGGTATATGAAGTCTGTAAATTATAAACTAACAGAAGCTTTTGAAAAGCTTGGCTATGCCGAGCCAAAGCTGGAGACAGAAGCGCTTATGATTATAGTGGAGGCACTCTGGAAGTTCTATGTTGCCTACGACGACAGAAGCCACCTGGTAAATATCATCGGTATATTCAAAGAAAAATATAAGCGCTGATTCGCGCGCTGCAAAAAAATAAACAAACGCCACAGATAAAATGTCTGTGGCGTTTGTCGTTTACACCCTGTCAGAACTTTAACCTGCCGAACCTGTAGCTTCCGGAGTTGCTTCCTAATACAATAAACTCCCTTTTAGAAACAGGAAACGATACAGCAGGTCTTATCTGAATGCTTTCAGCTGAGTCGGGCTTCTGCTGCAGAGGGGTTGTTTGCTGTGTTCCGTCAGGCAGGATGGTAGTAAGTGTTGCTGCCTGTGCAAGGCTTCCCTGCTTTGGGGCTGTAGCCTCGCCACGCATCATGTTCTGATAAACAATAAAGAGGTTATTGCTCTGCAGGCTCGAGAGAAAAGAGTACAAAAACCTGTTACCGCTTGTTCCGCTTTGTGATTTGGCAATGCTTGTATTATAGTCCAGGAAGCCGTCTTCTTTTAACCTTGTAATAATAAGATCATGGCTGTTGTAAAGCCGCTGGCCATTGCCGTTCTCCTGAAACCATACTTCACCTATCACATAGGTGCCTCCCTGGCCTGCTGTTTCAACTTCTTTTAACTCCAGGTTCCGGAGGCGTTTGCTCCGGTCGAAGTCATTGGTTTCACTTTTATAGTTCCGTATAAACTGCTGGTTGAAGGGTATAATGGAAGTTAGGTTTCTTTTGTTTTTATCACCGCTAAACCTGTAAAAGAAATTGCCGCTTGGTTCGGGCTGCTGCTCTGCCGTTCCTGCACCGGATGCATATAAACCGGCCACAACCAGATCGGTGCCGCTTGCAGCCATCATGGCTTGGGTAAAGTTATAGTTCTGATGGCCTAAAGGAGTATCGCGTATGCTGCCACTCCGGGCGTTGAGGCTGTATAAGTGATACGCAGCTGTAATGGGTGCCGAATCATTACTCTCTGTCAGAATAAAGGAAGAGCCATCTGTAAGCACAACGCTTTGCCTGAAAACACCGCTCATCGAGAATGTCTGGGTCCATCTGGGGCTGAGGCTGGCGTTAAAAAGACTTGCCGTTAGTTTTTGCTGCGGTCTGTCGGTTAGTACAATCAGCACATCGTTTTTGTCGTCTGATATACTTACGGAAAGGGTGCCGTTTGTTCGGGCGCTGGTAACGCTTCGGATGGTTGGCCTATAGTTGCCGGTAGAAGTAATCTCCTGAGCGTAAACAGTTGTTACTCCGTTCTTGCGGTGCGTTGACAGGAGCTGAAGCTTGCCTTCGAGCAGCAGCACATCATGAAATTCGGCAGGCTGGCCATCGGCTGTACGGGGTAAAAGGGCCGTTGCCCAGAGGCGCTGATTCGTAGCATCGTAGCGCTCCAGCGTAGCCTGTCCGTCAGCTTGGTGTACTGTATAGAAGTCGGTTCCGCTGATGCCTATGATATGCAGGTTTTGTAGTTCCGCTACATCGCGTTCGATGGAAGGGCCCCAGGTAATAACAGGTTCCTGTGCCAGGGCAGACGGAGCAAGCAGGAGTAGAAGTAGGAAGCATAGTGTTTCTTTCATGTTGAGAGAATTCTAACCCGTTATACGCGCCACACCGTTTGTGTTGCTTTACAGGCACTGAAACCTAACCGAAAGTCTCAGTGCCTGCAGAAGATTTATTGCCTCACCTGCGCCTTATCAACGCGGGAAGGTGTATCGGAGCCGTCTACAACACCTTGTGCAGCCAGCGCGATAGCTTTTATCATGCTGGTCATGTGTGCCATGTCCAGCATGCCAAACTCATCTTTTACCGAATGGTAGGTTTTATCCTGATCAATCTGTACCGATGATATGGTATGGGCCGGCACACCTAAACGTGCCAGCGTGGCATTATCGGAACGGTAAAAAAGGTTTTGCTCCGGATAAGGGTCCGAGTGAATGCTGTACGCAGTTCCCTGCAGGCGGTTCTGGAGCAATGTGCCTAAATCAGACTTATCAAAGCCTGTCATGTAAGCACTGTTCGGACCAAATTTAGATGCTTTACCAATCATCTCGATATTGAACATCGCCATGATCTGGTCCGGGTTAAGCTGTTCGGAAAAGTAACGGGAGCCATAACCTCCTATTTCTTCGGCAGTGAAAGCCACGAACAAGAGTGTGCGGTTTGGTTTCCGCTGCTTTTTAAAATGTTTGGCCAGCATGATCATAGCTGTTGTGCCTGAGGCATCATCATCGGCACCATTGGCTATGCTATCGCCTTCCATTGCTTTCAGTATACCAATATGGTCGTAGTGCCCGGAAAATACCACAAACTCATCTTTGCGTTTTCCTTCTATCATGCCTGCTACATTAAATAGCGGTAGCTTTTCCACCTGGTTCTGAACTGCAACCTTATATTCCTGTGCACTGCTTTGCCCGGTCAGGACCACAACTTTGCTGCTGCCTTTTCCGATTCCCTGCTTTATACCGCCTTTCCCAAAGTAATTTTTGTAGGTCTGAAAGCTTTGTGAGTGCTTCGGGTGCACCAGAATCAGAGCATCCTGGTCGGATGCGTTGGCTTGCATAAAAGCTTGCCTGAAGTTATCGCTTTCCTGAATCAGGATAACTTGCCTGTCGCTACTTTGTTGCCAGTTAAGAGTTTCCTGGGCAGTAGAAACGAACATGTTTTCGGGTGCAATGTCTTCATTGCCCAGTCTGGCAGAGCTGGAGATGGGGGTTAAGCGGAAAACTGTAAAAGATTGCCTGTACGGGTTTCCTTTTGCCGGACTGGCGGAGGATAGCGGTTTTAAACCAATCTTCTTAAATTCTTCCTGGATAAAGTTTGCTGCTTTTTCGATTCCGGGTGTAAAAGAAGCACGGCCTTGCATTTCGTCGGCGCTAAGTGTTTTAAGAAGACGTGCTGTTTCCTGTTCTGTGATCGTAGAAACATCCTGGGCAACTACAGGGCTGAGAGCTACCAATGCCATTACGGCCACAGCTAATACATTCTTTTTCATAAAATTGTAATAGGATTAAGTATTCTGAAAGAAGCAAAAAGCAGTTTCAAATGTGTGTGTGTTTGTTTTAAGTTTGCGTAAATATTGGGCTAGGATAAATTCTGCCATTCGCTTCGTAGCAGGCTAAATACCTGCAGGTCTACAAACGTATCGCGAATCAGTTCACCTGCCCGTTCTGTGCCTTCCAAAGTAAAGCCCAATTTAACAGGAATTTTGCGGCTTTTCTCATTGCCTACAGCAACTTTTATCTGGATACGGTTTATGCCCATATAATTAAATGCGTGTTTTATCAATATAGAGCAGCTGCGGTAAATAATTCCTTTTCCCTGATATTCTTCTCCCAGCCAATACCCTATTTCCAGCTTCCGGTTCAGTAAATCTATCCCCTTCATGCCAATGATGCCAACCAGCTCTTCATGCAGCAGAATGACAAAAACCAAGTCGGTATGATGGCCGGCTGTGTTCAGAGAATTTAAAAAGTAGGTCGTGTCGTCTACAGATAAGGTATTATCTATAAAAGGCAGCCACTGCCGCAGGTAGTTTCTGTCTTTATCTATAAGCCTGTACATAGCTGTTGCATCTGCCAGCGATGCCTCTCTTAAGTATAAATCAGGAGCAACAGTTAGCCTGTAATTGTCTGAAGTGCCTTCCACAGATAAAATTTATTGTTTAAACAATATACTCTAATTGATGTTTAAGTGCAAAAGCTGAAGGTCCTTAATTAGCTAGCGCAAAGAGAAATAGCCTGAACCATAATCTGAAGCACTGTCCTGAGAGTCATTTTTGATAGTTTATAAAACAAAGTGCGGCCATTTAATGTAAATATTCAAAGCTATTCTATCAGTAAGAATAAACTTCAGTAGCTAGTTGAGGAACAGTGATAGAAGCAGGTAATTAAAATTAACCATAAAACTATGAAAAAGCTAATACTATTCTCAATTGTGGCCCTGATCAGTTTTAAAACTTCGGCACAATTTGGCAATACAAATCAAGATGTTTATGATGCGCAGTATAACCGGGTAAACGATCCTGCCACTACTGTAAGATACGGCATCCGTGCAGGTTTAAATGCTGCAAATATTACTGATGATCCAACGGTTGTAGATGCGAATGCAGGTATAGGAACCGAATTCGGGATCTTTGCCAGAATCGGGCAGCGTTTTTATGTGCAGCCGGGTGTCGATTTTGTGAACAATTCCATAAACATTATCCGGGCTTCTCAGCCAAGGCAAGGAGAACGTGACGAAGTAGTTGTGCGCTTTATCAGGCTGCCTGTTCTGGTGGGGCTCCAGACACAGTCTCAGCAATTTGGCAGGAACAGGAGCTTTAGCAGATACCGCTTATCGGTGGGCCCTTCTTTCGCTTTCGGAGTGGGTGTTTCCGATAATAACCTTGATGTGCGCAGAAGAAACGTAACAAATGCGCAGTTCGCTTTAAACGGGGGCATTGGTGTTGATATCTGGAGGTTTGGAGTAGATGTGATGTATCATCACGGACTGTCAAACGTTTTTAATGACAATACAGCAACAGGCAAGTACAGAAACTTTTCTCTGGCACTCAGTCTGGTACTATAGATCTATAAAGGCTTGAACAGTGGCTATGTTTAATTTACATTGGCATACATGAAAGAACTGTTCAAGCCTGTTTCTATTTACCCCCTCGTTTATTTCAGAATTGCCTTTGGCCTTCTTATGTTTTTCGAAGGCGTTGGCGCGGTAGCTATAGGCTGGGTACAAGAGCATTACCTGGAGCCAAGCTGGCATTTTAACTACATTGGCCTCGACTGGATAAAGCCTTTGCCCGGTAACGGCATGATTTACCTTTACCTGGTAATGGCGTTGCTGGGCCTGATGATGATGATAGGCTGGTATTATCATATCAGTACCTTCCTGTTTTTTCTGCTTTTTGGGTTTAGCTTCTTTGCTGAAAAAACACACTACCTGAATCACCACTACCTGATCTTTCTAATGAGCGGTATTATGGCTTTACTGCCAGCCAACAGAAAGCTATCGATGGATGTGCGCCGGAAGCCGGAACTGGAGCAGGAAGCAGTGCCTCAATGGACACTATGGATACTTCTCATTCAGCAGGTTATTGTGTATTTCTATGCCGGTATTGCTAAAATACAGCCCGACTGGCTAATGGGCAGGCCAATGCGCATCTGGCTGAGCTATAAAACAGAATATCCTGTCATCGGGCCCTTACTTGGTGCAGAACCTACTGTGTATATTATCTGCTGGGGAGGGTTGTTTTTCGATCTGTTTATTGCCTGGATGCTTTTGTGGCCCCGTACCCGCGTAATCGGCTTTTGGGCAGCCTTCGGGTTTCATATCTTTAACTCTGCTGTTTTTCATGTAGGAGTGTTCCCTTATTTTATGATTGCGGCTGCAGTGCTGTTTTTTAAGCCGGAACAAATTGCCAGGTGGTTTTTCCGGAAACAGGTATCACCTGAACTACTGGCGGCTCAGCCTATTCCTTACTCTTTGCCGAAACGAAAGCTTGTTACGGCCTTCTTCTCCGTGTATATATTGTTTCACTTAACGTTTCCTTTGCGCCACTTCTTTATTCCGGGCGATGTAAACTGGACAGAAGAAGGGCATCGCTACTCCTGGCGAATGATGCTACGCACCAAACGGGGAGAGGCATTCTTTACGGTGCGGGATAGTAAAACGGGAGAAGAGCAGCAGGTATTTCCCAGGCAATACCTCACCCGGCACCAGGCTTCCGAAATGGCCGATAACCCTGATATGCTCTGGCAATTTGCGCAGTTTCTTAAAAAGGAGTATGCAAAGAAAGGAGTACAGCAGCCCCAGGTATACGTGCAGTCTTATCTTAGTCTGAACGGTTATGAGCGGCATCCACTTGTAGATCCAACCGTTGATCTGGCTGCCATACCTTATACAATGGGTGCGAAATCGTGGGTGACTCCAAGGCCTGCATCAGATGGCTGGGCTGCTGTTTTTAAGTAAGGCTACAGGTGTACTTCCTTTTTTGCTTCTGCTGCTCTGTCGTTTTGCTTTCGGCTTCTTCCGCATTTTAATGTAAACCGCCGATGGTCCTTTGTCATCTTCTTTACGAATGGTAAACAAATCCTTGTGCGCCTTGATCAGGTGAATAAGCTGGTTGTATCCAAATGTGCGTGAATCGAAGCTGGGGTCTAGCTGGCGCAGGTTCATACCCATGGCTCCTAAATGTGCCCAGCCGTCTTCATCAGCAGCCATGTCAAATGCTTCTTTCAGGAGCGGAATAGGGTTTGGTGCATGGTTCCCGTTTTCGCTGGACTTTTCCTGCTGTTCTTTTTTCTTTTCTTCGATATTATCAACCAGGTTTTCTGTATAGATAAAGATATTGCAGGCATTCACGAAGGGTTTAGGCGTTTTGCGCTGGCCTATGCCCATCACAAATATGCCTGCCTCCCGTATCCTGGTGGCCAGGCGGGTATAGTCGCTGTCTGACGAAACAATACAAAACCCGTCTACCAGCTGGCTGTGCAGCAAATCCATGGCGTCTATGATCAAGGCACTGTCTGTGGCGTTTTTACCCACAGTGTATCGGAATTGCTGTATAGGTTGAATGGCATGGTTGTTCAGGCAGTCTTTCCAGCCGTTCATCTGAGGGGTGGTCCAGTCGCCGTAAATACGCCGGATGGTGTTTATGCCATATTTGCCTGCTTCAGCCATTAATTTTACAATCAGGCTTGGCTGCGCATTATCGCCATCTATAAGCAAAGCCATGCGCAGCTTTTTCTTCTCTGGATAAGGGTTTTTCATGTATAATGAGTTTTCTGTGGTTGTAGAGAAACAACCAGTGTTGGAGCTGTGTCTTTTTTCTGTTATACTTATAGTTTGGAGTTGGGTTGTGAAAACTATATGGCGCCCTCCCGAAGCTTTACAGATAAAAACAAAAGCCCGTCTAACTTTAGTATATATTATGAACCTCAGATTTATGAAACGCACCATTTATACGGTTGCTTCACTCTGCTGCCTGGCTTTGCCTGCTGCAAAGGCACAAGTGTATAAAGCCGAAGAACCTTTCGCCCACACTTATTCTATTGTAGCGCGCGATGCAAAGACAGGCGAAATGGCTGTTGGCGTGCAAAGCCACTGGTTTTCGGTTGGTACTGCCGTGCCCTGGGCTGAAGCCGGTGTGGGTGTGGTGGCAACACAGTCTTTTGTAAATAAGTCGTTTGGCCCGAAAGGGCTGGAGCTGCTGAAGCAGGGCAAATCTCCCCAGGAAGCCCTGGATATACTGTTGGCCGAAGACGAAGGCCATGAAGTGCGCCAGGTAGCCATTCTGGATGCGCAGGGAAGGGTTGCGGTGCATACTGGCAAGCAGTGTGTGCGCTTTGCAGGACATACAACCGGGGCCGACTTCTCGGTACAGGCAAATATGATGCTGACAGACAAAGTATGGCCTGCCATGGCACGTGCTTTTGAAAAGAATGCCGACAAACCTCTGGCAGAAAGAGTGCTGCTGGCGATGCAGGCAGCAGAGCAGGAGGGCGGAGACATTCGGGGAAAACAATCAACTGCTCTGGTGGTGGTGCGCGGTACTGCAAGTAAGCAGCCCTGGGATGATCGCCTGATCGACCTTCGGGTTGATGACCATGAGAAGCCATTGGATGAACTGGCAAGGCTGCTGAAGGTGTACAGGGCCTATGAGCACATGAACAACGGCGATCTGGCTGTAGAGAAAGGGCAGATGGACAAAGCCATGGAAGAATATGGGAAGGCAGAAACTATGTTTCCGAACAATCTGGAAATGAAGTACTGGCATGCCATTACACTGGCTAACAACGGCAACATAAGCGAAGCAAGCAAACTGCTGAGCGAGGTTTACAAGAAAGACAAAAACTGGAAGGAGCTTACCACCCGCTTACCTGAAGTGGGATTGCTTACCCTCAAACCACAGGACCTGCAGCGCATTCTGAATGTGAAGTAGGCTGTCAGAGAGACTCAGATTGAATTAAAACCAATTATACTAACCTTTACATGTTAATCAGAAATAAAATACGCGCTATTGTAGCAGCGGCAGCTGTGTTTGCGGCTTTGCCTGCCATGGCACAGCAGAACCAGGCTGCTGATTCTGTCATTATCCGGAAAATTTATGATAATGCGCTGACAAGTTACGAGAGCTACGAGAACCTGCGCTACCTGACCAAGAAAATCGGTGCCCGCCTTAGTGGTTCTCCTCAGGCGGCGGCGGCGGTAGAGTGGAGCCGCCAGGTAATGGATAAAATGGGGCTGGACCGTGTTTACCTGCAGGAGGTAATGGTGCCATACTGGGTGCGCGGCGATAAAGAAATAGCTCGCATCAACAGTCCGAAATCAGGGGGATATACAGATGTAAATATTCTGGCTTTGGGTGGCTCTATCGGTACAGGCACGCAAGGACTAAGTGCGCAGGTGGTAGAGGTGAAGAGTTTTGAGGAACTGGAGAAACTCGGAAAGAAAAAGGTAACTGGGAAGATCGTCTTCTTTAATCGCCCGTTTGATAATAAAATTATACAAACCGGAACGGCCTACGGTGGAGCCGTAGATCAGCGTGGCGGCGGTCCGGTGGCTGCTGCCAGGTTAGGGGCTGTAGGTGTAATTGTGCGCTCCATGACCAACGACCTGCAGGATGTTGCTCATACCGGTGGTACGCGCTATGCTGATGATGTGACTAAAATACCGGCGGCTTCCATTAGCACCAATGGCGCTGAAAAACTGAGTGCGCAACTGAAGGAAGACCCGAATCTGAGCTTTTATATGCGCATGACCTGCGAAACACGGCCTGATGTTTTATCATACAATGTGATAGGAGAGATTAAGGGCTCTGAAAAACCAGACGAAATTATAGTTGTTGGCGGCCACCTCGACTCCTGGGATGTAGGCGAAGGTGCTCACGACGACGGGACAGGCTGTGTGCAGTCTATAGAGGTGCTTCGCCTGATGAAAGATTTAGGCCTTAAACCAAAGAGAACAATACGTGCCGTGATGTTTATGAATGAAGAAAACGGTTTACGAGGCGGGCTGAAGTACGCTGAAGAGGCCAAGGCTAAAGGTGAGAAGCATATTGCTGCTATAGAGTCGGATGCAGGAGGTTTTACGCCCCGAGGTTTTGGCATTAGCGGTACAAATAATCAATACTCAAAAGTTTTAACTTGGAAGCCACTGCTGGCACCATACGGCCTGCACGAGTTAACAGAAGGTGGTGGTGGTGCCGACATTGGCCCGCTTAAAGGACAGGGCACAGTGGCTTTGATCGGCTTTCGCCCAGACTCTCAGCGTTACTTCGATTATCACCACACAGTTATAGATGTGTTTGAAAATGTGAACCGCCGCGAGATGCAGCTCGGTGCCGCTTCTATGGCATCCTTAATTTACCTGCTGTCTCAGTACGGCTTGTAGTGCTATTGCAGCACATGCCGAAAAGAGAAGAGGTCCTGCAAGCTTTGCAGGACCTCTTCTCTTTTTACTTACAAGATTTCAGAAATCAGGCTACTTTAAGTTGCTTTAATGAAGATTTCTCAAATTTTTCACGGGCATAATCGCCGGTGATTGTCAATTCTTTTGTGCCTTCGATAGATGGCAGTTCAAACATGGCATCCGTCATAATGCCTTCACATATAGAGCGAAGGCCACGAGCGCCCAGCTTATATTCGGCTGCTTTTTCTACAATATAATCCAACGCGCTGTCGTCGAAGTTAAGAGAGATTTTCTCCATATCGAACAGGCGCTTGTACTGCTTGATAATTGAGTTCTTTGGCTCCAGCAGGATCATGCGCAGTGTTTCCTTATCTAGCGGGTCCAGGTGCGTGACAACTGGTAAACGGCCAATTAACTCCGGAATAAGGCCAAAGCTCTTCAGGTCCTGTGCTGAGAGGTACTTCAGGAAGTTCTCTTCTTCTCCTACTTCATCAGAAGCTGGTTTGGAGAAACCAATAGGCCGGGAGTTCAGGCGGCTTTTAATCAACCTGTCTATGCCTACAAAAGCTCCACCGCAAATAAACAGGATATTCTCTGTGTTTACGGTGATCATCTTTTGCTCAGGGTGCTTACGCCCGCCTTGTGGCGGTACGTTTACAACAGTGCCTTCTAAAAGCTTTAAAAGCGCCTGTTGCACCCCTTCGCCACTCACATCGCGAGTGATAGAAGGGTTATCGCTCTTGCGGGCAATTTTATCAATTTCATCAATATACACGATGCCACGTTCAGCTGATTCTACATTGTAATCGGCAGCCTGTAGCAGGCGTGTTAAAATACTTTCTACGTCTTCGCCTACATAACCAGCCTCTGTCAGTACGGTAGCATCGGCAATACAGAACGGAACCTGCAGTATACCGGCCATCATACGAGCCAGGTAAGTTTTACCTGTACCTGTTTCGCCCACCATAATGATGTTTGATTTTTCAATAACCACATCATCTTTCTCTGTTGGTTGCATCAGGCGTTTGTAGTGGTTATACACTGCCACAGACATTACTTTTTTGGCTTCATCCTGGCCAACAACAAACTGATCCAGGTATTGCTTCATCTCCTTTGGTTTCATCAGGTTAAACTTAGGAGAGCGGCCGTTCGCACGAACTTTATTTTCCTCATTCAGTATTTGTTGTGCCTGTCCGATACAACGGTCGCAAATGTGCGCGTTAATACCAGAAATCATAACAGATACATCTTTCTTGTTTTTGCCGCAAAAAGAACAGGTAATTTCAGCCATAAAAGTCAGTTGGTACAGATAATAATTCAGCTTGTTTTATAAAGCTTCAGACAAAGGTACAAAATAGAAAGTTTATTAAAACAAAAATGGAATTTACGAAATGTTGATATCGCAATAAAAAACCCCTTTAAATTTTAAAATTTATATTCATTAATTTTTATATAACTTATTGATTATCAATATATATTAAACGATTTGTTTCCACAAGTAGCTGTTGATAAATTTTTTATTAAATTTTAATTTTTCATATAAAATCTAAAGTTTCGCAGGTGCTGTTCAGCTTGAGCTGGCTGATATTCTCTTTTCCGGCAGTTTTCAGGCAGAGGTGCAGCTGGCAAAGGCATTGGCAGAAGCCGGGAAGATTAGGGTTTAACTATCCTGAAGAAAAAAGAAGCCCTTGTAAAAGGGCTTCTTTTGTTGTTAGTTGATGGATGAAGTTCCGATAGGGTTGCCTTCTATATCAAGTTCAACAACCTCGTATTCCAGGTCTTGCAGTTTCGAAAGCACTGTTTTTTTATAGCCTACCACTACAATGTGCATGTTATCAGAAGTTAGGTATTTAGTAGCCAGGGCATCAATATCCTTCTTGGTCATACCACTAAGTATAGCCGTCTGCTTTTTAACAAAGTTTTTATTCAGGTTATACTCACTGATTCTGCTCAGGAATCCGGCTTTCTGAGAGGGTGTTTCATACTTACGCGCGTCGGCCTGGCCCATAGAGTTTTTCATAAACTGCAGCTCCTCTGCTGTTATACCTGCTGTTCTGAAATTGTTGATCTCTTTCATAAACTCTACAACAGATTCGGCGGTAGCGTTGGCTCTAACGCCAGCCGAGGCTGTAAATGGGCCCGCGTATTTATTTCCGGCAAAGTAGGAGTGTGCACCATAGGTATAGCCTTTGTCTTCGCGCAGGTTCAGGTTAATGCGGCTGTTAAATGCGCCCCCCAAAGTATAATTCATCAGGCCTAGTTTGTAATACTCTCCTGTTGCATCATAAGGCAGCGACATGTAACCTATCCTGATCTCAGACTGTGCTGCATCCGGCTTATCAACAAAATAAATTCTTGTTTTGGCAATCGGAGAAGCTTTTACATCGGCAGGAAGTTTAACATCTTTTTTCTCCCAGTTTTTCAGGAAGTCCAGTTTAGCCAGTATATCGTTGTTGCTGATATCGCCTACCACAACCAGGTTCGAAACAGATGGAGAATAATTGGCTTTATAGAATTGCTTTACATCATCTAACGTAATGCTTTCAACCGAAGCCGCGGTACCTAAAGATGGAATTGCCATGATATGACCTTCTCCATACAGCAGTTTATAGTAGACATTACTGGCAATAGAGGTAGGTTGGGTGGCCTGGTTGGCTATTACTTCCAGCCTTTGTTTCTTTAATCTGTCAAAATCCTCCTGAGCAAACTTAGGATGGAACATTTTCTCCTCCATCAGTTTTAGGGTCTTATCGAGGTTTTTAGTAAGAGACTGCACGAAAACATAGGTTTCGTCTGTGCCTGCCATCACACTAATAGAACTGCCTAATTTATTCAGCTCGCTATCCAGTTCTTCGGAAGTATAATGCTCGGTGTCCTCATTTAGCATGGCTGCTGTAAGAGAGCTGATACCTGCTTTGCCAGGATTCATGGCTGATAACCGATGGCCGCCTTTAATAGATAGCTGAAGTGTTACGGTTGGAATTTCATCTGATTTAGTACCGATCACTTTCAGTCCGTTCTTGAATTTGGTTGTATAGTAATCAGGAACAGTTATAACCGGATTAGGCCCCGCTGCCGGGCGTTTGCTGCGGTCGAAGGTGTCTACTGCTTTGGTGTATGCCAAACCAGAATATTCATCCGGACCGGCCGCATAGCCATCTTTTGAAACAGTATAGTTATCTACTTTAGCTACCAGTTCTGGCTTGCCTTTAGGCACCACACTCAAAATTACGCTGTATTTCCCTTTAATATATTTATTGTAAACACGCATTACGTCTTCTTTGGTAACGGCATTATGGGCTTGCAGCTGTTTGGCTAAAAAGTTAGGATTGCCTGTAAAGGTTTCGTAGGATGCCAGGGTAGATGTCTTTCCGGATACACTTGTTAAGCTGCCAATCGTACCTGATTCATACGATGCTTTAAAACGCGTAAGAGCATCGTCGCTAACGCCTGTTTTCTCGAACTCATCCAGTGCCTCCCGTACCAGTTTTTCCATATCGGCCAGCGTTTGCCCAGGGTAAGGCAATACTGTAAACGTAAACTCGCCGGCTAGCTCAGAGCAGGGGTGCCCGGCACTGGCCTGTACTGCTTTCTGGGCTTTTGTTAGGTTTTTATAGAGGATAGAGTTTTTATTGCCTCCCAGGATTTCCGCAAGTACGTCTAAAGGCACTTCGTCCGGGTGATAGTTTGGAACGGTTGGGAATACCATCTGCAGCATCGGGAAGCGGATATTGTCTTCATAAGACACATAGCGGTCCTTTTCCAGCACAACAGCAGGCAGTTCCATTTTCTGAACAGCAGGGCCACTTGGAATGCTGCCAAAATATTTTTCAGCCAGCTTGATAACTTCCTGTGGGTTTACATCGCCGCCGATGGATAAAGTGGCGTTGTTAGGACCATACCAGCGCAGGAAAAAGTTTTTAAGGTCGTTTGCATTAACCCTGTTCAGATCTTCTATATACCCGATCGTCATCCAGGAGTAGGGATGGCCATAAGGGTACAGATTTTTTGCGACCATTTCGCCGGCTAAACCATATGGGCGGTTGTCATAATTCTGGCCGCGTTCATTTTTTACTGTTTCGCGCTGTACCTCAAATTTTTGTTGTGTAACAGCGTCCAGCAAGAAACCCATACGGTCTGCCTCCAGCCACAGTGCCGTTTCCAGTTGGTTGCTCGGTACAGTTTCGAAATAGTTGGTGCGGTCGCGGTTCGTGGTTCCGTTTAGCGTGCCACCTGCATCCGACACAATTTTGAAATGCTCCTCGTCAGCCACGTTGTCGGAGCCCTGAAACATCATGTGCTCGAAAAAATGAGCAAAACCGGATTTACCTACTTCCTCACGGGCAGAGCCTACGTGGTAGGTAACATCTACGTGCACAACCGGATTGGAATGATCTTCGTGAATAAGCAGTGTAAGGCCGTTGGCGAGTTTATACTTCTCATAAGGAATTACTATCTCGTTTCCTTTTTTGGTGACCTTCTCCACCAGTTTTGTTTGAGCCTCCGCAGCACCTATAATACTGGCTGTAAGGACAATACTTAAACCAATTTTTGAAGCATGATGATAAAATTAGGTAATGGTAGGAAATATTTTAAATCAATATATTTAAAATATTGGGATAAATCAAAGAAAAATATGAAAAAGGTAATCTGGTTATGTGAAGAGCAGATTGTGTTAGTGTTTTGCGAAATAACTACGGGGCTTATAAAACAAAACAGGCCACTCCGTTAACGGAGCGGCCTGTGCAAAAGGTAAATGTGCTTTATTTTATGGATGATGTTCCAATTGGGTTACCATCCGTATCCAGCTCAATTACTTCGTAGTTTAAAGCCTGTAGCTTCGGAAGTACTGTTTTCTTATCGCCAACAACAACAATATGCATGTTGTTAGCTGGCAGGTTTTTGGAAGCCAGCGCGTCGATCTCTTTCTTAGAGATGTTCTGCAGAATAGCTGTCTGCTTCTTAACGAAATCCTTGTTCAGGTTATACTCTATAATTTGACCCAGAAAACCGGCTTTCTGACGTGGTGTTTCATACTTACGGGCATCAGCTTGGCCAATAGAGTTTTTCATAAACTGTAGCTCATCCTCGGTAATTCCACTGCTCTGGAAATTAGTAATCTCCTTCATAAATTCCGTTACAGACTCAGCTGTAGCATCGGCACGCACGCCTGCAGAGGCTGTAAAAGAGCCGCCATATTTGTTGCCGCTGAATCCTGAGCGGGCACCATAGGTATAGCCTTTATCTTCGCGCAGGTTCAGGTTTATGCGGCTGTTAAAAGCACCCCCTAAAGCATAGTTCATCAGACCAGCTTTGTAGTAATCGCCTGTTGCGTCGAAAGGCATTGCTAAATAACCGATTCTAATTTCAGACTGTGCCGCATCGGTCTTATCTACCAGGTAAATTCTGGTTTTTTCAATAGCTGGTGTCTTTGCTGTCGCAGGAATCTTAACGTTTTTCTTTTCCCATTTATTTAGGAAAGAAAGTTTGTTCATGATGTCTTTCTCGCTAATGTTGCCCACTACTACCAGGCTAGCCACAGTTGGAGCATAATTGTCTTGGTAAAATTTCTTCACATCGTCTAACGTGATGCTAGAAACGGTTTCAGTTGTACCAGAAGTTGGCACAGCCATGAAATTGCCTTCGCCATAAAGCAATTTGTTATAAACTTTACTGGCAATGGCTGTAGGTTGAGTGGCCTGGTTGGCAATTCCTTCCAACTGCTGCTTTTTTAGTCTTTCAAAATCATCCTCTGCAAACTTTGGCTTAAACAGGCGCTCTTCCAGCAGCTTTAAAGTTTGATCGAGGTTTTTGGTAAGCGAAGAGACATATACTGATGTTTCGTTTGCACCGCTGCCTATAGAAATGCTGCTGCCCAGTTTATTCAGTTCATTTGTGAATTCTTCTGCCGTGAAATTCTCAGTATCTTCATTCAGAAGAGAGGCTGTAAGAGTACTGATACCTGCTTTACCAGGGTTTGCAGCAGATAGCCTGTGGCCTCCTTCAAGGGTGAGTTGAAGCGTAACAGTAGGAATTTCGTCTGTTTGTGTACCGATTACTTTTATACCATTCTTAAACTTGCCTGTATAATAGTTCGGAACAGCTACCACAGGGTTGGTTCCGGCTGCCGGTCGCTTGCTGCGATCGAAAGTATCTACGGCTTTGGTATAAGTTAAGCCTGAGTACTCATCCGGTCCGGCAGTATAACCGTCTTTTGTGGGAGTGAAGTTATCAGCCTTTGCAATAAGCTCTGCTTTTCCTTTTGGCACTACGCTTAATACAACGCTGTTTTTACCTTTAATGTATTGGTTATACACCCGCATTACGTCGTCTTTGGTAACAGCCTGGATACGGCGAAGCTCTTCCTGTATGTAGTTCGGGTTACTTCTGAAAGTTTCATAGTAAGCCAGTTGGGTAACTTTACCGCTTACGCTGGCCATCCTGTTAATCAGGCCGGATTCAGCAGAAGCTTTAAAACGTACCAGGTCTTCGTCAGAAATACCACGTTGCTCAAAGTCGCTGAAGGACTTCTGTATCAGTGCCTCGGCATCGGCCAATTTCTGGTTAGGGTACGATGTAATTGAAACCATAAACTGTCCTGCCAGTTCGGAAGCAGAGTTGAAAGCCATTGCATTAACAGCTTTCTGGTCTTTTACAAAATTTTTGTAAAGAACAGAGTTTTTGCCTTGCCCGAATACCTCTGCCAGTACATCAAGGGCTGCCTCGTCTTTATGCCCGGCCTGCGGAACAGGATATGTTATGCGAAGCATCGGAAAACGCACGTTGTCTTCGTAAGATACATAACGGGTTTTGTCTAACACCGGTACCATAGGCTTCATATTCTGCACGGCAGGACCGGTAGGTATAGAGCCAAAATATTTTTCGACCAATTTTACCACTTCTGCTGGCTTTACATCGCCACCTACGGTTACGACAGCATTATTCGGGCCGTACCAGCGCAGGAAGAAGTTCTTCAGGTCGTTCAGCTGTACACGGTTCAGGTCTTCCAGGTAGCCGATCACTGGCCAGGAGTAAGGGTGGCCGTAAGGGTACAGGGTTTTAGATATGATTTCAGAAGACAAACCATAAGGCTGATTATCTACCCGCTGGCCACGCTCATTCTTTACTGTTTCACGCTGCACTTCAAACTTTGGCTGTGTAACAGCGTCCAGCAAAAAGCCCATACGGTCTGCCTCCAGCCACAGCGCCGTTTCCAGCTGGTTGCTCGGCACTGTTTCGTAATAATTGGTGCGGTCGCTGTTGGTAGAGCCATTTAAGGTGCCACCTGCATCCGACACAATTTTGAAATGTTCTTCGTCAGCCACGTTGTCGGAACCCTGGAACATCATGTGCTCGAAAAAGTGAGCAAAACCGGATTTGCCGATTTCTTCCCGGGCAGAGCCTACGTGGTAGGTAACATCCACATGTACTACAGGGTCGGAGTGATCTTCGTGCACAATAAGGGTAAGTCCGTTTGCCAGTTTATACTTCTCGTAAGGTATAACCAGTTCGCTCCCTTTTTTGGTGACTTTCTCAACTTGTTTGGTCTGAGCTTCGGCAGCACCAATAATGCTGGCTGTAAGCACAATACTTAAACCAATTTTTTGAAACATAAGGATTAGGTTAGGTAAATAGATTAGGTTGTAAATTCAAGGTAGTTAGATTAAGGTTAGTAGCCAAGGTTTAATGTTGCGATGTTAATAAGCAAAAATAGTTGCCGTTAGGGCAGTACTTTATCAGGAGGAAAGCTGTTCAGTTAAAATGTATTGAAAGTTAAGAGGGGGAGGTATAGCTAAAGCAGGGCAGCAGTAGTAGGGGTGGGTATAAAGCACAAAGCCCGCACTGTTAGCAGTGCGGGCTTTATATGTATTTCAGGCTGATTAAGATTTCTTGCGAACCAATACTTCGTCAATCAAACCGAATTCTTTAGCTTCCTGTGCGATCATCCAGTAGTCACGCTCAGAGTTGTCATAAATATCCTGGTAAGATTTACCAGAGTGATCAGCTAAGATTTCATAAAGTTCCTTTTTTAGCTTCAGGATTTCACGTGCTGTGATTTCGATATCTGTAGCCTGACCCTGAGCACCACCCATTGGCTGGTGAATCATAACGCGGGCATGAGGCAGAGCAGATCGCTTGTCTTTAGCACCGCCAGCTAATAATACAGCTCCCATAGAGGCAGCCAGCCCAGTACAGATGGTTGCTACATCCGGGCTTACATACTGCATGGTATCATAAATACCTAAGCCGGCATATACAGAACCACCAGGACTGTTGATGTAAAGCAGGATATCTTTCTTAGCATCAGCCGACTCTAGGAAAAGAAGCTGTGCTGTAATAATGTTAGCGATAAAATCATCTACTTGTGTGCCCAGAAAAATGATTCGGTCCATGATCAGCCGGGAGAAAACGTCAATCTCACGGAAGTTAGTCGGGCGTTCTTCAATAACAGAGCGTGTCATACTTTCAATAGTATGCATTGCTCTACCTTCGATATGATGTATGTATTGATCTACGCCCAGGCCACTTAGACCCTGGCCTTTTACGGCAAATTTCCGGAACTCGTCTTTGTTAAACATATATGTTTTGGTTTACGGTTTAGACAAAAATAAAAAAGTCCTTTTTAAAAAAAAGGACTTTTTACGAAATGGGTTATATAATGCGTTCGTTAAAACGACA
This sequence comes from Pontibacter sp. SGAir0037, assembly GCF_005491705.1. Classification (NCBI taxonomy): domain Bacteria; kingdom Pseudomonadati; phylum Bacteroidota; class Cytophagia; order Cytophagales; family Hymenobacteraceae; genus Pontibacter; species Pontibacter sp. SGAir0037. Next base: position 3,236,266 of record NZ_CP028092.1, on the reverse strand, counting down.
GATTCTTGAAGTCCTCTGCAGTTATTGTTTTCTCAACAACAGTCATTTGCTCTTTCAGTTTAGCGAGCACCTTCTCTGCCAGTAGTTGCTCGTACTCATTAATGTAGTTGCGACCGTTGTCCTGGCTCAAGTATTGGTTAGCATAGTTGTTCATGCTTTCTACCAGTTCCTCAGGAATTTCAAGCATGTTAAACTGCGCCAGCATCTTCTGCTTCGTGCTTTCTACCACTTCTTCGTTCGATACTTTCAGCTCGTTTTCCTCAACTACCTTGTTTTTGATCATAGACCATTTCAGCTCGCGTGTATACTTATCGAAGTTTTCTTCGATCTGCTCTGCTGTTAAACGACCTTCGTTAGTTACCTGCAGCCAACGCTTAAAGAATTCAGTAGGAAGTTCTACTTCCAGGTTGTCAACCAGCGTATCAATAATGTTACGGCTCAACAGGTTGTCAGCTTCACGATCATAGTTTTCCTTGATCGTTTCACGGATTTTCGCGTCGAAGTCTTCTTCTGTTGTTACTTCATCTTTACCAAATAGCTTGTCGAAAAGCTCCTGGTTCAGTTCGGCAGATGCTGTACGAGAGATTTTATCTACAGTAAATTCAAACTCACCGTTCAGGTCAGCAACCACTTCTTTGCTCAGGCCAGTTACATGTGCCAGGGCCGAATTATCATCACCGAAAGTTTTACGGATGTCGAAACGAATCACATCGCCTTCTTTCAGACCGATAAATTGCTCCTGCCCCTCCACTACGCGATTTGTAGGAATAAGGGTTTTAGAAACAAAATCACCTTCTACCTGCTTTAGCTCACCGTTAATAAAATCGCCTTGCTCAGAAGTCTCAGGTTTTATTGTTTCACCGAATTGGCGCTTGATATTTTCGTATGCTTCGTCAATGGTCGCCTGGTCAACTTCTACAGTGTAACCCTCTACGCTTTTATCCAGCGGAAGGTTAATTTCAGGTAGTAAGCCTACTGCATAAGTAAACTCAAACTGCTTTTGGTTATCCCAGTCGATTGCATCCTGCGTAGGCTCAGGAAGTGGCTCTCCTAAAAGCTTTACATTGTTCTCACGAATGTAGCCAGATATCTCTTGTTGCAGAAGCTTGTTGATTTCTTCTACCAGGATGCTCTTGCCATACATTTTTTTCACAAGCCCTGCCGGCACCTTTCCAGGTCTGAAGCCTTTGATCTGGGCTTTTTTGCTGTATTCTTTTACCTGCTGGTCTACTTTCGGAGCGTAGTCTGCTTCTTCCAGTACAACCTTCAGTTGTGCATTAGTGCTGTCGGTTTGGTTTAATGTAATATTCAAGGCTAAACAAATTTTTATTTTGAGACATCTAGTAAAAACAAACCCCCAACGTAAAAGTTGAGGGTTCTTTTATTCAGTGCGGATGGAGGGACTCGAACCCCCATGCCTCGCAGCGCTAGATCCTAAGTCTAGTGCGTCTACCAATTTCGCCACATCCGCATGTGTGCTTGTTTCTAATAACGATGCAAAGGTACGGACAATAATTTTATTTGCAAGTACCTGTTCAAAAAAAACTCAAAAAAAATACCCTGTATTGGTTATTTTTATGTAAGTAATTAAGTATGAGTTTCTTATTTTTTTATATATTATACGACCTCACGCTGGTGTATTCTGTACGCTGTAGCCGGAGCTGCCTGGAAGCCTGTGGATACTGCTTAACAGGGAACGCTACTATACAGAAAAGCCTCCGGTTTCCTGTGTTTCTATTCGTTTTGAAGTCCTCAACCCTTTTCTGAGCCTTTGGATGGAGGGCTTGTTGGTTGCACGCGATAAACAGTTATATTTGAAACTTATAAAGCCGCTGCATTCTTTATACTTATAGGTATAAGGTTCAGAGCTGTTATGAACCATCAGCTCCAATTTCTATTTGAATACTATTATGATTGATCCGGAAGCAGAACGCAAAGAGATCTTAAGACACTATCGAAGACTACTTCGACATGCCAAGCCTTTCTTAAAAGACAACGACGCTAAAATAATTAAGAAAGCTTTTAATACTTCGCTGGAGGCACATAAAGACATGCGCCGCAAATCGGGGGAGCCTTATATTCTGCACCCCCTGGCAGTGGCTCAGATTGCAGTAGAGGAAATTGGTTTAGGTACAACCTCTATTGTGGCTGCTCTTTTGCACGATGTGGTAGAAGATACCGAGCTCGAAACTGCCGATATTGAGCGTGAGTTCGGGCCCAGTGTGGCAAAAATTATTGAAGGCCTGACCAAGATATCAGGCGTTTTCGATTATGGCTCGTCGCAGCAGGCGGAGAATTTCCGGAAGATGCTGCTTACGCTGTCAGACGATGTGCGGGTAATCCTGATTAAGTTGGCTGACAGGTTGCACAACATGCGCACACTGAGCAGCATGCCACGGCATAAGCAGCTAAAGATTGCTTCGGAAACCATGTACTTGTATGCGCCGCTGGCACACAGGCTGGGGCTCTACGCTATAAAGTCGGAGCTGGAAGATCTGTACCTGAAGTATACCGATACTGATACTTATAAAGATATATCAAATAAAATCCGCCAGACGCGGGCAGCAAGAAGTAAATTCATTAAAGAGTTTACCTCTCCGATAGAAGAAGAGTTGAGGCGCTATGGCTTTAATTTTACTATAAAGGGCCGGCCTAAGTCAATTTATTCTATTCTTAAAAAGATAAAGAAGCAGAATATAACCTTTGATGAAGTGTATGATCTGTTTGCGATCCGGATTATTCTGGATGTGCCGCTTGAGAAAGAAAAAGCGGCATGCTGGCAGGTATACTCTATTGTGACCGACTTTTACCAGCCAAACCCTGATCGCCTGCGCGACTGGGTGAACACTCCGAAAGCAAACGGTTATGAATCGTTGCACACTACTGTTATGAGTAAAACCGGGCAGTGGGTGGAGGTGCAAATCCGGACCAAGCGTATGGATGAGATTGCCGAGCGAGGTTATGCAGCGCACTGGAAGTATAAGAATGGAGGAGTTGCGATGTCAGAATCTGCCCTTGAGCTCTGGATAAACAAGGTGCGGGATATGCTGGAAAACAACACCGCCAACGCGCTTGAGTTTATGGATGAATTCCGCAAAAACCTTTTTGTGGAGGAAGTCTTTGTCTTTACGCCAAAAGGGGAGCTTATCATTCTGCCAGATCGGGCTACTGCGTTGGATTTTGCCTTCGAAATACATACCCATATCGGGCTGCAGTGCCTTGGTGCCAAGGTTAACCAGAAGCTGGTGCCACTTAGCTATAGGCTGCACAACGGAGACCAGGTAGAGATTCTTACATCACAAAAGCAGAAGCCAAACGAAGAGTGGCTGAATTATGTAGTAACTTCTAAAGCCCGTTCCAAAATAAAAGATGTGCTGCGGGAGGAACGCAAAAACAAAGCAGAACATGGTAAAGTTGTGTTAGAAAAACGCCTGGCAGCTCTGGGTATACCTGATAACCAGGCTAACCTGAACAAGTTAATGGCTTTTTTTAATGTGCCTACCGTACTCGATCTTTATTATAGAGTGGCCACAGGCTATATAGATGTGAAGGAGATAAAAGAGGTTATCTTTACTTCATCGTCTGATAAAACAGCTTCTATGCTGGAGCCTAAGTCCTTCGATAAGGAAGTGCAGAAAATAAGAGGCGTTAATTCTGATATGTTGGTGATTGGAGAGAAAACCTCAAACATCAACTACAAAGTAGCCAACTGCTGCAATCCGATTCCCGGCGACGATGTGTTTGGCTTTCAGGGCGAAGACGGCGAGATTGTAATACACCGCACCAGTTGCTCTAAGGGTATGGAGCTGATGTCTAATTATGGAAACCGTATCATCAAGGCGAAATGGACGGATCAGAAGGAGTTAGCATTTCTGGCAGGCATCCGCATCAAAGGAACTGACCGCGTTGGATTAGTAAACGATTTAACCAAAGTGATTTCGAATAGTTTAAAGGTAAACATGCGCTCCATCACAATAGATTCGAATGATGGAATCTTTGAGGGTAATATTATGGTTTTTGTTAATGATACCGGTCATCTGGAAAAGTTGATCCAGCGCATGAGTAAAGTAGTAGGAGTGCTAACGGTAGAGCGATTCGACTAAATTAGCACTTGATAACATAGAGGACTTAGAGAAATGGCATTTGACCAAAACAGAATAGAAGAAGTAAAGAAAATCTTTACAGCATACTTAGAAAGCAAAGGCTTGCGCAAGACACCCGAACGTTATGCTATACTGGAAGAGATTTATTCCCGTTCAGGCCACTTCGATGTAGAGGAGCTTTACATCAGTATGAAAAATAAGAACTACAGGGTGAGCCGTGCCACAGTATATAATACCTTGGATTTGTTGGTGGAAAACGACCTCGTGAGCAAACACCAGTTCGGAAGAAATCTGGCACAATATGAGAAATCGTATGGCTATAGGCAGCACGATCACGTTATTTGTACAGAGTGCCACAAAGTAGTTGAATTCTGTGATCCGCGAATCCATAATATTCAAACGATGGTGGGTGAGCTTTTAAATTTTCATATCTTGCACCATTCGCTAAACCTGTATGGGGTTTGCGGTGATTGCCGTGCAAAAAAAGCAACTGAGAAACAGTATGAAGTACCAAGCCGAGCTGAATGATAATATACTGTTTGTAAGGCTTCATGGCGATCTTATTGCCGGAGCTGATACAGAAGAAATGGTTTCTGCCGTAGATGGACAGGGAGATGGTAAAACATTGCTTTGTGCAATAGATTTATCAGATGTCCGGTTTATGGATAGTAGTGGAATGGGGGTGCTGGTTTCGCTGCTGACCAAGTTCAGGAACAGGGGAGGAGAGCTTGTTCTTATTAAGCCTTCCGATCATATTCGAAAGCTGCTGATCGTAACAAAGCTAAATGCTATTTTTACTATCGCAGAAAACGATATCTTTGCAACTCAATTTTTGAAAGAATCAATTTACTAGCGTTTAAATGGCAGTTGACATATTAATAGGCCTGCAATGGGGCGACGAAGGGAAAGGTAAAATAGTTGATGTACTGGCTCCAACTTATGATATTGTAGCCCGTTTTCAGGGTGGACCTAATGCAGGACATACTTTAGAGTTCGAAGGAACAAAGCACGTTTTACACCAGATCCCTTCAGGAATATTTCATCCGCATATCACAAACATAATTGGTAATGGTGTTGTACTGGACCCTATAGTGTTTAAAACGGAAATGCAGAAGTTGCAGGACAGAGGAGTGGATGCTGCCCAAAACCTGTTTATTTCTAAAAAGACTCAGCTTATACTGCCTTCTCACAGAGTATTAGACCGAGTGTCTGAGGAAGCTCTTGGAAAGGGAAAGATTGGCTCTACTTTAAAAGGTATAGGCCCTACGTACCAGGATAAAATTGGCAGGTTAGGGTTGCGTGTGGGAGATATCCTTGCGGCAGACTTTAAAGACCGTTATGCTAAGCTTGTGGAACGCCATCGTAAAACAGTGGAGTTCTATGGTCAGCAATTAGAGCTGGGCGAGCAGGAAGATGCCTTCTTCGAAGCTGTGGAGTACTTGCGTACCCTTAAGCTGGCAGATACAGAATATATGATTAATGAAGCCATTAAGAGTGGCAAGCGTATTTTAGCTGAAGGAGCCCAAGGTTCGCTTTTAGACGTGGATTTCGGAACATATCCTTTTGTAACATCTTCTACAACCTTGGTTGCCGGAGCTTGTACCGGTTTAGGTGTTGCGCCACGCCATATTGGTGAAGTGTATGGTATTTTCAAGGCTTACTGTACCCGTGTAGGTAGCGGTCCTTTCCCTACAGAACTTTTAGATGAAGTCGGTGAGGAGATCAGGCAAGCTGGTAGAGAGTTTGGTTCGACAACTGGTCGTCCCCGTCGCTGCGGCTGGGTAGACTTGCCAAGCCTGAAGTACTCGATCATGCTTAATGGGGTAACACAGTTGAACATGATGAAAGCCGATGTGCTTACTGAGTTCGATACGATTCGGGTTTGTACGCACTATAAGCTGGCTTCCGGAGAGGTTACAGACCAGGTGCCTCATTCATTAGATGGAGAACCTGTTGAACCCGTATATGAAGATCTGCCAGGATGGAAAGTTGATCTTAACCAGATTGAGCATGTCGAAGATCTGCCTGAAGCTTTTGTTAACTATATCACCTACCTGGAAGAGCATCTTGAAGTGCCTGTTACTATCGTATCGGTGGGGCCTGATAGAAAGAGCACCATGAAGCGGGAAGTGGAAAAAGTAGGTTAACTAACTCAACATATTCAAACGAGCAAAGCACTAACGATCTGTTAGTGCTTTGCTCGTTTATAGGCAGTAGTCTGCATCATTCTATTTTTTTCAATAGCCTTCTAAGGAAGCTCAAAACTTTCTTCAACCGGCCCTTGGTTTGAGCTTAGCTGTTGTTTTGCCAAGGCGCTGCCTCCGGGTGCGCAGCCTTGGGCACTCATGAAAACCTTGGCTTCTCCGGAACCCCGGGCAGGGGTGCGGGTGTTCTCTTTAAGCGCCCCTGCTGCATCAGGTGCTTGCTTGGGCGCCTTTTCCCATCCCGCTGAAAATTATTTTGAAACCATTGCGGCTGAGGCAGAGGGGCTTAGCCGCTCGGGGGGCTGCCGGGGCTCTTTTTTCAGGGGCCGGCGCTTGCGGGGCGGGGAAAGATTGCTACCTTTGCATCCCCGTTCGGCAGGAGCGGTTTGGCTAACAGGGGCTGCAGGGCCTCTGGGGGCTGCCGATGAGGAGGCGGAAGGGAGCGGGGGCGGCGAAAATAAAAAGTTGCCTGGTTGCTTGCAAAGCGGGAAAAGGTTCTTACCTTTGCATCCGCTTCGGACGGCAGGTCCGGAAGTGAGGGCCAGAGGCTGCGACGCCGGAGGGCAGGGAAAAAAGAAAAAAAAATATTTTTCGCTTTTGCTTGCGGTTTTAGAAAAAGTCCTTACCTTTGCACTCCCTTAACGAAAGGGGCTCAGCAAAGCGAGCGCGACACAGTGCATCACACGGCAGGGAAGGCTGCCGCAGGCGGGAGGAGGAAGTCCTCCCGGCAAGTTCTTTGAGAGATTGGTTGAGACAGAAATTCAAGGTAAGTCCGCGCGGGTGATCGCAACAGATCAGCTGCGCCGAGGCCCCTTCCCCCGCCGGGGGGAGGGGCGGAAGTGAAAAAGGAAAGCCTGGGTCGGACGAACACATTTGCGGTAGCGATGCTGCATTAAGTAATTTTTACAATGGAGAGTTTGATCCTGGCTCAGGATGAACGCTAGCGGCAGGCCTAATACATGCAAGTCGAACGAGTCCAGGGGCTTCGGTTCCTGGGTTAGTGGCGCACGGGTGCGTAACGCGTATGCAACCTGCCTTCCATAGGGGGATAGCCCACCGAAAGGTGGATTAATACCGCATAAGACAGCGGGGTGGCATCACCCTGCTGTTAAAGCTGAGGCGATGGAAGATGGGCATGCGTGCCATTAGCTAGTTGGCGGTGTAACGGACCACCAAGGCGACGATGGCTAGGGGTTCTGAGAGGATGGTCCCCCACACTGGTACTGAGACACGGACCAGACTCCTACGGGAGGCAGCAGTAGGGAATATTGGGCAATGGCCGCGAGGCTGACCCAGCCATGCCGCGTGCAGGAAGAAGGCCTTCTGGGTTGTAAACTGCTTTTACACGGGAAGAAAACGCCCCTGCGGGGGTAACTGACGGTACCGTGTGAATAAGCACCGGCTAACTCCGTGCCAGCAGCCGCGGTAATACGGAGGGTGCAAGCGTTGTCCGGATTTATTGGGTTTAAAGGGTGCGTAGGCGGCCTGCTAAGTCAGCGGTGAAATCCCGGGGCTCAACCCCGGAACTGCCGTTGATACTGGCGGGCTTGAGTTCGGTAGAGGCGGGCGGAACTCATGGTGTAGCGGTGAAATGCATAGATACCATGAAGAACCCCGATTGCGAAGGCAGCTCGCTGTGCCTGCAACTGACGCTGAGGCACGAAAGCGCGGGGAGCGAACAGGATTAGATACCCTGGTAGTCCGCGCCGTAAACGATGGTCACTCGATGTTGGCGATAGACGGCCAGCGTCCAAGCGAAAGCGTTAAGTGACCCACCTGGGGAGTACGCCCGCAAGGGTGAAACTCAAAGGAATTGACGGGGGCCCGCACAAGCGGTGGAGCATGTGGTTTAATTCGATGATACGCGAGGAACCTTACCTAGGCTAGAATGCGCGTGACGGCCCCAGAGATGGGGCTTCCCTTCGGGGCACAAAGCAAGGTGCTGCATGGCTGTCGTCAGCTCGTGCCGTGAGGTGTTGGGTTAAGTCCCGCAACGAGCGCAACCCCTACCTTTAGTTGCCAGCGGGTCAAGCCGGGGACTCTAAAGGGACTGCCTTCGCAAGAAGCGAGGAAGGCGGGGACGACGTCAAGTCATCATGGCCCTTACGCCTAGGGCTACACACGTGCTACAATGGCGCATACAGAGGGTCGCTACCTAGCGATAGGGTGCCAATCTCAAAAAGTGCGTCTCAGTTCGGATCGGAGTCTGCAACTCGACTCCGTGAAGCCGGAATCGCTAGTAATCGCGCATCAGCAACGGCGCGGTGAATACGTTCCCGGGCCTTGTACACACCGCCCGTCAAGCCATGGAAGTCAGGGAGACCTGAAGCCGGTGACCGTGAAAGGAGCCGTCTAGGGTAAAACTGGTAACTGGGGCTAAGTCGTAACAAGGTAGCCGTACCGGAAGGTGCGGCTGGATCACCTCCTTTCTAGAGACGGCCCGGGCTTTCCCGAGAAGCGAGGGGCAGCGGGCGCGGACAGAGGCCTTGGAGGCCTGTTTCAACCGATCACACTCAAACACGATCACGGCCTATGCAGCAGGCATAGGCTACTATTTGGGGCACCTGAGAGAGAGCGGGGTGAAGGGTTAGACAACCCTTGGCCCTGGACTCTGGACTTGTGCCCTGGGGAAAGTTCTTTGACATGATGGGAGAGAGAGAAAGAAGGACGTTCCGGCCTTAGGGCCGGGACGGAAGAGAAGAGGCGGGCCGCCCCCACGCTTGTGGGGCGGCCGAGAACGCAGAGAAGGGCGCACGGGGGATGCCTAGGCTCTCAGAGGCGATGAAGGACGCGACAAGCTGCGAAAATCCGCGGGGATCGGCACATACGATTTGATCCGCGGGTGTCCGAATGGGGCAACCCAGTGCATTGAAGATGCACTACACCTTCGGGTGGGCGAACCCGGGGAACTGAAACATCTAAGTACCCGGAGGAAGAGAAAATAACAATGATTGCGCAAGTAGTGGCGAGCGAACGCGCAGGAGCCCAAACCAGCGCTGTCACGGCAGGGCTGGGGTTGTAGGACCACGCCGTCGGACCAATGAACGAAGCTTAACTGCCTGGGAAGGCAGGCCGGAGCGGGTGATAGCCCCGTGAGCGCAAGTTGATTGGCCGTAGTGGAATCCTGAGTAGGGCGGGACCGGAGGAATCCCGCCTGAATCCGGCGGCACCATCCGCCAAGGCTAAATACTCCTGAGAGACCGATAGTGAACCAGTACCGTGAGGGAAAGGTGAAAAGCACTCCGAATAGGAGGGTGAAAGAGAACCTGAAACCGTGCGCCTACAAGCGGTCGGAGCCCCTGTGTGGGGTGACGGCGTGCCTTTTGCATAATGAGCCTACGAGTTACTCCTCCCTGGCAAGGTTAAGCGTCTGGAGGCGCGGAGCCGCAGCGAAAGCGAGTCTGAATAGGGCGCAGAGTCAGGGGGGGTAGACGCGAAACTTTGTGATCTACCCATGGGCAGGATGAAGGTTGGGTAAAACCAACTGGAGGTCCGAACCAGTTTGCGTTGAAAAGCATTTGGATGACCTGTGGGTAGGGGTGAAAGGCCAATCAAACTGAGAAATAGCTCGTACTCCCCGAAATGCCTTTAGGGGCAGCGTCGCGGTGGAGTCATGTGGAGGTAGAGCTACCGATAGGACTAGGGGGAGTCACATCCTACCGAATCCTGACGAACTCCGAATGCCACTTGACATACGCGGCAGTGAGGCGCGGGGTGCTAAGGTCCCGCGCCGAGAGGGAAAGAACCCAGACCGCCGGCTAAGGCCCCAAAGTCCACGCTAAGTTGAACAAAGGGGGTCCAGCTGCCCGGACAGCCAGGAGGTTGGCTTGGAAGCAGCCATTCCTTTAAAGAGTGCGTAACAGCTCACTGGTCGAGCGGCAGGGCATCGATAATAATCGGGCATCAAGCGAGGCGCCGAAGCCGCGGATTATGACACGGGTCATACTGGTAGGGGAGCATTCCAAGGACGGCGAAGGCGTCCCGGCAAGGGGCGCTGGAGTGCTTGGAAAAGCAAATGTAGGCATAAGTAACGATAATGCGGGCGAGAAACCCGCACACCGAAAGACCCAGGTTTCCTGATCAACGCTAATCGGATCAGGGTTAGTCGGGTCCTAAGGCCGAGGCGAAGGCTAAGGTCGATGGACAGCTGGTTAATATTCCAGCACCGGCGCGCCATAGCGATGCGGTGACGGAGAAGTGAAAGGACGGCGCACTGACGGAATAGTGCGTTTAACACCGTAGGTATTGGGCCGGTCGTCAAGCACGCCGGGCTAGCCGAAAGTGGAAAGTACTCCAACCCCCCGGGGGCGGAGATCGTCCCTAAGCAGGCTCCCTAGAAAACCCGCTAAGCGTTTAAATGGCGCGCCGCCCGTACCGCAAACCGACACAGGTGGTCGAGGAGAGAATCCTAAGGTGCTCGAGTGAATCACGGCCAAGGAACTCGGCAAAATGGCCCTGTAACTTCGGGAGAAGGGGCGCTTCCTTGCAGCGATGCAAGAAGCCGCAGTGAAAAGGCCCAGGCGACTGTTTAACAAAAACACATGGCTTTGCCAAATCGAGAGATGACGTATAAGGCCTGACACCTGCCCGGTGCCGGAAGGTTAAGAGGGGGGGTTAGCCGCAAGGCGAAGCTCTGAATCGAAGCCCCGGTAAACGGCGGCCGTAACTATAACGGTCCTAAGGTAGCGAAATTCCTTGTCGGGTAAGTTCCGACCTGCACGAATGGTGTAACGATCTGGGCGCTGTCTCAGCCGTGAGCTCGGTGAAATTGTAGTATCGGTGAAGATGCCGATTACCCGCAACGGGACGGAAAGACCCCATGAACCTTCACTACAGCTTAGCATTGCCTCTGGGTCACTCATGTGTAGGATAGGCGGGAGGAGAAGAGGCGGCGTCGCCAGGCGTCGCGGATCCGTCCTTGAAATACCGCCCTTGAGTGGCTTGGAGCCTAACCGCGTGAGCGGGACATTGCTTGGCGGGTAGTTTGACTGGGGTGGTCGCCTCCAAAACAATAACGGAGGCTTTCAAAGGTTCCCTCAGCACGCTTGGTAACCGTGCGCAGAGCGCAATAGCAGAAGGGGGCTTGACTGTGAGGCCCACAAGCCGAGCAGGGCCGAAAGGCGGATATAGTGATCCGGTGGTTCCGCATGGAAGGGCCATCGCTCAAAGGATAAAAGGTACTCTGGGGATAACAGGCTGATCTCCCCCAAGAGCTCATATCGACGGGGAGGTTTGGCACCTCGATGTCGGCTCGTCACGTCCTGGGGCTGGAGAAGGTCCCAAGGGTTCGGCTGTTCGCCGATTAAAGTGGCACGCGAGCTGGGTTCAGAACGTCGTGAGACAGTTCGGTCCCTATCTGTTGCGGGCGTCGGAGATTTGCGGGGCTCTGTCCTTAGTACGAGAGGACCGGGATGGACGAGCCTCTGGTGGACCTGTTGTGCCGCCTGGTGCAGCGCAGGGTAGCTACGCTCGGACGGGATAAGCGCTGAAAGCATCTAAGTGCGAAACCCGCCCCAAGATGAGATCTCCCTTGAAGGGCCGTGGGAGACGACCACGTCGATAGGCCGCAGGTGTAAAGCCGGAGACGGCAAAGCCGAGCGGTACTAATTGCCCGGGCGCGTTCTCCAAGAGGCCGGACACGGCCCGCCGCTTCCCCCCCTTTCCCTCTCCCCCACAAGGTCAAAGACACACCACAGCATCAGGCACGGACAGCAACCGTGCGACGGCAATGGTGGCTATGGCGCCGGTGTTCACCTCTTCCCATCCCGAACAGAGAAGTTAAGCCCGGCTGCGCCGATGGTACTGGGGTCACACCCGGGAGAGTAGGTGGCCGCCAACCACATCACGAAGGGTTACCCCCACAAAGGGTAACCCTTTTTTTATGCCACCACACCCCACACACTGGCCGCGGCAGGGCCAATCCCTTCCCGCTCATGCACGCCCGCATCCGACCCCAGGCAAAGATCTCATTGTTCTTCAGCAGCCGAACCGAGTGCTCCAGAGCCCCGTCCCGATGGAGCAAGTCTGCTGAAGGAAATCCTTTTTCATCCATATACAGTACTTCCCTGTAAGCCTTACATAGTAAAAGTTAGTGCAGGTTGATAGGATGCAGCACTATACATTGCTTTTAAGGCTGTTCCTGTCTATCTTGTACCTATGGCTTTACTATACCCTACTTTTCTTTACGCTCTTACAGCTATTGCTATACCCGTCATTCTGCACTTGGCTCAATTAAGACGTGCTAAAAGAATCAACTTTAGCAATGTAAGGTTTATTCAGGCTTCGAAAGATGTAACAGCAAGTCAGCGGAATCTAAAGGAGGTACTCATCCTGCTGTGTAGAATATGTTTTATTACCTTTCTTGTGCTTGCATTTGCACAGCCTTTCTTGCCGGCCTCTGAATCTACTGTACCTACAGATACCTCACAGGTAACTATTGCAGTAGACAATTCCTATAGCATGCAGAATATGCAAGATGAGCAGGACATATCTTTACTAACTGCAGCCGTAGATCAGGCTAAGTCAGTTATTGATCTTTTTCCGGCTTCTACCTCTTTTGGGTTGTTATCAGGGAATAATATAAGCCGATCGGGTACTGTACCTGCCAGTGATGCAGCTTCTAAGCTGGATGAACTTGATTATGTAGCTAACGCTAACTTAGGTCTGCAAAACAGGAACAATGAAGCGGAGCATCTGTTTTACTTTTCAGACTTTCAGAAGAGTACCTTTTCGCCTGCTTTACTTTCTCAATTTGATTCTACAAAACAGCTCCATCTGATTCCTTTAAAAGCAGATGGAATTTCTAATATAACTATTGATACTGTATATCTGGAGGATGAGTTCTTAAGAGCCGGAGGAGATAATACCTTACACGTTCGTATTTATAATACTGGAGTCACAGCAGTGGAGGACTGTGCTGTAAAACTAATTATAGGTGGCCGGCAAACCTCTGCACTAAGTCTTGACTTACCACCACAGCAGGCTACAGAGGCTGTTCTTAACTTTAAGTTTAGTGGTGACATCAGCCAGAGTGCTTCTATCGAGATTGAGGATTTCCCGGTTGAATTCGATAATGTTTACTATTTTACACTGGCCCCATCTCAAAGAATAGAAATAACTGAACTTGCCGATCGTACAGGTAGTCCTCTGCAAAGGCTATATAACAATGAGTCGTTTTTCAGGCTAATACAGTTTAATGCTAATAATATGGATTATGCGCGTGCCAGCAGCTCGAATGCTATTGTTTTGAACGGTTTGCCTGTTATTTCTCCGGCCATCCTGTCTACAGTTAACAGCTTTGTGCAGGCAGGAGGCACGGTTATAGTTATACCTCCGGCAAATGGCGATGCTAATAGTTATAAATCTCTATTCCAGGCATTGAGCATACCTGCCGATTTTAACAATGCTACAGCAACTACAGCTAAAGCAAACATTGCTGCCCCTGCTTCAGATAACCCTTTCTTCAGAAGCATTTTTGCAGATTACGACCCTAAAATGCAAATGCCGGCAGCGGTAAGGCAGCTATCCTGGTCAAGAGCCTCAGATGATATTCTAAAGTTCAGAGGCGGTGCGCCGTTTCTATCCCGCTTCAATCGTGGGCAGGGACAAGTCTTTCTAATGGCATCAACTTTAAATGAACAATATAGTGAACTGGCAGGGCATGCCTTATTTGTGCCTATTATGTATCGTTTAGCAATTGCCAGCTACAAACAGGAACAGCAGTTGGCTTACTCCCTGGCAGGCGGTACCATTCATGTTCCGGCAGTACCTTCTGTTAAAAAGGAAGGTATTTATAAACTAGCAAAGGATAGCCTGGAGTTCATACCTGACCAGCAGGTAAGAGAGGACAGGGTGTTTTTTGATATTCCTGCCGAAATGGATGAAGCAGGAGTTTATGAGGTGCGTCTGGGGGATTCAACCATTACAAGACTTGCCTTTAACTACGATAAGAAAGAGTCTTTTCTGGAGCAATATTCACCCGATGAATTAAGGGGTATGCTGCGTCAGGATCAGCAGCATATTCATGTCTATAACTACGGCGACACATTTTCTGTGAAAGGAGAGTTCGAAAAAAGATTTTTTGGCGTAAAGCTTTGGAAATATTGCCTAATATTGTGTTTGTTTTTCCTGATGGCAGAAATAGCACTTATTAGATTCCTCTAGCATGAAAGTACTTCTTCGAGCAGCACAAATTATTAACCCCGATTCAGCATATCATTTACAAACACAGAATATACTTATCGAAAATGGTAAGATTCTATACATTGGCACAGATGAACCTGAGGCTGACACACTGATTGCAGCAGATGGCTTATGTGTATCAGCAGGTTGGGTTGATTTACATGCCTTCGTAGGTGAGCCGGGGCTGGAGCATAAAGAAGATCTGGAGACAGCCGCTGCAGCTGCTGCAGCCGGGGGCTTTACAGAAATATTATGTTTGCCTAATGTACAGCCTGTTGTTCAGACAAAAGGCGCGGTTAGCTTTTTAAGAAACAGAACTGCACATTTACCTGTTACTCTGCACCCGGCCGCAGCACTTACTGTTGATACAGAAGGTAAAGACCTGACAGAGATGATAGATCTTCACACGGCAGGGGCAGTAGCTTTTACAGATGGCATAAAACCTTTGCAAGGTGCAGACGTCATGCTGAAGGCTTTGCAGTATGTGCAGATGTTTGATGGTTTATTGATGAACAAACCCGAACATACCCGCCTGACAGATCATGGGCAGATGCATGAAGGACAGGTAAGTACATTGTTAGGTATGAAAGGCATACCTGCCATGGCTGAAGAAATAATGGTAACCCGCGATTTACAGTTGTTGGCATATACAGGCGGTAAGCTGCATTTTTCGCTGATTTCCACTGCTGCTTCGGTTGAGGCTATTCGTAAAGCAAAAGCAGAAGGGCTGCAGGTTACCTGCGATGTAGCCAGTTACCAGGCAGCTTTTACAGACGAAACCATTGCTCCATTTGATACAAACTATAAAGTAGCTCCTCCCTTCAGAAGCGAAAAAGATGCTGCTGCCCTGGTACAAGGACTTGAGGATGGCACCATAGATGCCTTGGTATCTGCACATATACCACATGATACCGAATCCAAAAAGCTTGAATTTGACTTAGCCGATTTTGGCATAACAAATTTGGAAACGGCTTTTTCAGTTGCCTATACTTCTTTGTCAGATACCTTATCCCTGGAAAAGATAATCTATAAACTGACAGATGGGCCACGTCAGGTCTTAAGTTTGCCAAAACCTGCTATTGCCGAAGGAGAGGAGGCTAATCTTACTATCTTTAGCCCTGTCCTTGGCTGGACACCAGATCAGGATACCGTAAAGTCTAAATCATTTAATAGTCCGTTTTTTGGTGTTAATCTAAAAGGAAAAGTCCTTGGTATAATTCATAAAGGGCAAGTAGTCCTTAATTAATCTTTTTTAATATATTTAAGCTTAATAACAGCATGGCAGCAGAATCGCTGCCTGATTTTATAAAATGTTTGATCAAGGTATTGCACGGGTTGGTGTGCGTTATGGAGTGCTTTCTGGAGTAGCATGTTTTGCTTTGGTGATCGTTATGCACCTGGTTGGGTTTAATCCCTTAGCGGAATCCGGACGTATTACTTATTTACCTATCCCGGTTTTTCTTTTTCTGGGGATAAAATATTATAAACAGTTTATAGATGCGGAACTGGGCTTTTTAAGGGGCTTACGTGTTGGTGTTTCCGTGTCATTCTATACTGCGCTAACAGCAGCTATGCTTCTGTTTCTGTTCTTATACTTTGCCGGAGATACAATCATTAGTGATTATATAGCTGAATCGAAGAGAATAATGGAAACGCAACGGGAGATGCAGGTAGAGGCGTTAGGAGAAAAATTATATGAACAAACATACGCTGCGCTCGATTCGGTAAGTGCTTCGTTGCTGGCAACTTCTGATTTTGTAACCAGGTTTCTGGCAGGTTTCTTTATTGCTATAGTAGCGGCCGTTTTCTTTAGAAAATAATATCTTCAAACCTATAAATTAAAACTCATGGACACAATTACTGAAAAGCAGCCTTCCGTATCCTCTGTAGCACTTAAATACGGCTTAATCTTTGGATTGATCAGCGTAGTTTATTCACTGATTCTGATGCTTGCCGATTTAGGCACAAATAAATGGCTAGGTGGGCTTGGTTATATAATTTTGATTGTTGCCATTGTTGTTGCCATTAAAGAATTTAAACAGCGAAGCGGGGGCTTTATGTCCTACGGGCAGGGCTTGGGAATAGGTACTTTAATTTCAGCTGTGGTAGGCCTATTGGGTGGAATATTTATGTGGGCGTACACCTCGTTCGTCGATACTAATTATATGAGTAATATGATGGAGCAGCAACGAATAGAATTAGAAAACAGGGGCATGAGTGATGAGCAAATTGATGCAGCACTAGAAATGGGGCAAAAGTTCCAAGGTCCATTAATCACTATTTTTGCAGCATTAATAGGTTATGTAATCATTGGTTTTATTATTTCCCTTATTATATCCGCTATTATGAAAAATACGCGGCCGGAATTTGAGTAAATACATGCAATATCCTTATGATATTTCGGTAGTGGTTCCTCTTTTTAACGAAGAGGAATCGCTGCCTGAACTGGTGCGTTGGATCAGACGTGTGATGCACGCACACAGTTTTTCTTACGAAATAATTTTGATTGATGATGGCAGTACCGACCGCTCCTGGGAGGTGATTGCTGATCTTAGTGAAGAAGATAAGTCAATTAAAGGTGTTAGCTTTAACAGGAACTATGGTAAGTCCGCTGCTCTGCACGTTGGTTTCCAGCGATGCGTAGGAGAAGTGGTGATTACCATGGATGCCGATTTACAGGATAGTCCTGAAGAAATCCCGGCGCTATATGATATGATTAAACACCAAAAGTATGATCTGGTGTCGGGCTGGAAGCAGAAGCGTTTTGATCCTATCAGTAAAACTGTTCCTTCCAAACTATTTAACGCAGCTACCAGAAAGCTTTCAGGAATAGAACTACACGATTTTAATTGTGGCCTTAAAGCTTATCGGCAGTTAGTGGTTAAAACAATAGAAGTGCATGGGGAAATGCACCGCTATATACCTGTTTTGGCTAAATGGAACGGCTTTTCTCGCATTGGAGAGAAGGTAGTGCAGCACCAGGAGCGGAAATACGGCACTACCAAATTTGGTCTCGAACGTTTTATATACGGTTTCCTGGACCTGCTTTCCATTACATTTGTCTCCCGCTTCAAAAAACGGCCCATGCACTTTTTCGGTACAATGGGGACATTATCATTTATAGTTGGTCTGGGTATAACTATCTGGCTGATCATGCAGAAGGTGTTCAGGCTGTATCCGGATGGGCGTGCGCGAGATGTGGTTGATCAACCTCTTTTCTTTTTAGCCCTGGTAGCGGTGATAGTGGGAGTACAACTATTCCTAGCAGGATTTCTGGCAGAAATGATTTCATTGGGAAGCAGAAATAAAAACGAGTACCTGATCAGGGAGCGAATTGGTGCTTTTCAGAAGTAATGGGTAGGCAAGTGGTGATAGTAGGACCTGCGCACCCGCTTCGGGGTGGTGGAATGTCTACTTTTAATGAGAGGCTGGCCAGAGAGTTTCAGGAACATGGAGATGAGGTGGAAATTGTTACTTTCAGCCTTCAGTATCCAGCTTTTTTGTTTCCTGGCAAAACGCAATATTCAGAGGAGCCTGCACCACAAGATCTATCTATCAAAGTTCTTATTAATTCTGTTAATCCAGTTAGCTGGATCAGAACAGGTAACTACATTCGCAGGAAAAAGCCTGATCTTGTGTTGTTCCGCTACTGGTTGCCTTTTATGGGACCTTGCCTGGGAACAATTGCCCGCCTTATCAGGCGAAACAAAGTCAGTAAA
Organism: Pontibacter sp. SGAir0037; assembly: GCF_005491705.1. Lineage (NCBI taxonomy): Bacteria > Pseudomonadati > Bacteroidota > Cytophagia > Cytophagales > Hymenobacteraceae > Pontibacter > Pontibacter sp. SGAir0037. Next base: position 3,218,059 of record NZ_CP028092.1, on the reverse strand, counting down.
GTGCTGGCAATTACAGATAATGTTGTGCCGCATGAGAAACGGCCCGGCGATAAACTCTTTACGCAATACTTTCTTAGTTCCTGCCATGGTTTCATAACTATGTCGCGTTCAGTGCAGCAGGAACTTAAAATTTTTGAGCCGGAAAAACCTGCTGTATACCTGCCTCACCCGCTGTACGACAATTTCGGCGAAGCAGAGACAAGAGAAGCAGCCTGTAAAGCTCTGGACTTAGATCCAACTTTCCGGTACTTGCTCTTCTTTGGCTTTATTCGTGCCTATAAAGGTTTAGATCTGCTGCTACAGGCAATGGCAGAACTGCCACTTCAACAGCTACCGGATGTTAAATTGATTGTTGCCGGAGAGTTTTACGAAGATGCCGCACCATACCATGACTTAATGGAAAAACTGGGGCTTCGGGATAGGCTGGTGCTGCATACCAATTTTGTGCCGAATGCTGCCGTAAGGCATTATTTCAGTGCTGCAGACCTAGTTGTACAGCCTTACAAACATGCTACACAGAGTGGCGTAACACAAGTTGCCTATCACTTTAACAAACCAATGGTAGTTACAAGAGTAGGTGGGTTGGCTGAAACAGTGCCAGACGGTAAAGTTGGCTATGTGGTGGAACCTCAGCCGCAGGCTATTGCCGAAGCCATAAATAAATTTTATACATCAGATAATACCTCAGGCTTTGCTGAAAATATAAGTGAACTAAAGGAACAGTTTAGTTGGAAAAAGTTTGCGCAGGCTGTTTGGGACCTTGCAACAATAAATAAGTAAGCATATCTACTACTCCCTTTAACATTCCATTCTACTTTTATTTCAAAAAGATAAAGCTGCCAAAGGTCCTCTACCGTTCCAAGAGACTATCTTGTGTTCAATATTATCTTTTTCGTACAATTATTTTTAATTTACTTTTAATCCATATAATTTTTAGTATATTAGAATAATAAATCGATAATTGGGCATTTTGTGTCATTACAATGAAAATTTCAGTACTAGCGGTTTTCATAACCTTCTTTGCTTTAGTTAATTCTTTACGAGCACAGAATGCTATGCCCGATACAGCCTTTATTCAAGTAGCTGTTTCAAATGCTACAGAAGCTTATAAAAGTGCTGTAGGAATTCATGCACACCTTTATACTGGTCCTGAATATGTGAATCATCGTAAACAGTTTATGGAAGGGCACCAGTTTTTTGAAACTAACCAGCTATCAGAAGGAAGCGTGCTATACGATGGCGCATGGTATCAGCAGGTGCCAATGTTTTACGATGTTGTAACAGATGAAATCATTCTTTATAACAGTGGATTTTCCCAGAAACTTGTAAGCAAGAAAGTAAAAACCTTCTATTTCCTTAACCATAAGTTTGAGAGGTTTGAGCACGATTCTACTGGAGCTTTTCCTTACCAATCGGGCTTTTATGATGTACTACACGAAGGAAGCGTGCAGCTTTTGGCTAAAAGAGTTAAAGTAGCTAATGAAAGAGCCACAAGCCAGGGCATGGAAGGAGACTATAGCATCGCTGATAAATACTTCCTGGAGAAAGACGGAAAATATCAGCAGGTGAAGAACAAGCGATCTTTGTATAAAGCACTTCAAACGAATAAAAAGCAGCTCAACGAGTATGTAAGAGCAAATAAAATTAAGTTTAGAAAGAATCGTGAAGAAGCAATGGCTCGTGTCGTCGGCTACTATGATAGCTTGAATCCTTAAACTCCTGGTCTGCATTTTTATCCAAAACATCTTCTGATTCTTTATTATATGAAATATTTCTACAGAAATGTCTTCATTGTTCTGGTTTATGTTCTTTGCAGTATACAGCCCTGTGCAGGGCAGGGAGCAAGCGAGGCCACTATTAGCGGAACTTATCAAAATACTTCTTTCCTGAATTTTGTTTTAAAAGTCGAATCTGAAACTCCTTATCGCTTTTATTTCGATCCCGCAGATGTAGACAGCATTTTTGTAAATCTGCAAATACAGTCGCAACCATTACCCACCGTACTTACAGCCATTTTTAAAGATACCAACCTTAAATTTGCTTTAAGTCCCCAAAACCAAGTATTTATTACGGCAGGCACTCAAATTTATGCAGGTTTACCAGAAGGTTTCTTTGACAAAAAAACTCAGGGAGGAGATGCACAGCTGGAGGTTATAGCGGAGCAGTATCAGCCTCCTAAAAGTAAAAAAAGTGCTGCTTCAGAAGTAAAACTCTACGAGATTGGCACCAGAAAAGAGAACAGCAGTGGCAAGGCAAGTCTGGCAGGTCACTTGCGTGATGCCAGTTCCGGAGAGCCCATTATCGGAGCTTACATCTACATTCAGTCGCCGGTAATCGGCACCGTATCCGACCAATACGGCTATTATGCGTTGTCTTTACCGGTTGGGCAACACGAGCTGAGAATTAAAGCTGTCGGTTTAAAAGATACAAAACGCCACATCATGTTACAGTCTGACGGCAAACTGGATATTGAAATTGAAGAGGATGTCCGGTTACTAAAAGAAGTTGTGATTGAAGCCGAAAAAGACAGAAATGTGTCTGGTATGCAAATGGGGATGGAACGCCTTGATATCAGAACTATTAAGCAGGTGCCAACGGCTTTTGGCGAAACAGATATTTTAAGAGTAGTACTTACGCTTCCTGGTGTAAAATCTGTCGGCGAGGGTAGTACCGGTATGAACGTTAGAGGCGGCTCTACCGATCAGAACCTGATTCTTTTCAACGATGCCACCATTTATAATCCCTCACATTTATTTGGGTTTTTCTCCGCCTTTAACCCGGATGTCCTTAAGTCTGTTGAGTTATATAAAAGCGCTATACCTGCTAAATATGGAGGACGCTTATCGTCTGTGTTGGAGGTAACTTCGCGTGAGGGTAATAAAAAGAAGCTTTCCGGTGGCGGTGGTATCGGTTTGCTAACCAGCAGGCTTACCTTAGAAGGACCCATTAGAAAAGATAAGACTTCTTTCTTAATTGGCGGGAGAAGCACTTATTCAGACTGGCTGCTAAAACAGATTCCGGGCTACAAAGAAAGTTCGGCCTCCTTTTATGATATTAATGCAAACATTAGTCATGAAATGAACAGGAACAATACATTTTACCTGACAGGTTACACCAGCAGCGATAAGTTTAAGTTCAGTGCCGATACGCTTTACAAGTTTACCAACTACAATGCCAGTGCAAAGTGGAAGCACATCTTCGGGAATAAACTTTATAGTGTTGTTACCGGAAGCTATAGCCATTATGCTTATAGCGTAAACAGTTCTTCAAATCCTGTTAACGCTTTTTCTTTAGGGTTTGGTTTGGATCAGGGAGGTGTGCAAGCCGATTTTAATTATTTTCATAATAGTAAACACACAGTGGATTTCGGAGCTAGTTCAACGGTTTACGCTATTAAACCCGGTACTATGCAACCCAACAGCCCCGAATCGTTAGTTGCCCCCGATGTGCTACAAATAGAAAAAGGAGTCGAAAGCGCAGTTTACTTATCTGATAGGTTTGATATTACTCCTAAACTATCGGTATCATTAGGCCTGCGTTACTCCATATTTAATGCAGTGGGTGCAAGAGAGGTATTTAGCTATGCCCCTGGCGTACCAAGAACAGAAACTTCTATTCAGGATACTATTTCATATGGAGCTGGGGAGAATATAGCTACTTACCATGGCCCCGAGTACAGATTGTCGGCCAGATTGGGTTTAACTGATAATTCTTCCATAAAAGTTAGCTTTAACCGCTTACGGCAATACATTCACATGCTATCCAATACCGCATCCATATCTCCAACAGATATCTGGAAATTAAGCGATGCGAACATAAAGCCCCAAGTAGGAGACCAGGTGGCATTAGGTTATTATAGAAACTTCAGAGCCAATACAGTTGAATTCTCTGTGGAAGGATACTACAAAAAGATGAAGGACTTTCTGGATTATCGTAGTGGAGCAACTTTGGTAATGAATCATCATGTGGAGACAGATGTGATTAATGCCGAGGGAGAGGCTTACGGCGTAGAGTTTATGCTTAAAAAGTTGTCTGGAAAACTGAATGGCTGGGTAAGTTATACCTATGCCCGCACATTGGTACGGGTGAATGATCCGGCCATTTCTGAAACTATAAACGGCGGCAATTACTATCCTAGCAACTTCGATAAGCCTCATGACTTTACCCTGATCAGTAATTACAGGTTCAGCCAGCGGTTTAGCACTTCTTTAAATTTTACATACAATACAGGCCGACCGATTACTTTACCAATTGCCAAGTATAACGATGGCACCAGCGACAGAATTCTCTACTCTGATAGAAACCAATACCGGATTCCAGATTACTATCGCGTAGATTTTGCCATGAACATAGAAGGCAACCATAAGGTAAGAAAGCTGGCACATAGCTCCTGGACCCTGGCCGTTTATAATCTGACCGGGCGCAAGAATCCTTATTCAGTTTATTTTAGATCAGAAGGAGGAAGAGTGAATGGGTATCAGCTTTCAATCTTTGCGCATCCCATTCCTACCATTACTTATAACTTTAAGTTTTAGTATCATGTTTAATTTGCTTAGAATAAAGGCAGCATTACTGTTCTTCCTGTTTCTAGTGGTTGGCTGCGAAGAACCTTACCTTCCTAAGGTATTGGAAATGCCCAACGCATACCTGGTGGTAAGTGGCTTTATAAACACGGCAGGCTCAACTACAATTAATTTATCCTATACACAGAACCTGTACGAAGAAGGAGTGCCACCAGTAGAATCTGGTGCACGGGTGTCGGTTGAGTTGGAAGATGGAGGCCAAATAGAGCTATATGAGCGAAGCCCGGGAATCTATGTTAATGAATTAAACATCGGGCCTGGCGCTAAATGCAGGCTAAAGATTGTAACTTCCACCGGGAAGCAGTACCAATCGGAGTATGTAGAGGCAAAACAGACTCCGGCCATTGATAGGGTAAGCTGGAGGGCAGATTCGGATGCGCTCGGGATTTATGTCAGTACACACGATGCGACCAATAAAAGCAACTATTATAGTTGGACCTTTGATGAAACCTGGCATTATACTTCTGCTTTTCCAACAAACCTGGAATACAAAGATGGAAAAGTAACTTATAACTTTTACATGGAAGATATTTACAACTGCTGGCGGTCAGAAAATTCTTCAAACATACTAATTGGAACTTCTACTAAACTCACCAGTGATGTTATCAGCGATTATTTGGTAACACAGGTTCCAAGTGCTTCTGCTAAGCTTGGCATTAAATACAGCATTCTTGTAAAGCAAAGGGCATTAAGTAAAGAGGCTTTTAATTATTACGAAAAGCTCAAGAGAAACACCGAAAGCATCGGGACTTTGTTTGATCCACAGCCTTCTCAGTTAACAGGGAATATAAGCTGCACAAGCAGTCCTGAAGAACCTGTGATCGGCTTTATAACTGCATCAACAGTGGAAGAAAAAAGGCTTTTTGTTAGCCGTAGTGAAATGCCGCAGCATTGGAGGCCTGCTTACCAGCGATGTGAGTATGATACTATTATGGTAGATGAGGTACGGGAGCAACTCGAGGGCGGGTTTAAACTTCCTTTTGGCGAATATATGGTAGGCATGACTGTAGTTGGCTACATGGTCTCTCAGAAATCGTGCGTGGACTGTCGGGTATACGGTACAAACGTAAGGCCTCCGTTTTGGGAATAGTACCTGCGCGTATGGATTTTATAAGGCCGAAAAACATAACTAAAGTGGAAATGATACATACCCATTTTAACAGAGCATCATTTTTTTTGATTATGCTATGTCTGTGCTTTGTAAGCAATGCGCTCGGGCAGAGCCGGAGCACCTCAGGTATAGTTCAGTCTTTTGACAAGTATCGGCTGAAGGCATTGCAGGAAAAGCTATTTCTGCACCTGGACCGGCCAGCTTACATTTCGGGAGAAACGCTTTGGTTTAAAGCTTACACCGTGGATGGTGATTTGCATAAACCTTTGGATATAAGCAAGGTAGCTTACGTGGAGGTACTAAATGCTGAGAACACACCTGTACTACAGGCTAAAATACCACTCAGCAAAGGGATGGGCAATGGTTCTTTTATACTGCCATTTACACTGGAGTCCGGTCAGTATACGGTGCGGGCGTATACCAGTTGGATGAAGAACTTCAGCCCGGATTTTTTCTTCCATAGTCAGATTACCATTGTTAATACACTTAAAAATGCCGAAGCGGCAGCGCCTGCACTCCAAAACAGAGAATATGAGGTTCAGTTCTTTCCTGAAAGTGGCAACCTGTTAAGTGGCATTGAGAACAAGGTAGCTTTTAAGGCTGTAGATATTGTTACCGGTAAAGGCATTGATTTTGAAGGAGAGCTTAGGGATGAGGAGGGTGACATAGTAGCTCAGTTTACTCCTGCCCACCTGGGGATTGGCCATTTTAATTTCATTCCGAAAGCAGGCGTACAATATGTTGCCACACTCCGGGTTCACGGAAAGGAAGTGCTTTCAAAACCTTTAGATGCTTCGCTTGCTGCAGGATACCACCTGAAGCTTCTGGATAACGGTCCCGAAACTATTAACCTTACATTACAGACTGTCGGAATGCCTCATGAGCAACTGTACCTGTTAGGGCATGCAAGGCAGATAATCTCTGTGTCTGAAGACAGATACGTAGGGCAGGAAGCCGTCACCTTTTCTGTTCCTAAAAGTAGTCTGTCCGAGGGTATCACACACTTTACTGTATTTAACAGTAAAGGCCAGCCTGTGTGTGAACGCTTATACTTCAAGCGTCCTGCTGAAAAGCTTTTAGTTGAAGCAATAGCAGACAAAGACTTTTATGCCAACCGTGATAAAGTAAAACTAAGCCTTGAAACTTCAGGTAGCGGAACAAAAAGTAGTGTTCCTGCTAATTTGTCTATGGCTGTATATAAGCTCGATGCTTTTCAGCAAGCTATAACAACTGATATGGGTACTTATTTGTGGCTTTTATCCGACCTGAAAGGTACAATTGAAGATCCTGATTCTTATTTTAAAGAAACATTACAACACACGGATGAAGCAATTGATAACCTGCTGCTCACCCATGGCTGGAGTCGCTTTGCCTGGAAAGACATACTGGATAATAAGGAACCTGTTTATGCCTACCTGCCTGAGATGGATGGACATTTCATCCAGGGAAAAGTAACTAAAATTTCCAGTGGAATTCCTGTCTCTAATGTGACTACTTACCTGGGTTCACCTGGCAAGCATATTCGTTTTTATAATGCAGTTAGCAATATGCAGGGGGAGTTTCGTTTCGAAGTAAAAGACTTTTTTGGGGCAAGAGAAATTGTTGTGCAGGCTAACAATGCTAAAGACACCACTTACAGCTTTCAGGTATACAGCCCTTTCTCAAACAGATTTGCTTCTCAAAAGGCTTTTGGCTATAACATAACATCTGCTGTAGAGCCGGAGCTGGCACAGCGGCATTTAGAGATGCAGGTTCATAACAACTATTTCAAGAAGTACACCAATCTGTTTAAAGCTCCTCTTGTAGATAGCCTAGCGTTTTATGGCATACCCGACGACCAGTACCTGCTCGATGACTATAAGCGCTTTAAAGTGATGGAGGAGGTAATGAGGGAATATGTACCAAGGGTAATGGTGCGTAAGCGTAGAGATGGTTTTCATTTTCATGTGCATGATTCTCCTCACAAAGCTGTGTTTGAGGAAGATCCGCTGGTGCTGCTGGATGGGGTACCAGTCTTCGATGTAGACAGGATAATGGCATTTGATCCTTTGAAAGTGAAACGGCTGGATGTGACAGCAAGTAAGTTTCTGGTTGGCCCGCATCTATATAATGGTATAGTAAGCTATGCCACCTATAACGGTGATTTGGGCGGTTTCAAATTGAGTCCGCATGCGCTTTTGATGGAATATGAAGGAATGCAGCTGGAAAGGGAGTTTTACGCACCAACCTATGACTCCGAAGCAGCGAAGAGCAGTAGGCTGGCTGATTTTCGCAATCTGCTGTTCTGGTCTCCAAACCTGCGTACAGATAAGAACGGAAAAGGGACAGTTGAATTCTATACTTCTGATCTTGCAGGAAAATACATAATTGTAGTGCAGGGGCTGAGTGCCGATGGAAAGGTTGGCAGTAAAATACTAACGCTCGAAGTTAAACAGCCTATCTGAACCCTGAGTAAGTTTCTGTGATTTCCCGATAGGCAACCCTGTATCGCTTGCCTGTTTAAAAGAAGCAGGGTTTGGAAAGTATAGGGTCTAATCAATAAAAATTAGCGTCTGATAGTGAATAGGTTACATAGCCTACTGAAATCATTTACAGATACAGTAAACATGTATAGCGGTTTTGCTGTACTTGGTGTTAGCTTTATATATCATTAGTTAAATATCTTATTCTTGTTAGGAACAGAATTATAAATCATAGATGAGAGTCAGAAAGGCAGTAATTACCGCAGCAGCACGCGGAGAAAGGCTATACCCGGTTGCAGATACGATACAAAAGGCAATGCTTCCTATTATTGATATAGACGGATTGCATAAGCCTGTTATCCAGATTATAGCAGAAGAGGCAATAGCCAGCGGAATAGAAGAACTATGCATTGTATGTGCGCCGGGTGATGAACAACGTTATGTTGAGGCGTTCACCTCTCTGCGCGAAAATCTGGTAAAATCGTTTGGTAACAGCAGTTGGGCCAATGAAGAAGCCGCAAAGCTTAGCGACCTAATTACCCGCATTCAGTTTGTGGAACAGGAGCAACCTTTAGGATACGGGCACGCTGTTTATTGTGCCCGTGATTTTGTAAACAACGAGCCTTTCCTGTTACTGCTTGGTGACTACCTGTATGTATCTAACCTTGTGAAAAAGCGCTGTGCGGCACAACTCATTGAGCTGGCCATACAGGAAAACTGTTCTGTTTCGGCGGTAAATCCCACAGTTGAGCACCAGATTGGCAGGTACGGGACCGTTACCGGGAAGCATGCAGACAGTACTGGTGTTTATCAGATTGAAAAAATAATAGAAAAGCCATCATTAAGTGTGGCCGAATTAGAATTGCAGACACCTGGCTTAAGAATAGGGTACTACCTCTGCTTTTTCGGAATGCATGTTTTTACACCGGAGCTGTTTTCTATTTTAGAAAAGCATGTGGCAGATCATGACACTAATATTTTGCTTACTCCAGCCTTACAGGAACTCGCCGACAACGCAAAATATCTTGCTTTAGAAGTTAAAGGAAATCGCTACGATTTAAGCAAAAAGCTAGGGTGGTTGCAGGCTCAAATTGCTTTAGGATTAGCTGGCGAGGCACATGATGAAACACTTACTTCGATGGTGGAGCTTCTGGCCGAAGCAAATACAAGATCAAAGTCCTGATATTTGAAAGTGGTGCTGCAAGTTTATAAATGAAAGCAGTGCCTGAAGCTTTTTAATACTAAGCTGCATGAATATTTTTATAGAAACAATCACCTCTACAGATACTGCAAAACGGAACCGCTCATTTTACGAAATGAGCCGCGGGCTGTCGAGCAGAGAACTACTGAAGGCTTTGAAAGAGCTGGAAGACTTCCGCAAAACAACAAGCAGCCTCTACGATAAAGTAAGAGCTATTCTGTTCTTGTTTGCTGGCTACAGGTTCTTTTTAATGGAATCTAAAGACACGCCAAGTGTAGGAAAAATTCCTTATGCGGGGTTCGAAGATTTATTAGGACGCCGTTTTGAGCAGGCAATTGCTACATTTTTACTGGAGCTTGATAAACATGGGCCCAATGCAGCCTTGTTTAGCGGTATAGCCGAGGCTTACCACCATTTATCTTTCCAGATACTGGCCGATCAGGTGCGAAAAAGCGTGCGCTCCAGCAAAGGCAATCAATGGATGTTCAGGGTGGGGCACCAGGATGAGCATCCTATTCGCATCCATCGTAAGCTGCTGGAGCGCCAGGAAAATACTCTTTTCTATCCGGTTTTACACGAGCAGACTTCTGTGCGGATGGACTTAACCCACAGCGGCTGGTCCGATATTTTCTTTTTAGGAATGGATTATCCGGAGGGAGCAAGAGTTGTAAATATTTCGATTGACCTGGGCGTTTACGGTCGTGATAAAGACATTAAGCCGCCTTTAAACACCTACATACGAGTTATTCAGGAGCCTGTGCTACGGCTCACCAGTATCGATCTGAACACTACCAAAGATGTTACCAGTCTAGATGATCTTTTCAACTTTGGGAATGATTACCTGAGCTTAGTAAAAGCAGGAGTTATAGCGTCTGGCCTTATTCCGCCTTCTTTTGAAGGTACCAATCAGTCCCTGGCTGCTATACTTGGTCGAATTGTGGCGCCTGGAATGGGAATAGAAGTGGTAACAAAGGTGAATGATATTCCGAAAGGCTCCAGGTTTGCTGTATCAACAAACCTGTTGGGTTCTATTATCAGCTTGCTGATGCGTGCAACAGGGCAGACTAAAAACCTAGAAGGAGGCTTAGAGGAAACTGAAAGGCGTTTAGTGGCTTCACGTGCCATTCTGGGCGAATGGATCGGTGGCTCTGGCGGAGGCTGGCAGGATTCAGGTGGTGTATGGCCAGGTATCAAGGCTATTCAGGGAACCTTTGCCCAACCAGGCGATCCGGAGCATGGAATCAGCCGTGGTACTTTGTTGCCAAAACACCGGGTGTTGAAAGGCGAGGAGATTCACCCGGATTTTGAGCAAAAGATTATGCATTCGCTTGTGCTGATGCATGGCGGTATGGCTTCCAACGTGGGGCCTATTCTGGAAATGGTAACTGAAAAGTACTTGCTCCGCGGAGAGAAAGAATGGGCGGCCAGGCAGCAGACCAATCAGATTTATGATAACATACTGGCGGCCATCAAAGGCGGTGATATAAAAGCGCTTGGAGCCAATACAGCAAAAAACTTTGCTGAACCTATCAAAACCATTATACCCTGGGCATCTACCTTTTTTACAGAACAGATTATTGCAAAAGCTAAAAAGCAGTTTGGCGAGAACTACTATGGTTTCCTGATGCTCGGAGGTATGTCCGGTGGAGGGATGGGGATGTTTGTAAATCCGGACGGCTACGAAGAGAGTAAAAGTGCTGTGCTGGAAATGCTTCATCAAACGAAGCAGGAACTTTCGGCTTCCCTGCCATTTGCTATGGAACCAGTAGTGTATAACTGGAGCATCAATTCTAAAGGTACCTGGGGAACGCTTAAAGCTGGTAATGATGCTTTAATGCCTGAGCAGTACTATGGCATTCAGGTATCGGAACTGGTAAGAAAGGAGCCTGCCTCTATTTCATACATTCGACGCGCTGAAATAGACTTCTTTACAACTCACTGCCAAGAAAATAACTTAGCTTACCCACTGCTCAGAACCATTATCAGCAACTTGTTTAAAGTATCTGATCCTACTTCACAAAGCAACCAGTCTGCAGAAAACGAAAAGGCAGATCGTATTAAAAAAGAAAATGGCTTTGACTATATTCAGCATGAAGAGATTCGCGAAGAGCTACAGAAGGGACGAATAGGGTTATCCAGAAACCGCTTATCTGCTGAAACAACCATTGAAGATGTGCAGGCCAATGATACAGTAGCATTAGAGGAACTGGCAGGACATTCTAAAGCTGGCGAGGAAGTTATAAGAGCAGGAGGGGTTGCCGTAATGAGTCTGGCCGCTGGCGTTGGCAGCCGCTGGACGAAAGGGGCTGGCGTTATTAAGGCGCTTAATCCTTTTGTAGAAATGAAGGGCATGCACAGGAGCTTTTTGGAAATTCATTTAGCAAAGACTCACCGTGTTGCTGCCAACTACAATGCTGCTGTTCCGCATATAGTGGCTACCAGTTACCTGACACATGCTCCTATCCGGGAGAAGCTGGAACAGACAGGCAACTATGGGTATAATGGTTCTGTACTGCTTTCGGAAGGAAGATCAATTGGGCAGCGTTACGTGCCGATGGAGCGTGACCTGCGGTTTATGTGGGAGGAAATGCCACAGGAAACGCTGGATGAGAATAAGCAGAAAGTGCGCGATGCTGTGCGGGAGAGTATGATTAACTGGGCTAAGACAAAAGGGGAGGGTTCTGATTATGTGGATAACATAGCCGCACAACGTTTCTCGCCTTTGGGCCACTGGTATGAAGTGTCGAACATGCTTCGAAATGGTACTTTATCCAAGCTATTAAAAATGCAGCCTTCTCTCCAGACAATCATGCTGCACAATATAGATACCTTAGGGGCCGATATTGATCCGGCTGTTTTAGGCTATCATTTGCAATCGGGTAACATGCTTACATTCGAAGTGGTGCCCCGCCGGATAGAAGATACAGGTGGAGGTCTGGCCAGAATTAACGGACGCGTTCGCTTATTAGAAGGCTTGGCTCAACCTCGCGAAGAAGATGAGCTGAATCTGAGTTATTATAACTCTAATACCACCTGGATCCAAATAGACCCGCTGCTAAAACTGTTTGGCCTTACACGGGAGGAACTACAAAGTGCAGATGAAGCACGTTTGGCGAAAGCCGTTAGGAGTGTAGCGCATCGGATACCTACTTATGTTACTATAAAGGATGTGAAGTACCGCTGGGGACACGGTCAGGAGGATATCTATCCGGTAGCCCAGATCGAAAAGTTGTGGAGTGATATGTCGGCTTTACCAGATGTAAAGGCAGGTTATGTGGTCGTGCCAAGGTCCAGAGGGCAGCAAATGAAAGACCCTGCTCAGCTGGATTCCTGGGTGATAGATGGCAGCAAGGACTACGTTACTTCTTTAGGCGTTTTTTCGGATTAAAAATTACTTTAAGAAAGGCTATAAAAAAGGACGGGCTGCCTCATATAGAAGCATCCCGTCCTTTTTAATTAGTATAAGTTCACAACCTACAACGCCTCATCATGCTGGCTGAGGTCCAGGCCTTCCAGTTCTTCTTCTTTGGATACCCTGAGTGGTGAAATCATGTTTGTGAGAAGGAGAAGTAACCAGGAGCCGCAGAAGGCGAATACTGAAACTCCGATCATTGCTCCCAACTGTACCAGGAATAACCTGGTTTCTCCAAAAATAAGGCCGTTGCTGGTTTCGTTAGCGGCATTAATGGCCTGATTGGCAAAAACACCTGTTAAAAGCATGCCTACCATACCACCCACACCATGGCAAGGGAATACATCTAAAGTATCATCAAGAGAAGTTCGGGAGCGCCAGTCCACTACAAGGTTGCTGATAATGGCAGCAATAACGCCAATGGCAATAGAATGAGGTATAGTTACAAAACCGGCCGCCGGGGTTATGGCTACCAAACCTACCACAGCACCAATACAAGTACCCATGGCAGAAGGCTTTTTGCCTTTGGCAGCATCAAAGAACACCCAGGCCAGAGCCGCCGCCGCAGAAGCCGTTGTAGTAGTGGCCAGGGCAATGGTAGCTAAATCGCCGGCACCTAAGGCTGAACCGGCATTAAAACCAAACCAGCCAAACCATAGCAATCCTGTGCCTAGCATTACATAAGAAATATGTGCCGGAGTATGGCTGGAGGTATCATGTCGCCTTTTCAGGAAAATAGCCGAGGCAAGAGCTGCCCACCCGGCAGACATATGTACAACAGTGCCGCCGGCAAAATCAAGTACACCCAGGTTTAGGAGCAAGCCATCAGGATGCCAGGTCGCATGCGCTAGGGGAGCATAGATGAAAACAAAGAAAAGGCAGATGAAAAGCACATAGGAGATAAACCTGATGCGTTCCGCAAAGGCACCAGTGATTAGTGCTGGTGTTATAATGGCAAACTTCAACTGAAACATTGCAAACAGTAGTAGCGGAATAGTTGGAGCCGCAGGCCATGGAGCGCTCTCTATCACGCCCTTCATCATAAAAAAGGTGAGGGGATTGCCAAATATACCGCCAACAGAATCGCCAAAAGCAAGGCTGAACCCGAATACCGCCCAGATAACAGCTACAATGGCCATGCATATAAAACTTTGCAGCATAGTAGAAAGCACATTTTTCTTGCTAACCATACCACCATAGAAGAAAGCTAAACCTGGTGTCATGATAAGAACCAGCGCGGTGGCTGTCAGCATCCAGGCGGTGTCTGCGGCACTGATTTCGGAAGAGCCTGCTGCAGCCGGAACAGACGGAAAGAAAAACGTGGCGGCTACAATCAGGAGAAGTACAATAAAAGGAATAGGAGATAAAGGTTTGGTCATTTGTGCTGTATTGTATTGGTCCAAAAATAAAGTTGTAATAAGAGAAAAAATAACGCAGCATTTTATGCTCTACATCAAACGAGATGAGAGAACATGGCTCAGCAGGCTGCCAAGCATTTTGTTATCATAAATCTATTTCATAGAAAAGCAGTCGCTCCGGGAATGGGAGCGACTGCTGTAAAGTTAAGCTAACTGTAGCTTTGAAAGGTCTTTTGAAGGTAACTCAGAGCTTCCCATCAGGTAAATATCTATGGCGCGTGCGGCTTCACGTCCGTCCGAGATGGCCCAAACTACTAAAGACTGACCTCTGAAAGAATCGCCTGCAGAGAAGATGCCTGCTACATTGGTTTGCCATTCCTGTAGTTTAAAGTTGCCTCTGTTGTCGAACTCAAAGTCGAAATTTACCTGGAAAGCATCGTGCACCGGTCGCTCATAGCCAATGGCAATGAAGGCACGCTCGCAGGGAAGAATACGCTCGCTGTCTGGCTTTTCGGTATATTCGCGCTGGTTTTTCCATTCCAGTTCAACTACCTTCAGGCCTTTTACATATCCGTTTTCATCGGCTATGAATTCTTTGTTTAGCCACCCCCAGCTACGTTCGCAGCCTTCTTCATGAGAGCTGGATGTGGTCAGGATCATGGGAGCTTCGGGCCAGGGATTGACATGGCTTCTGTGGCCGGATGGCATCAGGCGGTACTGCAGTTGTGTGATAGACTTCGCACCCTGGCGGTTAGCTGTACCTACACAATCAGAACCTGTATCTCCGCCACCAATCACAATTACATGCTTGTCTTTGGTGTCAATATCATCTTCTGCGGGAATCACCTCGCCAGCAACTTTACGGTTTTGCAGTGTCAGGAAGTCCATAGCGAAATGAATTCCCTTCAGGTGATTGCCCGGTATTGTTAAGGATCTCGGTTTGCTGGAGCCAATGCACAACAGCACTGCATCGTACTTTTTATGCAGCTTCTTTAGGGTTGTGTCCCTGCCAATTTCAACATTGTATTTAAACCGGATTCCTTCCTGCTCCATAATGGCCAGGCGGCGATCAATGGTCCATTTCTCAAGCTTGAAATCAGGTATGCCGTAGCGAAGCAATCCACCCGCTTTGTCGTCTTTTTCATACACAACCACCTCATGGCCGGCTTTGTTTAATTGAGCTGCTGCTGCCAGACCTGCAGGTCCGGAACCTACTATAGCCACTCTTTTGCCAGTTCTTTTTTTAGGAGGTTTCGGCTTTACCAGACCTAGTTCAAAAGATTTTTCAGCAATTGATTTCTCGATGTGCTCAATCGTTACTGCTGGTTTATTAATGGAAAGCACGCAACTCGACTCGCATGGTGCCGGGCAAATCCTGCCTGTAAATTCAGGGAAATTGTTGGTGCTGTACAGGATTTGGGCTGCCCGTTCCCATTCTCCCTCGTACACAGCATCGTTAAAATCCGGGATAAGGTTACCAAGCGGGCAGCCATTGTGGCAAAAAGGCACACCGCAGTCCATGCAGCGGGCTGCCTGCTCTTTGGTTTTTTCTTCCGGAAATGGTGTATATATTTCGTTTGAGTCGTTTATTCTTTCTTTAGGGTCTCGTGTTTTTGGTAGTTCACGATCATATATCAAGAACCCGTCTGCTTTTCCCATCAGGCTACTACTTTTAAAGATTCATTAGATTTTACTTGCATCACACGCTTCAGGTCGTGCGGCATTACTTTCTGGAAGTGAAGCTTGGTTACATCCCAATTGTTCAGAAGCTCTTGAGCCAGCACGCTGCCTGTATAAGCATAATGCTCATGCAGCTTCTGGTTAATCCAGGCTAAGTCTTCTTCTTCCAGCGTTTCCAGGTCTACCATGCTCAGGTTGCATTGGTCCGGGAACTGGTTGTGCGGATCGTAAATGTAGGCCATTCCACCGCTCATACCCGCAGCAAAGTTTCTGCCTGTAGCACCCAATACAAGTACCTTACCGCCTGTCATATACTCGCAGCCGTGGTCGCCTATGCCTTCTACCACCGCCTCTGCTCCCGAATTTCTTACACAGAAGCGCTCACCGGCCATGCCATTGATGTAAGCCTGCCCGGAAGTAGCTCCGTAGAATGCCACGTTGCCTGCAATAATGTGTTCATGCGCCAGGTATTCGCTTTCTTTGAAAGGCTTCAGAATAAGTTTACCGCCAGATAAACCCTTGCCGATATAGTCATTGGCTTCACCAACCAGCCTGAACGTAACGCCCGGAGCCAGGAAGGCACCAAAAGTCTGACCGGCAGATCCATGAAATTCAGCATTAAAGCTGTTTTCCGGCAAGCCGATTCTGCCAAACTCTGTAGATATCTCATACGATAGCATCGCACCCACCGAACGGTCTGTGTTTTTTATCTGGTATTCCAGTACACCTTCTGTTCCATTGCCATTCCTGAAGTCAGCAATCAGCTTTCTGTCCAGTACAAAATCAATCTCATGATCCTGCGAAATCTGGTGATAAGTACCTACGTTATGGCCAACATATTCCTGGTGAAGAATAGGAGTCAGGTCCAGGTTCTTCAGTTTCCAGTGGTTCAGGTCTGTTCTAACCTTCAGCACCTGCGATTGTCCTACCATCTCATTTATGGTACGGAAACCGAGCTGTGCCATTACCTGGCGTAGCTCCATTGCCATAAATGTAAACAGGTTTACCACATGGTCCGGATCGCCTGTAAAAAGCTGGCGCAGTTCCGGGTTCTGGGTAGCTATACCTACCGGACAGGTGTTCAGATGGCATTTACGCATCATAATACATCCTTCTACTATAAGCGCTGCCGTTGCTACGCCGTATTCTTCAGCGCCCAGTAAGGTAGCCACCGCCAGGTCGTAACCTGTCATCAGCTTCCCGTCTGTCTGAAGCACCACACGGCTGCGCAGGTTGTTTTTGATGAGCGTTTGATGCGCTTCGGCCAATCCGATCTCCCAAGGCAGGCCGGCATGGCGAATTGAACTGAGCGGGCTTGCACCTGTACCACCATCGGCACCGGAAATCATAATAGCATCGGCCTTTGCTTTAGCCACACCGGAGGCAATGGTTCCAACTCCTGCTTCTGCCACTAGTTTCACATTGATGCGTGCATTCGGGTTGGCATTCTTCAGGTCGAAGATCAGCTGTTTTAAATCCTCAATCGAATAAATGTCGTGGTGAGGAGGAGGAGAAATTAAACCTACACCAGGAGTAGAATGGCGCACTTTGGCAATCCAGTGATCTACTTTATGCCCTGGTAACTGACCGCCTTCTCCTGGCTTAGCGCCTTGTGCGATTTTAATCTGTATTTCATCGGCATTAGCCAGGTAGTGGCTGGTAACACCAAAGCGGCCGGAAGCAACCTGCTTAACAGCCGATCTTTCAGAGTCTCCGTTAGGTCTTGGAATGAAACGTGCTTCATCCTCACCACCCTCACCGCAATTGCTACGCCCGCCAATGCGGTTCATGGCAATTGCCAGCGTTGAGTGCGCTTCATGCGAAATAGAACCAAAAGACATGGCCCCTGTCGCAAAGCGTTTCAGGATGTTTTCTACGGGTTCTACTTCTTCCAGCGGCACCGCCAGGCGCTTGCGGAACTCAAAAAGATTGCGAAGCGTGATAGTTTGCTGCTGATGCTCTCTTACCAGCTTCGAGTATTCCTTAAATAATTGGAAATCGTTCAGGCGCGTAGACTTCTGCAGCAGGTGGATTACGTTCGGGTGCAGCAGGTGGGCTTCGCCGTTGCGCTTCCACTGGAAGAAACCGCCGGTTTCCAAAATGCCATTCCGATCAGGATAAGCCGTAAAATGTTTGGTCAGGCATTCCTTCTCAAGATCTTCAAAATTCAATCCCTCTAAACGGCTGGTCGTGCCTCTGAAGCATTTCTGCATCACTTCCTGCCCAAAGCCGAGGCATTCGAAAATCTGTGCGCCCTGGTACGACTGCAATGTGCTGATGCCCATTTTAGACAGGATCTTGAGAAGACCATTGCCTACTGCCGAAATAAAGTTATCGAAGTAATGGGTATATGGCTTCGCATTGTCCAGCTTTTGCTGGTCATGCAGGCTTTTGATCGTATCATAGATCAGGAATGGATATACCGCACTGGCACCGTAACCTATAATAGTTGCAAAATGATGTGTTTCCCAGGCATCGCCGGCTTCTACTACCAGTCCTGCCTTGGTGCGTATTCTTTTCTCGATCAGGTGGTGATGCACGGCCCCTACCGCCAACAGAGAAGGTACGGCAGCCCGTTGTTTAGAAATATTTCTGTTCGATATTATCAGGATCTTCTTGCCGCTTCGAACGGCTTCTTCAGCTTCTTTGCAAATAGCATCCAGTGCTTTTTGTAAAGACCCGGGTTCATAGCTCGAAAAGGTAGCATCGATTGTCTGGTGTTCAAAACCTTCTTCACTCAGGTACACCAGCTTCTGAAATTCCACAGGGGAAAGCACAGGTTGCGAAATATGTATCTGGCGCGTATGCTCCGGGCTCTCTGCCAGAATGTTCAGCGATTCGCCCACTCTGGTAAAGAGCGACATAACCAGGCGCTCCCGGATAGAATCGATAGGCGGATTGCTTACCTGTGCAAAGAACTGTTTAAAATAATTGGCAACGTGCTGGCTTTGCTGCGAAAGTACGGCAAGCGGAGCGTCAGAACCCATACTGCCTACTGGTTCATACCCTGAAGCAGCCATAGGCTGCACCACCATTTTCAGGTCTTCCTGAGAATAACCAAAGGCTTTTTGCTTCTGCCTGATTTCGGCTGGAGGAAACGGTTGCAGGTATGTTCTTGGCTCGGGGCGAAGACGAAGCTTGATGCGGTTCTGGTCTATCCAGTCGCCGTAAGGCTTATCGTTGCATATCAGTTCTTTGATTTCGTCGTCTTCGTATATTTTATTTTGAGAGATATCTGCCAGCAACATTTTACCTGGCTGCAGACGACCTCTTTTAATTACATCCTTCGGGTTTACCTCCAGCGCACCTGTTTCAGATGCCATAATCAACCTGCCCTGCTTTGTTACGCAGTAGCGCACGGGGCGCAGGCCATTACGGTCGAGTGTAGCACCCACCTGTGTACCATCTGTAAAAAACAGCGCAGCCGGGCCATCCCAGGGCTCCATCAGTGAAGCATGAAATTTATAGAAAGCTTTGCGCGCCTTGTCCATGAAAGGGTTATCCTGCCATGCCTCAGGCACCATCATCATCATTACATGCGGTAAGGGCCTGCCAGCCAGCGTCAGCAGTTCTACCACGCCGTCCAGGTTAGCTGAGTCTGAGTACTCCGGATTCGTGATCGGAAGCAGCCACTGTAGCTCCTCGTCGGTAAACAGAGGAGAAGACATCAGGGCTTCTTTTGATTTCATTTTGTTCACATTCCCTTTAATGGTATTTATTTCACCATTATGGGCGATAAAGCGGAACGGTTGTGCCAGTTTCCAGTTGGCAAATGTATTAGTAGAGAAGCGGGAGTGCACTATAGCCAGTGCTGATACAAAATCTGGGTGGCGCAGGTCGTGGTAATACCTGGCTAACTGATCTGTTTTCAGCTGACCTTTATAAATAATTTTGCGGGAGGAGAAGCTGGCAATATAAAATGTGTCGTTTACTCCTTCGACATTTCTCTTAATCTCGTTTGTAATAAAGTTTCTCAGTACAAATAGTTTGCGTTCCAGGTCAGCACCTTTAATGGCCGTGTCTGCCGGTTTCACAAATACCTGTTCAATGTAAGGTTCCACAGCTTTGGACTCGTGGCCAGGTACTTGGCCATTGACAGGCACCAGCCTGTAGCCAAGCAGTTCAAACCCAAGGTTGCGAATACCGGCATTAATTGCCCTACGGCATTTTTCCCTTACCTCGTACAGAATAGGGAAAAAGATCATACCTACTCCATAGCCACCTTCGCCAGGTAAGTCGATCGCAAATTCCTGCAATTCCTTTTGAAAGAAATCGTGGGGCATCTGTACAAGTATACCCGCACCGTCGCCAGTTTCGGCATCACTACCTGTGGCACCACGATGCTCCATGTTTTCCAGCATGGTTAGGGCATCTTTCACTACATGGTGGTCTTTGCTGCCGTTCAGGTTCACAACGCAGCCAACACCACACGAGTCGTGTTCCAACTCAGGCGTGTAAAGTCCTTTGTTTCTTTCTACTGTTTGGTCCATTAACTAATTACAATGTATTTGTGAGATTTCTTTATTAGGGAGAAATCATGAAGATAAAATATAAAATTGATAAAAACAAAGAAACTGATTTAGTATACTTACCTAAGTTTGTGATTTAACTTATTAGAGTGGTAAATTTTTATCTTATATTTTGACTAATTATTAAATATATGCTTTGTTGAGAGGGTTTAATTAGTAGTCTCTGAATTTTTGAGGATAAAAATTTAAATAAATTAAACTTTAGATAAGTATTTTATTAAAGTAGCATAACTGCTTCTTTTAAATGAGGCAACAGATAATAAAATGTGTTAAATTTTATTAATGTAATATTTGGTTTTTAATCCGTTAGATAGGTGCTGGAGAATATGATATGTGGCCGAGAACAGTATAAGCAGATAGTAATTATGTTAGATGAGGGCGGAAATATGTGAAGGAATTTGCTGCGTATAAGTAAAGTTTTATAGCTGGTGTTTTGGGCAATAATACTTAAAGGTTATGATGCCTTAAAAAAACAATAAAGGTATAAATGCCTAAACTGGGTGGTCTGCCCTATAGCATTTAGGCATCTGCGATGGTCTTGTTTACCTAATTTAAAATGCTTCTCAGGTATATTCCAAGCCAGACGCGGAGGCTGATGGAGGGAAAGCGAAACAGTCAGTTTTGAAAATTTTTACAGATAGCCGCTGTTTTAAATTTTATTGTGCAATTTTAGCATCAAATGAAGGACGATGTCTTTTTTAGAGTAAATTATAACAAACTATAAAACATGGAGAAAGAACAGCTATTCCAGGTAACAGAACAAAAGTTAACGGAACAGGGATTCACAATTGATAAACAGGATCAGACCCGCCCATGGGGAGGATTCTTTGTTATTAACGAAGATCAGGCACAGGCTTTTGCCGATACTTATTTTGACGGGATGCCTATCGATCAACTGAAGATATCAGGTAAGCTAAGCCCTAAAATTTTAATTGTAGCCCCTGAAAAGCGCCTTTCCTGGCAGTATCACCACCGCCGCGCTGAAATCTGGAAAGTTGTTCAGGGCAAGGTTGGTGTTGTTACCAGCGATACAGATGAAGAGGGAGCCTTAAATGAATACGAACCAGGACAACTGATCACACTTAAGCAAGGTGAACGCCATCGTTTAGTGGGTTTAAAAGAATGGGGTGTACTGGCCGAAATCTGGCAGCATACCGATGTGAACAATCCATCGGATGAAGATGATATCGTGCGGGTGCAGGATGACTTTGGTAGATAACATCTTACTCAATAGAGAAATCAGTAATAGTTTTTGGAAGGAGGCTTAGGCCTCCTTTTGTTTTTTGGAAAAGCATTATAAAAAGATTCTTCTTAAAACCGGCTTGTTTTGGGTAGAGGCAGCACAACAGCTGTTCAAAATTTGGAGCCTCAGGTGCAGGAAACTATCGTGCTATTTCTTATTTTGGCAAAAGTTACGGCTCTTACGCTATACCTGTATGGAAGTGTGAAGGCAAAACAGATCGAAAACAAACCTAGGCCAATAAATATGTCTTTTTCGCACCCCATCCTCTCGCTCAACCATATTACGGTACGTCATCAAAACCACATGTTATTCCAGGATTTAACCTTTCTTGTAAATAAAGGAGAGCATTGGGCCCTGGTGGGGGAGAGTGGTTCCGGCAAATCTACGCTGTTAAAGACAATTGCGGGAAGTTATAGTATTGCGAAAGGTCATGTGGAACACCATTATTTTAAGGAGTTCCAGGAGCAGCATCCGCAGGATGATCCGTTGTTTACTTACCATAATCTGGTGGCAGAGGTGTCGCAGAAGCATGACTTCAGAAATTTGTCTAACCAGGCAGACTTTTATTATCAGCAGCGCTACCACTCTCAGGATTCTGAGGATGCTCCCACGGTACAGGATTATCTGAGCGGAATCAGCCCCTCTTATATAGCCCATAGCTACTGGTCTTATGAGAAGGTGGTTGCTACTTTTCAGCTCGAAGCTTTGCTGCAAAAGCAGCTTATAAAGCTTTCGAATGGAGAAACAAAGCGACTTTTATTGGCAGCTGCGCTACGTAAGCACCCCAAACTGTTACTGCTGGACAACCCGCTTACAGGCCTGGATGTGCAGACACGGCTCGATCTGGATGCCATTATAGCAGAGATAGCTGCTTCAGGAATTACCATCATCATGGCTACCTCTCCAACAGAAATTCCGGATGTTATTACGCATGTGGCCGTGTTACAGGAAGGAAAGATAGTGCGCACGGTGCCTAAAAGTGTGTATCACCCGGATCTGGTGCATCTGGTTGCCCATGTTACGCCAGATGAGGAAGAACTGCAGGAACTGCTTGCTTCGGAGCATCCTGAAGTGTTTCATACTATTGTGCACATGCAGGATGTCTCTATTAGATATGGCGACAAGCAAGTGCTCAGTCGTATAAACTGGCATGTAAAAGCCGGAGAACGGTGGGCATTGCTGGGTAAGAACGGAGCCGGTAAAACTACTCTGCTCAGCCTTGTTAATGGCGATAATCCGCAGTCGTATGCCCAAAAGATTACCCTTTTCGATAAAAAAAGAGGCAGTGGCGAAAGCATATGGGATATAAAAAGAAGGATCGGTTTTGTATCTCCGGAGCTGTACCAGTACTTTCCATATCATAACACCTGCCTGCAGGTAATTGAATCAGGATTCTACGATACATTAGGCCTCACCCGGCCAAGCGAACCTGCTAAAGCTGCTGAGGCCTTGCGCTGGATGCAGTTACTAGGGATAGAGCAGGAGGCAAACAAGCAGGTGAAGCAGGTCGCTGCCAGTGTGCAAAGGCTGTGCCTGCTGGCTAGGGCATTAGTTAAGTGCCCTCCATTGCTTATCCTCGATGAGCCTTGCCAGGGGCTTGATCCAAAACAACAGAAGCGGTTCAAGCAGCTTCTGGAGGCTATCTGTACGCACAGCGATACCACCATTATTTATGTAACGCACTACCAGGAAGATATTCCGGCCTGTATCAACCATGTGTTGCACCTCGAGGCCGGAAAAGTTAATCCAGCGTATCAACTGGTAGAGTAGTAACCTGTAGGAGCTGTTTTTTTTCGGCTGCTGTTTAAAATTTTTCTCTGAGTGATTATACTTAGGTGTTCTTCTGTGCATTTTTCTAAAATAACAGCATTTTCTTTTTGAGCCTGTCAATTTATAGTTATATTGGCAGCGTTTTAGCCTTGTTGTTGTTTTAATGTTAAGCTTGCAGGGTGAATTTTGCGAAATTTTAAACAGTTATTGACTATGGAAGTAACAGAACCTACCTTAGATGTTACCGAAGATCGGTTAAAATCCATCTTTGTGGAGGAATACCAGATTCCTATTGCCTACAAACTGGAGGAAGAAATCCACCAGCGCGAGTATCTCTCGAACGGAGAGATGAAAAAGTGGGATGGAGATGTGCATACCGTTTATTCTCCGGTTGCTATAAAATCTGAAGCTGGTTATAAGCGCAAAATAATCGGAACATACCCTGTCTGTACTGCAAAAGAGGCTATGGAGGCGCTAGATGCTGCCGTAGCTGCTTATGACAACGGGCGCGGACAATGGCCAACGATGAGTGTGCAGGACAGGATCAGCTGTGTCGAAAAGTTTACACATAAGATGATTGAGCAGAAAGATATTGTGGTGAAGCTCATCATGTGGGAAATCGGCAAATCCTATGCAGATTCGGTTAAAGAGTTTGACAGAACGGTAGAGTATATTTATGCAACCATCGATGCTCTGAAAGACCTGGACCGCCAATCGTCTAAATTTGAAATTGAGCAGGGCATTGTGGCACAGGTACGTCGTTCGCCGCTGGGGGTGGTGCTGTGTATGGGGCCATTCAATTACCCGCTGAACGAGACCTTTACAACACTTATTCCAGCCCTTATCATGGGCAATACCTTGCTGTTTAAGCCGCCAAAGCACGGTACTTTACTGCACTACCCTTTGCTGGAGGCTTTTAGAGAAAGCTTTCCGAAAGGCGTTGTAAACACGATCTATGGTCGTGGCAACACCATTGTGCCTGGCCTGATGCAATCAGGTAAAATAAATGTGCTTACCCTGATCGGCTCGAGCAAAGTAGCAGATGAACTAAAGAAGCTGCACCCTAAAGTAAACCGCCTGCGTGCTATCCTGGGGCTTGATGCAAAAAATGCGGCTATTGTAACCGAAAATGCCGATGTAAGCCTGGCGGTTTCTGAAACGGTTCTGGGGGCTTTGTCTTTTAACGGACAACGTTGTACGGCCCTGAAAATAATTTATGTGCATCGTTCTAAAGTAGAGCAGTTCCTGGCCGAATTGAGTGCAGCTGTAGGAAAACTGAAGTATGGTATGCCATGGGAGAAAGGCGTTGCTTTAACACCGCTGCCGGAGCCTCAAAAACCTGCGTATCTAAAAGACCTGATAGATGATGCTGTTGCCTATGGAGCCTCTGTTGTGAATGAAGGGGGCGGCACTTCTTTTGAATCCTTTGTTTACCCGGCTATTCTATATCCGGTGAATGAAAACATGAAGGTATACCGTGAAGAACAGTTTGGTCCGGTAATTCCGGTGGTGCCTTTCAATGATCTGGAGGAGCCTATCCAGTACCTGATTGACTCGACACATGGGCAGCAGGTAAGCATTTTCAGTAACGATGCCACTGAGGTTGCTTCGCTGATCGACCCTTTGGTGAACCAGGTGAGCCGTGTAAACATCAACTGCCAGTGCCAGCGCGGACCAGATACGTTCCCGTTCACAGGGCGTAAAGACAGTGCCGAAGGTACCTTGTCCGTTGTAGATGCGCTGCGTTCATTCTCCATCCGCTCTCTGGTGGCTACAAAGCTTAACGATAGCAACAAAAAGTTGATCAATGAGATTGTAGGTGGTGAAGAATCCAACTTCCTGAGTACAAAATTTATTTTCTAAGGAATAGAAATTCCTGTTAAGTCGCATTCCGAATAAAGTGAGAAGCTGCATTGGCCGATAACCTTACCTGCACAGTAGCTCCCTTTATTCGGAATGTTTTTATTTTATCTAGGAAAGACTTCAGATAAATGGCTTTGCCACTGGTTCGGTCTGTATTTTATTTCAGCGTTTATTCCTTTTCTGGTTGAAGTGCTGTGTGCAGCCAGTAAGGTACTACATCATATAAAATGCTTCCGGGGCCAAAGGAGCAGGTACATTGGGCTCCTGTAAAATTTGCTTCAGGTTTATTTCTATGGTTCTGGCAATGGCCGTTACCGATGTATCGGTTGGTTTGTTATCGAAAGGCTCCTGCATGTGCTTGGCGGTTTTTTCTATCAGGAAGAAAGTAGAGGCAATGAACGTGAGAATAGGAATTTCCCATACACCTACCAACTCTACCAGGGCTAATGAGAGCGTTACCAGGAACAGGTAAATAAAGAAGTGCACAAACAAGCCATAAGTCACCGGAAACACTGTGTTTTTTATCCGCTCGGCCTTGCCCATCGAATCGCATAGGCGCACAATGGTGCTGTCGAGTTGTACCTGCTGATACGCATTGATAGCGCCTTCTTCATGTAATTTTTTTAAGTCGGCCATGTGCAGCATAAGCAGAGCATAAGGCTTATTGTTTTGAGTCTGAATAAAGTCCAGCTCGGCTGGCGATAAAAACTCCGCCATATGATTAAGATCGAACGCCTGCCCGCGTAACGACTTGCCAAGGCAATAGCACCAGGCTATCTGGCGATAGGCCATTTTCGTTAAAGTGGAAGAAGCATCTCCCGATGCCATTGCTTCTGTGGCAATAAAGCCTTTTAACTGGATAACAAGCGAGCGGGAATCGTTCACAATAGCTCCCCATACCTTTCTTGCTTCCCACCAGCGATCATAAGATTGGTTAAGCCGGAAGGCAAGCAGCAACGAAATAGAAGTACCTAACACTGTTGGCAATTGCAGCGGAATATTAGGCAGGTAATCAAAAACGAAAAGCTTTAGAAGGTGGAATGCAATGGAAAACAGCAGGACCCTGAATACATTGTTTCTGATTTTATCAAAAATGTACTTAGGTGGTATTCGTGTTTCTATAAGCATGACAATAGCTGTTAAGTAGGCCGACAGGCGTCTGAATTATTTGCTTTCTTATAGTACTTCTTCTGGCGGCTATATGTTTAGCTGTTTCTCTTAAGCATCTCTTAAAGAATAAAATCAGTGTGTCTGGAATATTTTGCTGTAGTTTTAACTATATGTGGTGCAGGTTGAGCTTTTATTAATATTTTTTTTATATTGAAATAATTTTATCAAAACAACGCAAGCTGCATGGAGGCTCTTTTACCCATTTTATTTGCGGCACTGGTAGGCATGGGCCATGCTTTTGAAGCAGATCATCTTATTGCTGTCAGTAATATAGTTTCGAAGCGCGATAGTATGGTATTAGCGGTAAAAGATGGCTTTTACTGGGGGCTTGGCCATACCACTACTATCGTTGTCATAGGTTCGGTTATTATCTTAAGCAGGGCCACCTTTTTAAACTCCGGCTACTTTGAGGCAGGGGTGGGAGTTATGCTCATTGTAATGGGAATCAGCAGGCTTACCAACAAGAACAACTTTAGCAAAACCAGGATACCACGCTACCAGCATAGTTTTGCCTATACAATTGGGTTAGTGCATGGTTTAGCAGGAAGTGGTGCTTTGGTGCTGCTGGTTATGAGCGAAATCAGCGATCCGATGCTGGGCATCACATACCTGTTTGTTTTTGGCATTGGCTCTATCATCGGTATGTTTATCGCGGCAGGCCTTTTCAGCATTCCCTTTACCCAGCGCATGAAAATTAACAAGAGCGTAAGAGCAGGAATCGTTGTCGTTTCTTCCCTGATCTGCATCCTGTACGGTAGCTGGATGATCTATGAAAATATGGTGCTGTAGCAGGACCGGTGCAGGTATCGTGTATCAGGTCTTTTACTTTTAATCTTTAAATATTTGAATGTTAACTTTCTACCTCTCTAACTCAAGATCATGCACCTTTCTCCTAAAGATATAGATAAGCTTGTACTGCACAATGCAGGTTTTGTAGCCCAGAAACGGTATGCCCGAGGGCTGAAGTTAAATTACCCGGAGTCAGTAGCTCTTATTGCCACCCAACTGCTCGAATTTATCAGGGATGGAGAAAGCGTAGCCTCGCTTATGAACTTGGGAAAACAGATTTTAGGCCTGCAGGATGTGATGGAGGGCGTGGCTGATATGATTGCTGAAGTGCAGGTAGAAGGTACTTTCCCGGATGGCACAAAGCTGGTGACTGTACACCACCCTGTTTGTCGGAACAGTGGTTCCCCAGAACTGGCGCTTTATGGTTCCGGGCTTAGCCGCAGCCCTAAAACAGCCTCACCGGATAACTTGGTGAATGCTAACCCGGGAGAGTATATATTATCAGCAGGTGAACTGATCCTGAATGAAGGGCGGGCTACAGTAGAGGTGGAGGTAACCAACATGGGAGACCGGCCGGTGCAGGTCGGGTCGCATTATCCTTTCATTGAAACCAATGCGGCCTTAAAGTTCGATCGGGAAAAAGCGTTTGGGTTTCGCTTGAACATACCGGCCGGCACAGCAGTACGCTTTGAGCCGGGAGAGCGCAAAAAGGTAACTTTAGTAGCACTGGCTGGTGAGAGAACGGTATACGGCGGCAATAACCTTACGGGCGGTATACTTTCAGAAGAAAACAAGGCTGCTGCCATAGCCAAAATTAAAGAGCAGCACTTTCAGCACGAGAGCTGATTGTAAAGCAGATATGCCTCAGACTTTATCAGATAGCTAAAATAAATTAAGACGATGAGCTACAAAATCGACCGCCACGCTTATGCCGATATGTATGGTCCTACTGTGGGCGATAAGGTTCGTTTAGGAGATACAGACCTGGTAATAGAAGTTGAAAAAGACTATAGCACCTATGGCGAAGAATGTAAGTTTGGAGGAGGAAAGGTTTTGCGCGATGGTATGGGACAGGCAGCCGGCATCCGGCAGGCCGATGCTTTGGATATGATTATTACCAATGCGTTGGTGCTCGACTATACAGGTATCTACAAAGCAGATATAGGCATTAAGAATGGCAGAATTGCAGGTATAGGAAAAGGAGGGAACCCACACATTATGCCAGGCGTGTCGCCAGGTATGGTAGTGGGCGTTACCACCGAAGTAATAGCCGGCGAAGGGCAAATTTTAACGGCTGGTGCCATTGATTGTCATATTCACTTTATCTGTCCGCAGCAGATTACGGAGGCGCTGGCCTCAGGTGTTACGACAATGGTAGGAGGTGGCACAGGTCCGGCTGCAGGTACAAATGCCACTACTTGTACACCGGGAGCTTTCTTCATTGAGATGATGCTGAAAGCGATAGAAACTTACCCTTTGAATTTCGGTTTTTTGGGAAAAGGAAATTCATCTAAACCGGAGGGGCTGATAGAGCAGGTGGAAGCCGGTGCCCTAGGCTTTAAACTGCACGAAGACTGGGGAACTACACCGGCCGCTATAGATTCGTGCCTGAGCATTGCTGAGCAGTACGATGTGCAGGTCTGCATCCACACCGATACCTTAAATGAAAGTGGTTTTGTGGAGACCTCTACCAGTGCTTTTAAGGGAAGAACCATTCATGCCTACCATACCGAGGGAGCCGGTGGAGGGCACGCACCGGATATCATCAAAATATGTGGTGAACCCAATGTCATTCCTTCTTCCACCAATCCTACCAGGCCGTTTACAGTAAACACCATAGACGAGCACCTGGACATGCTCATGGTGTGCCATCACCTGGATAAAAATATACCGGAAGATGTAGCCTTTGCCGAAAGCCGGATCAGGGGAGAAACCATTGCTGCTGAAGATATACTGCACGATATGGGAGCTCTGTCTATTATTGCTTCTGATTCGCAGGCAATGGGGCGTGTAGGAGAGGTGGTTGCCCGCACCTGGCAAACAGCACATAAAATGAAACAGCAGCGCGGGCAGTTAGGCGAGGACGCCTCCACAGGCAGCGACGCAGATAATTTCAGGGCGAAGCGCTATGTCGCCAAGTATACCATTAATCCTGCCCGTGCACATGGTTTTTCAGAAGAGATTGGCTCTGTAGAGGTAGGCAAACTGGCAGACCTGGTGCTATGGAAACCTGCTTTCTTTGGCTCCAGGCCAGAAATGGTAGTTAAAGGAGGCGTTATTGTGCAGTCGCAGATGGGAGATGCCAATGCTTCTATTCCAACGCCACAGCCTTATTTTTCGAGGCCTATGTTCGGTTCTTTCGGGGCAGCAGTTGGTAAAACTTCTATGGTATTTGTGTCCGGGGCATCGGTAGCACATGTAAAAGCAAACTATGGCCTCAGCAAAGAAGTGGTGGCGGTAAAGAACTGCCGCAGCGTTACTAAAAAAGATATGGCCCTGAACGACTACCTGCCAAATATTGCCGTGGACCCGGAAACCTATAAAGTAACCGTAGACGGAGAGCACCTGACCTGCGAACCTGCTACCAAACTGCCGCTGGCACAGCTGTATAATTTATTTTAGGAACAGACATGATTGGCAGCGGCTATTCTTCCAATATTTAGATCTACTATCTAAAATCTAACATCTAGTCTCTATGTCACAATTTGCCCGACTGTTGCACCTGGTAGATTCTTCTATTCCGACAGGCTCTTTTGCCTATTCGTATGGCTTGGAGAGCAGTATCACGTTTGGCCTGATCAATAGTCAGTTTGGCTTACGGAATTACCTGTACTCTTACCTGCAGCAGGTGGCAAGCATGGAGATTCCTTTTATCAATTCGGTTTTTGAACTGGTGCAGCCAGAAATGGAGCAGGAATTACAAACTATGGCTGCTGAGTATGATGCCATGATGTTAGTGCCTGCCATTCATAAAGCAAGTGTAGTGCAGGCAAAGAATTGGCTGAAGCTACTGAAATTATTTTACCCGGACGCAGGTATGGGAGCTGTAAAAGAATGGTTTTCAGTACTTGAAATTCCAATGCATTATACATTGGTTTTTGCGCTCTGCCTGAAAAAAATAGGTTTCAGTTTACAGGATGTGCAGACGATGTATCTGCACATGGCTCTGCGCGACCAGGTAAGTGCTGCTATTCGTTTAGGCTTTATCGGGCCTATGGAGGGGCATAAGCTGCAGCACGATTTCTATAGCATCTTCGATAATTTGCTGGCTGCACATGCTGATAAACCTTACTCGCATGCTAGCAGGACAGCTTTTTTGTTAGATACAGCACAGGTGTTTCATGAGGATATTTACTCTAAGTTATTTCAAAACTAAGATTAGAAAATGTGAGGATTTGGGAAAGGCTTCAAATTTCCAAATCCTCAAGTTAGGAAGTTTTAAATCAATATAATCAGCACATTAACACATTAAACAATTAGCACATTAAACCATGGCCTTTGTAGATAAATTAGCTCTGTTGCTCCACGGGCACTCACACGAGTTTTATGAGTCGCCTGGCGACTATAATGAACGGGAAACACGTAAGCTGCCTTCTTACCGCAACTTCCGTAAAAGGGCTTTTACGGTAGGTATAGGCGGGCCTGTAGGTACCGGAAAAACAGCCCTTCTGAAAGCATTATGTGAAAGGCTCCGGAACGACTACGAATTAGGTGTCGTTACGAATGATATTTTTACACGTGAGGATGCAGAGTTCCTAATCCGTAACAGTGCTCTTAGCGAAGACAGAATTGTAGGAGTGGAAACAGGGGGATGCCCGCATGCAGCCATACGCGAAGATATTTCCCTGAACATGGATGCGCTGGAAGGGCTGATGACAAAATTTAACAACAAGATAGACTTCCTGTTTGTGGAGAGCGGTGGCGATAACCTAGCTGCTCATTTCAGCCGCGAACTGGTAGATTATTCTATTTATGTAATAGATGTGTCCGGCGGAGATAAAGTTCCCCGTAAAGGCGGGCCTGGCATTACACAATCTGACCTGCTGGTGATCAATAAAATCGATTTAAAGGACTTAGTGCGTGCAGACCTGGGTGTGATGGAAAGAGACTCTAAAAAAATGCGGGGCGAAGGTCCTTTTGTGTTTGCCCGTGCCTTAGATGGTTATAACCTGGATCTGATTATCGACCATATTAAAGCGGCGAAAGAAAGAGCCTATAGCTTGGTTAGAGAAGACAGGCGCTAACTATAAAAGTTTAAAATTTCCGCTTCACGGGGTTATAGCCAAGCAACGCTTCGGTGGCAAGTATCGCCATGATACGTTCGTACAGAGGCTGTAACTGCATGCGGGTTTTTGCCATGGCCCTTAAAATATAGACTCCTTCTTTTACTTTTGATACTGATAATACGCATACCTGTTGTGTCATATTAAAATGAAGAGAAGAGCTTTCGGGCATCTTGAGTTCAAGCAGCTTTTCAGCCAGAAAGGCGAAACGTGCATCGCCTGGAGAGCCAACCAGATATGCTGAAAACATGGTCTGGTACTGATCGAAATTGGCTGGAGAAGTGGCAATGTTTTCTGCTGGGGAAAAGGAGAAGCGGTCCAGCAATACAAGCTTACCGGCCATACTTACCCGGATCTCAGAAGCAAATGAGGTGAATAGAAATTTCTCGCCCGTATCCATACGGCCCGAGTGAAACCAATCCACGGCAAAAAGAAGTGCATGAGGAGCTAGTTGCCATTGCTGCACCTGCTTGTAATGGCTGCTTTCCTGTAGTACTACCGGGTCAGGAAACACAATGGCCAGCGCCTCCTCTTCCGCCACGCCATTCAGTACCTGTTCTGCCACAGCACCGTTTTCCGACTTAAATATTTTGGTGTTGGACTGAGAGTTGAGAAATAATCTGCTGCCGGCTGCACACGTTATGCGCAGCTTTATCTGATCGCCTGCCACCATACCACCCCCATAGCTCGAGAGTACTACATGGCAACTACCGTTGGGGGAGGCGGGGTTCAGGATTTTAAGAGGCTGAATGTTTTTAGAAGTAACCAGCTTAGACTTATACTTTACTTCTTCTACTGCAATTTCACTCCAGTCTGTTGTTTGGCTCATGAGTTCAGGCTATGGGAGCAATATAATGTGAAAAAGGCATAATGTTTTTATAGTCTTTACAAAAGTTTAAAGAAAGAGCTGTGGTTATTAATAATATTCTATATATATTGGCATCATATCCTATGAGAAAGAATTTCACAATTACGACAACCTTTACAACCATCATTCAAGTAATGCATGGGGAAGGTCGTTATTAGGTATAGATAAAAGAATTTGAACCAAGCGCCTTCCCTCACAGGGAGGCGCTTTTATTTTAACTGGCACATGAAAGTTTTAAAGTTCGGAGGTACAGCAGTAGGCTCACTGGAGGGCATCAACAACATGTTAGACATCATAAATGCAGAAATACAGCAGGGAGAAACACCTGTTATTATTATTTCTGCCATGGGCGGTGTTACAAACATGCTGGCAGCTATGGCCGAACAGGCTGCTCAGGGGGGCGAGTTTGAGGCAGAGCTGAACGAAATTAAGGCGCGCCATATAGATGTTGTAAAGGAAATGCTGCCTATGGAGCAGCAGAACGAAGTATTTGGGCAGCTTCAGCAGTATTTCGATGAATTGACGAAAGTTCTGCAGGCCATACAAAGCTTAAAGGAATGCACTGCCAAAACCCACGATCTTGTCATCAGCTATGGAGAAAGATGTGCAGCTTATCTTATCAGTAAAATAGCAGAGCAGCAATTTCCGGAGTCTGTTTTTGTCGACTCTACTCACTTAATCAAAACCGATAGTAACTTTGGGCAGGCAAGAGTAGATACAAAGCTTACAGACAACCTGATTAGTGCCTTTTACCATAGCCAGTTGGGCAGCCTGCTGTTTATAACTGGGTTTATAGCCAGCGACCACCACGACCAGGTAACAACTTTGGGGAGAGGGGGCAGCGATTATACGGCAGCCATAGTTGGATCGGCACTTAACTGTAGTGAAATACAGATCTGGACCGGCGTAAACGGTATGATGACGGCTGACCCGAAACTGGTGAAGAAAGCTTTCTCGTTGCCTGAACTTACCTACACCGAGGCTATGGAAATGACATTTTTCGGAGCCAAAGTGGTTTACCCGCCAACAATGATGCCGGTGTTCCTGAAAAAGATCCCGATCATCATCAAAAATATTCATGATCCGGCATTTGCCGGCACCAAGATTTGCAGCGACTGCCAGCATACTGATTTGCCTATCAGAGGTATTTCTTCTATACACAATATCAGTGTGGTAAACCTGCAGGGCAGTGGCATGATCGGGAAAGCAGGCTTTAGCGGGAGGCTGTTCTCTATGCTTGCCCGCGAACAGATAAACGTGATATTGATTACGCAAAGCTCATCAGAGCACAGTATCACGTTTGCCATCGATCCGAAAGATGATACCAAGGCACAGCAACTGATAGAGCAGGAGTTTGAACTGGAACTGCAGGCTAAAAAGCTGGAACTGCCAGAGGTGGAGTCCGGTCTGTCGATCCTGGCCATTGTAGGAGAAAATATGAAAAAGGCGCCTGGTATATCAGGTAAGCTATTTCATGCACTTGGCCGAAATGGCATTAACATTCGTGCCATTGCACAGGGCTCCTCAGAGTATAACATATCGGTTGTAATTGCACAGCAGGACCTGGCGAAGGCAAATAATGCCGTACACGATGCGTTCTTTACAGAATTGAAAAAGACGCTGCATGTTTTCTGCGTAGGCACAGGCAACATAGGTAAAACCTTGTTCAGGCAGCTGAACGAAAACGCTGATTTTCTGCAGAAGCACAACGGCATACAGGTAAATGTAGTTGGCATCAGTAACTCCAGAAAAATGCTGCTGACCGGTGCGGGCATTGCGCTGGAAGACTGGCAACAAAGGCTAGAGGAGGAGGGAGAGCCAGCTGATTTAGGCCAGTTTATCGGTAGAATGAAAGAAATGAACCTGCCTAACTGTGTTTTTGCTGATAATACTGCCAGTCCGTTGCCTGTTACTTACTATGAGGAGATTCTGAGTGCTGCTATCTCGGTGGTTACCTCTAACAAAATTGGAAACTCCTCTTCCTACAGCCAATACAATGCATTCAAAGAAGCTGCACGTTCGCATGGTGTCGATTTTTATTATGAAACCAATGTAGGCGCAGGCCTGCCCATTGTGCGCACGCTCAAAGACCTGATGCTAAGTGGCGACCGGGTGCTAAGCATAGAAGCAGTGCTTTCCGGTACCATCTCCTTTATTTTTAATTATTTTAAAGGCGATGCTTCTTTTCACGATGTGGTTAAACTGGCGCAGGAAAAAGGCTATACCGAACCAGACCCGCGTGACGATCTGAACGGAACCGATTTTATGCGTAAGATGCTGATCCTAGCGCGTGATGCCGGGCACGAGTTGGAAGCGCAGGATGTGCAGATCGAAAATATATTACCTG
Source organism: Pontibacter sp. SGAir0037 (assembly GCF_005491705.1). Classification (NCBI taxonomy): domain Bacteria; kingdom Pseudomonadati; phylum Bacteroidota; class Cytophagia; order Cytophagales; family Hymenobacteraceae; genus Pontibacter; species Pontibacter sp. SGAir0037. The sequence continues at coordinate 3,183,390 of NZ_CP028092.1, read as the reverse complement.
CTTCCTGTCTGAATGCCCAGTCTGTTCCCGAGTTCTACCAGGAACTAAAAGCTGCCGATGATTATTTCAACAACCTGAAACAGCAGGCAGAGAGCAGCGGCAGAGCGCTTCGGTATATCGGGAAGTTAGAAGGCGGTAAAGTAAGTATTACGCTTCAGATGGTGGACGAAAGCCATCCCTTTTTTGTGCTCTCGGGCAGCGATAACATCATTTCCTTTACAACAGAACGCTATAAAGAGCGCCCATTGGTGGTAAAAGGGCCTGGTGCCGGAGCAGAAGTAACCGCTGCGGGAGTATTTGCCGACCTGATAAACGTGGGAACCCTCTAAAGCAGGCAGGCCTAAAACACAGCGGCATCTGTAACGAAATTTACAGATGCCGCTGTGTTTTACCTTACCGGCAATATTAGCTTGAGCTGCCCTGGTACACAGAAACTGACAGCGCAGGCAAGTTTATTTTTTTCCCTGCTGGTGCTGTGCCTGGTGCCGTGGGCAATTTCTGGTCGCTGTGTTCCAGCCATTCGGCGCTGTTCGAGTCGAGTATCTTTTCCCAGTTATCCGACCAGGTCGGAAAGGTATAAGGTATTTTATCTTCTGACAGGTTAAAGATGCAGAGCAGGCTAACTTGGCCATCAAAGCTCTTGCGCTGCAGCACATACCCTTTCTGATCCAGCGGAATTACGTTTAAGCCATTTTTGTTGAAGTTTTGTAAAACAGGATTTGAGCGGCGTAGCTTAATTAACTGCTGATGCCAGAGCAGCATGGTGCGGTGCTTTCCTTCTTTGCGCTTTTGCCAGTCCAGCTTCGATTGTTGGAAAGTATCCTCAGCCTGAGGATCAGGCGGCGCAACTTCCCAGTTAAATCCTTCAAACTCCTTTTGTCGTCCTTGCTGCACCGCTTTTATCAGTTTTTTGTCGGAGTGACTTACAAAATAAAAGAAAGGCTTGTCTTCAGCATATTCTTCTCCCATAAACAGCATCGGGATGTAAGGGGAGAGCAGAATAGCGGCGGCTGCAAGTTTAAGGCGCTCAAACGAAACAAGAACAGTTAAGCGTTCTCCTCTCACCCTGTTTCCTACCTGATCGTGGTTCTGGTTAAACACAATAAACTTATTCCCGGATACGCCTGCAGATGAAGCCCCATGCTTACGCTTCCTGAATCTGACGTAGTCGCCGCTGTGTACGAAGCCTTCTTTGTAAGCCTTTCCTACCTGTTCCATCTGCCCGAAATCCTCATACAAATGCTGGCCTTCTTTATCCAGCTTTACATAAAGCGCATGGTGGAAATCGTCGAGCCATTGTGCATCAAATCCAAAGCCGCCCATTTCAGGCGATTTTATAACACGGGGACTGTTAAGGTCGCTTTCTGCGATCATGTAAAACGACTTGCCCAGCTTTTGCTCCAGTTGCTTGATTTTGTTATAGGTAAGCTCCCAGAAGCTAACAGCACCTGTGTCGTAGATTGTGTGTATCGCATCGAGGCGAAGTCCGTCTATATGATAGTTTTTGAACCAGTGGATAGGGTTATTCGAAAAGTACTCCCGCACCGGATCGCACCATGCCCCATCATAGTTAATGGCATCTCCCCAGGGAGTGCAGTAGGCATCGGTAAAGTAGGGCCCATACTGAGAGAAATAATTACCCTCCGGCCCCAGGTGGTTGTACACCACGTCCAGGAAAACTGCTATGCCTCTGGCATGGCAGGCATCCACAAAATGTTTAAAGCCCGTCGGTCCTCCGTAAGTACTTTGTGCAGCATACGGAAAAACGCCGTCGTAGCCCCAGTTACGTCCTCCTGGAAATTCGGAAACCGGCATTACCTCAACTGCATTTATACCTGACTGAACCAGGTCGTCGAGGTAAGGAATGGCCGCTTCGAAGGTGCCTTCGGGGGTAAAGGTGCCAATGTGTAGCTCATATAGAATCAGGTCTTTAAATGGGATGCCACGCCAATTCGTGTCAAGCCATGTATAAGACCGGTGATCAACTACCTGCGATGGCCCATGTACCCCTTCCGGCTGGTAATGAGAAGCCGGGTCGGGGTAATCATGCTCACCATCAGGCATAAAAAAGTACCTGTCTCCGGGGCTAATACCTTCTAATTCTATACTAAAATATCCCCATTTGTCTTTCTGCATTTCGTGCTTCTGATCCTGGGGGTACACCAGGTGCAGTAGCATCGATTCTCTATGGGGTGCCCATACGCTAAAAGTACAGTGGCCATTTTCTGAGTAACTAGCCCCTGCATTCATAAAATTTATTAGATGTCATTTGTGTTGGTTGAGTTGCAGGTGTTTTTTACTTTAAATAGCCATAAATGTTTAGTGCTTAGCTGGTAAAAGGAGTAATTAGTTTGTAAATGCAAGCTTTGCTAAGCTTCATCCAACTTAATAATCAGGCCTTCGTCTCCGCTCAGGGTAATGGTGCTGCTAATAATTTCGCCTTCGCGCTCCGGATAACACGATAGAAGAATGGTGCCTTTAAACGTTTCCTGCTTTGGCTTGAAATAGCAAGGCCGGTGCGACAGGTTGAGTACAATAAGGAATCTTTGCTGCTCATATACTCTGATGTACGCCAGCATTTGCCTGTCTGAACCGACAGGTATATAGTCTCCCTGGTGGAGCGCTGGCTCCTGCTTGCGGAGCTGTATGAGCCTTTTGTAAAAAGTAAGCATAGAGTAATTGTTGTTCTGCTGCACTTTTACATTTTCACGCCGGAAATTATCGGCTAGCCTTAGCCAGGGCCTTGCACTGGAGAAGCCGGCATTTTCACTGTCGTCCCACTGCATAGGCGTGCGGGCCGGGTCGCGGCTTAGGTTCAGGTCTGGCATGTTGAGGCCCTGCGGGTCCTGTACTTCTTCGAGCGGAATAGGTACATCGTGCATACCTATTTCTTCTCCATAATAAATAGTAGGGGTGCCGCGCAATGTTAAGAGCAACATGGCGGCTACTCGGGCCTGCGTGCTGCCTACCCGGCTTGTAATGCGCGGCTGGTCGTGGTTGCCCAGCACCCAGTTTGGCCATCCGTCTGCGGGCAAAGCACCTTCATACTGATCAATGATCGAAGCTATTTGTTCGGCTTTCCACTCTGCATTCAACAACTGAAAGTTAAAGGGCAGGTGTGCTTCCTTTTCTTCGGACCCATAATAGGTAATCAGCTTGTGAATAGGTAAATATATTTCACCTATAATCAACCGGTCTTTGTACGCATCGGTCACTTTGCGCATCATTTTTACAATATCGTGCACCTCGGGCTGATCGGTAGAGTAAACAGGCAACAGCTTTTCGTAAGTTGCCATATACGGTTCGTAGTCCGGGTTCTTAGGGTTATCGCGTAACTGATCGTCTTTGATCATGTGCCACATAACGTCAATCCTGAAGCCATCCACCCCTTTGTCGAGCCAGAAGCGCATTACATCCAGCATCGCCTCCTGCACTTCCGGGTTGCGCCAGTTCAGGTCGGGCTGCTCTTTCAGAAAAGCATGGTAATAATACTGTTCTGTTTTTTCGTCCCATTCCCAGCCGCTTCCGCCAAAAACACTTAACCAATTGTTCGGCTCAGATCCGTCGGGCAAAGCATCTTTCCAGATATACCAGTCGCGCTTCGGGTTATCACGGGAAGAGCGGGACTCCAGGAACCAGGGGTGCTCGTTGGAAGTATGGTTCGGCACCAGGTCGAGTATAAGCTTCATGCCGCGGCTGTGCACTTCCTGCTCCAGCTTTTCGAAATCTTCCATGCTTCCGAAAAGCGGATGTATGCCTTTGTAGTCTGATATGTCGTACCCGAAATCTGCCATAGGAGAAGAGAAGATAGGAGATATCCAGATGGCTTCGATGCCTAGCCACTTGAGGTAATCCAGCCTGCTGATAATACCTTTTAAATCGCCGATACCATCGTTGTTGCTATCCTGAAAAGAGCGCGGGTAAATCTGATAAATGACACCTGTTTGCCACCAGAGGTACTGGTTGTTATCTTTCATGTTGGTTAGTTATAGCGGTTATAGCAAAATACATTCAGCCAAAACGATTCGGGAAAGGGAAAGGTTATTAGGGGGCAGCACCCCAGAGAGAAGATTGGCAGGTATAGTTCTTACGGAAACATTAAATAAAGCAGCAGTTTAACATTTTTAAGAGGAAACTCCGGAGAGGGTACTTTATTCTATCAAAGGAATTATTATCTTTCCATAACATTAAATTGAATAATCAGAACAGCAAACCACCCTTATGGCACAACCCGTTGAACAACCCGTTAAAAGTAAAACATTAGTAGTCCGAAGTGCCGTTATTGCTGCATTGGGAGGGCTGTTATTTGGCTTTGATACAGCGGTTATTTCCGGTGCTGAACGTTCCATCCAGGAGCTGTTTCAGTTGGATGGTTTCTGGCATGGTTTTACAGTAGCCATTGCCCTGATTGGTACGGTGGTTGGTTCGTTAACAGGAGGCAAACCGGCCGATAAGTATGGGCGAAACTCGGTGCTGATGGCCATTGCAGTACTTTACCTGGTGTCTGCTTTAGGAAGTGCTCTTACAAGTTCGTGGATTGGTTTCCTGATATTCCGTTTTATAGGGGGCTTAGGTGTGGGCGCATCATCCGTGATCGGGCCGATGTATATAGCTGAGATTTCTCCTGCTGCCTTAAGAGGTAGGTTAGTAGGTTTGTTTCAGTTTAATATTGTGCTGGGCATTTTGCTGGCTTTTTTATCTAATTACATGGTGGCCTCTATGGTAACCACAGATGCCTGGCGCTGGATGCTGGGTATAGAAAGTGCACCGGCACTGCTGTTTCTTGTACTCATTTTTCTTTTGCCTTCGTCGCCGCGCTGGCTTGTATTAAAGAACAGACGTGAAGAAGCAGCCGATACACTGGCCAGGTTAGGAGTGGCAGATGTTGGAGCCCAGTTAAAAGTAATTGAAGAATCAGTATACTCAGAACAGCATTTGCAGACAGAGCGGCTGTTTGTAAAGCGCCTGCGCGTGCCGGTGATGCTGGCCATACTTATTGCTTTCTTCAACCAGTTTTCAGGTATAAATGCCATTATGTACTACGCGCCGCGCATTTTCGAAATTGCGGGGTTAGACCATGCTTCTGCGCTGTTTCAATCGGTGGCAATAGGGGTAACCAACCTGGTTTTTACCATGCTGGCTATGAGTATTATAGACAAGGTTGGAAGAAAAACCTTGCTGCTGATTGGCTCTGCGGGCACTGTGGTTAGCTTAGGCCTGGTATCTACTGCCTTTTTTGGCGATGAGCCAGCCGGGGGAGCTGTTGTGCTGGTTGGGTTACTTGGTTTTATAGCCTTCTTTGCTGCTTCGCAGGGGGCGGTTATCTGGGTGTATATCTCAGAGATATTCCCGAATCGCACGCGGGCTAAAGGCCAGACCCTGGGCAGTTCAACCCACTGGATACTGGCAGCTATAATCTCATGGCTCTTCCCGGTGGTAGTAGGCGGAGATCGTATGGCAACCAGTTACGCCTTTGCCTTTTTTACCCTGATGATGTTACTGCAGGGGTGGGTTGTGTGGCGGTATTTTCCTGAAACCAAGGGAAAAAGCCTGGAGCAGATACAGGAAGAGTTTGGCCTGTAGTTTTTGCTACTGATTAGTTGTTGCAGGTTCTGTTTTCTTTTCCCGGGCACCACCTTCCAGGTAATCCTTAATGTATAGCTCCCGGATAAAAACCTGTATGACAGCAACCAGTGGAGCAGCCAGTATGACACCCAAAGGCCCAACCAATATGCCAAACAGTACCAGCGACAGCAAGGTAACTACAGGCGAAATATTTACGGTTCGCTGGAAAATCATGGGTGCCAGTAAATAACTCTCAAGCGACTGCACAAGCAGGTACAGAATTGCCACATAAAGCGCCATCATCGGGCCATCGAGTAAAGCTATCAGCACGGCGGGTACCGCAGCAATAATAGGACCGACAGTCGGAATAAAATCCAGGAAGAAAACAATTACTGCCAGCGCCAGTGCCAGCGGTATGCCCAGTAGCATCAGCCCCAAACCGGTTAATATACCTACAAATACCATGGTAACCAGTTTGCCGAACAGCCACCATTTCAGGGTATCATAACTTTTTTCCAGCACATCGTTTAAGCGTGGTCGCTGCCGTGGGGGAAATAGACTGACAATGCCTTTCTGGTAGGAGGAGGGATTGCCGGCAAAGAAAATGCCCACTACTATAACAATAAGCAGGTTGGTGATGATGTTTATGGTAGAGGTAAAGAAGCTGCCTGCGCGGCTTGCAAGCTCCTGGGTATCCGGCACCAGGCCCCCGCCGTTTTCTGTGAGTTCATCCAGTGCCTGCTCGCCCCACTCTGTCTGTCTGAGTTGCTCTTCCAGGCTGCTGATAGATTCCGGAATTGTTTCACGCAGGTCCTGCACCTGTTCCTGTACGGTTGGAGCAATGAGCCAGATTGCCAGGGCTATAGTGCCAAAGAAGATCAGGTTAGCCAAGGCCAGCGCCAATCCCTTTTTCATGCTGGTTTTGTCGTGTAGCCAGTTAGTAATGGCGCGCAGCATCACAGCAAACAGAATACCGGCAAACACTAAGAAAAAGAAGTTAATAGCATAAATCAGCAAAAGAATTCCGCCAATAAATAAAGTAACAATAACGGTGGTGATAACTACTCTCTGTGTAAATGTATATTGCTGATTCATTGTTACGGACTAACTGTAGTGTTTGCGTTAAGAACTAAAACCTGTACATAGGTATACTACAGGGAGCGGATAAGGATATGGCAGATCAAAAAAGCCCCACTTTGAACAAACAAAGTGGGGCTTCTTGTAAGGTTTGAAGGGTGTTTACTGCTTCACCAGCTTCTGGTTGAAAACCTGGTTGCCGTATTGAACCTGCAGCACGTAAAAACCTGGAGAAAGGGCATCAAGGTCAGCCAGTGTAAGCGCTCCGGAAGCATCTGTGGTGTGCTGCTCCTGTAAAAGTGATTTTCCGTTAATAGCCGTTATTGTAACAAATGCCTTGGTGCTTTCCGGAACACCAAGCGAAATTGTTATTTGGCCCTGGAAAGGGTTAGGCATGGCCACAACTTTAAAAGCAGTTGTGGCATGTTGTGCAAAAACGATAGTTGAATATTCAAAACTGCCATTTTCGTCGATTTGCTTTAGACGGTAATATTGTATGTCGCTGTTCCAGAAAGCTTTGGCATCTGTAAACTGATAATTTTGTTCTGTGTTCGATGTACCGGCTCCTTTCACGGTTCCAATTTTTTCAAAAGCAAAGCCATCTTTGCTGCGCTCTATTTCAAAACGGTCGTTTTTGATTTCTGTAGCTGTTTTCCACTGAAGTGTAACACCAGCATTGGTAGTAGTGGCTTTAAAGCTGATGAGCTCTATGGGCAGCGGCGTGTAATTGGGGTTGATGTATTTTACAGCAGCATTATCGTTACAGGTAACGCAAACGTGGTCGATTGGTAAGTAAGTTAATGTACTGGAATTATTAATCTTTGTAGTGCCAGTAGATGCTGTATTGTTGTTCTGGTCAAATATAACACCGGTGCGGCTTACATCATAAAACGTTATTTTATCGTCAGCGCCCATGGCAAATCTACCCTGGTTTACTGTATAACCTGTAAACATAAAGTTGCCGTTGTGCCCGCTTACGGTACCATCGTTCCAGAAGTCTTTACCCTGTATTCTTCCGTCAGCACCAGGATATTCCACACCTTCAATTATATCGCCGTTTATTACAGCTCCCTGGTTGCGGAACTGCCCGTTATCCACCGTAAACAACCCTACATTGGTTATGGTGCTGCCACTGTTATTAATAACGTCCTGTCCGGCTACAAACGTGCAGTAATTCAGTAATTTGTTGTTTGAGTTAAGCTGTACTTTGCCTTTCGCATCGAACAAGCCCTTGTTTATTAAAGTACCATCAAGCGTTACATTGCCTGTGCTGGTTACTATAGAGCCCTGGTTCGTTATCTTGGTTGATTGATGCGTTGTGAAATCTCCTTTAACTTCCAGCTTGCCCAGATTCTCAACATTGGAACTGTTCGCTAATACAAAGTTGCTTCCGAAAGAGATCTCAGCGTCTTCGCCGTTGTGGATGGTTGTGCGGTCGTTAAAGTTAACACTCGACTTAAAAGCCAGTGATTTTCTGTTTGTAATGGTGGAGTTGTTCCTGAGATTTACGCCATTGTTGAAAGTGAAATCGCCATCGTTGGTGATAGTTGCTACGCCGCTGTTATTTACATTAAAATCGCCGTTTACAGTTGTTACAGCGCTCGCGTAGTTGTTCAGGTTTAAATTTCCTTCAATTCCAGATGAGTTGTTAAGGGTAAGTGTTTTATAGTTGTCGAAATTCAAAACGCTTCCTGACCTTACGGATAAGCCTAGAATGGCAGTACCTCTGTTTTCGAAGCTTACAGCGTTGCCATAAGAGTTTAACGTGTTAAATGTAATGTGGCCTGAATTCAGGATCTGGGATCCCGCATAAAAGTTAACCTCTCCGGTGAAGTTGGCAGTACCCTGGTTTTCGAATCGAACGTTGGTGCCGTTTGTGGTAATTTTATTGATACTGGCATTCGCGTTTCTTTTGTTTATAACAGTAGAATTCGTGTTCATAGTAAAATCATTTCTGAAACTCACGGTGCCATAGTTCTCAAAATAAAATCCGGAAGCAGTTCTGAAGTTGTCGAATACAATTGAGCCGCAGTTAAAAACTTTGCCGGCTGGATTGTTGCCTAAGCTCTTATCGAAGGTGCCTGATATAATATACAGCTCTTTTGATGAAGTAAAATCGCCGTGTATATTGCCACTGTATGAGCTGGCGCCAAAGTCGATGCAGACTTTGGAAGTGTTGTTCCAGTTTATGTTCTTATTAGAAGTGGCAGTTGTGATAACTGTTGCATCTGTAGGGCAAACAGGGCACTGAGCAGTAGCATGAAAGGAAATAAGGTATAACCCAAGAAACAGGCAGAAGAGAGATACATATTTGGAGGTTGCTCTACCAGTGAATGTCAGCAGAAAAGTTACCAGGGTGAATAAATTTCGAATCATTTTTCTAATTATGTCCTAGTGATTAGGGGCAAGTGCTTTGGCTAAAGGCACGCTTGCTTTTGTATCAGACAGACTTAATCTTAGAAGAAGACTTCTGTGAATTTGTCTATCTCTTTATAGCATTGATGAATCATATTTTATGTATGATATGCTATATAGCTATAGACCTTAATTCTATTTCTATGCCAAATGCCAGTACTGTGGCATTTGGCAGTTTAAACGCTGTTTACGGTTCAGGTTGGGTTTAATTTATTCCATCATGGGAGAGGCTATTCCATAAATGGGAATTGTATGCTGCCAGGAGAAATGGGAATTATCCTACTGATGAGATGCAAAAATGGGAGTAGCTTAGCCTGTAAGCTGTTGGAGGTTGTATAGAGGCTATTTATCCAGAAACTGAATTAAAGGTGTTATAAACCTGTCAAAAGCTTCGATATGCGGTAGATGTCCCACATTATTGAGTTCTACCAGAGAGGAATTCTTTATTTTTCGGGCGGTATCTTTTCCGAGCTGCGGGTAATTGCCCATTGTTTTTCTTACTTCCTCAGAAACCAGGTTTTTACCCAAGGCTGTTTTATCGCGCTGACCAATTATAAGCAAAGCAGGCGCTTGAATGGCAGCAAACTCGTAAACGACAGGCTGTGTAAAAATCATGTCGTAGGTCAAAGCCGAATTCCAGGCAATGCGAGGATAATCTTTGTTTAATGTCCATCCAGCCAAAGGTACAACCCATTTATCATAAGCAGGCTTCCATTGCCCGCCGTAATAGTTCTCCTGCTGGTATTGCTTTATCTTTTCATAATTCTGGTTCAGTTCGTTTTTATACCACTGGTCTACCGTCTGGTAAGGTACTTTCAGCTTCCAGTCTTCCAGGCCAATCGGGTTTACCAGAACAAATTTTTCTGTTGATTCAGGGTACATAAGTGCAAACCTTGTTGCCAGCATGCCACCCATCGAGTGTCCTAAAACAGTAATCTTCTTAATCTGAAGGGTATCTATTACTGCCTTTGTATTTTTGGCCAGCAACTGGAACGTATACTGCAGGTGCTCCGGTTTAGACGACTTCCCAAAGCCAACCTGATCCGGTATAACTACTCTATACCCTTTCTGAGCCAGTGCTTCTGCCGTTTGCTGCCAATAGGCGCCATTAAAGTTTTTGCCGTGAAGCAGCAACACCGCCTTTCCATTGGGCTTGGCTGGTCTTACATCCATATAAGCCATCTGCAGCTGTTGCCCCTGTTCTGCCAGTTGTATAAAGTGTACCGGGTAAGGGTATTCGTAATTTTCTAAGTTAATACCAAGAGGCTGCTGCTTTGCCTGTTGTGCCAGCGCACTATGTAAAGAAACTGTCAGGAAAAGGAATAAGAAAATTTTCTTCATCTCGGCCATAAAGCGTGTAAGTGTGTACAATACCTGCCATAACGGTTACTGTATATAACCTGGGCAATGCCCCGGGTAGGAAATTAGGTAGCGCTATGCGCTACCTAATTTCTCTATCATTCGGGCAATAAAAATCAGGACTGCAGCGGGTGGTGTAAAAGTACGATAGACCGGCCATCTATTTCAATGGTGGAACCAGCTTTATACGTTACTCCTTCATCCTCTACTCTGTTCTCACTGGTATCGATAATTTTTGTCCATTCTGTACCGTACTTCTTGGAAGGAAGCTTGTACTGCAACGGTTCATAATGTGCGTTAAATATAACGTAAAAACTATCGTCGGCAATATGCTCCCCTTTTGGCCCACTCGAACGAAGGCCTTTACCATTCAGAAACACAGCCAGCGACTTAGCAAAGTCCTGGTTCCAGTTTTCGTCCGACATTTCTTTGCCATCGGGCAAGAACCAGGCAATGTCTTCTATGCCCACACCTTTTATCGGCTGGCCCTGGAACCATCGTCTGCGACAGAACACCGGGTGGTTGCGGCGCAGGCTTATCAGTTTTCGGGTAAACTCCAGTAAATCCTTATCGGCTTCAGACCAATTAAGCCACGAAATTTCATTATCCTGGCAGTAGGCGTTGTTGTTGCCGTTTTGCGTGCGGCTGATTTCGTCGCCGGCCACAATCATAGGCACACCCTGCGAAAGGAAGAGCGTTGTAAGGAAATTACGCTTTTGCTTTTGTCTAAGAGCAAGCACTTCGGCACTGTCAGTCGGGCCTTCTTCGCCACAGTTCCAGGAGCGGTTATGGCTTTCCCCGTCGTTGTTATCTTCGCCGTTTTCGGTATTATGCTTCTCGTTGTACGATACCAGGTCGTTCAGCGTAAAGCCGTCGTGTGCAGTAATAAAGTTGATACTTGCCGTCGGCCTGCGGTTATCATCCTGGTAAAGGTCTGAGCTACCAGTAAAACGTTCGGCAAATTCTGCTAACATACTGTTCTCGCCTCTCCAGAAGTCACGCATGCAGTCGCGGTATTTTCCGTTCCACTCTGTCCAGCCCGGAGGAAAGTTGCCTACTTGGTAACCGCCTTCTCCTACATCCCATGGCTCTGCGATTAGCTTAACCTGCGAAATAATAGGGTCCTGGTGAATAATATCAAAGAAAGAACTTAGCCGGTCTACCTCATGAAGCTCCCGGGCCAGCGTAGAGGCTAAGTCAAAACGGAAGCCATCTACGTGCATTTCCAGTATCCAGTAGCGTAAGCTGTCCATGATAAGGCGCAGCACGCTCGGCAGGTTCGCATTAAGTGTGTTTCCCGTTCCGGTATAGTCCATGTAATAACGAGGATTATCGGCTACTAAGCGGTAATAAGAAGCATTGTCTATGCCTTTAAAAGACAAGGTAGGGCCCATGTGGTTGCCTTCGCCGGTGTGGTTATACACCACATCCAGAATAACCTCTATGCCTTCTTTATGCAGCGCTTTTACCATATTCTTGAACTCTGTTACCTGCTCCCCAAGCGTTCCGCTGCCAGAGTAGCGTACATCTGGAGCAAAGAATCCGATGGAGTTATAGCCCCAGTAATTGGTGAGGTTTTTTTCTACCAGGTAGCGGTCTGTAATAAAGTGATGCACAGGCATCAACTCTACAGCCGTAATGCCCAGGTCTTTGAGGTATTGTATGGTAACAGGGTGCGCCAGCGCGGCATAAGTACCCCTGATTTCTTCCGGAATATCGGGATGTTGCTTTGTAAAGCCTTTTACATGCGTTTCATAAATGATGGAGTTATGATAAGGCACTTTCGGTGATTTGTCTCCTTCCCAATCAAAGTTAGGGTCAATTACAACCGATTTAGGTATATAAGGCGCACTGTCGGTGTTGCTGAAGCTAAAGTCTTCGTCTTCGTGGCCTACCTCATAACCAAACAGCGAGTCATGCCATTCAATGGTACCAGATATGGCCTTTGCATAGGGGTCGATTAATAGTTTATGAGGGTTAAAGCGATGGCCGTTCTGTGGCTCATACGGGCCATGTACCCTGTAGCCATACAACTGGCCGGGTTTGATGTCCGGAATATATACGTGCCAGATCTCATGCGTTCGCTCAGCCAGCTTTATCTTGGCTGTCTCTTTTTTGTCGTCTGTCGAATCGAAGAGGCACAATTCAATTCCTGTTGCGTTGGCTGCAAACAATGCAAAATTCACTCCTTTCCCGTCCCACGTTGCACCTAGCGGATATGGTGATCCAGGGTATGATTTTATTTCCATATAGTGTTACCTCTAAATAATGTTTGAAAGTCTTGTTTTGTTGAAAATCAAATTCTCAGGGTGTACGAAGAATAGCCTTGAATGGTCTACAGGGATAATAAGTATATTGCAATTTTAAGTGTAAATGGCAAAAGATTTTGTAAAAGCCGAAGTTGACTGCCGCTGTACTTTGTGCGTATTTGTAGGAGTAGCTAATGCCTGGAGCAGGCAGAAAAAAGCAGTTAAAGGTTTATGATCAATTTTACAGATATATTTATTGTCTTTATACTACTCTCCAGTTTGTACACTGGCTGGCACCGTGGCTTTTTAATTGGTATGCTGGATCTGCTCAGGTGGGTGGGAAGCTTCCTGCTGGGGCTACGGTTCTATCCGTACCTGGCTGGCTGGCTGAGCCGGCACACCGATTGGAGCGAAATATGGATTCCGCCCATTTCCTTTTTTATAGTAGCTATAATGGCTGGCATAATTATACAGTACGTAGGTATGCTGTTGGTAAGGCAGTTTCCTCGTTCTGTTCATACCCGCAAAAGCAACCAGGTGCTGGGGCTTATACCCGGCTTTTTTAGCGGGTTGATTACAGCTGCTATTCTGGCTGTTTTTCTGCTGACCATTCCACTTCCCGGGAGTGTAGAAGATAGTGTACAGAACAGCAGGCTCGCTAATTACCTGGCTTCCTATACCGATCAGGTAGAAACCCGGTTAGCGCCTGTGTTTGATAAAGCAGCACAAAGAACTCTTACAAAGCTTACTGTAGATCCGGAATCTGAAAAATTTATAGAATTACCTTTCCGGGTAGCTGATTCTAAACCCAGGCCAGATCTGGAGGCAGAAATGCTGCAACTGGTAAACGAAGAACGTATTGCTAATGGCTTACAACCCCTGGAAGCAGACACAGCGCTACGGGAAGTAGCCCGCCAGCATTCTGCTGATATGCTGAACCGTGGTTATTTTTCCCATTACTCACCGGAAGGCAATGATGCTTTTTACCGCATCCGGCAAGCCAACATCTCTTTCCGGGCTGCTGGTGAGAACCTGGCGCTGGCTCCCTCGCTTACCATTGCCCATGATGGCCTGATGAATTCGCCTGGTCATCGTGCCAATATTCTGCAAAGGAGGTTTGGCAGAGTAGGCATCGGCATTATGGAAGGTGGCTCGCGCCGGCTGATGGTAACGCAGAATTTCAGAAACTAATTTATAACCAGGAATTAAGAGGATTTTCAAATCTTCTTAATTCCTGGTTATAAATCTTCAAATTCTCAAATCTCATCATTCCCGATCATGCGTCTTCCTGGTATAGCAGGTGCTGGTACTGCTGGTGGCGGTTTATATAGGTAGCAACGGCGGGGCAGGTGGCTATAACTTTAAAACCGTTATCTGCAGCGAATTGAAGTCCTTGTTCAATAAGCTTATGGGCAACGCCCTGGCCGCGTGCAGATTCAGGTACAAACGTATGTGTGAAATCCAGTACTTTATCCGAAGGTAAAGCATAGGCAAGTTCAGCTTCTTCGTCTGCCTCCAGTTCTATAGTAAATTGCTGGTATTTTTTATCGTGTTTAACAGTTAATTCCATTTGAATTCTTTTGGTAATGCTACGTATACGTTCTTTCGGAGTTAGGCAAAGGAGCAGCTGGTAGTAAAGGTTCTGCCTTTCACTAAAGTTTAAACAAGGGTTTTGTACCTTTGCGTTTTATTTCAGATCCATGACACGTAAACAACACATTACTATAATTCTTATACTAGGGTCTTTAGCCACTATCAGTCCTTTTGCCATTGATATGTATTTGCCAGGTTTCCCGGCTATAGCTAAAGACCTGAATACGACCATCGATAAGGTGCAGCTGTCGCTAACCAGCTACCTGATTGGTATTTCTGCCGGTCAGTTGCTGTACGGGCCGCTGCTGGACCGTTATGGCAGGAAAATTCCGCTTTATATTGGCCTGGTTATTTACCTGATAACCTCTGTAGGCTGCGCTTTTACAACTTCCATAGATGCACTTATTACCATGCGTTTTCTGCAGGCAATCGGAGGTTGTGCCGGTATGGTGGCAGCTCAGGCGCTGGTGCGGGACTTGTTTCCGGTGGATAAAACAGCACAGGCTTTCTCGCTGCTGACGCTTGTTATTGCCGTTTCGCCTATGGTGGCACCAACAGTAGGAGGCTATGTAACCACGGCTCTTGGGTGGCATTATGTTTTTATAGCACTTGCCCTGATTACCGCTTTAATTATAGTCGGGGTTTTCTTTCTGCTGCCCCAGGGCAAAGAACCGGACGCAACTATATCGCTTCAGCCCAGAGCGGTTATAAGTAATTTTCTGACTGTGCTAGGGCAGCCGCAGTTCCTGCTTTATGCCTTAGCCGGAGGCATTGCCACTGCTGCCCCCTTTGCCTACATTGCCGGTTCGGCAGATGTATTTATCAATATTTATGGTGTAAGCGAGCAGGAATACGGGTGGATATTCGCCATTCTGGCGTTTGCCATGATAGGATCGACGCAGCTGAACCACGGCTTGCTGAAAAGATTCAGGAGTGAACAAGTTGTTAACTTCACCTTATTTTACCAGACATTTGTAGGCATTGTTTTAGTAGCAGGAACCTGGTATGGCCTGTATGGCAAGACTGCTTTAATTATACTGATGTTTATCTTCCTGACAGGGCAGGGGCTTACAAACCCTAATGCCACAGCACTTTCGCTGGCTCCTTTTTCCAGGCATACAGGTAGTGCCGCTGCATTGCTGGGTAGTTTCAGAATGGCCATGGGAGGACTGGTTTCCGCTGCTGTAAGTGTGCTACACAACGATACCACCTTGCCAATGGTTATAGTAATGACGCTTTGCGCTTTGAGCGGGCTTATTATCTTATTAGTCGGCAAAACAGCCATTCAACACAGGGCCAGCAGGAAAAAAGTAGAAGAAGATACGTCGGTTATACTATAAGTTCCTTTTATAAAAAGCGCACCGGCTGCAGGCCCGATCCGGACCTGCAGCCGGTGCGCTTTTTATATCTAAAAATTGTATCCGAGCCGCAAGCTGTTGTTCCAGGTGCCTACCAACTGCTTTTGTTGCGACTGCATTCCATCAAAATCAAGTCGCAGTTCAGGGTTCGTAAGCAGAAGATCGGTTTCCAAGCCAAATTCCAGCTTGTTAATTCTGTAAGAAATTCCTCCGGCTGCACTATATGCTTCCGCAGGTTTTCTAACAGTACTTAGCCTCCCTGTTTCTACAGAAGTGTGAATGTCCAGTTGCCAGGTTTTGGGCATTGCTAAGCCAACAGATCCCCTGGTATAAATGGAGAACTGCTTTAGCGGGAGTTTCAGGTAAAGGTCGGCCAGAGCAGTAGTGGTTCTCCAGGGCGGAACAAGCACAGTGCCGGAAGTAGCCTCTTCCATAACCGCAATGTTAAAACTATTAACGCGCCTGCCTATAGTAGCACCTACAGCCAGAAAGCTGAAAATATCTTTTGCATAGCTTATTTTTGCTATACCACCATCGTTTATCATGCCTTCTATTCTGAGCCCCATCAGGTCCAGCTCACCCAGAGGAGCCGCAATGCCTCCCTGCAAATAAATGTGGTGCGTTCTTTTAGACCTTTCCTGTGCCAAACCTGGAAATGTTACCAGGGCCGATATAAGTAAAGATAAAGCTACTTTCATAAGGGTATTTCTAAAATCAGGGCTAGTATCAGAAACCAGGCTTCTTAAAAAAGAAACGGGTAATCTACCTTAAGCTGTTGTACGTACAACAGAAAAATTTATATTGCATATCCTATAATAATCCAAAGAACTGAAGCTATGCAGTTCTTTAGCAGATGGAAGGATAGGGCAGAAAAAAACAGTTTAACAGTATGGCGCAAGTACTGTTGGCTAAAGCGATAAACAAAAAATAACTACTAACAAACTTTAATATTTACATGAAACAGGAGCTTACAAATCCGTTTGGCAGAGTTTTTTTAACGATAGAAGAGGATGCGCTAAACAAATGGATATATGTAAACTGGATGGGGTACCTGACAGCAGAGAACATTAAAATGGGGGCAAATGCGTATACTACTGCTCTGGAGAAGGCTGGTTATAACTGTGTGCTTAACGATACGCGCCTGATTATAGGTTCCTGGGATCATTCGATGGATTGGGTTATAAATGAATGGGCTCCTCAGGCTGCAAAAGCAGGCTTAAAGTATTTCGCCATGATTACAACACCTGAAACCTTTGCTGACTCTTCGGCATCAAATTTTTATAGCAAGCTTACAGCTTTTAAAGCAGAGGTGTTCGACGACATGGATAAAGGCAAGCAATGGTTAAAGCAATTTTCACTATAGAAGAATATCCTGTTATTTAGCTAAACTTATAAAGTAAGGGTTGAGTTATATACTCTTTTCTACCTACCTTAGAAAAAAACTTCAAGTTCATCTTAACAAGTAAGAATACATGAAGCACGAAGCTATAGTAGGTATGGATATTGGCACAACCAGTACAAAGGCAGTTGCCTTTGATGCAGCAGGCGCTTTTCTTTACCAGTATACTATAGAATACCCGCTGCTGGATACAGAGCCGGGATATGCTGAACAAGACCCGGACGTGGTGCTTCAGGCAGTATTGGATGCCTTAAAAATTGTGGCGGCTGAACTGGCCGTTAAAGGCTATGTGCTGGAGGGGGTGAGTTTTAGCAGCGCCATGCATAGCTTTATGGCACTGGATGCACAGGGCAACCTGCTCACAAAATGCATTATATGGGCCGATACGAGAAGTAAAGAGTATGTGAGAAGTCTGAAGAACACCGCTTTGGGGCATCAGATCTACCTGGAAACAGGCACACCTCTTCACCCCATGTCACCCTTGCTTAAACTCTGCTGGTTTAAAGACCACGAGCCGGATATCTTTTGCAAAGCTCATAAGTTTATCGGCATAAAAGAGTATGTGTTCTTCCGGTTGTTTGGTGAATTTATAATAGATTACTCTATTGCCTCCGCTACAGGCCTTTTTAATATTTTCAAGCTGCAATGGCAGGCATCGGCTCTTGATGTTGCCGGCATTACTCCTGATAAGCTTTCGCAACCTGTTACGCCTGCCTATACGCTTCGTAATCTGCAAGCAGGTTATGCCGCCTATCTAGGCATAAACCCTGCAACACCTTTTATAGTTGGTGCCAGCGATGGCTGCCTGGCAAACCTCGGGTCTAATGCTGTCAGGCCGGGGCAGGCTGCTGTCACTATCGGAACCAGCGGGGCTATCCGGGTTATGGCCAGCAGGCCCGCCACCGATATACAGGAACGTATTTTTAGCTATATTCTGACTCCCCGGCATTTTGTGTTAGGAGGGGCCGTAAATAACGGGGGCATTGTGCTGCGTTGGTTCAGGAACAACTTTGGGGAACAGGAAATAGCAGAAGCACTGGCCATGCATGCAGACCCCTATGTACTGCTGTGCGATAAGGCTTCTACTGTGCCGGCCGGTGCCGAAGGACTTATTTTCTTACCTTATTTATTGGGAGAGCGTGCCCCTATCTGGGATGCGGATGCACGTGGCTGCTTCTTTGGAATTCATTTTAACCATACCCGCTTACATTTTTTAAGGGCTTTGCTGGAAGGTGTTATTTTTAGTGTATATGATGTATGCCAGGCCCTGGAGCAAACAACTGAACCGGTTACAGCTATTTTTGCCAGTGGCGGTTTTGCCCGCTCTGCTATGTGGGTGCAGATGCTGGCCGATATCTGCAATATAAAAGTGCACCTGACAGAAACACCTGAGGGCTCTGCCTTTGGCGCTGCCATTATGGGGATGTACGCGCTCGGAAAAGTAGAAAGCCTGGAAGTGACGGAGAAAATGGTGCAGGTAATCAGAACATTCGATCCTGATCCTCAGGCACACGAAACGTACATGAAAACCTATGCTTTATATAAAGCCCTTTACCCGAAATTAAAAGACTGCTTTACAGAAGTTGTGTCGCTGGAGAAATAAAAACCGGAGAGCCACATCCGATTCAAAAGCCCGGACCTTTCAGGGACTGGAGTTTATTTAGCTGGCAAACGGGCAAAATAAACTTTTAAGATAAAAATCAGAACCGGGAATAATGGCAGGTATAGGAAAAGCCTGCAAACCTGTTAATTTCTAACCCTTTAACGCTAAACTATGGCTTTGCTGATCCTTTTTGCAGGTATTATAGCACTTCTCATCCTGATCATCGTCTTCAAGTTTAACACATTTATTTCTCTTATCCTGGTATCAATCGGCGTGGGGATAGCAGAAGGGATGGCTGTAAAAGATGTGCTGGTATCGGTGCAGAAGGGTTTGGGCGACACACTTGGTTCGCTTGTCTTAATTCTGGGTTTTGGTGCCATGCTGGGAAGCCTGGTGTCTGAAAGCGGGGCGGCACAACGTATCACACAAGGGCTGATCAGGCAGTTCGGAAGAAAAAACCTGCAGTGGGCAATGGTGCTGACAGGTTTTATCGTAGGCTTGCCGATGTTTTACAATGCCGGTTTTGTTATCCTGATTCCACTGGTGTTTACAGTAGCTGCTTCGGCAGGCGTGCCGCTGCTTTATGTAGGCGTACCTATGGCGGCGGCCCTGTCGGTAACGCATGGCTTTTTGCCGCCTCACCCAGGCCCTACTGCAATTGCCGTTATCTTCGGAGCCGATATTGCTTTAACGCTATTGTACGGGCTCATTCTGGCAGTGCCCACCATCATTCTGGCAGGCCCGGTGTTTACCAGCATGATCAAGAACCTGAAGGCAGAGCCACCTGCTAATTTGTTTACTCCCCGGCACTTTACAGAAGAGGAGATGCCTGGCTACGGAATCAGCATTTTAACAGCGTTGGTGCCTATTATACTAATGGCCACGGCTGCTGTACTTTCCATTACTGTACCGGCTACTTCTGCTATAAGGCAACTGTTTGAATTTATAGGAGATCCGGTTATAGCGCTGCTTATCTCTGTGTTAGTGGCTTTGTATACGTTGGGGCTAAGCCGCGGTAAAAGCATGGCGGAGCTAATGAAATCCACCACGGATTCGGTAACAAGTATTTCTATGATTCTGCTCATTATCGGGGCAGGCGGTGCTTTAAAACAGGTGCTGGTGGATAGCGGGGTGGGAAACTTTATCACCGGCCTTATAGAAGGCACAACTTTGTCGCCGCTGTTTATTGCCTGGTTAATAACTGCGCTGCTGCGCGTTTGCCTGGGCTCTGCCACGGTGGCTGCCATTACAGGAGCTGGTATAGCGTTGCCCATGCTGGCCTCTACAGGAGTCAACCCCGAGTTAATGGTCTTGTCCATCGGAGCCGGGAGCCTTATGTTTTCGCATGTCAACGATCCTGGCTTCTGGATGTTTAAAGAGTATTTTAATCTTACGATCCCGCAAACCATTCTCACCTGGTCTCTGATGGAAACAATCGTATCTGTGCTGGGGCTGATTGGCGTGCTATTGCTGGAGCCGGTTGTTTAGCCAGGCGCAGGCATCCGTGCTTCTGAAAGCTTTAAAATAGAAAAGGCTCCCACCATCGGGAGCCTCCTCATTATATTGAAAATTAAACTTTTCAACTTTTAGCCGTTTATTTATACGGGAACAGCCAGAGCAGGGTTACAGCTTTTAAAAAAATAATTGAAAAATTTTAGGTTGCTTTTACAGGCTGAGCCAGGTCAGGATGCAAAACTTCAGGATGCCATTGCCTGCTGCACAGTTAGATCACATGAATTTCATGATAACAACTAGGCGTTAAACTTGGTAAAAGCGAATAGCAGGACGAAGACAGAGAGGTGCTTCCTTCTTAGGGTTGAATGAAAGGTGATTTGTTCCAAACAAAATTCGTGCAGCTGGAGTCTTGTTACTGGTATCCGTTTCCTTCCTTATTTTTGCGCTCATGTACACAAGAGAACAAGCATCACAACTGCGCCAGGCTTTCTGGACAGCCTTCGGGCAATACATAGCACCGCATCCTTCAGCGGAAGGCATGAAAACGAACTGGCTT
Source organism: Pontibacter sp. SGAir0037 (assembly GCF_005491705.1). Classification (NCBI taxonomy): domain Bacteria; kingdom Pseudomonadati; phylum Bacteroidota; class Cytophagia; order Cytophagales; family Hymenobacteraceae; genus Pontibacter; species Pontibacter sp. SGAir0037. The sequence continues at coordinate 3,162,761 of NZ_CP028092.1, read as the reverse complement.
AACTATAAAACAGGCTTTAAGAATTTATATTTCAGAATGGTGGCCGAAAAGAAAAGCGCATCCATTGGTATAGAAATGACGCATCCGGATGCGGAACTGCAACAACTTTTTTTTGAACAGTTTGAGCAGTTGAAAGCCCTGCTGCACGAAACACTGGGGGAAGAATGGGAGTGGGAGCTTCATACAACAGACGATAATGGCCGCACGATCAGCAGAATTTACAAGGAAATAGAGAAGGTAAATGTTTTCAACAAAGACGACTGGCCAGCTCTTATTTCATTTTTCAAGCCCCGCATTATCGCTCTGGATGAATTCTGGAGTGATGCCAAATACAGTTTCGAGGAACTGAAATAAGGTGCTTTTGCCGCACAAATCTGCTCTATTAAGTAAGCATAAACAAAACCACTGCCTTTGTAGTTAGGTATAGAGATGTTAGCAATTAACACCGGTTGCTTAAACTGGATATCCGATACCTGATGAATTCAACCACCATTGCCATTGTTGGCGGAGGAGCAAATGGCGTTGCTACCTTTGTGCATCTTGTGCTAAAGCTTATAGTTTCACCTGTAAAGTGCGAGCATGTAAAAATTGTTTTAATAGAAAAAGACCGTGAGTTTGGGCCCGGACTGGCTTATGGTACAAAGGAGGAAGGGCATCTGCTGAATACCTCGGCCGGGCTGATGGGTATTTTTGCTGAAGAGCCGCTGCATTTTGTGGAATGGCTATACAAGAACAGGGAAACAGTACAGCAGGAGTATGCCGGAATTGAGATAGATGCAAACAGCTACGTGCCCCGCCACTTGTACGGTCGTTACCTGAAAGCAACTCTGAGCGAGTATAAAGATGTTGCGCAGCGCCATAACCTCCGGGTCAGCTGGCTGCACGATGAAGTGACTGATGCCGAGATAACTGACAAACGTGTTGTGCTCGCATTAAGATCAGGTGCTGAGGTAAAAGCTGACTTTGCCGTGCTGGCAACAGGCACACCGGAACCTAATAATTTCCCACATTTAAAGGAATCTCCGCAATACGTCGATTTTCCCTGGCCTTCTGACCGGCTTCTCCGGAAAATTCCGCGGGATGCTGCTGTAAGTATGTTAGGTACCAGCCTGACAGCTATCGATACCATAGTTACATTGACAGACAACGGGCACCGCGGAAAACTAACTCTGTACTCTCGTAATGGTTTATTGCCGAGGGTGCAAACTCCTTTTGATGTGCCTTTTGAGCGGGAGGTGCTTACGCTTGCACAAATCCGGAAGATGATCCGTGAAAAGAAAAGGACGCTCCGGGCAAAAGATCTTTTTCGCCTGTTCAGAGCCGAAGCGGAGCGCGTAATGGGCATCCAGGATTCCTGGAAACAGTTTAGCCGGGTAGAGAGGCCTCACCTGGAACTGCTGAAGCAGGACCTGGAGCTGGCACTAAAAGGGGAGAGCGTATTTCAGAATATAGCTTTCTCAACGCGATATCTTTCTTTCGAAGCCTGGAAGCTGCTGCCCGAGGACCAGAAAGTCTTATTCATGAAATGGTTTGGTGCGCACTGGGACATTAACCGCCACAGCATGCCGCCGCAGAACGCCCGAAAATTGCTCCGTTTACTGGAATCGGGGCAACTAACTATAAAGCCGCACTCGAGCAAAGTGGAATGGAAACCTGAGGAGAAAAAGTTTTACATGTACCTGGAAGACGGCTCAACAGACCAGGCTACTTACTTGGTAAATGCGACAGGTACTGCCAAGAAAATCGAGAGGATGGAGATTCCCTTGTTACAGGCATTGCTGCACAAAAAGCAACTGTTACCTTATAAAGCAGGTGGTATAAAGGCTAACCCGGATACACTTCAGATTATAGTGCCAGGCAAGCCACAGGCTCGCTTGTATGGAGTGGGGCAGCTGTTAAACGGAGAGTTGCTGGATACAAATTCTGTTTGGTTTAATGTTGCCTGCGTAGACCGTATGACAAACGATATTCTTCACCGCCTGGCCAATGGATGTATTTAATAAACTGCTCACCAATGTGCTGCCGCTCTATGCCTTTATAGGCGCCGGCTATGTAGCCAGCCGCTGGTTCGGCTTAAAAAGCAAACCGGTTTCGTGGGTGCTGCTCTATATACTGATCCCGATCGTGATTTTCGAAAACATTGTGGATGCCGATCTGAACCAGTTTCTGGTGGTAGCTGCCATTGTGTTTGCACTGTGCCTGCTCATGAGCCTGCCTGCCTGGCTCACGCACCGTTATCTTGTCAAAGATTTTAACAAGTACCTGCTTTCCTGTTCCTTCTCCTACTTTAATATTGGCTGGTTCGGTATTCCGGTTGTGCTGGCTTTGTTCGGGGAAGAGAAAATGGCGCTTATCATCAGTGCCTACATGGGCAACGTGTTTTACGGCGATACCATTGGCTACTACCTGGTTTCCAGGAGCAAAGACTTACCTGTGATGGCTTCTGTGAAGAACGTACTTAAGATTCCGGCAATTTATGCCTGTATAGTGGCGATTGCCGCCAATTTACTGGGCTTTGAATTGCCTGAGTCTGTAGGACCTGTTATGGAAGGAGTCAGTTGGGTATTATCAGCCCTGGGCATGGTGATGATCGGGATCGGCTTAACCGAAGTCAAGTTCAAGAAAGTGGATTATAAAATGTTCGGGAAAATACTTGGTGTGCGCTATGTCATAGCCGCCATTTTGCTGGGCCTGCTGGTGCTGGGCGAGTCCGGCCTGGTAGGGCAGCTAGAGGCAGAAGATCAGAAACTGCTGTTGCTTATCCCTCTTTTCCCGATTGCAGCCAACCTGGTGGTATTTGCCTCTTTCCTGGATACAGAAAAAGAGAATGCCGCTTTAGTAGTCTCTCTTTCTTCTATCATTTCCCTGATATTGGTTCCGGTAGCATGCGTGCTGCTGTTCCAGTAAGAGTATCCTGTTTAAAATCGCCTTGTATGCTGCCGTGCCTGCTTTTTCAGGGGCTCCAGCAGATACTCTAGGCCATTGGTTTTGATTTCGTAGATGGTAGCTAATTGCATCCCGAGTTTGCCGGCTGGCAGGCCCTGGCTGTAAAACCACTCCAGGTAAGAAACCGGCAGATCGCATAAGGTAGTGCCCTTATACTTGCCGAAAGGCATCTGCACTTTTACCAGGTCCAGCAAAATATCAGCATTGGGTTGTGTTTGTTCAGACATAAGGCAAGTGCTTAGGCTTTGGTCATTTCTATGTGGTCGATCCCATCTTCGTCGTATACTTCGCCTGACTGCTCAAAACCGAAGGCCTCGTAAAATTTTCGGGCATACACCTGTGCTCCGATCTTGATCGGGCCTGCGCCATAAAGTCTATAGCAGGCATCCAGCGATAGTTGCATTAGCACTTTGCCTACGCCGGTGCCTCTTACAGCCGGGCTGGTTACAATGCGGCCAATCGACATGTTGTGCTCGTAAGACAGGCCCGGCGGTACAAGTCGCGCTGTAGCGGCCAACTTATTATCCTGGTATAGCAGCAAGTGGTGGCACTTCTGGTCTTTATTGTCAAGATCCAAGAATACACAGTTTTGTTCTACTACAAATACCTCGCTTCGTAGCCGGAGCATGTCGTACATTTCATCAGGAGACAGCTCCTGAAAAGCTTTGCAGATGTGGGTAAAAGCCATAATCAAAGTTCATTCAGCCTTCAATGTTACTAAAAAGCAGGCGAACAACCGCTGGTAAAATGCAAAAAGCCCCTGCCACAAAAAGCAGGGGCTTGTGTGCCAGTTAATTGCCGGTTTAAATTTCTATTGCGACCATTCCGTTGGCTCACGGTCCCAACGGTGCTGCTTTAGCTCTTCCAGGAGTTCCTGTGTCAGTCCTTTGCCATCGCTGGCGCCAATGTTGGTCCGCACGTTCTTCTCTTTGCGCATGCCTGGTATGGTAGTATGAACGCCAGGGTTGCTCAGGATAAAGCGCAAGGCCATTTCTGCCATGGTCATGCCTTCAGGTATAAGCGGTTTTAATTTATCGGCATGTTCTACGCTGGAATTCAGGTTTTCCGGTACAAAGTAGGTGCTGCGCCAGTCGTCAGCCGGGAAAGTAGTTTCTTTCGTGAAGGTGCCGGTCAGGGTGCCCTCATCGAATGGGACGCGTGCAATAATGCCAATGTCCAGCTTCTCGCAAAGAGGGAACAGGGTATCTTCCGGGGCCTGATCAAAAATATTGTATATCACCTGCACACTGTCAATCAGGCCTGTGTGTAGCGTGTTCAGTACATTCTCGGGTTCCCAGCGGTTTACACTCACGCCCATGTGCTGGATTTTGCCGTCAGCTTTCAGCTTTTCTACTGCCTTTTGCCACTCTTCGTGTTCGGCCCAGCTGTCTTCCCACACGTGGAACTGCTGCAGGTCTATTGTTTCTACGCCCAGGTTCTTCAGGCTTTTTTCGGTATATTCTACAATATGAGATGCCGGAAAGCAATCTTCCAACTTAAATTCGCGGCGGGAAGGCCATGTAAAGTTTTTGGGCGGAATTTTAGTGGCAATGTACAGGCGCTTTCCCGTATGGCGCTTTAAAAGGCGGCCAAGAATCTGTTCGCTTTTACCTTCGCCATAGCCCCAGGCAGTATCAAAAAAATTGCAGCCACCCTCTACGGCTATATCCAATGAGCGGTCCGACTGGGCATCGTCTGACTCCGTCCAGCCTGCCATGCCCCACATCCCGTATCCTATTTCACTTATGTTCCAGCCTGTGCGGCCAAATCTTCTGTATTCCATAGTTATCAGTTTATAATGAGTATTTCAGTAAATATAAAAAAGCTATCTGGTTTTAACATATAATACAGCTTTCTGTACCTGTCAGGTTTGCCTTGTATGCTATAAGCAAAAGATGCCCTTAACGCCGCACAGCCTGAATTTATACCTGATCTTGAGTATTAATACTTATTATATCTACGCTCTAAGTACATATTCGGTAAGCAGCTGCTATTTTCGTACATAACATTGCACAGGTAGAGCCGTAACTCATGGCATCAACTTGTATTTGATCATAAGGGTAAGTCTATTCTACTTACCTGCAGCTTTTTCTACTAAAGACAATATGAGCACAGAATCTCTTCATATTTTTAAGGGAGGCGGGGAAATGGGCGCTTTAATGCGTGCATATGACTGGGATACACATCCGCTCGGGAATCCTGAAACGTGGCCCCAAAGCCTGAAAAACAATGTGCGGCTGTTGTTGAACTCTGGTTTCCCGATGTTTATCTGGTGGTCCAGAGAACTGTATTCTTTCCATAACGATCCGTACTTGCCTGCTTTAGGAGATAAGCATCCTATGGCATTGGGAACTTCGGCTCCTGTTGTGTGGGCTGAGATCTGGGGCCAGTTGCAAGGCATTGTAACAGATATTTTAAACGGCGGAGAGCCCTTTTATGCAGAGGCCTTAAAATTGATGTTGGAAAGGAAGGGGTTTTTAGAAGAAACCTACTGGACCTTTTCATACAGCCCTGCATTCGATGACGATGGAAGTGTAAAAGGGATTTTCTGTGCCTGCTCAGAGGTGACAAGTACTATACTCGGGCAGCGGAGGCTAAAATCTCTGAAAGATATTTCTGATGCCATGTCTCAGTTACAGACACAGCAGTCTGCCTGCCAGTCAGTTTGTGATATACTGAACCAAAATACCAGTGACATCCCGTTCAGCATGATTTTCCTGTTGAATGGTGCTGGTTCAGTAGCTCAATTGGCAGGACATTCAGGAGGCAACCTTTCAACAACTGATCTTCTCAGAATTGATCTTACGGAAGAAGGAAATGAATTTGCACGACATTTAAATGCAGTACTGGCATCTGGTAGAGCTGAAATAATAGACCTTAAAAGCCTTTCCGTTGAAGCCATGATACACATCAGACATGTAAATGGTGCCCGGCAAGCTGCTATCATACCCATTTTCAGGCCTGGTCACAATTATCTGATTGGCTTTTTCATCTCAGGCCTGAGTTCAACGCTGGAGTATAACCAGGATTTTCAGAATTTCCATCAGTTGCTGGCAGGGCAGATAGCAACTTCCATTGCAGGTGTGCAGGCCAGGGAAGAAATGGCCCGGCAGCAAAAGTATTTAAGCGAGATTTTTCAGCAGGCTCCTGTAGGTATTACAATTTTGAACGGACCCGACTACATAGTAGAGCTGGCTAACCCCGGTATATGCGAGCTTTGGGGGCGTACGCTGGAAGAAGTATTAAACAAGCCGCTACTGTCTGTTCTGCCCGAGGTGAGAGACCAGGGGATAAAGGAGCTTCTGGATGGTGTATTAACTACCGGTATACCTTATGTAAATAACGAACTGCCCGTGACGCTCGAACGCAACGGAAAAATGGAGAAAGTTCATTTTAACTTTGTGTATCAGCCGCTGCGGAATGCCCAGGGGTTTATAACAGGTATTATTGCTGTGGCTGTTGGAGTAGATGAGCAGGTGCAGGCGCGGCACGAAATCGAAGCGATGAACAAAGAGCTGCTAGCCACCAATGCCGACCTCGATAATTTTGTTTATTCCGCCTCACACGATTTAAAAGCTCCCATTTCCAATATAGAGGGGCTGATGCATGCACTGGTTCATCACCTGCCGGAAGAAACACTGCATTCTGATACCGTAATGCGCCTGATCGAGCTGATCCGGGGCTCGATAGACCGGTTTAAGCGTGCTGTAGCCGACCTGACGGAAGTTGCCAAAATTCAGCGGGAATCAGAGGAGGATGTAACTAATATCCAGTTGCCGGAGGTGGTGAAAGAGGTGCTGCTGGACTTTGAAACGTTGATCCACGAAACCCAGGCGCGCATCGAGACTGATTTTGCAGAAGCATCAACAATTAGTTTTTCTGCAAAAAACATCCGTAGCATCGTGTATAACCTGGTGAGCAATGCCCTGAAATACCGTTCTCCCGACAGAACACCGCACATACATATTGCCACTGAGGTGACAGCAGATCAACTGGTTCTAACTGTTTCCGATAATGGTCTGGGTGTAAACATGGCAGATAAGCAAAAGATGTTTTCCATGTTTAAGCGTTTACACGATCATGTGGAAGGTTCCGGCGTTGGGCTTTATATTGTAAAAAGAATAGTTGAAAATGCCGGAGGCAGGATAGAAGTAGATGGCACAGTAGGAGTTGGTACAACATTTAAAGTATATTTTATACTAAAATAGTACCTTTGTACGTATAAGGAGAAACTCTTCACAATTATAGAGGCGTACTACATGAGAAAGATAGATTCTGTGCTGCTGGTAGACGATGATGAAGCTACTAATTTTGTTAATGAATTACTTTTTAAGAAGCTCGGTATAGCTGAGAAACTCCATATTGCCAAGAACGGGAGAGATGCCCTGGAATTGCTGCAACCTTGTAGTTTAGTAGCGGACAACCTGGAAGCGCCATTGCCAAAACTTATTCTCCTGGACCTTAACATGCCGGTGCTGGATGGGTTTGGATTTCTGCATGCTTTTGACTCGCTGGATATACCGGGGAAAGAAGCAGTGGTAATCGTAATACTTACCACCTCGCTGAATGCGAAGGATGTGGAGAAAGTAAAAATTAACGGCGTAAAAGACTTTGTAAACAAGCCCCTGACCGGAGATGCTTTACAGCAGCTGCTTCAGAAGCACTTTGCTTAGCCCTCCTCATCTTTTACATGGTCGAACTTATAGGCAATGGAGCTCGGTTCAATATCGCGGCCATGGTTGTTGGCGTATGCCTTTGTTACAATAGCGCCAATATATAGAATAATAGAAGAGTAAAACACCCACAGCAGCAGCACCACAAAAGAACCTGCCGCGGCATAAATACCTGCAATCTTAATATTGTTCAGCACCAGGTTAATAACCTGCTTCCCGATCAGGAAGAGGATGGAGGTGATGATGCCCCCTGCAACGGCATCTTTCCAGCTGATGCGCGCATCGGGTAAAAATTTATGTATGGCTGTAAACACCACCAGCACAACAGCTACTGAAAAGGCAATGTTGATCGTTCTTACGGCGGGCTCATACCACTCATCAAAAACCTGAAACAACTGATCGCTGAACATGGCAAACAGCGTGTCCAGCATCAGGCTGATAGAGAGCAATATTCCTAAGCCAGCCAGCAGAGCCAAGGTCAGGAGCCGGTGTTTCAAGAGCTTGAAATACTTTACCTTCGGCTTTACCTTAATATTCCAGACAGAGTTAAGTGCTTTTTGTGTGATGAACAGAATAATGGTAGCGCTTTTAACCACCACCACCACAGCTATCAGGATGCCCCAGATGCCGGCCGGTACTTCTACTACATTTTCCAGCACGGTGCTTACCTGTTCGCCGGCTTCTTCGTTTATCAGCTCCTCTACGCGATGCACAATCTCTGTTCTTACTTCCTGTTCGGCAAAAAAGGCGGAGCCTATCAGGGTAAGCACGATCAGGATGGCAGGAAGTGAGAAAATAGTAAAAAAAGCGATAGCAGCACTATAAACGATAGGTTCGTTTTGCTTGAAACCTTCCTGGGTGTCTTGCAGGATATGCCATGTTTTCTTAAAAAAAGCTTTAGAAGTAGTCATCATACGGTAGCCATAACAGGTTCTATAGGACCAGCTTTTTTTGTAAACGCTAAACGGAGGCTTGAGTTAGCTTTTGGCAGTTGAAGCCAGGCTAGCGGGCGGGCTGCCTTGGCTTTTCAAATTCCAGCCGGAAGCATGCTCCCTCCTCATTGTCGGGCCTGTCGATAATGCTAATGTGGCCATGCATTTTTTCAACTATCGCTTTAACAGTCGCCAGCCCGACCCCTACGCTGTTTTCCTGTTGGTTCGGATGAAAATGAAGCGTTTCGAATAACTGAAATACCTTTTCCCGGTACTGTGGCTGAATGCCGGGACCATTATCAATCACATAAAAGAGGTAGCGTTTATCGCTTTCCATAAAATCCACTAAAATTTCGCCCATTTCTTTGTTGTTATATTTAACAGCATTGGAAATAAGGTGGTGCAGTATCTGGTGCAGCCCAGGCTGGTAAAGCAAGAGGAGGGGATGCTCCTGCGGATAATCAAGCACAAAGGAAGCCGGAACATGAACTTGTGTAATAATTTCCCGGATCAGGTCTGTCAGATCGAATGTTTCGGCTTGGTTAACGGAAAGAGTAGTTACTTTGGAATAAGTCAGAATACCGTTGATGAGCTGGTGCAGCTGGTTTGTTCTCTGGTGGATAAGCGACAGGTATTCCATACCCTGCGCATCCAGTTTGTCGCCATACTCATCCTGCAGCCAGGTAGCCAGCGAACTGATGCCCCGGAGTGGCGTTTTCAGGTTGTGTGAGGCCCGGTACGAAAATTCGGCCAGGTTTCGGTTGAGCCTGCTCATTTCCTTGTTTAACTGTTCCAGTTGCCTGTTTCTTCTTCTGAGCTCCAGCTGGGACATCACCTGGTTGGCAAGTGCCCGTAACGCGTCTAATTGGTTTTGGGTTAATTCTCTGGGTTTATAGTCCAGCACACACAGCGTTCCGAGTGCATATCCGTCAGGACTCATGAGCGGGATACCAGTATAAAAAATTAGTTGCGGTCCTGCTGCTACATAAGGATTGTCGTGAAAGCGTTCATCCTTTGTTGCATCCGGAATAATTGTTGGCCGATAGGGATCGTTAATGGTATAGGCACAAAAGGCCAGTTCTCTGGGCATTTCTGTTACTTCCAGACCATAATACGACTTGGTCCATTGTATGTCAGCATCAATCAGGTTAATAAGGGAGATTGGAGTCTGGCATATTTCGGAAGCGATTTTGGTTATATCGTCAAAGTCTTTTTCGGGTAAAGTGCCCAATACCTGGTACTCATGCAACACAGCCAACCTGCTTTTTTCATTTTCAGGAATTTTCGGATTTATCATTTCTTATGTATATGCTAAAGTAATACAGGTAATTATGATCTACTCGTTGAAAAGGGGCTGTGATACAGGTGTAAAATACACAATTATTTTTAATTTAATCATATTTTTTTGGATATTATGCTGATGTGTGATACGCTTTATACCTGATGTAGCACTTTAAGCGATGCAAAAACGTTTGAAGCAGAGGCAGTGGCGCTTGCAGAAGAACTGCCTAATTTTATTACCTTTGCACACAATGAGAATAGGAATAATTTTCGGTGGGCCATCGCGTGAGCGTGAGATCTCTTTTGCGGGTGGCCGTACGGTTTACGATAACTTAGATAAATCACTGTTTGAGGCGGTTCCGGTATTTGCCGACAGCCTGGGCAACTTTATATTACTAGACTGGCAGTACATTTACAAAGGCACCATCCGTGACTTTTACCCACCTGTAGAGGCGCTGCCGGAGACAGAACACGGGCTGCAGATCTACCTGGAATCGTTGGGAGAGCTAAGCATCACCGAGCAGGATGAGATCATTGCCAGAGCAGGTAAGCGCCTGTTGCCGCATGAGTTTAGCCAGCACTTCGACTTTGCTTTCCTGGCATTGCACGGGCCCTACGGCGAAGATGGTAGCATTCAGGGGCTGCTGGAGTGGTATCATATCCCTTATTCCGGCTCTGGCATCCTGCCTTCTGCTATAGGGATAGATAAAGCCATTCAGAAAGAATTGCTCAGGCAAAACGGTTTTCCAACGCCCGACTACAGAACCATTTCCTACAGCGACTGGATGCAGCAGGAAAGCCGGGAACAGTTGTTTGACCGGTTGGTGGCAGAGCTGGGTTTGCCGCTGGTGCTGAAGGCTCCTCACCAGGGCTCTTCTATTGGTGTGTCTATCATCAAAGAAAAGGATTTCAGCCTTTTTGAGCAGGGAGTAGACCGTAGTTTCTTTACCAAGACCATCTACAAAGCACAGTGGCAGCAGCTTTCGGAAGAGAAGCAGGTAGCCGCCATGAAACAATTGGTAGATATACGTGAAGGAATCGGAATGCCGGTTACCCTGGAAGATGGTACTATCATATATCACCCGGAGGAGTTGTTGCGGCATATCAACCAAACTTTTGCCGTCTCTGTTGCCAATACCATAACACTTACCAGCCTGGAGCGTGAGCCAATGGTGCTGGTGGAGGCCTTTATACAAGGCAGGGAGTTCTCGTGTATTGTAGTGCAGGATGAAACCGGAAAAGCGCTTGCCTTGCCGCCCACTGAAATTGTGAAAGGCAGCGAGGTATTCGACTACCGTTCGAAATACCTGCCTGGGCTGAGCCGGAAAATTACCCCTATCAACCTGCCTACGGAGCAGATACAGCAGATCAGGCAGGCCTGCAGTAAGTTATTTACAGCCTTCGGCTTTAATGTGTATGCCCGCCTCGATGGTTTTATTACCGGAAATGGCGAGATTTTCCTCAACGACCCAAATACGACCTCCGGCATGTTGCCTTCGTCGTTCTTTTTCCACCAGGCTGCCGAAATCGGGCTTAATCCTTCGCAGTTCCTGACGTATATCATTCGTACGTCGCTGGTGGAGCGCCTGAAGTCGGGCAAAGATACCGTGAAACTGGCCGGGTTGCTGCAAAAGCTTGATGAGGCTATCAAAGAAGAGCAGGCACAGCGCCACGATAGAATTCGGGTAGGCGTAATTATGGGTGGCTACTCTTCTGAGAGACATATTTCGGTGGAAAGTGGACGCAATATTTATGAAAAGCTCTCTTCTTCTACCCAGTATGAGCCGCTGCCAATCTTCCTGACAGGCAGCAACGAGGAGCACCGTTTGTACAGCATTCCGATCAACATTATGTTGAAAGATAATGCCGACGATATCAAAGAAAAGATACTGCACTTTGAGCATGGCGGCAAAGCGCATCCGGTGTTGCAGGATATTATGGCAGAGGCCGAAAACATTACCCGCAAGTATACAGGTAAGAGCCTGGAAGAGCCGCAGCGTATCTCTTACAGCCAGCTGAAGAACCTGGTGGATGTGGTGTTTATCGCCTTGCATGGCCGTCCGGGAGAGGATGGTGCGCTGCAACAGGAACTGGAGAAGCTTTACATACCTTATAATGGTTCCGGCATACGCTCTTCGCAGATCACGATTAACAAATACGAGACCAACGAGATACTGGCAAAGTATGGCGTACCGGTAGCCAAACATCGGATGGCCTTTAAAGAAGACTGGCTGCAGGATGCAGAGGCTTTTTACCGGGAACTGGAGGCGGAGTTTACGTATCCGTTTATAGCCAAGCCTGCTGATGATGGCTGTAGCTCTGCAGTTAAAAAAATAAAGAACCGCACTGAACTGGAAGCTTTCACAAAGCTTATTTTCAGAGAAATGGAAGAACTGGACACAGAATGTACCAGAACCTTATCGCTGGGCTTTAAAGAAGAGTTTCCGAACAAGGCCGGCTTCCTGGTGGAAACGCTTATCTCCAGAAACGGAGCCAAGCACTTCCTGGAGATAACCGGCGGCTTACTGACGCGCTATAGCCCGGATGGCACGGTAGCGTACGAGGTGTTCGAAGCATCCGAGGCCCTGGCAGAAGGCGAAGTACTGTCGCTGGAAGAAAAGTTTCTGGCGGGCGAGGGGCAGAATATTACACCGGCGCGTTATGCTGCTGACCCGGCGCGCCGCCAGAAGATATCGGATAAGGTGAAAGAGGACCTGAAGCGTGTCGCGCAGATTCTGCAGATTGAAGGGTATGCCCGTATAGATGCCTTTGTCCGCATCCTGGAAGACGATGAAGTTGAAACAATCATCATAGAAGTGAACTCCTTGCCAGGTATGACACCGGCAACCTGTATTTTCCATCAGACGGCTATCAACGGCTACAAACCTTACGATTTTATTCACAGGATTCTGCAGTTTGGCATAGAACGTACAAAATTGAAAGCAACCATATAAGTTAGAAAGTTAAAAAATCAGAAAGTTTGAAAGTTAAGAATTAGCATGTGAAGGAGAGGCTGATTGTATCAGTCCTGTGTTTTGTGCCTAACGTCTTATGTCTTATATACCCATGTTAAAAGCAAATTCATTTAAAGATGTAGTCATACATCTGGCCATTATGGCAGGAATTGTTGCCCTGCTGATTTTTGGTTTCTTTTACCTGTATCTGCCTTCGGCCACCAATCATGGCGAAACCATATCGGTGCCTAAAATTACCGGCATGCAGTTGCCCGATGCAGAAGAGTACCTGGAAGAGCAAAGCCTGCGCTACTTTATTAACGACTCGACCTATAATCCTGACAGGCAGCCTTTCGAGATTCTGACGCAGGACCCGAAGCCGGGGGCCAAGGTAAAAGAAGACCGTAAAATCTACATCAGCGTTAACATGAAAAACCCGCCGATGATCAAGATGCCGAAGCTGATAGGAGGTTCTGTTAAAAATGCCGAATTGATCCTAAAAAGCTACGAACTGCGCAAGGGCCAGATTACCTATGTGCCGGATTTACAGGAAAATGCCATCCTGAAGCAGTTTATTGGTGGTAAGGAAGTAAAACCCGGCGATCTTATTCCGAAGGGTGCTGTGATAGATTTGCATGTAGGAAATGGCTTGGGGAATACTGAATTTGAGGTGCCGAACGTTGTAGGTATGCCGGTAGACGAAGCCACTGTTCTGATTGTTGGGCAGCGCCTGCAGATTGGTAACATCATTTATCAGCCAGGCAGCGCTGAGCCGGATGGTACTGTTCTAAGACAGCGGCCTTTTGCTGAAGTAGGAGCCAAGATACGCGAAGGCGACCTGGTGGATCTTTGGGTAGCGGGGTCTGATCCTGTTCAGGGGATCGACTAAATATAAACCATGAAAGCGCCTGCCAGCTCGGTGGGCATTTTCATTTTAAGATGCTGTTACGCAGGATGTATGGAAGTATGCCTGCTGCGTTGTTGCCGGAAATTTAACGTCTGAATCTGATTTCTAAAGTCTTTATTATATGCGGTTTCTGCTGGTGCTTTTAGGTGTATGGTTACTTTGCTGTTATGAGGCAGCGGCACAGGTAGTGCTGTCGCCGCTCCAACAGGAGGTGCGCCAGCCCGATACACAGCAGCACAGCCAGGTGGAAAGGCGAATGGCGAATGCGCTTTCGCTGCCTTTTTTCGATGATTTTGCCACTTCTGCGCCAGCGCCTGATCCCGGCCGCTGGATAAACGGAGGGGTGTATATTAACAACAGGTTTGGCCGGAATCCCATCACTAAAAATGTGGCTTCCTTTGATGGATTAAATGCCGCCGGCGAGCCTTATGCACCCAATTCAGTTGCTCCGGGACCTTCAGATACTTTAACTTCGCAACCTGTTCTGCTGGGTAACCTGAACCCGGCCGATTCTGTTTACCTGAGCTTTTACTGGCAGTCGGGCGGCAATGGCGATATTCCTAACCGGGATGTGAACAATAATATTTTCCTGCAGCTGGAGTTTAAAGATGCGTCGGGCAACTGGCAGGCGGTTTGGAGGCAACAAAGCGTAGGCATCTTTACGGAATTTGCCCAGGTGTTCGTAGCTGTAAAAAATCAGCAATACTTCCACAATGCCTTCCAGTTCAGGTTTCGGGCAGCAGGTATGCGCACCGGTATGCTGGATACCTGGAATCTGGACTATGTGGAGTTGGGAAGCAATCGCCGCAAAGGCCAGGTGACCACACGGGATATTGGCCTAAGCGGACCTGTATCCCGTCTGTTGAAAAATTATACTGCCATGCCTATACGGCAGTTCTTAGAGAATCCGGAAAACGAATTGGCCGAAACCATCTCTGCCCGCATCAATAATCTGGGCGATTTTCCGGGGGCAATTACCTGGAGTAGCTTTGTGAAGCGGGTAGGAGCCGGAGCAACAGATACCTTTGAAACCGTTCCGGTACTATTGCCGGCGCTGGCAAGGCAGTATGAAATCAGTAGTGCCCCCCGTCTCTCACAGGTGCCTTTGCCAGAAGAACATTTTGTGCTGGAGCATGGCTTCAGGCTAAATACAAGAGAGCAAAACCAGCTGCAGCTGGCCAACGACAGCACCACACGTAAAACAGTTATAGCCGATTATTATGCCTTCGACGATGGAACGGCAGAAGGAGGTTATAGTTATGTTGCAGGTACGCAGGTGGCGCAACGCATTGTGCTTAACCGCCCCGACCAGGTGCGGGGTTTCAGGGTATATTTCCCCAGAGCAGGCGTTAATCTGGCAGGAACCAGTATTGCTTTCAGAATATGGTCGGATAACAATGGCATTCCCGGCGCCATGGTTCACCAGGAAGCTTTTCAGGTGCAGTATACCGCAGGTTTTAATGAATTTTACGAGGTGATTTTTGCAAAGCCTGTACGGGTAAGTGATGTGTTCTACATTGGCTGGAACCAACCCAGCGGCTTGTTTTTAAACATAGGATTTGATGTGAATGAACCCGCCACCGGCCGCTACATTGGCAGCGTGAGCGGCTGGCAGGAAGACCCGACCGTTGGAGCTGTGATGCTGCGCCCTTTGCTGACAGGAATTGCGCTAGGGCTGGAAGAGGAGCTGGCACAGCAGGCCATCCAACTATATCCGAATCCATCCTCCGGAAATGTGTTTGTAGAAGGCGACTACAAGCGCCTGGTCGTGTATGATATCCTGGGCAGAGAAGTTTATACTTACCGGCCAGGTGTTACAAAAGAAAATTTTCCTTTAGATTTACGGCACTTAGGCAGCGGAGCCTATATGGTACGTATTGAAACAAGTAAAACAGTCATTACAAAAAAACTAATTTTAAGCAGACCATGATAACAACAGATATCACAGTAGACGAGCTGAAAGAGCGACTAAACAAGGGCGAAACACCTGTTATTATAGATGTACGGGAAGAGTATGAGTACCAGGAGGGAAACATCCCGGGAGCAAAGAATATTCCGCTGAACTCATTGCCGCACCACCTCGATGATCTGGAAGACCTGAAAGAGCAGGAGGTAATCGTGCAGTGCCGTTCCGGTAAGCGCTCTGCCACAGCACAGGCTTTCCTGCAGCAGCAGGGCTTCAGCAACGTACGCAACCTGGTTGGGGGCATGCTGGCCTACGAAGAACAGCGCTAGTTCACATAGCTATAAAACAAAAGAGGCAGAAGATCTTTACAGATTTTCCGCCTCTTTCACCTTTATTAAAACCTTACTCTATTATGAACGGAGAAGGACTGAAGCATAGTATAAAAATGACGAAAGCAATTATGCCTAATGCTTTTCTGGCAGGTGTAAGCGGTGCTTCGTCGGGGCAGGAGGGGTGAAAAATGCCCATTACGCGCGATAGCAGCAGCCCAAAAACCAGCCAGCCCGAATAGCCGTCTGCATTCGGGAAAGCCAGCGACACCAATACCTGGACAACCAGCACAATGCCGGCAAGGTAAAGTGCATAGCGAATACGAGGCACTGCCGGTTCCAGCACAAACACCAGATACAGTAAGTAAATCGGCCATAACCAGATATATCCCTCTGCTTTGGGAAATGTAAAGGCTAGGCTGTACTGGAGCATCAGCATCATAAGAGAAGCCGCAAAAGCATACCGCTTTTCTCCCAGCAGTTTGTTAAAAGCCCAGAAGATAAACGGTACAAAAATAATCAGCAGCTCCTCCGACCATAGCGGTGTGCTGTAGGGCGATATAATGCCTAATCCGGCGTAGGTAATAAAGCAGACAAAAAAGATCGGGGAAAGCTGGTTAAAGCGTTTGTAGCCCAGCAAGCCATACAGCACATGGCCGCCATCCAGCTGGCCAATCGGCAGCAGGTTAAGAGCTGTAAAAAAAAGCGACAGGTACCCGGCAAACAGGTAAGGGTAGTGCATCACCTCGTACTTGTTCGGCACAAGCGCCGGGTCTGTAGCCACAAAACGCTCAAAAAAGATAAACAACAGGTTCTTGCCTAAAGCCAGGTTTACATCTGCTTCTCGATAAACATGCTGGGCATAGTCAAGCCCGAACTGCCTGTATTCCGGGTGTACCGTAAAAATGTGTTCCGGTGCCGGTAAGTGGGTAAAAGCATAGAACAATAATGGAATAGCCACCACAAAGCCCGCCAATGGTCCTGCTACCCCTATATCAAAAAACTGCCTCCGGGAAGAGATGCGCCCTTTTATCCGGATAAAGGCTCCCATGGTGCCAATGGTAGAGGTGAAACCGAACCAGAGCGGAATATAGTAAGGTAATGTAACGCGGGTGCGGTAGTATTTAGCCGTGAAGTAATGGCCAAACTCATGCACCGTAAGCACACCCAGGAATGGCAGCGAAAAGTAAAGCCCGGCGGTGAGCTCAGGCCACGAGATCGTGCCTCCCATGTTAAACCCCTGCGGACTCAGGAAAAAGATTTTACCAAACTGCCATTCGGCCCCGGCGATGGTGGTGGTCAGTAACGTAAGGCAAAAAAGCAGCAGGTGTAGGGTATAGCCCCTTTGCTGCCTAGTTATCAGCATCTTTAAAAAATTCGTTTATAGTAAGTGGTGGCTGTAGGTGTAAGGTCTGTATGCCTATTTTCCTGGCGCTTTCGATATGTTGTATACTATCATCTATAAACAAAGTTTCTTCTTTCTGTAAGTTGTGCTGCTGCAATATCTGTTCAAAAATAACAGCATCGGGCTTGCGCAGGCCTACCAGGTGCGAGTAATAGGTTTGCTCGAAAAGCGAGTCCAGGCTCGGGATGGTAAAGCTGTGGGCCACGATTTCGTTAAAGCGCTTCAGGTGGATGGCATTGGTGTTACTTAGCAGAAAAATACGGTACTTTTTGCCAAGCTCGAGCAGCAGGTCTATGCGCTCCTGCGGAATGTCGAGCAGCATGGCATTCCAGGCTGCGTCTATTTCTTCGTCAGTCGCCTCCAGGTCATACTCTTCGCGCAGTTGCGCTCTGAACTCTTCAGCAGTGCTGGCACCGGTTTCAAAGAGGTCGAACAGCTTGGATTGCGCTTTCTGGCTATACTCTATGGAGCGGCCGCTTTTGCAATACCGCTGCAGTTCCTGTATGCTTTTATGGTAGTCAAGGTTGATGATGACCCCGCCCAGGTCGAAGATGATATTTTTGATTTGAGCTAAATTCACAGATTTTTTTTGCGTTAGTGTTTGAAATCTCAATGCAAATATGTAGAATTGCACTCCCAAATCAAAGAAAGCAATCTAAAGCGGTTTTGATGGGAACGGGCCTATAGCTCATTCGGTTAGAGCAACTGACTCATAATCAGTAGGTGCCTGGTTCGATTCCAGGTGGGCCCACTTGATAATCAAGCACTTACATCGTTAATTCGGAGTAAGTGCTTTTTTGTTTGCAAACAATTTGAGAAACAGGAGCTGCTATTTTTTAAGCTTCCTAAAACTTAGGAGGAATATTGGATTATCAGAGAAACAAGCACCTAATATTAGATTAGGTGCCTGTTGTCAGTAGATTTAAGTGCTAAACATCGTCAAACTCAAATGTGCCTTGGCATACCAGACTCTAAAGAGGCATTTCAGCTACCTCAGATATAGTCATAAGCCTTTCATTTTATTGTCGCTCTTCAGAAAATATATAATTCACAATTTTATTAACCTCTTTTAGCTTCTCCAGCCATGCCTATGCAGTGCCTGAGAGCTTCCTTAAGATAATGAAAACTTCAGATGGTATACCACCACCAATTTACTCAAAGACAGCAAGCCCCACTGGCTGTCTTTGAGTAAATCGAAAGCTACTATAACAGGAAAAGGGTATCGGCCCTATGAACTACATATTTGCTTTGTTTTTGAAGTTCTGCGGCAAGAGGTCTTTGATGTTTTTGTGGTTGATGGACATGATGTTTTGCAGGGTGTGTTTTAGCCACTGGTAGGGGTTTACCTCATGCTTTTTGCATATGGCCAGGAAGGAGTAGATCATACCGGCCCGCTTTGCAGCATCATGTGAGCCGGCGAACAGGTAGTTCTTGCGCCCCAGGGCCAGCGGCCGGATGGCGTTCTCCACCCCGTTGTTGTCGATGTGCAGGCTGCCGTCGTAGAGGTAGGCCGAGAGGGCGTCCCAGCGGGCGTAGGCGTAGGCCATGGCTTTGCCGATCTGGCTCTTGGGCAGCGTGCTCTTGATCTCCTCGAAGATCCATTTGCCCAGCTCGTTGAGCACCGGCAGCGACTCGGAGAGCCGTAGTTCTTTAATGGCTGCTGCCTCCAGCCCCTCTTCTTTTGCCTTCCTTTCCACTGCATACAAGAGCTGGATGAGGGTGAGCGCTTTGCCAGCCCTTGCCTTGTCATTTTCCAGGGCCCGCTCGAACTCTCTTCGGGCATGGGCCCAGCAGGCCAGGTGGGTGACCTCCTTTTTCCTGCCGTACTTTTCGTACACGGCGTACCCGTCGGTTTGCAGGTAGCCCCGGAAACCATCGAGCATGGCCTTTACCCCCACCGCAGCGCGCGTGGGTTGGTAGTCGAAGAGCACCGTCTTGTCCAGGGGGGCATGGTAGACCCAGTACCAGCCGGTATGGGCGGCACCTTTCTTATCCGAGTCCAGCACTTTGATCGGCGACTCATCCACCTGCAGGTAGCCTTTTGCCTTGGTCTCGAACACCAGCTGCTCGTAGAGCGGCTCGAGCTTCAAGAGCGCCTCCTTGGTCCAACCCTCAATGGTGGAGGAGGCTATCTGGATGCCCTCCCGGGCGAAGCGCTGCTTCTGGCGGTAGAGCGGGAGATGGTCCATGTACTTATCCACCAGGATGGAGGCCAGCAGTCCGGCCCCGGCAATGCCCTTGTCGATCACCCGTTCCGGCAGCTGGCCGATCACCACGCTTTCTTTGTCTTTGGCGGCATACTTATAGCGGATGTAGCGGCGGATGAAGAAGCGGGCCGGCTCACACTCGAGCTCCTCGGTGACTTCCCTGCCGATGCACACCATCTGGGAGAGGTCTCCTTCGGGGTGTATCTCCACCTCCTCCACGGGCAGGTGCTCAGGGAGCTTGGCGCGACCGTGGTGGCGGGGGCGACGGCGCACGTAGTCGATCTTCTGCTTTACCTCCTGGTGCTGCTCTTCTACCTCTTTGGCCGCAGCTTCAAAGGGAAGCTGGAACTGGGAGGCGTCGCCCTCGAAGCGCTCGCGCCTCTGGCCGAACTGCATGCGGCGGTACATGGCCACCTGGGCCTCCAGGTAGGCGATCTTCTCGTCACGGCTGGAAATAAGCTCCAGCAGCTCCTGTTTGGAGAGGTTTTCCAGTACCGTTTGCATGCTCTAAAAATAAGCAAAAACAGCCATGGCACCAAGGATAATGCGTTTATGGTGGCAAAGAAAATCTTCTCCTGCGGTTGCTCTTCACCACTTCGATTCCTTCCACCATCAGCACCAGTTCGCTCCAGCTTATAGCGCCAGTAGTGGTGTTTTTCGGTAAAGGGAAGGTGCCCTGCTCGAGCCTTTTGTAGTAGAGCACAAAGCCCCCGTGTTCCCAGTGGAGCAGCTTGAGATGGGTACGTTTGCGGTTGAGAAACACGAACACTTCACCGCTGGTGGGACTGCGGCCCAGTTCCGATCCTACCAGACCGCACAAGCCGTCGAAGGATTTGCGCATGTCGCAGTTGCCTCGGTAGAGCAGGTAGCGGAGGGAGGAGGTGAGGCTGAGCATTTAGTAAAGGTGCAGCAGGCGGCTCACAAGGGCCAGGTCCCGGGAATCGACCCGTACCTGCACGCCATTGGGATAAATTACCTCCAGGTAGCTAGCTGCTCGCTCAGCGCTTAGCTGCATAAAACCGGAAGCCGGCTGCTTTTCCTTCCGTACTTTGTGGATCCAGTAGATAAACTGAGAAACTTTTAGGCCCTGCTCCTGACAGAAGGCCCGCTGGCTCTGCCCGCTTTGCTCATAAACCTCCACTAAGTGGAGCATCTTTTCCTGGTGGGTCATCTCTCTCTTTTTACCAGCAAAACTAAGCCCTGCAACTCAACTACAAAATATGCACTTGGTCGGCCGGATACGGAAAAGGGGGCATACGGCTTTGGGCTACCTGACCCCTTGACAGGTCGAGGAAGAATTATATCAACAAAAGAGCGCTGCATAAAAAAAGCCTTCAGTAAACTATTGCAATTCCAAACAGATCGCAGTACCCAAGCTTCCCGAGGCCTTTCGGCAGTGCTGGCAGTCATGTCATTGGTTTGCCTGGGGCTGCAGGAATCCAGAAAGGCGATACCCACACGAACAAATAGCATCGGTAAGAACTTGAAAAGCTTCATTCAAAAGTGTGTTTAGGTGTTGTGTGTAATTCCTGACATATTAACTATTAATTTCCGTAGCTAACGAAAGCTCATTATTTAGGGAACTCGTACATTAAACTGATGCTCTATGTTAAGACCGTATTTTAATTGATGCGTCACAGCTCGTGCGTAATTCTGGTTAGGAATGCAGGTTCTTCTAATAGAAGATATGGTAATTTCATTGGTGGCTCATTAGAGACCCCGTTCAGGATACTTATAGCATTTGATAGGCATTCCCTTAGAGCAGATTTTTTTGAACAAATTTTTGAAAATTGAGAAATCAATTAGTGATATTGCTTTGCCTTTTCTGAAAGAAAAGATGATAAAACCCTCTTTATTTTGCTACTTTCAACAAAGTCGTTAGTCAGGATTCTTTGCTTAACCCTCCCAAGCCTTGCTAATGCCTATGTTATATGATAATTATATAAGCAGCAGGTACTTCTATCACTCATAATAATTCTATGAAAATATTATGAGCGATAGAAGTACCTGCTGTAGGTTTAATACTGAAGGACTAAAACACTTGTATAATCAAATGAGGCTAATTTCCGTACCCAGGATTTTGTCTCAATTGAGGGTTTATATTCAAGACGTTCTGCCCGATAGGAAAAATTTTTAGATGTTCAGCGTTATCCGGAGTTTTATCCCACCATGTTCCAGTCGTGAACTTGTTAAAGCGAATCAGGTCAATACGTCGGCGTCCTTCTGCCAAAAATTCCCTTCCCCATTCATCCAGGAGTTCCTGTTCCGTTAATTCATTGCCACTTGCCTCATAGAGACTGGTTGAACCGGCCGGATAGTAGCGGCTTCGAACTAAGTTGAGCAGCCTGGCAGCTTCTGCCTTGTCACCAGCTCTGAACTTACATTCCGCCAGAGTATAATAGATTTCTGCTAAGCGTATCTCCACATAATCAGATTCTATTTTATGAGGTGAAGTAGAAGGGTAAAAAGGGTATTTAACTGGATAAACCCCAGAGTTCTGATCAGCATGGTTCATGTTAGATTCTTTATCAGCTAATTCTTGGCCTGGTTTTAGATCTTTGAACCACCCCACCTGATCCCGTATATAAAGTTTATATCCACGAGTGGTTTTAACTGTATCTTGATCATTGTTATAAGGGAGGTAACCGTATAAAAACATTCCTTCCCGTGTGCTCTCTCCCGTATTCTTATACTTTTTCAATCGGACATCATCCTTATATTTTTGAAACTTCACGAATGGTTTCCCAAGTTCAAAAGTATATTCGACACTGTCCACGTTAAGACCTGGTTGTAAAGCGAACCGAGGATTCATTCCCCCCCAATCTGTAAACCCGAAATACTGGTGACCGTTATAAGGCCCCATCCACCAATACATGCCACCATCATACTGCCAGTGGGATCGACCGAATGTCCCAGGAAAAGCAAATATAGTTTCTTGGCTTTCGTCATTATTCCAGTCAAAAGGAGCATCCCATCTGCTCTCAATACCGTAGCTACCATAAGTTCCATCGATGATTTCTTGGCAAATAGTAGCACATTCATTGTACTTATTCTGCCCAATATACACTTCCGCATTGAGGTAAAGGCGCGCCAAAAGTGACATAGCACCGGCTTTAGTCCATCGGCCATCAAACTGTTCAGTACCAGGCTGACCTTTCGCAAGTAAATCTGGAAGCGATTCCTGTAGTTCTTTTTCTATAAAAGCAAATGTCTCTTCAGGTGAGGATTGTTCCTTTCCCCGTGTTTGGCCTTTTACTTGCGTTATTAACTCTATATTGCGGTATAAATCAAATAATCTGAGGTAATACCAGGCACGAAGCGTACGTAGCTCCGCAATTAGTTGCTTTTGCTCTTCAACCGACATGCTAAACTTGGCAGGGTCTAGAGCCTGAATATCCTCTAGAGAGTTTGTAGCTTGGACAACGCCTGTATAAAGGTTATTCCATCCATCATTCACAAACCAATCTTGGGGAGTCCAAGTATGATTATGAGCGCGTATATAAATGCCTCCATCGAACCAGTCACCTTCCCGGTTTGGGGTCATAATTTGGTCTGCTGTGTTTTCCTGCATGATGTACTGAGCACCTTGTACGGTCCAGTAACCGTGCTCGAAACTTCTTAAAAAAGTGCGATAAACATCATTTTTGGTCTGGATAAAGTTTTCGGAGGTCACTCTGTCATAAAGCTCTTCGTCTAAGTCGGTACAACCGCCTAGCAACGAGGTGCTAATTAGGCTAACAGCGATATAAGTAAAGAATTTATTATTTTTCATTTTGTATGAAGTTGCAGTTAAAAACCAAAATTTACACCTAACAATACCTGAGTGGTAGCCGGGTAGAAAGAGCGCGTAGCGTTTATACCAGGATATAGTCCGTTTACCGGGTACCGATCTGGGTCGCCTCCTGTAAAGCTGGTAAAGGTTGCCAGGTTTCTTCCCGCAGCATATACCCGAAGTGAGCGGGCGAACTTGCTGTTAAAGCTAAAGGTGTAGCCAACAGTAACATTATCGATTTTCATAAAGTCACCTTTTTCCAAGAAGTAGTCAGAAAGAATTACACTCGTGCTGCTGTTTGTTAATTTGGAGTATTTGCCTCCATCATAAGCAGACTCTAATAAGTTAGCACCGGCTTGGGTAGCAGGTGTTCCAGTGTAAAATGCATGCGTATTAAAGAGATCATAGCCAAAGTTGCCGCGCAGGAAGAGACTCGCATCCCAGTTTTTATATTTAACCGTGTTACCTATGCTTCCTGTAAACTTGGGCAGACCATTCCCAACATACTGCCTATCTTCATTCCTGGCCTGATCTGCGGGTATGATATCTCCGGCATTATTATATACCAGTAATGCACCCTGATCATTAACTCCGGCTGACCGTAGCATATAAAAAGAACCTACTCGTCTTCCTTCTTCCAAACGCTGGGCATTTCCTGGGCTACCAGGTGCAGGCAGACCGACTACATCAATAAAGCTTTGGCCCTCGTACTGTTCGTTTGAAAAAGAAACAAACTCATTCTGGTTTGTAGCGCCTGCAAGTGAAATATTATAAGTGAAGTTTTCCTTATTGATAATATTAGCATTCAGTTGAAGTTCAAGCCCTGAATTTTTCATTGTCCCTACATTGGCGTAGGTTTGATTCACAAGATTTGGTGGAAGTTGTACATTGTACCAGCCTAATAAGTCTTCATTTTTACGGGTGTAATAATTAATACTTCCAGATACTACATAATCAAAAATAGAAAAGTCTATACCAAAGTTAGTATTCTTGGCCTTTTCCCAGCGCAGGTCATAGTTAGTATTTTGATTAGGCCCCCACACCTGGTAAAATTCATTGTTCAGCAGGTAATAGCCATAGCCAGTGTAGGTGTCTAATGACAAATAATTCCCAAAATCTTGGTTGCCAGTAACACCGTAGTCAGCCCGTAATTTAAGCTCGTTTACCCAATTGAATCCATCCATAAAAGACTCTTCACTAATTCGCCATCCTATTGAGGCAGCAGGGAAATAGCCCCACTTGTTGGAATAACCGAACTTAGAGGAACCTTCATACCGCACACTGGCAGAAGCGAGATATTTGTCTTTAAAGGAATAATTAACCCTTCCGAAAAATGCGATCAACTTAGAAGTGTTTTTAAAGCTGCCCATTTCGTTTCTCCCTTCTACTTGCGCATACAGTCCAGTACCAATATTATTATAAGTTAAGGCATCACTAGGGAAGTCTCTATTTGAGACAGAAATGCCAGAATTTTCAAATTGTTGGTAAGAGTACCCCCCCAGAACTTTGAAAGAATGTTCTTTGAAATCAAGATCATAGTTCCCTATCCATTCTAAACTTCTTTGGTTATACTTATTAGATGCCCGACTAGCAGAATTCATACCTCCCTGGTTTTGTAAAGCGTATGTGGAGGTAGAGGGGCGGAAAAAAAAGTCAAAAAAATCAGTCGAAAATTGCCCTACTGTCAACTGCGTATTTAAAGTAGGCAGTATGTTTAACTTAAAACTTGCATTCCAGTCCAATATCTTTGCTTCCGATCCACTAAGCTCTGTTTCTAACCGCTCAACCGGATTATATGGATTATCATAACCTGTATTGATGTTAAAGTAATTTACCGGATTGTCCGGATTCCTGACAGGCATTGTTGGATTTAGGGTTAAAGCCCGGGTGAAAACCTCATAATCCGCATCTCTCCTGGTGTAGTAGCGGGGAGCAATAGTGAATCCCACAGAATAAAGGTTGCTTTTAGCTGTATGATTTAACATGATGCGAGCACCGTACTCCTCTCTTCCTGAGCGGAGGTCAAGCCCTTCTGCATCACGGTAATCCGCTGTTGCCCGATAACTGTTATTTCTGTCGCCTCCTGAAACAGACAAAGTATGCTTGTGTGCAAAAGCATATTTCTTAGTAACTTCATCCAACCAATTGGTTCTTGCGCCAAAATCAGTACCTCTGTTCTCCTCAATAAATTTTTCTGCACTTAGGGGCCTAAGTTCTTGGTTTGAGAGAAGGTCAAAAGAGGTATAGCCACTGTACTCAGCCCTTAACTCGCCCGTTCCAGCTTTTGTTGTGACTATAATAACGCCATTACTACCTCGGGTACCATAAATAGCAGAGGCAGCACCGCCTTTGAGCACATCGATTGATTCTATGTCATTTTGATTGATGTTATCTAAACTTCCCCCAGGCACACCATTAATAACTATCAAAGGGCCTAAACCTGCATCACGAGAAGAAACGCCTCTTAACTGAATACTCGGTCCTGCATTAGGGTCTGCCCCTCCACTGTTGGAAATAGTAAGTCCAGCAACCTTGCCCTGTAAGGACATTAACGGGTTGGTAGCGGCTACTGTCAATAAATCTTCCCCACTAACATGGGTAACAGCACTTGTTACTTCTTTTTTATCGAGAGTACCATACCCTACCACTACTACTTCTTCCAACGTTTTAGTATCAGTTCTTAAAATAACATTAATTTCGGTCTGATTATTTATAAGAACCTCCTGGGTGACAAATCCAATGAATGAGAAAACCAGGGTTCCTCCACCATCCTGAAGGGGAAGACGATAACTCCCATTGGTGTCAGTTGCACTACCAGTAGAAGTACCTTTTAATAGAACGGTTACTCCCGGAAGAACAGAGCCTGACTCGTCCTTTACTACACCACTTACAGTCAAACCATTTTGCGCCAGAGCCGGCATAGCTTGAGCTATAAATATGAATAGCAGGGCTACATAGTAAACCCTTTTAGCATTTAAAAATTTATTGACCTTAGGGTAGAACATATATGAAAATATCTGCCCTAAGAGTAGAGATAGAGTTGGTTTCATAACTAAATGAATAACTATTTTAAATTAAAAATTTGACTAATTGGGGAAGAATAAGATTAATAATCATCAAGTTTGGCATGTTAACTATCATATGACAGCCATTATTTAAATAATATCATAGATTACATAATTATCCTGCAGTAGATAAGCTTCATATAATAGACCTAAAATAAAATGGCAGGCAGAAGGTACACAATAGTAATTGTTCACTAAGAGTTTAAGAAAGAATATAATGCGAACAAACTAGTTAACAAAGGAATAGACATTTTTTTCATGTCATAAGCATCGATAGTTAAATAAGTGAGTAAGTACAAGATTATCGGTTTTACTACAAATTTTACTCTTGAGATTGCTCAAATTGCGTAAGGCATTTAATGTATTCTTGTTTAAACAATGAATTTATTAAACAAAATATAGTTAAACAAGTAATAAAGTAGATAATTTTTAAAAGATTGTTTTTGAACCTCTTAAAATATTATTAAATAAGTGAGAACTTACACAGTAATTTTATTGGCAATTATAATGTTTTTGTCTGCTTAAGCAACGTGTGTATAAGCCTGATATAGGTGCATTACTTATCTTATATACTCTATCTTAAGCCTCGTATACTATTAGTTCGAAGCGCCACCTCTATTGTGCCCTATTGCCCTCGAAAAATATGGGAGGAAGCCGGAAGAAAGTAAATAGCTAAATAGTTCAGAGTAATTCTTTTGGCGCTATCCGGTAAGGCTTTCGGAATGGTTAACTATAAAAATAAAACGCCCCTCAGAGTTTACTGAGGGGCGTTTTGTAAGTCATATTATAATTCTTACTTTTCGTTTGCTTCTAACCACTTCCGGGCGTTTACAAACGCTTCCATCCAGGGTGATACTTCATCCTGACGGTCTTTCGGATAATGTGCCCACTGCCATTGCAGAAGCGAACGCTCGATGTGCGGCATCATGACCAGGTGGCGGCCCGTTTCATCGCAAAGCATGGCGGTGTTAAAGTCGGAGCCGTTCGGGCAGGCAGGATAGGTGTCATAGGCGTACTTCGATACGATCTGGTACTTGTCTTCTGTTAGCGGCAAGCTAAAGCGGCCTTCTCCGTGCGATACCCAAACACCCAGTGTACAGCCGGCCAGGCTGGAAAGCATCACCGATTTATTTTCCTGTATGGTTAAAGACGTAAAGATGCTTTCGTGCTTCCCGCTCAGGTTATGGTGCATTCTAGGTTTCTGGTCGTGGTTCAGGTTAATGAGACCTAACTCCACGAACAGCTGACAACCGTTACAGATACCTACCGATAGCGTGTCTTCACGTTTGAAGAAATTCTCCAGTGCTGTTCTGGCTTTATCGTTGTACATAAAGGCACCTGCCCATCCTTTGGCGGAACCCAATACATCGGAGTTAGAGAAGCCACCCACAGCACCGATAAACTGAATGTCTTCCAGGGTCTCTCTTCCAGAGATCAGGTCCGTCATGTGTACGTCCTTTACGTCGAAACCTGCCAGGTACATGGCGTTGGCCATTTCACGCTCCGAGTTGCTTCCTTTCTCGCGGATAATAGCTGCTTTTATTCTTGGCTTAGAAGGATCGATAACTGGCTTTTTACCGTCGAATCCTTCCGGGAACTTGTAGATCAGCTCGTGCTTCTTGTAGTTGTCGTAACGCTCTTTTGCACTAACCGGACCACTTTGCTTGATGTCCAGCAGGTAAGAAGTTTTAAACCAGGTATCACGTAACTCGGCAATGTTGAAACTGTAAGCATCTGAGCCGTTCTTCAGTTCAAGGGTAGCAGAAGATGTAGCTGTACCTATTTTGTGGAACGGAACATTATTCGCTTCTAAAGTAGCTTCTACGTCAGCAGATGCCTGGAATACCACGCCAATGTTTTCAGCGAATAACACTTTCACGCTGTCTTCCTCGCCCAGTGATGTTAAATCAATACTTGCACCCAGGTTGTTGTCCGCAAAGCACATCTCCAGCAGGGTAGTGATCAAACCCCCGCTGCCAATATCATGGCCTGCTTCTATTTTGCCTTCTTTGATCAGGCCTTGCAACGTGTTAAAGGCATTTTTAAACTGCGCCACATCGGTAATATCAGGTGTTTCGTTGCCTATTTTGTTTACTACCTGTGCAAAAGACGAGCCTCCTAGTTTATAGGTGTCGTTAGATAAGTTGATGTAGTAAATATTACCGCCATCGCGTTGCAACACCGGCTCTACCACCTGGCGTACGTTGCTGCAATTTCCGCCGGCTGAGATAATCACTGTACCAGGGGCAATAACGTCCTCGTCTTTGTACTTCTGCTTCATAGAAAGCGAATCTTTTCCTGTCGGGATGTTAATGCCCAGGGCAATAGCAAAATCCGAACAAGCCTCTACTGCCTGGTATAAACGAGCGTCTTCACCAGCGTTTTTAGAAGCCCACATCCAGTTAGCAGAAAGCGAAACGCTCTGTAAGCCATCTTTCAGCGGAGCCCAAACTATGTTAGATAAGGACTCGCCAATAGCATTACGGCTACCAGCTGCCGGATCAATCAGGGCTGAAATCGGAGCATGGCCAACTGACGTAGCAATACCTTCTTTGCCCTGGAAGTCAAGTGCCATCACACCGCAGTTGTTCAGTGGCAGCTGCAGCGGACCAACACATTGTTGTTTCGCCACGCGTCCACCCACGCAACGGTCTACTTTATTGGTGAGCCAGTCTTTACAGGCTACAGCTTCTAATTGTAATAGCTGCTCTAAATAAGTATGCAGCTGGCTTTTATCATAGATTACTGGCTGGTAATTTCTTTCAACCGTCTTATCAGTCATTACCACTTTTGGCGAGCTTCCGAACATGTCGCTTAGCTCCAGGTCCATCGGTTTCTGGCCCGTAGTTGCTGACTCAAAGGTAAAGCGATGGTCGCCAGTCACGTCACCCACGGTATACATAGGAGCACGCTCGCGCTCTGCTATCTTCTGCAGGGTAGCAATGTCATCTTCGCCGATTACCAGGCCCATACGCTCCTGCGATTCGTTTCCGATGATTTCTTTCGCTGATAGGGTAGGGTCGCCTACAGGCAGTTTATCCAGGTCTATCTTACCGCCTGTTTCTTCTACTAATTCTGAAAGGCAGTTTAAGTGTCCACCAGCACCGTGATCGTGGATAGAAACAATCGGGTTGTTTTCGCTCTCCACCATGCCTCGAATAGCGTTAGCGGCACGCTTCTGCATTTCCGGGTTAGAGCGCTGGATGGCATTTAATTCGATGCCTGTTCCGTGCTCGCCTGTGTCGGCTGAAGAAACTGCCGCGCCACCCATACCGATGCGGTAGTTTTCACCTCCGAGAATAACAATTTTATCGCCTGTTTTTGGATGTTGCTTCTGTGCCTGGCTTGCTTTGCCGTAACCAACGCCACCAGCCAGCATAATCACCTTGTCGTAACCAAGTTTTCTAGGGGCCTCCAGCTCATCTGCTTTTTCGTCGTGCTCGAAGGTTAGAACTGAGCCGGTAATCAGCGGCTGTCCGAATTTGTTCCCGAAATCAGTGGCTCCGTTAGAAGCTTTAATCAGGATATCCATCGGCGTTTGATACAGCCACTGTCTTTCCTGAGTAGCTTTTTCCCAAGGACGGTCTTTCTCCAGGCGCGACAAAGCCGTCATGTAAACAGCTGTACCTGCCAACGGAAGTGCTCCCTGTCCACCAGCCAATCGGTCTCTGATCTCACCACCAGAACCGGTAGCGGCACCGTTAAATGGCTCTACTGTTGTCGGGAAGTTATGCGTTTCTGCTTTTATAGAAATAACCGATTCGAAATCACTTACCTGGTAGAAGTCCGGCTCATCGGCACGCTTTGGTGCGAATTGCTGCACCACTGGTCCTTTTATAAAAGCAACGTTATCTTTGTAGGCAGAAACAATATCGTTGGGGTTTGTTTCTGATGTTTTGCGGATTAATTTAAAAAGCGAACTTGGTTTCTCTTCGCCATCAATTACAAATTTGCCATTGAAGATCTTATGGCGGCAGTGCTCCGAGTTCACCTGCGAAAAGCCAAATACTTCGGAATCGGTTAGCGGCCTGCCTACTCTTTCGGAAAGCTGGTTTAAATAATCCACTTCTTCATCGCTCAGCGAAAGTCCTTCCTGCTTGTTGTAGGCGGCAATATCGGTAACTGGCAGCACAGGCTCCGGTTCAATATGTATTGTGTAGATTTCCTGGTCCAGCCCCTTATACTTTTGCGAAAGCATTGGGTCAAAATCCGTGAAATCTTCTGTTACTATTTTAAACTCTTCAATCCGGATAATCCCCTCGATGGCCATGTTCTGAGTGATTTCCACGGCATTGGTGCTCCATGGCGTTATCATGGCGGCACGAGGACCAACAAAGAAACCGCTTAAGGTTTTTTCCTGCTCTAATATGGCGTTGCCGAAAAGCCATTCCAATTTTTGAACATCTGTTGTACTCAGTTCGCCTTCGCTTTGTAAGGCGTAAACTGTATCAGGCTGACTAGAAAAGAAGTGAAGCATGCTTAGTTTTTTTCAAGCAGCAAAGGTAGGGTTTTAATTTAAAAAAAGGGAGAGGTGGGGGAGGGTGTTAGTGTATTTTGAATCTGATTTGAGATGTAAAGAGGATTGAAATTTATTTGCTTATCTTTTTCGCTGCTGCCGGTGGAGACAGCCGTGCTGGTGTCTGATCTGGCGCAGAAGGCTGCTGCCATCCTTATCTGGGACGGCAGCAGCCTTCTGTTATACTTGTAAAAGGATTAATACCTTACATCGTGTATTAATTATTTGTCAAATCGATGCATCTCGTTTTCAATCATCCATTTCCCATCCTGGTTGCGCCATTGGCTGAAGTAGATGCCACTTAGTGTTTGGTCAGCTTCCGAACGAATACGCAAGATGCCTATATCCACTACCACTGAATCGGAAATAACCGTTTTCTTAGATCTCCTTTCCAGGAAGCGGACGTTTTGCTGGTGGTAGAGTGTAAGAAATGATTTGATGCCAGCACGCCCCGTACTTCAGGCAGGTTGTTGAACACCACAGGAATTGCATTACCCATTATGAGGCTGGCATCGCCAACGTACAATTTACTGAGGGAGTCCATTTCTCCGGCATTGTACGTTTGAATAAAATCAGCGTTCAATTTTAGAATTTGTGCACGTACTTCTGTTTTATGTTGGGCTCCGGTGGTGGTTGGGTACCGAAAGAATAAGGCTAATACTGTAACCAGAAATGGGATAGATAGCAGCGATAGTTTTACCATTTTGTTATGTTTTAAGTTAAAAAAATATGAAAATGAGTTACTAGCTTTTGCATATCCATCTGAGATAAGATTATTTTTACCAATCACATCGGCATGGTTATAATCAAGGGCTGCAAAAATGATTCTGATAGTATAGCTCCTG
The DNA here is from genome assembly GCF_005491705.1 of Pontibacter sp. SGAir0037. Classification (NCBI taxonomy): domain Bacteria; kingdom Pseudomonadati; phylum Bacteroidota; class Cytophagia; order Cytophagales; family Hymenobacteraceae; genus Pontibacter; species Pontibacter sp. SGAir0037. Next base: position 3,131,023 of record NZ_CP028092.1, on the reverse strand, counting down.
GGAGTGACTTCTCCGGATTCTATCCGTTGCAGTGTCCGTACACTGATGTTACATTTCTCTACAAGCTCTTCCTGCGTTAATCCTTTGGCTTTTCTTAAGTCTAGTATTTTCTTTCCTAGTTCAGGTTGTATCATCTGTCGTTGTTAGTTTGGGCAAGATTAAATATACTTTTAAAATGTACAAAAATGGGTCTTGATTTTTACCTGACATTAAGGCGACTTTTACCTGACTTTTGTTGTATGGTTTTGATAGATAGTATGTTGAGTATGAGTGTTGCGTAGCTCGTACTCATACAGTTATTCGTTTGAAGAGCATAGCTATTAGGCCAAAGGCTTTGTAATGAGAGCTATGTAGTGGTAATTTGAGTGAAAGTAGGGCATGAACCAGTGCCGAACCCCTACCGATGACTTTCATATTCCCACTGGCGGCGCTACTAAACACCAAAGTTAGCTCCTCTCGTTCTTTCTAACTCATGCTCAGCATCTACGGGCTTTCTGCTGATACTTCTTTAGCCATTTATTTAACTTTCTTATCGATAATTAGCTCCGTTGCTTTTTTAGGCATAATTTCCTTTGTTATCAGTTGCTGTCAGAACATCGCAAATGATCATAGGTACCTGTTGCCCTCAAAAGCAAAGCTACTGCTGTTCACAACGGTCCTGCTGCTCTCCGCTTCATGCAGGAATGTCGAAGAGCCTGCCCCTGTACAGCTTCGACGCAGTTAACCATCATTTAAAAATTGCTCATGATGCACTTATACCTGTATGACCAATCTAAAGGAGGTAAAATAGCCCGATTAGTGGGTTTGCTCCTGCTTTTTTTGCTTGGGCTCTTTCTGCAAAGCCCGGCCCAGTCAATCTCGAAGTACATAGTCGTTGATCAGTTTGGCTATCCCGAAACAGCCAGAAAAGTAGCTGTTATCCGCAATCCGGTAACAGGCTTTGATGCCGCAGAGTCTTTCCAGCCCGGAACAGTTTACCGTGTTGTCAACGCATCTACCGGGCAGACGGCGCTGGAGGGCACGCCCACCAGTTGGAACAATGGTCAGGAAGATCCAAGCTCCGGCGATAAAGCCTGGCATTTCGATTTCTCACTGGTCACAACGCCCGGCACCTATTATGTGCTGGATGTTGCGCAGCAAGTGAAATCTTACGACTTCATGATTCATAACTCGGTGTATCAGAACGTGCTGAAACAGGCAGTACGGACTTATTTCTACCAGCGGGCCGGTATGGCCAAAGAAGCGAAGTATGCCGGGGCAGCCTGGGCCGATGCTATTAGTTATGCCGGGAATTTACAAGATTCCCAGGCCCGGCTCTATAACGCCAAAACCAATGCGGCTACGCAAAAAGATCTGAGTGGCGGCTGGTTCGATGCCGGCGACATGAATAAATACGTGAACTTCGTGCATGGTCCGGTAATCCAGTTATTAAGAGCTTACGAAGAAAAGCCTGCTGCCTGGACCGACAACTATAATATTCCGGAGTCTGGAAACGGGATACCTGATATACTGGATGAGGTGAAGTATGAAATTGATTGGTTATGGAGGATGCAGAACGCAGACGGCTCCGTGTTGAGCATTGTGGGCTATCAGGGCGATGCCAGCCCGCCTTCCAGCGACAAAACGCAGCGGTGCTATGGCCCGGCTTCTACCTCCGCTACCTTAACCGGGGCGGCCATTTATGCCTATGCGGCGAAAGTATATAAAACGTTAGGTACACCTGCCATGCTGGCGTATGCCGATCAGTTGCAAACTGCCGCCGAAAAAGCCTGGGCCTGGGCCGATGCGAATCCGGATGTGCTGTTTCGCAACAACGATAACGCCAATAATTCGCAGGGGTTGGGCGCAGGCCAGCAAGAGGTGGACGATTATACCCGGAGCATGTTCAAGCTATCGGCGGCCACTTTTCTATATGCTTTAACCGATAAGGCCGTGTATAAAGCTTACTTCGATGCGAACTATACTAAGTCTCACTTGTTCGAATGGAGCTATGCTTATCCGTTTGAGCCTGTTACGCAGGACGCCTTGTTGTATTACACGTCCCTTCCTAACGCAACCGAATCCGTGAAAACAGCTATCCGGGATAAGTTTACGGCGGCCATGAAGAGCAACTCTGAAAATTTACCAGCCATAACCTCGGTAAAGGATCCTTACCTGGCGCATTTAAACGACTATACCTGGGGAAGCAACAGCTTTAAAATGATACAGGGGTTAATGATCTATGACCTTATAACGTATGATCTGGACCCTGCCAATACTGAAACGTACCAGCATGCTGCAGCCGGTTATGTGCATAGCCTGCACGGCGTAAACCCGATGCAACTGGTATACCTGAGTAATATGTTTAACGATGGCGCGGAAAACGGTGTAAGAGAATTCTACCATTCCTGGTTCAAAGACGGCAGCGCCAAATGGGACCGGGTAGGAACATCGCAGTTCGGGCCGCCACCAGGTTTTTTAACCGGAGGTCCCAACCCGTCTTACGACTGGGATGGTGTTTGCCCAGGCAATGCAGGATGCAACGCCATTTCCATAACTCCGCCCAAAGGTCAGCCTGCCCAGAAAAGTTACAAAGATTTTAACCACTCCTGGCCATTAAACTCCTGGTCGGTTACAGAGAATTCAACAGGCTACCAGGCAAACTATATCCGGTTGCTCTCCAAATTCGTTACTTTGTCGCCTCAGGCGCCCCTGGCAGTAAAGGCCGAACAGGTGGCAACTTTCAGCTTATACCCAAACCCTGCGCAGCAGGTAGTGCATATCGGGTTACCTGAACTGGTAAAGGGAAAGATTGCCGTGAAAATTCAGGATGTGCAGGGCAAAGAGGTGCTGAGCGGAAGCTTCGACAACAAAGCCTCTTTTAGCCTGCCTACTACCGATCTGGCCGATGGTATTTACATTTTACAGGTGATGTATGCTAATCGGGTGATGACGAAGAAGTTTGTGAAGCAGTAAGGCTCCCGTGTTCTTCTCAGCCCTTAGTATTGAAGAGCACCTATGGAAAGTAAGCTGGCCGCAGCAGGCCCTTCAGGAAGTTGTAGGGCAGTAGCAGTTCAGTGGCACCCATGGCATAGGGCCCGATCTCGTAAGGGTTATAGTAGAGCTGCAGTCCTTCTGCGGTGAGGGCGTAGTTCTGAGGCAGAGGAAGTGTATTACCTGTAATAAAGAGACCTGCTTCCGAGAGCGGCATGTCGCCTACCATTTCCTTTCGTACCTGCCTGAACTGCTGCTCCGCCAGTGCCTGCAGTTTTACGGTATCGTTAACCATCTCAGGCAGGGAGAGCAGATGCCCGGTGCTGTCGAAACTTTGCAGGATGCGGGTAGGGTTTCCGTGTGCACCCCCAAGATAAGTGAAGTTATCGAAAAGCAGCGACACCACCCGGGCCGACACATAAAGCGGCTGGCCCTTTACCTGCAGCTCCCACCCATACAGGCCTGGATGCGGTGGGTCAGGCATTTGCTGAGTGCTCTCCTTGTAGCGCTGGCGCTCCTCAAAAAACAGGTTGGCAAGCTTTTCGGCAGCATCGGTATAGCTTGTGGCAGATGTGTCCGCATCAGGACCAAAATCGTAACGCATGAGCTGTAACCGCTGCTGTACATAGTGGTTAATGCTTTGGCGCAATGCTGCGGGCCCGGCAGTGGCTACAGGGTAGGTAATGTGCAGCCTGGCACAGGTGGAGCTGTCAGGGCTGCAGTCATCAGAGGTACGCTGCAGGTTCTCAACCCTGAACTGCAGGCGTTCAGTTGCAACTGCACTTGCCTGTTCCTGCTGCGATTGGCAGGACCAGAGGCTACAGGCGCTCAACAGCACTATAGCCAGCCTGATAAAATGGGTTGTATACATACTTGTAAAATAGGTGGTATGGGTTGATATCCTGTTACCGGGCAACACAGGTGCGGCCTCTTGTAAAGGTAGTAAAATACAAAAAAGCCTGCAAAGGGTACGCGCAGACCTGCCTTCTATTAAAACTGCAACTGTGCCTGTATACGCATGAGTCCACCTGCCTGATGGTTATCCGGGTGCTCATAGTCCTCATACCTGCGGTCGGAGAGGGTATATACCGTTACCAGCTCTATATGCTCGACAGGATGAATCTCCACACCTATTTCACATTCTTTCACGGTGTAACTCCTGGCATCCAGCTCATGCTTTTTTCCACCGTCGTAGTACTGCAGGCGCGTAAAAGGTATCAACGCGGCTTCTCCACCGGTACGGGCATAAGAAAACGTAACATAGCCGCCTTGCAGGTCTTTTACTCCAATCGATCCTGTCGGCTTATCAAATTCCGGACCTCGGCCAATGGTATATTCTGCCTGTATGCCAAAAGGCTTCGGATACAGCACAAACGATGCGGCAAGGCGTTGGTCTATATACGACAGGTTGCTGTTCGCTTTTACGTCAGGACTGTGCTCGGGCAGCACAAACTGTCCGGTGTAGGCCTGTATGCCTGGCTCAATTACCTGTTGGCCCAGCACAATGGGGTAAGAAAACCGGGTAACAACATGAAATGCGTTGTTCAGGTCGGGGTGGTTAGCTGTTTGCCCGTTGTAAATGCCCAGAGCAAACACGCCAAAGTCTCCGGAGTGCTTATACGGCTTTAGCGCTTTCATGAGTGCCCGCTTTTCCTGGCTGGCCCAATAAAAGAATACACCCATGTCGCGTTCGTCTTTTACACCACTGTTCAGTGCATCGTTCCGGTCGAGGGGTAACCGATGGCTGCTCGACTGCATGTTCTCGAACCCGAAAGGCACTTTGCTTTGGCCTATGCGTATTCTATACTCGTTGTGCTTGTCCAGGCCGATATCCACATAAGCATCTTTTACCCTGCCCACATGAATAGACTCTCCCACCGATTTGGCAAAATCAGGTTGGATGTATATGTATATTCTCGGACTGATCTGGCCGTAGAACTTCAGACGCAAGCGCCTTAGCGAAAGGCCGCCTCCTTTGGCCCCCCAGAACTCGTCGCACTGTTCGCACCCCAGCTCGGGGTTGGTTTCGAAGAGCTTGTTGTACCGGACCTGCATGTAGCCGCCAACATGTATTTTATCGTACCATTTTTCACTTTGCTTTTGCTGTGCCGAGGCGCTGAGGCAGATCATACACGCTGCCACGAATAACAGAATACGCATAGGAGTTGAATTAATCCGCTTTTTGGTTTAACACACTACCTTTTGCATCCAGCACCACCTCCAGGTCTTGCTTGGTGAATGAGCTAAGCTCTACTTTATAAACAGTTTCGGCACCCGTGCGTATGCGCTCCAGGTCATCCAGGCTGTAGCCTTTAAAATCGGAGTTGATCCTGTTAATTACTTCTTTCGGAAGTTCTTTCCGGGTAATATCTTCTTTGAGTTTGCTAACGGAACCTGATGGCTGGTACCAGATTTCATGATCGGTATTCCAGCCTGTTTCGAACTCCACATGATACAGGTCGCCTTCTTTCTCCCATTCCACGTCGCTGGCTTTAGGAAAGTCTTTCTTAAAGTTGTTCAGTATAACCGAAGGTACCTGGCTTTGCGGAATATCCTGTGCCAGGGCCAGGTTAGAAAAGAATAAAACTATTGCCGGGATAATTAAAATGTGCTTTTTCATCTGTATAAAAATTTAGTTTATACAGCAAAGCAACTACCTGAATTTGGAAAGAATTGGGAATAACGATTTTTTGGTGGTATGTAGTGTATGAAAAAGTAAGCGCTTTACTTTCTTTTTCTACGGCTGATCAACAACTGATAAAATAAATATAGCGATTTTTATATTAAATTTTTGTTTACTGTTGTTTGTGCATAACTAGTTAAATAACTTTATGCTTCAGGGCCACTTACGGCCACACTACCCTTATGAAAAGCTTCTTCGCCCTTGTTGTTGCTCTTTTTATTCTATGTTCCTGCAGTTTTGCGCAAAAGGCTGTTTTGCTGAAGCGCTTTATGGCCATAGATAGTTTGTCTGACTATCAATTTGCTGCTGATAATGTATTTGTGCCACGGCAAAGCTATTTTGAGGGCTATCAGATTTCGACGGGCAAAGCTTTTGCTACAGATAATACGGCTGTTGTTTACCGTATGCAGCGTTTTGGCAGCGCCGGAAGCGCTATTCTATACAATTCGACCAGGCAAGACGGCTTCGGGCATTTAACGGCCTCTGATCATGCTACCACCAGAAAGCTGCTGGATAAAGTAGTGGGCGTAAACTTTGTAAACGGATCAAAATTTACCTTTGTGGTGAATGCGAGTACCGACGGCCCTTCCGGACTATATGCAACCGACGGCACAGTGGCAGGTACAAAGGCTTTGATGCAGTACGACTACGTATCGCCTTATGATGTAAAAGCAATTTATGCAGCTGCAGAAGATAAAGTGTATTTTGCGCTTTACCGTGATACCGTTGCCGATATTTACCAGACAGATGGTACGGCCGCTGGTACCCGGTTGATTGGTCGTGTAGAAAACGAAGCAACAAGTTCTAACCTCAGTTCTTACGACCAGTCTTTTTTCCTGAAAGACGGGGAGCACGTGTACTATGTTGTCAGTAAGTATATAGCTGGTGAAGCATATACTACGGCTGCCAGCTGTTACCTGGTTGCTTCCGGAGGAATACAGCATACAGGTACCTACCAGAACATAAGTACGTATGAAGAGGGATGGCAGATAAAGGACGGTGCTGCTTACAGCTTTGATGGGGTAGCAGGTTATTTTACAAAGGCAGAGGGCGGTAAAAGTGTTTCTTTCTTAAAAGCTAACTATGGCCTGTTTGTAGGGGAGTTTCAGGATAAAGTACTTTTACTGGCAAACCAGAGCAACAAGGTTGGCTACGATTTGTATGAGACGGATGGTACTGAGGCTGGCACCAAGCTTATTCAAACACAGGTAGTAAGAAGTAAAGTTATCGAGTTTGACGGAAAGCTTTATTTCTGGGCTACGACTAGCCGATATGGAACAGAACTATGGCAATATGACGGTAGAAGTGCAGCGTTAGTAGAAGATATCAAAGCAGGAGAGGCAGGGTTTTTATCTTTTCCCGATCCTCAGTTTCAAATAGTGGATAACACCCTTTATTTTGCTGCAGCGGTAGCTGATGTTCAGAATAGCCATGCTATCAATCTGGAGCTATACAAGCTCTCCGGAAATGCCGGCTCTATCTACTTAAGTACCTTTGCCGACTATAACCGGAATGGACAGCAGGAGGCCAGTGAGCCTTTTCTGCCATATCAGCACTTTGAGCTGGGCGAAGACGGGCGGCAGATCTATACAAGCCATAACTTAACAAAGCTTAACCTTGACAACGGTAGCTATACGCTCTCGCTGAAGCCCCAGCAGGGGTGGAAGATGGCAACCGGCCAGGAAACAGTGGAATTAGTATTGCCTTTGCATGAGAACCAGACTTTTACGTTTGGCCTTGTTCCGGAGCAGGAGATAACGGCAGTAGAGGCAAAACTTGTTTCGCTGGCCCCACCACGCTGCGGGTTTTTAACAACCTATGAGCTTTCTTATCTAAACAAAGGCACCAGACAAGCAAGCGGAAAAATACAGCTCGTTCCGGAGAAACAGTTTTCACTTATCTCTGCTAATCCTGCCCCGGATGTTGTTTCAGGAGATACCCTGCAATGGAACCTTTCCGGTCTGGAGCTGCAGCAGCACGGCCTGATACAGCTCCATTTTCGCATGCCAACATTTGAGAGCATGGGCGATACGCTGACATCTGTTGTGCTTACTAAATTCCAGAGTGCAGGCAGTACTACTGTAGCGGCAGATACCAGTATGCTCCAGCAAATCCTGTTGTGTTCCTACGACCCGAATGATATACAGGTAAATCCGGTCGGTGTTACCGAAAAACACCTGACAAAAAAAGATCAGCCTCTGGAGTACCTCATACGCTTTCAGAACACAGGCAATGCCGAAGCTATCAACATTATGGTAGCTAATAGTATAGAGGAGAACCTCGATCTGCGTAGCCTGCGAATACTGGGCAGTAGTCATCCGATGTATACCTCCGTTCGTAACAACACACTACACTTTTACTTTGATAATATCTTGCTGCCCGACAGTACTAGCAACGAGCCTGGCAGCCACGGGTATGTGCTGTATGCTATTAAACCCAAAGCCGGGTTACCGGATAGCACCCGTATCGAAAATACAGCCGATATTTATTTTGACTATAACCCGCCAATCCACACCAATACGGTGTTCAGTACACTTGTAACAGAACTGCCTGCCGTTAAAACCGACGGTCCATTAGCTGCCGGAAAAAATACAGAGAAGGCCGATCTTACAGTCTTTCCAAATCCGGCGAGTAACACTTTAGCGCTGGAATGGCAAGGTTCTATGCAAGGGCGCAGCAGTTATTATATAGTAAATAGTCTAGGGCAGGAAGTGCTGAGGGGAGAATTCACAGGCCGCGCTACCTCCTCTATACCTGTCACACACCTGGGCAGGGGCTTCTATTTTGTGCGGGTAATCAACAATGGCAAAACAGCCTGTAAAAGGCTTGTGCTTCAATAGTAAAGGCTTGCTTCACGAAGCGCTTTTGCTGGTCTGCTAACCCGGCCGGTTGTTTAAGGTTTGGGGGAGGGTTTCGCAGGAGAGTGACAGCAGCTACTTATGGCGGTACACCGAAGGACTAACTCCCATATAGTTTTTAAAGGCAATGGAAAAATGCTGGGAGTGCTCATAACCAAGTGCGTCGGCTACTTCATCTACTGTTAAAACACAATCTTTTAGCAGCTTAGCGGCATATTCCATGCGCAGCTTTCGGATATAGCCAAAAACCGTAGTTCCGAACACCGCCTTAAATCCTTTTTTCAGCTTAAACTCGTTGAGCAGGCACTGGCGGCTCAGCTGTGTAAGGTTGAGGTCTGCCAGGAAGTTTGTATCCAGGTAAGCCTTTAGCTGGTAGAGCTTTTCGGCTTCGTCAGGACGAATGGTTTCTTTGCCGCGCACCGGCGTTTTAAACTGCTCTATCTGCAGGGCCAGCAACTCCAGAGCTCTCGATTGTAGCAGGAGGTTGCGCATAGGGCCTGAGGCCGGGCATTGCCTGATGCTATCCACCAACTGCGCCATAAGCGGTGTAACTGTGCTGGTGCCGTTGATACCGGAGAAAGGCCGCTGCTGCAGTATCTCCTTCTGGATACGCTCGCTCCACTGATCATCGTACCCGATGGCTGAAGCCAGGAATTCTTTATCAAACGTGAGGTGCAGCATCGAAATAGTTTCATAACCCTTTACCAGGTTAACGCCACCGCCTTCTGGCAAATAGATAAGGTTGTGGCGCAGCGCCTTCATGTCCAGGTCATGCTTCAATCCCTTAAAGTTGGAATGCATGTGGCCTCCCATCATAAAATTAATATTGATACAGTCTCCGGGCGTTGAGTCGTGTAGTAAAATATCGCCGGAAGCAGTATGCCAGTTTAAGTTCATGATGTGGAGGAAAGGGAGAGAGCAGGTATTGATAGCAATTTCTCCAGCCTTGGGATGGTGTACCTGGATACCGCTTTGGGGTATAGCATTACCTGAAAAAGCCAGCTTTCCTTTAATCGGAGGAATTACCTCAAAGTCGAAAATATCTTTAGTATGTAAAGCGGTAGCAGCCATAACAGTATGCTTTTAATTTAATGTGCAGGGGGGATAAAGGCTGTACAAAAATAATGTAAAGTAGGATATATAGTATATCTGTGTAGCATAAATATTTCCGTGGCTCCGGTCCCTGCCTTTCACATAATCCATTCTGCGTAGGAGCTAATCCTTTTCTCGTAGGCACCCCGGTAGTTAAATCCTCAAATTTGCAATGTATTCAGCATGAGCGGAATGTATATAGTAACTGCTGCAGCTCTGTTTAGGCTGCTGTAACAATTATTCATCTGCTAATTACTGAAATGAGCCTTACTTCTTTTACTAACAAAGAACGCGGCTGCTTGTCCTAAGTAGGACGAAACCTGAATGCACAGAAATTAAATTTTAAAACTATGATAAAGAAAATTTTGAAATGGACAGGTGGCGTATTAGCCTCCTTGCTGGTACTGTTAGTTCTGTTTTACCTGATGGTATCTGCTAATATAAGCAACAGGGCAGAAAAGAAATATACGTTCGCCTCAGAAGACATTGCCATACCGGATGATCAGGCGCTGCTCAAGCGGGGAGAACACCTGGCTGTGATCAAAGGCTGTACCGATTGCCACGGCGAAAACATGGCCGGAAAAGTAATGATGGAAGATGCTGCTTTGGGGCGACTGGTGTCGAGTAACCTGACAAAAGGAAAAGGCGGACTGCCGCAGCAATACAATACTTCTGACTGGGTAATGGCGCTACGGCATGGAATAGACCCTGGAGGGCGTCCGTTGCTGTTTATGCCTTCGCACGAAACCACATTGCTCTCCGAGGAAGACATGGCCGCTCTTATTGCTTATTGCCAGCACCTGGAGCCTGTTGATAATATCTTGCCAGCTTCAGAACTGGGGCCTGTTGTAAAAGTAATGACATACCTGGATAAAATGCCGTTATTGTCTGTGGAGAAGATCGATCACCAACTGCCTATGGTGGCTAAGGCTGATACCGTTGAGGGCGTTGCCATGGGGATGTACCTGGCGGTTTCCTGCAGTGGCTGCCATCGGCCAGACTTAAAAGGCGGCGACCCATTAGCACCGGGCTTGCCTCCAGTACCGGATATTACCAGCTCCGGCAAGGTGGGCAAATGGACGAAAGCACAGTTCATCCAAACATTAAGAACTGGCAAAACACCAGAAGGGAAGCAAATGAGCAGCGATAACATGCCCTGGAAAATGACCGCACAATACGACGAGAAAGAACTTGCTTCTTTATACCTGTACTGCCAGTCTATTAAATAGCTGGAAAGAAGCTTTACAGTCGAAAACAACTTATGCTGCTACTGAAACAGAGCAGCCTTCTCAGGCCTCATCTATAGCGCAGCTATAGGTGAGGCCACTTACCCTTTCTGCAGCCAGCTGATGGCGCTGGGGCGATCATAAAAGTTCTGGAATATGATTTTCACCTCCGTCTTTTCCAGGATGTCTTCTGCCAGTTCTTCTACCAAGTCTTCCCGTTTTTCGTTCGGGCTGCCCAGCCTCGCTATTTTCTGAAGCCGCGTTTCCGTCAGGCTCTTTCCGAACTCCTGGTTAACTTCAAGATACTCCTCATCTGTTATGCCTGTAACATCTTCGTGAGCATCAATTAAGAGATTCCGGATATCGTAAGATTTAATGGTGGAAATCAGCCTCTCAATAGAGTATTGCAACTCTTGCTTGGATGCCCCTTTGTAATCCAGCCAACGGGCTGTTAGAATGTCATGGGATACATCATAGTCCATTTCTATATGCCCATCGCTGTATAAGATCATAAAGGTTCGTTCCTGCCTGGTATTTAATAGTATGTCTGTTGCTTTTAATTTTAACTGCATAACGTGCTGTAAAGAATTGTGTTTGATCTTTCGAAGCCGCCTGTACAGAAAAAGAAAGCCTCTCCACAGGAAAGGCTCTCAAACTATAACTAATCTAACTTTATTCTTTTAAAAAAATTGTTGCTCCGGCTCTTATTTATGCTGCAAACCTGCCACTGCCAGAGCTACTACGTTTTAGTAAACCACTTGCAAAAAGCATTCCAGTTCTTCTATATTGCCTTAAAGCCTGATTTATGCACATCAGCGGCAATGGTATGTTCAGAATCGTACACCAGGTGTCTGTTTTCAAACATGTTTGAAGAACTGTTGCTTTATAGGGCAGCGGCTTAATTAACGCCGCTGTCACCTTGCTTGGCATCGTCGTTACGGATGCTCTTCTTGCGCTTTGGTGGGCGCTGCTGGTCCAGTTTGCCAAAGGCATAGTTAAAGGTAACCCTGAAGCCACGGTTGTAATTTACATTTTCGATGTTCTGCACATACCCTCGTGTTATAATTTCGCCTTCAGCGTTTCTTGCCTCAGCTACTCGCACATTGGTTTTCATGCGCAGTGCTTCTCTGAACGGGTTATCTAGACCGATGGCGATACCGCCTTTTTTATCGAACAGCTCTTTCTTGAAGGCCAGGCTATGGTACGAGAAAGATGCGAATTCACCTAGCAACTGCACTCTGCGGGAGTTAAAGCCGCCGTTGAACTGTGCACTGATTCCTTTGCCGAAGTTATAGGAAGAGTTCGCATTGATGTTATACATCCAGCCGCTATTGCTGCCGATGCTGCTCTTCAGATCCATGTAAAAAATGTTGGAGCTGCCGCTGAGGGTCCAGTCATTGGTAGGCTTGGTTGAGCCGAATATGCTGGCACCGTAGGTCTTATTCTTCGCAATGTTATCAAAAGATAAGGTAGTTACATCTTTCAGGTTCCCATTCGCATCCTGCACGCGATCAATGTTTGCTATGGTTTCTATTGCATTATCTGTCTGGCGCATGTATAGCGAGGTGCTGATAGAAGTAGTTTTAAAATAGGTGCTGTAGCCTAACTCATATAAGTTGGTAAGCTCTGCATCCAGATTCGGATTACCCTGTACCCTGGTGTTAGAAGTTTGTTCCTGCAGGTAAGGGTTCAGGTAAAACAGCGACGGGCGTTGAATGCGTTGTGTGAAGTTTGCTTTAAAAGTATGAGCTCCTTTGAGCGTATAAGAAAGTGCCACGCTTGGGATAATATTGTCATAGTCTCTGGCATAGTTTCCCAATGCATTTTGCTTTGTGCCTTCGGTTTGCATTTCGCTGCTGATATCTGTAAACTCATAGCGGCCTCCCAGCTTTACATTCAGCTTTTTCTTAAGTGTAAAGCCATAGGTAAGGTAGCTGGCATATACATTCTGCTGATAATTAAATATAGTATGCAAGGCTATTGTCTCGGCAGGACTTGTACTAACGCTTCGGTTACGGGCATCACTTTCTGCATCTCTGAAAATAGATTTGGCACCCACCTCCAGTATAGTTTTATTCACAAAGGGATGTGTATAATCTACCTGGAACGTAAGTTCCTTGTTGGTGCTTTCGTTTGTGTTGCGCACAGTCTGAAAAGGAGCTTCTCCAAGAGCACCATAATCCTGGCTTACCTGGTTATCGGCCGGAGACACGGAGTACAGAGAGAGTATAGCTAATTCCTGTTGCGGCTTCTTAAAGTAGTGTGTGTAGTCCAGGTTATAGTCTGTGCCTAAACGTTGTGTTTTGTTCCTGATCTCGTTTTTGAAGTTGCTTTCTTTGAGAGTTCCGTCTTTCTCTATCAGCAGGTTTCTTACATCCTGCTGATTTTCCATACGAAAACTGCCGCCGTTAGACCGGATACCACCAGAAATGCTGTTCTGTGGGTTAATGTCATACTCAAAGCCAAGCTGGCCGTTCATAAAAGCCCCGTTAATGTGCGAGGCACCAGCCTGATAGTTATTGGAGCTGTCAGACACGATGCTGTTGGTCAGGCTGCCCCTGTTATAGAACATGTTACCGCCAAAAGTACCATTTATGCCAAGTTTACCCCGCTTTATGTTTAAGCTGGCATTGCCGTTGCTGGAGCGCGTACCGCCTGTCAGAGCCACAGAGCCCGTTACACCTTGCAAACCACCTTCGCGCTTGGTAATGATGTTGATAATACCGGCTGTGCCTTCGGCATCGTATTTGGCAGATGGGCTGGTAATCACTTCAACAGATTTGATCTGATCGGCCGGTATCTGTTTTAGCGCATCGGCGATACTGCCTGCCATAATAGCAGAGGGCTTGTTGTTGATGAGCACACGCACATTAGAGCTTCCGCGAAGCTGCACATTGCCATCGGTATCTACCGATAAAGAAGGTACCTTTTGCAGTACATCGGCAGCAGTGCCACCGGCATTAGTGATATCTTTCTCAGCATTGTAAACCGTCTTGTCGATCTGCTCTTCCACCAGTGGCTTTTCACCGGAAACAACCACCTCCGATAGTTTCTTTGCATCAGAGGCGAGTGAAATAGTGCCCAGGTTTACATTGTCGTTATCTGAGGCAACAGAAACACCCTCAATTACAGTAGGCTTATAGCTCAGGAAAGTAGCTTGTACTTTATAGCTGCCTGCTGCCACCTTGGTAATGGTAAAGCGGCCTTTCTCATCGGCCATAGTACCGTCTACGGGTTTGCCTGTAGCCACGCTAATTAGTGCAATGGTGGCATACTCAACCGGCTTATTGGTTTCGGCATCTAAAACTACGCCTGATATTTTTGCATTCCCTTTTGGTGCGACGGCTGTTGCAGCCGTTTGTGGCTGAGGCCGGTTCTGTGGTGTGGCCGGTGCTTGAGCAAACACGGCAGTTGTGCTTAAACCTAAGATCAGAAGCAGTATATTTTTCTTCATAGTGTTTTGTTCAGGTGCTGTTTTCATGTTTCAAAATGAGCTGTTCGATGTGAGCTCTGGCAGCAATCCTAAACAAAACTAGATGGCATTTCCGAAGCTAAAAAACAGAATATACCAATACTCCTCATTTCTATATAAACAGGCAATGGAACTCTATTAGCCGTTAGTCGTTAAATATGCTTGTTTAGTCGTAGGTTGAATTGAGAGGGGAGTAGTTGACTTAAATAAGAACTGGTTTTGCAAGTATCATGTTAATCAGCCAAGTCTGTTGTTAAATTTTAAACGATAGGTTGGGAGATCAATAATGTTTGCTATCTTTGTAGCAGAATACCGTCGTGTAATGGCGTGTTATTTATAAAGAAGAGGCGAGAGAACAGGCTCTGAGACCCTCTGGCAACCATCGGATAAGAAAGGTGCCAAGTCCTGCCCAAGTTTAATTTCAGGGGAATATAAATTAAAAAACCATGAACAAGACAAAAGGCTTCACTTCTGATTTCAGGGAACCGGCTTCCCAACCTTTTATAATTCCTGCATTTTACGGAGTTCAGCAAATGAGTTGTTGCTGTTGTTGTTACTGCTAGCAGCTGCACAGGTACAACTTTCTTTGTGTTTTAGTTGTATTTTCAGTAATAATAATTCCTAGTAATTCTATAGAATTTTAATAGCCCTGTTTGCCGGATGATTATTTATATTGATTCCTATTGGTACCGGGCCATACATCAGAATAAAAAGCCTTATTACCATAATTCACCCTCTGCTGCACGTCGCTGACATATAACTGACGTAAACAGAGTTAAAGCATACTGAATTGAACCGACTGAAGCGAAAGGAATGATGTGATCGTTCTGCTTCATTTTTAATAGATTGATTTTAATTAACTGAAATGCAAAGTTTTAGATCAGAAATAGAAAATCCGATAGTCGAAAAGGATATCATCGAACTGGAGAAAAAGATCAGGCTGTACCAGACCGGCCAGATGCAGGAGGACAAGTTTAAAAGTCTTCGCCTGGCCCGTGGCATTTACGGCCAGCGCCAGTTAGGTGTGCAGATGATTCGTATTAAACTGCCCTTTGGTAGATTAACATCAAAACAGCTGGTGCACATAGCTGGTATTTCAGACGAATACTCAACCGGAAACCTGCACCTGACAACACGCCAGGATATACAGATACACTATGTAAGCCTCGATAGAACACCGGAACTGTGGGCTAGGCTGGACAAGGAAGACATCACGATTCGGGAAGCTTGCGGAAACACCGTGCGTAATATAACGGCTTCTCCGGAGGCAGGTATCGATCCGAACGAACCATTTGATGTATCGCCTTATGCCGATGCTGCTTTCCGGTATTTCCTGCGCAACCCTATATGCCAGGAGATGGGCCGGAAGTTTAAAATGACCTTCTCTTCCAGCGAAAAAGATACAGCCATGACCTACATTCACGACCTGGGCTTTATTCCAAAGCTGCAGGAAGTGGACGGCCAGACAGTGCGTGGCTTTAAAGTTGTGATAGGCGGTGGGCTGGGAGCACAGCCAATGCTGGCGCAGCCGCTCTATGAATTTCTGCCGGAAGACCAGGTAATTCCGCTCATCGAAAGTGTGCTGCGCGTGTTCGACCGCTATGGCGAGCGAAACAACCGCAATAAGGCACGGTTTAAATACCTGCTTAGTAAGCTGGGCTTAGAGGAAGTGGTGCGCCTGATAAAAGAAGAGCAGAAAGCCCTGAAAGTACATGCGTTTGAAGTAGATAAAACGGCAGACTTTACGCCTGCACTGCCGGCTCCGAAAGAAATACCTAACTTTGTAATTGAGAACACAGAGAATTACCAGACCTGGTTAAAGACAAACGTGTTCCGCCAGAAGCAGCAGGATTACTTTGGCATCTATATTAAAGTGCCAACCGGTGATGTAAGTTCTGATACTGCCAGAGTGCTGGCTGCCCTGGTGCACGATTTTGCCGGTGATGAAATACGGGTAACGCAGAACCAGGGTCTGATGCTGAAGTATGTGAAGGAAGAGGCACTGCCGTATTTCTATTCTCAGCTGGATGCTTTAGGCCTGGCCTTGCTTGGGTTCGACAGTGTAGCAGATGTTACTACCTGCCCTGGCACCGATACCTGTAATTTAGGTATCTCTAACAGTACCAACTTTGCCAAAGTATTGGAAAACCTTATTTATACCGAATATCCTGAACTGATCTTCAATACAGATATCAAGATCAAGATCAGTGGCTGTATGAACTCCTGCGGTCAGCATGGGCTGGCTAACATCGGTTTCCATGGCTCCTCCTTAAAAAGCGGCCAGAATGTGTTACCGGCTTTACAGGTGTTGTTAGGTGGCGGCACAGTAGGCAACGGTGAGGGAAGAGCAGCCGATAAGGTAATTAAAGTGCCCAGTAAGAGGGCTACAGATGCCCTGCGTTATGTAATCAACGATTACAGGGAAAACAAGCAGGAGAACGAGAAGTTTAACGAGTATTACGACAGGCAGGGTAAAAACTATTTTTACCAGCTGTTAAAACCGCTTGCCGACCTTACAACCTTAATGGCAGAAGATTTTATCGACTGGGGTCACCAGGAAGAATTTGCGACTGCGATCGGGGTAGGAGAATGTGCCGGTGTAATGATAGACCTCGTAGCAACGCTGCTTTATGAGTCTGACGAGAAACTGGAGTGGGCCAATGAGGCTTTTGAAGATAATCGTTTTGCTGATGCTATATACTATGGCTATGCCTCTTACATCAGTACAGCCAAAGCGCTGCTGCTGGATAAAAATGTAAAAGGCAACACGCATGCTGGCATCATGGATGATTTTGATACAAACTTTGTGGCTACCGGCGAATTCCGGTTTGAGCCTGATTTCAGAAGCACAGTGCTGCAAATCAACCAGCATGAGCCAGGGGAGGAGTTTGCTAAAGCTTACCTGAGCAATGCGCAGCTGTTCTTACAGCAGGCAACCAGCTACCGCCAGCAGAAAAAAGCAGAGCGTGTAGGCGGTGCTATTCTGAAGTAAGTTTAAAATTGTTGGATAAACAGAAAGAGGAGTAAATAGTTACTCCTCTTTCTGTTTTAGCAGCTTAGTTGTATAAATTAAGGCGCTAAACAGTTTCATGAAGTTGTCTTCTATTTTACCTTTCACTATGGCTTACGAGCAAAAGAAAAATGCACCCTTCGCGTTAACCAAACCGTCAAACGACGAAAACCCGCTTTTCCCGGTGTTCCTGAAGTTAGAGCAGCTGCGTACCCTGATTGTGGGTGGCGGAGCAGTAGGACTGGAAAAGCTAACGGCTATACTCCGGAACAGCCCGAAGGCTGCCATAGAGTTAGTAGCACCGGTTGTTAATGAGGAGATTCTTGCGTTTACAGAGCGCCATCCCAACCTGCTTATCCGGCAACGTGAATTCCAGGCTTCTGATTTGGAAGGAAAAGACATTGTGCTGGTAGCAACCGACGATCCGGCTTTAAACAAAGAGGTGCGGGATCAGGCAAAAGCCAGGAAGATTCTTACCAATGTAGCCGACACTCCCGTGATCTGTGATTTCTACCTGGGTTCTATTGTGCAGAAAGGAAGCCTGAAGCTTGCTATTTCAACCAACGGTAAATCGCCTACGGTTGCCAAGCGTGTGAAAGAAGTATTAAACGATACTTTTCCGGATGAAACAGAGCAGTTGCTGGCAAACCTTACCCGGATCAGGGCCAGGTTAACCGGCGATTTTGCCGAGAAGGTAAAGCAGCTCGATAAGATTACCAACAGGCTGGTTGAGAAAGAGGAAAGCAAGAAGAATTCAACGCTTAGATCTGCGCTGGCGATAGGAGGCCTTTCACTGGTCGCCGTTGCTGTTAATCACTTTATCAAAAAAAGATGATGCAGTATGTTCTGCCCAACTGGCCCTTGCTGGTCGAAAGGTGTTTAAACGAGATAATTTAGGAGTGATAACTATAAATTGCCAGGTGTGTATTAATTTAGTTTTTCTTAGGTAGCTCTTGTTCCTAATACAGCTGCTTCAGAAACGAACAAGAAAATTTATCATTTTTACAATGTCGAATAACGAAACCAATTCTATCCGATTACAGGCAAAGCGTTCTCATAACAGGGAGCATTCGGTGCCGCTCTATTTAACCTCCAGCTTTTTATTTGAGGATGCAGAGCAGGCGAGGGCGGTTTTTGCTGATGAAGAGGAAGGAAATATATATTCCCGCTACTCCAATCCGAATGTGGATGAGTTGCTGACAAAAGTATGTGCCTTGGAGAAAGCAGAGGATGGATTTGCCTTTTCCTCGGGTATGGCAGCCATATTTTCCAGTATGGCGGCACTGTTAAAGGCTGGCGATCATGTTTTATCGGCCCGTGCAGTTTTCGGCTCTACTCACCAATTGCTTACCAAAGTCTTTTCGAAGTGGGGAATAACGTTTTCTTATGCTGATACGGCGGCTCCGGAGCAATGGGAGAGCCTGATCACACCCGCTACGAAAATGATCATCATGGAGACTCCTTCTAACCCCGGCCTGGAGCTGATAGACCTGGAGTGGATTGGGGAGCTGAAGAGAAAACATAACCTGATCCTGGCTGTGGATAACTGTTTTGCCACACCCATTCTGCAAACACCTGCCGACTATGGTACAGATTTGATCATTCATTCTGCAACAAAGTACATGGACGGACAGGGGAGAGTACTGGGAGGTATTGTGGTAGGTAAAAAGGAGTTAATTGATGAAATTCGCTTTTTTGCACGCCATACAGGTCCTGCTATGTCTCCGTTTAATGCCTGGGTTATTTCCAAAAGCCTGGAAACATTAAGTTTGCGCGTGGAGAAGCACTGCGAAAACGCTTTAAAACTGGCACAAACACTAGAAGGACACAAAGCGCTGGACTTTGTTCGTTATCCATTCCTGCCTTCTTTCCCACAGTATGAGCTGGCGAAAAAGCAGATGAAGCAGGGAGGAGGCATTGTGACTTTTGCGGTTAAAGGAGGCTTTGAGGCTGCGAAGCAATTTGTGAATAACCTGCAGATGATCAGTATAACTTCTAATCTTGGCGATACCCGTACCATTGTTACACATCCGGCTTCTACCACACATTCTAAATTAACCGAAGAAGAACGAGCCGCTACAGGTATTACACCCGGCCTGATCCGTGTTTCGGTGGGACTGGAA
The DNA here is from genome assembly GCF_005491705.1 of Pontibacter sp. SGAir0037. Lineage (NCBI taxonomy): Bacteria > Pseudomonadati > Bacteroidota > Cytophagia > Cytophagales > Hymenobacteraceae > Pontibacter > Pontibacter sp. SGAir0037. The sequence goes on along the minus strand of NZ_CP028092.1, from coordinate 3,111,586 downwards.
AATGTAAATGATATTATCGGTGATATTGTGCAGGCGCTGGATGTTATAGTTTAAAAATTGGAAGATTTGGAAATTTGAAGATGAGGTGCTATTAAATGCAGTCAGTGATAATATGCTTATTTATAATTTTAATTACGATGAATAAGAACATTCTTAACGCAAGTTGCAATTATCAATCTCCAAATTCTCAAATCTTCAAATTTCCAAATCTCCAGATCGGTAATCAGCCAACAATTTCAAAAGTATAGTCTATAGTGGCCGTTTTGTAAAGTATAGTTGCTACAGAGCAATATTTTTCCAGCGATAGGTCGATTGCTCTTTTTACTTTATCCGCATCCAAGGGACCACCTAAAATGTAGTGCACCTGAATGCTTTTAAAGATAGAAGCATCGCCTACTTTTTCGCGTTCTGCATTTACTTTAATATCGAAAGAGGTAATTTGCTGTCGCTGCTTTTTAAGGATCAGGATAATGTCGATAGCGCTGCATCCTCCCAAACCCATCAGTAATAATTCCATTGGCCTTGCACCTGCATTATGACCACCTATGTCCGGAGAACCATCAATATTAATTGCAACTCCCGATGCACCTGTTGCCTGGAAGTGGAAATCCTGGTCTACGCGTGTTAATTCTACTTGCATATAATAAATAAGTATATCTGTACCTGAAAACCTAAAGGTATAAAAGTAAAATCCCACTAACAACCTGTTTGGCTGTTAGTGGGATTTTACGCTTTATATAGTAAATAAACCTGTTTCCTGCCTTAATTTAAACCGAGCAAAGGGAAACATTCAAACAGCTTCTGAATTAATGGGTGTGGAGACCGCACTCTTTTTTAGAGTTGTCTTCCCACCACCAACGGCCTGCCCTGAAGTCTTCTCCAATGCGGATAGCACGTGTACAAGGAGCACAGCCAATGCTGATAAAGCCTTTATCATGCAAAGAGTTATAAGGAATTCTGTACTCTTTGATAGCCGCTCTGACTTCTTCAAATGTCCAGGCCAGCAGCGGGTTAAACTTAATCACTTTAAAGTTATCGTCCCACTCCAGTAACTGCAGCCCCTGGCGGGCGTCCGACTGATCGGCACGGATACCAGTAACCCAGATCTGAACTCCCTGCAGGGCTCGCTTAAGCGGCTCCACCTTGCGGTGGTAGCAGCATTCTTTGCGGTCTTCGACAGAGTTATAGAAGCTAAGCGGGCCTTTTTCGTTTACCAGGTTCTGAATTGCTTCATGCTTAGGGAAGTATACTTCCATTTTTCTGCCATAATGCTCGTTGGTGCGATTAAGCAGACTGTAAGTTTCGTTAAATAGCCTTCCGGTGTCCAGCGTAAAAACACGGATTGGCAGGTTGTTTTCGTAAATGAAGTGTGTGATTAACTGATCTTCTAAACCTAAGCTGGAGGAGAAAGCAATACTTCCTTCGAATTGAGTTGCCAGAAAACGTAATCCTTCTTCAGCTGTTTTACCTTCTAATAAAGATAATAAGGCTGGGATCTGAGCTTCTAACGATGATAATGACTGACTCATGTATAGCAATGTTTTTAAGTTCTTTTTTTGATGAAAGCCTTAAGATTAATCAGGGTTGTGCAGGCAGATAAGTGCTTCGCTTATAAATTGCACAGAAATGCCAGAAAAAATTAAAAGATTAATCAGGATGTATTGCCCGAAAAGGCTGGTTCAGGCACAAATCTACAAAGGAATCAGATTTGTTAGCTAACAGCAACAACAGCAACAGCAGACATGCGCTGTTTTAGTAGTAAGCGTTGGATAGGATGAAAATAATACAGCCTGGCACGACTCGGTGCTGCTAAGGGCTGAAGAAGAAATGTTGAATAAATTTTTCATGTTCTTAAAATTTATATGCTCCCGTTTAATCGGGATAGGAATTGGCACCTGCCATACAAGGTGGTTGCCAGAGGGTCATAGAGCCTATTCTCTTACCTCTTCTTTATAAATTCTAACAGGAGGTTTGTTTGTCCTGCTATGTTTGTATTACAAATATATGCCTTTTTTTGTTTCAAAAAACAGACCTGCCAGAAAAAAAATATATTATCTCTATAAGTAAGCTAGGGATTTACAATTGACAATGGCTCTAAATTGCTTTAAAGCCGTTTAGCAGATTATGAAGGCGACATTTTAGTTATGTACTTTACCAGCGAACGTTTTGCAATTGGAAGTAAAGAATGTTCGATAGGGCAGGGCATCTTGGCTATCACTACAAAAGTGGCAGGATTAGGAAATTGCTGGTGCTCTTTTACCAGCTGCCCTTTCAGGTTTTCGTGTGTTTGTGCTAAACCTCTCCGCACACTTTTTAAATACTGCGTGTTGATGCCACGGTACTTTTCATAAGTGTTCTGAAATACAGAAATCCGGTAGGCGTATACCTGTGTTTCTTTAGCCGGGAAAGTATCCAGAAAGAGGTAGCCTTCATCGTAATAGATAGGCGTAATACCTACAGGGCTGATCTCCAGGTGGCTTTCTATGAATTCGTACAGTTCTCTTCCTTCGCCTACTGCATGCGAGAAAAGAGGGGAAGCAAATTGTATAATTTCTTCAATCTGCTGCATAGTTTCATCATCTTCCACTATTTTTTCGTACACAAGCTCCAGTTTCTCGAAATCGGCCCGGCTGATGCGTTTAGGAAACTGCTCATATACCAGCTTCTTATGCTCTTTTACATGCAACAGGTTCCGGTAATGCATAATCAGGTCAGAAAAGGCAGGGTATAAATGAAGCTTTTCGAATTCAGCTTTGGCAGCCTGCAGGTAAGCCAGGAGCATATACTTTTTATATTCGAAATCGATTAGCCCTTCGGTTAACCAGTTGATGGGTAGGGTGTTCATAGCCTTCAACTTTAAAATGTAAGTGAAAACATAATTGCCATTTGCAAGACAATGAATATACGATTTTACGCAGCCTGTTGCAAGAGTTATAAAACCTGTTTAGAAAAAATTGGAGAAGATAAAGGAATGAACACCTATACAATAATAGCGGCTTGGTTTCCGATAAATTTATGACTACTTGACAATGTTGGATCTACCTTTGTTTCGGTCAGGAACTTTGCTTGCTTTTAAATAAGAATTTGTTTGTAACGGGTAAGTAATTAGTTACTTCATACATCAATGTCATGGTTTAATTTAATATATTGCCTCTTTAAAGTTATTGGGGAAGTTATGGCTTTAGTCCGGCTTCTCTACTTTATACTACATCTGAACAAACCCTTATACTTCATCTGGAATGAACTCTAAAGTCTTGCCTTTTAAGGCACTCTTTCTCTTCGTAATTATTGGTTTTAGTATACTCAGTGCCTGTAGCAGCAAGCGCTCCGGTGATCCCAGAATCTTGGTATTCAGCAAAACCAGCGGCTATCACCATGCTTCAATTGCTGCCGGCAATGTAGCGCTCATGAAGCTGGGAGCGGAAAACGGTTTTGTAGTGGACACCACTTCCAACGCGACATTCATACATGAAGACTCTCTGGCAAAGTATGCTGCTGTTGTTTTCCTGAATACTACCGGTGATGTGCTGGACCAGTACCAGGAGGCTGATTTTGAACGCTACATTCAGGCGGGAGGTGGTTTTGTTGGTATACATGCCGCCACCGATACTGAGTACGACTGGGAATGGTATGGTAAAATGGTTGGCGGGTATTTCGAGAGCCACCCACAGGTACAGGAGGCAACTATACAGGTGGTGGATAACAGCCACGCCTCTACCAAACATTTACAGGCGCAGTGGAAGAAGACGGATGAGTGGTATAATTTCAAGAACCTGAATACAGACGTGAAGGTACTGCTGAAGTTGGATGAGCGTAGCTACGAAGGCGGGAAGAACGGCGATAATCACCCGATTGCCTGGTACCACGAGTATGATGGTGGGCGTGCCTTTTATACAGGACTTGGCCATACGGAAGAATCTTACCAGGACGAAACTTTCCTGAAGCACTTGCTGGGCGGGATTCAGTATGCCATAGATGATAACAAAGAACTAAACTACAGCAAGGCAAGTTCGGAGCGTGTGCCGGCGGAAGAGCGCTTTGTGAAAACGGTACTGGCGCAAGGTGTGTTTGCGGAACCTACCGAAATGACTATCCTGCCTAACCTGGATGTGCTGGTGGCGCAAAGAAGAGGAGAATTGATGCTGTACAGCCAGGAGACGAAAACTGTAACGCAGGTGGGATACCTGAATGTGTACCACAAAGCCACCGTGCAAGGGGTAAATGCAGAGGAGGGCCTTATGGGTATAGTGGCCGATCCTGATTTTAAAAATAACAACTACGTTTACCTGTACTATAGCCCGATCGATACTTCTGTAAACCGTTTGTCGCGCTTTGTTTTCCGTAATAACCGCCTGGATATGCAATCGGAGAAAGTGGTGCTGCAGTTTTACTCCCAACGTAACATCTGCTGCCATACAGGAGGCTCTCTGGCCTTTGGTAAAGACAGAATGCTATACCTTTCCACTGGCGATAACTCTACTCCTTTTAATGAAAAGGGCCAGCGCTACGTGACCAACGGCTTTGCTCCGCTCGACGATCGTCCGGGCCATGAGCAGTACGATGCCCGCCGCACCGCAGGTAATACCAACGATCTGCGCGGCAAAATCTTAAGAATAAAAATGAAGGAGGACGGAACCTACGAGATACCTGATGGGAACCTGTTTCCGAAGAACGAACAGAAAGCGAAGCCCGAGATTTATGTAATGGGTAACCGTAACCCATACCGTATTTCAGTAGACCAGAAAAACGGCTATCTATACTGGGGAGAGGTAGGACCGGATGCTGCTAACGATAGCCTTGGCGTTCGTGGTCCGAGAGGGTACGATGAATTTAACCAGGCCCGTAAGGCAGGTTTTTTTGGATGGCCACTCTTTGTCGGAAATAACTATTCGTACCACCGCTACGATTATGCTGCCGGTAAGGCAGGCGCGACTTTCGATCCGGCTAAGCCTGTGAACGACTCCCGCAACAATACAGGTCTGCGAGAGCTGCCTCCCGCACAACCGGCCTTTATCTGGTATCCTTATGCCGAATCACCGGACTTTCCGCAGGTAGGTTCCGGTGGCCGTACTGCCATGGCAGGGCCGGTATACTATACCGATATGTTTCCGAAAGCAACGGCCTATCCGGAGTACTATAACGGTAAAGTTTTCTTCTATGAGTGGATGCGTAACTGGATTAAAGTACTGACACTGAAACCAAATGGCGATCTGCAAAAGATGGAGTCATTTATGGCCAACACTACATTCAACTCTCAGATGGATATGGAAGTAGGTCCGGATGGTAAAATCTATATTGTGGAGTACGGCAAAGGCTGGTTTATGGCTAACCCGGAAGCTGCCCTGGTGCGCATAGATTATATTGCCGGAAACCTGCCACCGAAGATTATATCTTTTGAGGTGGATAGAACCAGTGGGGTAAATCCATTACAGATCACGGCCAAAGTGAAAGCTGTTGACCCGGAAAAAGATAAGATAGTTTACAGATGGCGTGTGGGCAACTTCCAGAAGGAGACGCGCGAGCCATACCTGCAGCATGCTATCAGAGAGCCGGGAGCTCATGTGGTAAGCGTAGAGGTGGTAGACAGTAACGGAGCTTCCCGCAAAAGTGAGGAGATAACCGTGAACTCCGGTAATGCCCAACCAGTGGTTTCTATAGAATTGAAAGGTAACCGTACTTTCTACTTCCCGGGACAGCAGGTACAATACCAGGTAAAGGTGGTAGACGAGGGAGATAAAGTAGATATGAATAACTTATATGTATCTACGGACTACATCAAAGGAACTGATCTGGCCGGCGCTTCTATGGGGCACCAGGTCGTGTCGGAGGAGATTATGGGTAGAAACCTGATGGCTGCCTCGGACTGTAAGTCCTGCCATAAAGTAGATGAAAAATCTATAGGTCCGTCATTTACGGAGGTGTCGCTTAAGTATAAAACCGATCGTGAGGCTCCCAACTACCTGACAGAGAAAATCATCAAAGGTGGCAGCGGTGTCTGGGGAGCAAACGCTATGCCGGCTCACCCTACAATGGATCCGTCGGAGGCTCGCCAGATTGTGCGCTGGGTAATGTCGCTTGCAGAAGCAGGCACCAGGAAGCCTTCTTTACCGGCAGCAGGCGAGGTGGCCGCGGAAGCTAACAGAGAGCCCGGGCAGGCATCAGTACTGAAGCTGGAAGCTACCTATACCGATAATGGCGGTCCGAGAGCGCCACTGCCACTGACAGGAGCCAATGCCATATACCTGCGCAACAGCAGCATGGATGTGAGTGAGTTTAGCACTATAAATTCATTTGCCCGCAAAGATTCGCTGGGTAGCCAGTACCTTGTTTTCCCTGGCGGAGATGGCTGGCTGAAAGTGAACCAGGTAGATTTAACAGGTATCGGGAGTATAGAATTAACAGGCTTCAGCAATGGACAGGCTGGCCGCTATCAGGTAGAGGTGCGTACTGGCCGTGTAGACGGTACGAAGATAGGTGACGGGCAAATAAGCTTCGGCGCTGAGAAAGGCAAAGTTACCGGTACTGTATCGTTGCAGAGAGGCACCGGCGCCGAGTTTCAGGATGTGTTCATCATCTTTAAACCAGTAAACGGTGGTGCTGCCAACAGAAAACCAATGCTGAAAACGGTAAGGTTTGTGAAGCAGTAGGAGGCTGGTTAAGTATAAACGACAGCTCAGCCAAAAAAGCAGCGGGGGCGCCACATACATGTGGCGCCCCCGCTGCTTTTTTGGCTATAATATTATTACCCGAAAATCTCGTTCAACACACCTGCCAGCCTTACACCTCCCTTTAGTAATTGCTCATTTAAGCTATACACGTGCCTGAAATTGTATGCGTAGCTTAGCTTCTGTTCTGGCTGCTCTATTTCCTTGTACAGTTGGTCGGCCAGTACGTAAGACTCGAACAGCCATTGGTTGATCGGCTGCTTTTGCCATTCCTGGGTTTGCTTTTTGGTGGTATGGTTAATTGCTTTCACATACTCGGTATAGCTGAGTTGCTGATACTCTATTAGTTGCTCATCCCATACCCGGTGCAGGTTAGAAGGTTGGTTAAACCAGCTTACCCTGATCCTGTTGCCACCCAAGTCGCCCGGCCGGCCGGCATGCATGGGCTGGTGCATGTCACCCACAATATGAATCACAAGTCGCAGGTACATTTGTTTTTGCTCCAGAGGCAGCTGCTTGTTTTTCAGCTCCTGTATCATAAAATTGAGCTTGGTATAAGCATCGGTTACCGTGTCTTGTGCCAGGTAAGCATCAATTGCTTCGTGCGACATGCCTTCCTCAAAGTTGATGTAATGCCAAGTGTTCAGGTAATTATAAGCAGGATCAGATTTAATAAAATCGGCCCAGTTGCTGGCAATCGCAACCGATTCGGTGCCTAAGATCTGCTGCACTTGCTTTCTGGCTTTCCGGGATAAATGGAGGTCAGCTATTTCTCCTACTATGCGATGGCCCAGCATGCCCCAAGCCATGGTTTGCAGCGGGAGGTACAGAAATAAACCAACCAGAAGTATTTTTTTTAAGATGTTATTTGCCATTTTCATTTTAAGTTTGGTGCTGCAAAGTTCAGCAATTTTTCCTTAAGAAGGGAATATAACTGCTATTGTAAAGCAATTGGCTGTTTATAGTATAACGGACTAAAGTAAAACTCCTATCGGTCGGGCCGTAAATCCGTAAGTATTGGTTTAGCTAAAATTATTACATGAAAGAATATTATTCCTCTAAAGTTGTTCTTGTTACAGGAGGCGCTCAGGGTATAGGGCTGGGTATGGTACAGGCATTTGCACGGGCCGGGGCTACTGTTATCATGGCCGATGCCGATAAAGAAGCAGGAGATGAAGCAATACAATGGCTGAAAGAGCAGGAACTGGAAGCTGCCTTTATCACCTGCGATGTAGCAGAAGAAGAGCAGGTAAAGGCATTGATGCTGCAGGTTAGTGAGCACCATAAACAGCTCGATGCGCTGATAAACAATGCCGGCATCAGCAATCCGGATGTAGGTTCTCTGGAAGATATGCCTGTTGCTGATTTTGACAGGGTACTGGCCGTAAACCTGCGCGGTCCTTTGCTGTGTACCAAATATGCTTTGCCTTTGCTGTATAAAGCGGCCTATCCAGCTATCCTGAATATTTCTTCTACCAGGGCTTTTATGTCGGAGCCCAATACCTTTCCTTACAGTGCGTCTAAGGGTGGACTGGAGGCACTCACACATTCATTGGCTGTGAGCCTGACAGAGCCGCGCGTGCGAGTAAATGCCATTGCGCCGGGTTGGATAGAGGTTGGCCCCTGGGAGAAAGAGAGCAAGCGTTATGAACCTCTCCATACCAGGCAGGATAAAGAGCAGCACCCGGTAGGCAGGGTAGGTACACCCGAAGATATTGCCGAAGCAGCTTTATTTCTATGCTCCGATAAAGCAGGCTTTATTACAGGCCAGAGCTTAACGATAGACGGCGGTATGACCATTAAGATGATTTGTCATTAATATAATGTTTTAGAAGCTAGCTGCTTATCCGGCAAAAGGAAATGCTTTGAACCCTTTTCTTTTCTCCTGCGGTAAAAACAAATACAACAGCTGAGAATTGCTTATGATAACTGCTCCGCATAACCCTACTATTCTTTATGTAACAAACCCAATGTGCGCCTGGTGCTATGGCTTTACCCCCGTGGTGCGACGGCTGCAGGCTCTCTGGCAGGGGAGGCTGAATGTGCGGGTGTTGCTGGGGAACCTGCAGGCCTATGCAACAGAACCTATACAGCCTAAAGAGAGGGAGCTGCTGGCACTAAGCTGGCACCGGGTACAGGAGCGCACCAGCCTTCCGTTCGACTATAGCTTTTTTACACGGTCAGGCTTCGTTTACCGCACAGAGCCGGTATGCAGAGCGCTGCTGGCTGTGCGCCTGTTGCGGCCTGTGCTTACACTGGAGGTGCTACGGGCTTTTCATTCAGCTTTTTATTCCGATGGCCAGGATATAACAGACACAGGTGTTCTGGTGAATATTGTCAGGCTGTTCGGGATATCTGAAAACCTGTTCATGACACTTTTTGAGGCAGAAGAGATTATGATGCAGCTCGAAGAGGAATTTCTTTACGTAGAAAACATAGGAGCAACAAATTTCCCGAGCATTTATGTAGAAGACATTCATGGACCGCAATTACTCGTAAAAGGATTCAGTAGCTTGAATGAACTGGAAGAGCAGCTGTTGCTAAAGCTAAACAGAGGCTGAAGCAGGGGAGAAACGCTGCCTGCTCCACTCACAGGGATTGAAAAAATAAATTCAGTAAAAAATATATATAAATTTTGATAAATATTGTGGATACAACTGTTGTCTTCAATATTAAAAAAAACGTATATTTATTGCTGAAGCTGTATTGCTTTTGAGATTCCTAAGAGATATGAGAAGTAAAACAACCGTAAACCAGGTAGATGAATACCTCGAAAAACTGACTCCCGAAAAACTGTTGCTTGCCCAGGAACTGCGCCGGATCATAACTTCCACAGCGGCTCACCTGGAAGAATGCGTGCGGTGGGATAGTCCGTGTTATTTCTTTTATGGGCCCGTTTGTTACTTTGCCTCTTCAAGGAGTGGTCTGCACTTTGGGTTCTTTCGGGGCAAAGAGCTCGATGATCCGGAAAAAAGACTAGTGAGCCGTAACGGGCAAATGCTTCACGTTAAAGTAAGATCGATGGATGATATTAATGAGGCTTATTTTGTTGAGCTGATAAAGCAGGCTGTCCATTTAAACCAAAATTAACTACTGCTGTAATTTGCCGCATTCCGGCTGCCCACAGGCCTGGCCTGCCGCTTCGAGCTCAATGGTAACATGGTGTATTTCCAGATCGGCCATGGCCGTCCTGATCCGTTGCTTTATCTCTTCCGACTGATCGAGGGAAACCTGGGGATCTACGACGGCGTGCATCGTTAAAATATGGTTGGTGCCATCCAGTGTCCAGAGGTGCAGATCATGCACCGATCTGATTTCGGGCAGCTTCTCCAGCCTTTGTTCCAGGGCAGGCATTTCGATATGGGCAGGAGTAGCCTGCAACAGGATCTTCAGCCCCTCGCGCAGGTTCTTCACAACATTGTAAAGTATAAAGCAGGTGATGACAAGCGACAGCAGTGGGTCAATCACAGGCAGGTCGAAAAAATACATGATAATACCGCCAGCCAATACTGCTGCCCAGCCAAATATATCCTCCAGCAGGTGCAGCATAACTACTTTTTCGTTGAGCGATGTGCCCTTGTTTAACCGGAGTGCGGCTATACCATTTACCAGTATACCTGCCACTGCAAAAAGGATCATTCCGGGTGCGTGAACCGCTTCCGGGTGGAACAGCCTGGGAATTGCCACCAGCAGCACCAACACAGATCCTGCCAGCAAAATAACAGAATTAATAACAGCGCCTAAGAGTGAAAAGCGCTTATAACCGTATGAGTAACTATGATCCCTGCCTTTTTTTGATAATCTTTCAAAATACCAGGCAAGTCCGAGCGAGAGAGAATCGCCGAGGTCGTGCAGCGCGTCCGACAGAATAGCCATACTGTTGATCCATAAGCCGCCAACGATCTCGAATACAGCAAAACTCAGGTTAAGAAAAAAAGCTACTTTAATATTGTTGCTTGCCTGATGGTGATGATGCGTATGATGGTGGTGATGCTGATGTGCCATATTTCATAAACGACAAAATTGCAGATATTGATGCTGCTCAAGGCACATGTTTACCTTTATCATAACATCTGCTACCTTTGTACTGTTAAAGGGTAGCATCTTAACAGCTATTGCAAATATAGGTAAAGTTATTCCACAACAAATTACAGATATGAAGATACTACTCATTGAGGATGAGCCTAAAGTAGCCTCTTTTATAAAGAAGGGTCTGGAAGAACAGGCGTACGAGGTCGATCAGGCTTACGACGGGTTCTTTGGCGCCAAGCTTGCCCTGCAGAATAACTATGATGTAGTGGTGCTCGACCTCATCCTGCCCAAAATGAACGGACTCGATGTGTGCCGTGAGATCAGAAATCAAAAGAGTAGCGTTCCTATTCTGATGCTTACCGCCCTCGGCACCACCGATGATAAAATTGTAGGATTGGATGCGGGAGCAGATGATTATCTTACTAAACCTTTCGAATTTAAAGAGTTGCTGGCGCGTATCAGGGCGCTGAACCGGCGATCCGGGGAAAGTAGTTCAACCGAAAAGCTGGTGCTGGCCGATCTGGAAATGGATGCCATCAAAAAATCGGTCACCAGAGCAGGCAAGTCGATTAGCCTCACAGCCCGTGAGTTTACTTTACTGCAATACCTGCTGCGTAACAAAGGGCGCGTTATTTCCAGGGTGGATATACTGGAAAATGTTTGGGAAACCTCTTTCGATACAGGTAGCAATGTGATAGATGTGTACATCAACTTCCTTAGGAAGAAGGTAGACAAAGGCTACGACAACAAGTTGATTCATACCTTGGTGGGCATGGGGTATGTGCTTAAAGAACAGGACGAAGTATGACCATCCGGGCAAAGCTCACGCTTAAATTTGCTATTATCATAGCCATTATCCTTATTCTGTTCTCGCTGGTGGTGTACTACTTTACTTCGCTGTACCGGCAGGACGACTTTTACAAGCGGATCGAGCGCAGGGCTTATATTGTGGCGCACCATGTGCTGGATGCTGATGAGCTAAGTGAGCAGGAACGACATCGGAACCAGGTGAAGTATTACCAGGTGCTGCCCTACGAAGTGGTAAAGGTGTTTGATACCAACGGAAAATTGCTTTTCTCAGACGGAGAAGGTGCCCTTAACATAAATCAGAAGCTGTTGGAAAGAGTGGTGCGGCAGAAAAAGGTAGAGTACGAGCATGGCACCAGGCAGGTAGTAGGTATTTATTACCCTGATAACCAGGGGGAATTTATTGTTTTCTCTTCCTGTATCGACGCCTACAGTTTGCGTAAGCTGCAGCATTTAAAAGTAATTCTGATTGTTGGTTTATTAGGGTCTCTGGTGGTGGTTATTATTGCCGGATGGCTGTTTTCGCAGCAAGCCTTGCAGCCTATCACAAAAGTAGTAAGCGAGGTAGAAAAAATTAATGCTTCGGGGCTGCACATGCGCTTAAGTAATGCCGAAGGCAAAGATGAGGTTTCGCACCTGGCACAAACTTTTAATAAAATGCTCGACAGGCTTGAACTTGCCTTCGAAATGCAGCGGACATTTGTTTCGAATGCCTCGCACGAGCTTCGTACGCCTTTAACCGCAATGATTGGGGAACTGGAAGTTGCCCTTATGAAGGACCGGGAGCTGAAAGAGTACCAGCGGGTGCTTTCTTCAATCCTGGAAGATGCGCGTTTGCTGGCGGAGCTTTCAAATGGCTTACTGCAGATTGCACAGGCCAGTATAGATTCTTCTAAAATAAAACAGACTTACCTGCGCTTCGATGAACTGGTGTGGCTGGCAACCGACCAGGCCCGCAAACGGCAGCCAAATGCCGCCATTCATATAGATTTCCTTAATTTCCCGGAAGATGAAGACCGCCTGGTTGTAAAAGGAAACGAGGCGCTTTTGCTTATTGCAATCGTTAACGTTATCGAAAATGCTATCAAATTCTCGCCATCCGGCCAAAGTGCCGTTGGGCAGATTATCATAAACGGTAGAATGGTGCAGCTAAAGGTAAAGGACAAAGGACTGGGAATAACAGTGGAAGACCTGAAGCATGTATTCGTGCCGTTTTTCCGGGCAGATAATGTGCGGAATATATCTGGTCACGGAATTGGCCTGCCACTGGCAGAGCGTATTTTAAAACTGCACAAGGGCAGTATACATATTGCCTCTCAAATTAATGAAGGAACGGAGGTAACTATATCGCTGCCACAGGCTTATGGTTTTATCGCTATTTAATTATGATTTTAATTCTGTTTTAATCCTATTTTAATTTCCTCTTAATGTTGCTTCTTTATCTTTGATAAGATAGGTGCGTTAAAATGCTGTTTTTCAGTCAGAAATAAGTGTTAGAACACAGACTAAGCCTAAGCGACAGGAATATGAGAGAAAATGATAAAAGCCCAAACTATTTGGCCCATCTCGGTAAGGATATTCCTTCTGGGCTGGTTGTGTTTTTTGTAGCACTTCCCCTTTGTCTTGGGATCTCGCTGGCTTCCGGGGCGCCGCTTTTTTCAGGTATTGTAACGGGTATTGTGGGAGGTATGCTGGTGGCCTGGCTGAGCGGCTCGCAACTGGCTGTCAGTGGTCCGGCAGCAGGACTTACCGTTATTGTGCTTAATGGCATAGAAACGTTAGGTTCTTTCGAGAGTTTTCTGCTGGCTGTTGTGCTTGCAGGTATTATTCAGGTGGCGCTTGGCTTTTTAAAAGCTGGGGTTATTGGGCTGTACTTCCCGTCATCTGTTATAAAAGGGATGTTGGCTGCTATTGGCTTAATCCTGATTCTGAAGCAGATTCCTCATTTTATGGGTGCTGATGAAGATTTCTTCGGCGAGATGGAGTTCTTCCAGCCTGACGGGCGCAATACCTTTACAGAAATCGGGCACGCCTTATCGGGTATACAGGTAGGAGCTCTGATTATCGGGATTATTTCACTGGTCTTAATTCTGGCTTGGGACAGCCCTAGGCTGAAGCGTTTTAAGTTTTTCAAGTTAGTGCCGGGCGCACTGGTAGCTGTATTGCTATCCATCCTGCTGAACTACATTTTTATCAACTTTATACCGGAAATTGCTGTAAGTGCAACACACCTGGTTAACCTGCCTGTTATCAGCGGCATAAGTGGTTTAACACAAGAACTGCGTTTTCTGAGCCTGGAGCACTTAACTAGTCCTTCGCTCTATATTGTAGCCTTCACCATTGCAATTGTAGCCAGCCTGGAAACACTGCTCAGCGTAGAGGCCATTGATAAATTAGATCCGCATAAGCGCCGCACACCTAATAACCGGGAGTTAAAGGCGCAGGGGATAGGTAACATTGTGGCTGGACTGTTAGGGGGGCTGCCTATGACAGCTGTTATTGTACGTGGTACAACCAATGTGTCAGCCGGTGCCCAGACCAAAGTTTCGTCTTTTATACACGGTACTTTCCTGATGCTTTCGGTGTTGTTTCTGGCTAATTTCATGAATCAGATCCCGCTTTCTGCCCTGGCAGCAGTACTTCTGGTAGTTGGGTATAAATTAACAAAACCTGCCTTGTTTAGAACACAGTTTAAGCTGGGATACGAGCAGTTTCTGCCGTTCTTTATAACCGTGGTTGCCATTATGTTCTCAGACTTGCTTATCGGTATTTGTATTGGTCTTGTCGTTGGCGTTATCTTCATCCTGAAAGCCAATTACAAATCACCTTACTTTTATCATAAAGAAGAGCATAAGGACAAAGAGGTTATCCGTATTAAGTTAAGTGAGCACGTATCTTTCCTGAACAAAGCGAGCATCGTGCTGACGCTGGAAAACCTGCCTGATAACAGTTATGTGATTATCGATGGCGAGAATTCTGAATTTATTGATTACGACGTGCTGGAGGCTATTCAGGAATTCAAAAACACAGCCCACGAAAGAAACATCAAATTAGAGATTTATAATGTGCCGGAGGTTTCAGTGCTGGACGTACATTAAGCAGATATTACTTTACAATAACTAAAGATAAAACATGGAAAAAATATTTGAGAATAATAAGAAATGGGTGGAGCAAAAGTTGAGCGAAGACAGCGAATACTTTACTAAGCTCGCCAAAGGACAGGAGCCGCGCTACCTGTTTATCGGATGCTCTGACAGCCGTGTGCCAGCCAACGAAATTTCGGGTACGGGCCCTGGTGAAATGTTTGTGCATCGTAATATTGCCAACATGGTAGTGAACACTGATGTGAACCTGCTATCGGTGTTGCAGTATGCCGTTGAAGTACTTAAAGTAAAAGATATTATTGTATGCGGCCATATTGGTTGTGGCGGGGTGGCCGCAGCTGCCAGCAACAAACAGTTCGGTTTAATAGATAACTGGCTGCGCAATATCAAGGATGTGATTCGCCTGCACGAAAATGAGCTGAACGCTATTGAAGACGAAGAGCAACGCCTGCGCCGCCTGGTTGAACTGAATGTAATTGAGCAGGTGCATAACCTGTCTAAAACCTCTATTATTCAAAACGCCATGCAGTCTGATAATCCTCCTAAACTACATGGCCTGGTGTACGACATTAAAGAGGGGCTCTTAAGAGACCTGAATGTGGAGTACGAATCATTTAAGCGGTTCGAAAAGATCTACAGCATAGTAGACGAGTCTGCCGTTGAGGCAGGCACTGAAAAATAAGATTACCTATTATCAGATCTCATATACTTGAAAAAAACCTCTGCATTTGCAGAGGTTTTTTTTATCAGGTAACAACTATCTGCCTGGAAGCAGATAGCTCAGCATGAGTAAAACTGTAGAGTTACGTAGGTTAAGGTTTGTAAGAGGCCCTTCGTCGTAGATGTTCTTTACGCCTCCGTTATACCTTAACTCGATACCCACACCTGTTGGCATGCGATACCCTAAGCCAGCCACATAGCCAAAATCTATGGCATAAGGATTATCGGTAATATTGGTTTTTACAACAGTGGTTGTATTGTCAGAGGCAGAGCTTTCCTGCAGTCTTCTGCCTTTGGCTATAAAAGAAACCTGCGGACCTGCATCAAAGAATACACCGCCTGAAGACAGATGAAGCATAACAGGTATATCTATATAGTTCAGGCGTAGTGTTTCATGTATCTGTAATCCATTGTTTGTATAGTCTCTTTCGGCACCTTTAGAAGTAAACAATGCTTCGGTCTGGATACCCACTCTTTCCGAAAAGTGGTGCTGGTACAGAAGGCCGGCTGTATAGCCCAGGCGAAAGTCATAATCTTCGGCATGGTCGCCTTTAAGGGTAGTATAGGTAAGGCCACCTTTCAGGCCCACATGCTGGGCTACACCTAATTGTGTTACCAGGCACAACAGGCACACAAACAGTATTTTTTTCATAGTTAACATATATTAAATGGTCCAAAGAAATCCGGAGTAAAGTAATGCAGCAATGCTGCATCACTAATTTGGTATATAATCCGAACTATCTGCTTTACGGCGCCACCAACTTTAGTAATAGTACTTAGGCAAGAAAAGCAATAGGTTTTGCTGTTTTAGCCTGTAAATAAAAAGCCCGCTGCTATGGCAGCGGGCTTTCCAGTATAGTTATGGTCATATTTCCGGTTTATCGCTCAATAGCAATAGCCGGAGATTATTTTACCACTCGTAGTCTCTGCGGGATGATGAACCGTAAGAGTATGGAGGTCCATCGTAGGTAGTTCTTCCTGTATAGTTAGAACTGCTGCGCTGGTTGCCTCTGTAGTCATCATTACCGTCGTTCATTTCGTCCATTCTTCTTCTGCGTTCTGCTTCTTCATCACCGAACCAGGATTTTACCTCGTCACCGGCTCTATCCCAGAACCCACGCTCATGATCATTGTCATGGTCGCGGTTCCAGCTGCGGTTGCTACCAGAATTGTAGTCGTTCGACCAGTCTGAGGAAGAACCTGTGCTGCCGTAGTTTGAGCGGCCATAGTTAGAAGAGGAGCCGTAGTTGCTGCCTGCATTAGAGTTTCTTCTAAAGCCTAAACCATCGCGGTCGTTTGAGTCGTTATCGGAGCCGTAAGAGCCACTGTAGCTGGATGCACCGGTTCCGAAGCTTGTGTTGTAAGAGCCTCTGTTATAGCGGTCAGACTCATTGTCGCGTCTGTCGTCCATTCTTCTTCTGCGCTCAGCATCATCGTCGCCGAACCAGGATTTTACCTCGTCGCCTGCACGATCCCAACCGTCACGCTCGTTGCGGTCGTTGTTGCGCCAGTTAGATGAGCTATTGTTATTGTCGTAGCTGCTGCCATAGTTGGAGCCGCCGTAGTTGGAGCGTCCATAGTCTGAGCTTCGGTAGTTATTCGATGAGCCGCGGCTGCTATAGCGGTCAGACTCGTTATCGCGTCTGTCGTCCATTCTTCTTCTGCGCTCTGCATCGTCGTCGCCGAACCAGGATTTTACCTCGTCGCCTGCACGGTCCCAGCCGTCACGCTCGTTGCGGTCGTTGTTGCGCCAGCTGGAAGAGCTATTATTTTGTTTGCTGTTATCCCAGTTACCAGCAGAGCGTCCATAAGTAGACGTACCACCGTATCCAGAAGTATTATGTACATCGCGTCCGGCTCCAAATCCACCCAAGGTATCTTTACCGTGAGCAGAAGAAGAGGTGCGCATTCTTCTTTTAGTTAGATCATTCTCGTCAGAATAGTAATTCCTGGCAGAACCTCTGCTTTCTGACCGATAGTTGTCATTGTACGGGTTGTAGCCCGAATTTTCATAGCTTCTCATAGGTCTTTATTTGTTTTAGGTTAATACATAGTCAGGCATTTCTTTCGAACTGCTTGCTATTTTTTACGGGTATGAGCGCTATAAGTTTAAAAAGGCCTGCAGGCAATGTATAGCTGTAAAAGGTGCCTTTTAAAAGATAAGGTGGTGTGGCAGAGACTACTTAAGGTAGCGCAAAGGCAGGTATGTTTATAGGTGCAGCCCTTGCAGATAGAACAAAGACCTATTTAAATAGGCAGGATTATTCCCTGCTTTTCCAGTTAAAGAAGTGTGTGGTTATTTGAACTGGTAAATCACCTGACCAGCTTCATTTATGGTTAAAGCGGCATCAAAAGCCTCGCCGGTTTTATCGGAGGTAAAGCCTTTAATAGTGCCTGTTTTACCTTTCAGCAGCAGCGCTTCTATCTGTTTGTCGGAGAGTTGTTTTCCACCCATTTCAAAGTGAAGTAAAAAATTACAGCCTTCCCGGAAGCGGCTGCAGCCATAGGCTGCTTTGCCTTTCAGCAGCTTTCCTTGCCTGCATTTCGGGCAAAGGGCAAAAGGATCGGCGGCAGGAGCTTTTTCAGCCTTCTCCGTTACCAGTTGGTTTTGTGCATCCAGGAGCAGTATGGCATCAAAGCTTTCGCCCGCTTCTGTTTTAAAACCTTTTATAACCGGAGTTTTTCTTTTGCTGATCAGTGAGCTTACCTGTTTCTCGGTGAGTTGCTTTCCGTGTTGCTCTATCGGAATCAGGAATCGGCAGCCTTCTTTAAAGCGGGCACAACCGTAGGCTTTGGAGCCTTTCAGAATGTGGCCTTCGGAACAGGCAGGGCAGGAGCCAAGGCCTTTGGCTGGATCGTTCACTGCCTTGGCTGCTTTCACTTTTTTCTTTTCTGTAGGGGCAGCTTCTTTCGGGGTCACTTCCTGCTGTGGCTCCAGTGTAACGGTGGCGCGGTCGTATTTTACTTCCTGCACCAGGCTTACCACGAACTCCTGTAGCTCCTGTAAAAAAGCATCCGCTTTAAATTCGCCACCTTCTATCTGGCGTAGCTTGCGTTCCCATTGCCCGGTCATCTCTGCCGATTTTAGAGTCTGATTGCGGATAACACCAATCAGGTCGATGCCCATCTGAGTAGGCATGATCTTCTTTTTGTCTTTGCGGATGTACTGCCTTTTGTAGAGGGTTTCGATAATAGCGGCCCGGGTAGAAGGTCGTCCGATACCGTTCTCTTTCAGAGCATCCTTCAGTTCTTCATCTTCTACCTGTTTGCCTGCTGTTTCCATGGCACGCAGCAAGGTGGCTTCGGTATACTCTTTCGGCGGGTTGGTCATTTTCTTGTCGAGCAGGGGCACGTGCGGCCCGTGCTCTCCGATTACAAAGTTTGGCAGAATACCACTGGCTACTTCTTCATCTTTGTTTTCGCCTTCTTTACCGGCAGGGGCGTCCGGTTTTACATCTTCAGTACCATATAGCACACGCCAGCCCGGTTCCAATATCTGCTTTCCACGCACTCTGAAGGCATAGCCCGCAGAATCGGCCATAACAGAGGTGTTGCTCACAATACAATCCGGATAAAAAGCAGCGATAAAGCGGCGGGTAATTATATCGTATACATCGGCCTCGCGCCCATACAGGTTACTGGCAGCAGCACCTGTCGGTATAATGGCGTGGTGGTCGGTTACTTTGTTATTGTTAAATACCTTCTTGGTTTTGCGGATCTTGCTTTGCAGCAGTGGTGCCACCTCCTGGCTATAGTTTCGGAGGCCCTGCAGAATGCCCGGAATTTTAGGGTAAATATCGTCCGGAAGAAAGGTTGTGTCTACACGCGGGTATGAAACCACTTTCTTCTCGTAAAGGCTTTGCACCGTGCGTAAGGTTTCCTCTGCCGATAAGCTGAGCTTGTTGTTGCACTCGATCTGCAGCGACGTCAGGTCGAAAAGCTTTGGTGGTGCTTCCGTGCCTTTTTTGGTATCGACATCGGTAATGGTAAGATCAGCCTGTTGTATGGCTTCCAATATCTTCTGGCCTTCTTCCTCCTGGTGGAAGCGGCCGTTGGTGCTGGAGAAAGTTGTGTCGCGGTAAATGGTTTTAAGCTCCCAGTAAGGTTGCGGCACAAAGTTCTGTATTTCGTGGTGGCGGTTCACGATCATGGCCAGCGTTGGTGTCTGCACTCTGCCTATAGATAGTGTCTGTCGCCCCTGCGCATATTTTAAAGTGAACAAGCGGGTGGCATTCAGGCCCAGCAGCCAGTCGCCGATGGCGCGGCTTTTACCTGCCTGGTACAGTAAGTCGAATTCTTTTCCGTCGCGTAGTTGCGCAAAGCCCTGGCGTATGGCTTCCTCGGTAAGCGATGAAATCCAGAGGCGTTTAAATGGCCGCCTGTATTGCGCCTCCGTAAGTACCCAGCGCTGTATTACTTCTCCTTCCTGGCCTGCATCACCACAGTTAATTACTTCCTCGGCATTCTCCAGTAGCTTTTTAATAATGTTGAACTGATTCTCTACACCTTTATCTTTCAAAAGCTTGATGCCATAGCGTTCTGGCAGCATTGGCAGGTCGTAGAGGCTCCAGCGTTTCCACTCGGGGCGGTAGTCATCGGGTTCGCGAAGCTGGCAGAAATGGCCAAAGGTCCAGGTGACCTGGTAGCCGTTGCCTTCGTAATAGCCATCTCTCTTTGTTTTGGCACCAATCACCATGGCTATCTCACGGGCTACACTCGGTTTCTCAGCAATACAAACTTTCAAGCTATCGGATTTTAGAAATTAAACAGCCTTCAAATTTACACAAAATGAGCGGGATTTGCGAGAGCAGCCGGGAATTTGCTGTATAACAGGAGCTTTGGCTCATTCAGCTTTGTGCCTTCACAACAAGAAGTTATTTCGGAAGGAGTATGTAGTGCCAAAAGAAGGCCAGCCTTACCCAAAAGCCTTTTCTGGATGTACATTATTTCGGAACATATGCCCGGCTTAAAAGTGAAGGGAGTAGCTTTTAAGTATAAAATGAGTATGATTGGCTGGCTCTGCCTTCCTGCTTATAGTGCCTGAATTTCTGAAGAGAAGCTACATTTTAAATTAAAAAAAATTAATATAAAAATTATAACAAGGGCAGTTCACAAACGTAAAAACGGAGTAAGGTAGTTAGATGAAAAAAGCTCTCTGCTACCTTATAAGTTAATAAGCCGCACCAGTTAGTACCCCTCCTTTTGGCATTCTGAATTTTAAGGATGCTCGGCCTTTTTGATACCTCATTCCAGTCATTTTTTTCTTCTCCTGAAAGAGGTATACCTACCAATAAGTATGCCTAGTCCTTTTGCTGCCTGTTGTTAGTTTAATCCGAGCCTTTCCGGCACACCATCTTTAGTTCTATGACAAATTTTTACAAATCCTGCAGAGGCGAGTTACGTCTGCTGCCCCCCACATTTTATCTTCTGATTTCAGGTATACGGCGCTGGCGGCCTCTGAATAGCCTTGGCCTTTTGCCTGTATTCGTATGGCTCTTTTGCAACCTCGGCCCCCTTCCAGCTGCACTCGCACAACCCTCCGGCTTTATCGATGAAAAGATAGGCGGCAACTGGAATGCGGCAGTAGGTATGGCCTTTTCGAAAGACGGAAACCGCATGTACGTGTGGGAGAAGGGCGGTAGGGTATGGATCGTGGAAAACGGGCAGCGGCTGCCGAACCCGCTCATCGACATCAGCGAGGAGGTGGGAGACTGGAAAGACCACGGCATGCTCGGCTTTGCCCTGGACCCGAACTTCGACAGCAACGGCTACTTTTACCTGCTGTACGCCGTCGACAGGCACCACCTGCTGCACTTTGGCAAAAGCAGCTACAGCGCTAGCGCGAACGAATACTTCAACGCTTCCATCGGCAGGCTTACCCGGTATACCGCCAGGACCTCCGATAACAAAAGAAGCACAGACATGAGCTCCCGAAAAATATTGATAGGGGAGTCTATAACACAGGGCCTGCCTATTCTGTATACCGGCCACGGCGTCGGCTCGTTGGTGTTCGGCGAAGACGGTTCGCTGTTACTCTCCATTGGTGACGGTGCATCAGCCGGTTACATCGACATGGGCTTCGACCCGGCCAACCCGAACGATACCTATATTACGCAGGCGCTGCGCGACGGCATCATCACTCAAAAAGAAAACATTGGCTCCTACCGCTCGCAGCAGGTGGACTGCATCAACGGCAAAATACTACGCGTAGACCCCGCCACGGGCAATGGCCTGCCCGGCAACCCTTACTACAACTCCGGTAGCCCACGCTCGGCGTCGTCCAGGGTATGGGTGCTGGGGCTGCGCAACGCCTTCCGCTTTTCGGTAAAGCCGGGCAGCGGTAATGCGAATTTTCCGGGTATACTGTACATCGGGGATGTAGGCTGGTATGTGTGGGAGGAGATAAATGTGGCTACAAGGCCGGGAATGAACTTTGGCTGGCCTGTTTTTGAGGGGCTGGAGCAGCAGGAATGGTATTTCCATAAGCAGGTGCCCAACAACTATGCTGCGCCCAACCCTTTGTACGGCACCGGCAACTGCACACAGCAGTACTTTTACTACGGCGATATGATTAAGCAGGTAAGGCGCACCACGGCTCCCTACTTTTATAACCCCTGCAACTACAATCAGGCTATTCCGAACTCGTACCGGCTTTTTGTACATGCCAGGCCGGCATTTGAGTGGAAGCACTCCGAAAGAGGGGGCGGCTCCAGAACAGGTATATTTAATGGAGAGGATGCCGCTGTGGCCATGATCGGGGCGGCGAATTCTCCTGTGTCGGGGCCGCAGTTCTCGGGCAGCTCGGTAACGGGCGGTGTGTGGTATACAGGCACCGATTTTCCGCCTCAGTACAGAAACACCTACTTCTTCGGAGACTATGTGGGTGGCTGGATCAAGAACTCGACGTTTGATGTGGACGAAATGCCCCGAAGCATCAGCAACTTTAAGGATAGTGATGCCTTTGTGGTAGCCTTGGCTACCAACCCTGTCTCGGGAGGAATCTACTATATAAAGTATGCCACCGAAATCCATCTGATAAGGTATAGCTCCGGTAACCTGCCGCCCAAGGCTGTTGCCACTGCCGACAAGCTATCCGGTGCCAGCCCCTTCACGGTCAGGTTTACAGGTTCCGGCTCTTCCGATCCCGAGGGGCAGTCGCTGCGCTACGAGTGGAACTTCGGAGACAATACTCCTGTGAGCACCGAGGCTAACCCAAGTCATACCTTTACAGCATCTGGCCTTGCCAGCTTTCATGTGGTGCTAAAGGTAACCGATGCCGGTGGCTTATCTTCAACGGCCACTCTGCTTGTTTCCATCAACAATACGGCGCCGGTAGTCACCATTACGAGCCCCGCACAAGGTACCAGGTTCCCGCTCACGCAGAACACCGTCTACAACCTGACGGCCAATGTAACCGACAGGGAGCACTCAGGGTCGCAGTTGCAGTACCAGTGGCAAACGGTGCTGCACCATAACGATCACACGCACCCTGAGCCGATTGATTCCAAGCCTTCCACCACTACGACAATCACACCCGTGGGCTGCGACGGCGAAATCTATTTCTACCGCATCTCTTTAAAAGTAACCGATGCCGGCGGCCTGACCGGTTCCAGTTATGTAGACCTGTACCCCGACTGCAGTGGGGGCGTTAGCAAACCTTTAACCATTACCTCTCCTGCAAACGGAGCCACATTTGCGGCGGGCAGCAACATACCCTTGAGTGTGAGTTTTGCGGAAGTTGTGCGCAGCTGGGCCAGGGTGGAGTATTGGCAGGGAACAGCCAAAATAGCGGAGGCTACAGCTACACCTTTCAGCGCTGCCTGGCAAAGTGTACCGGCAGGTACCTATAGTATTGTTGCCAAAGCCTTTGACGCGCAGGGCCACACAGCACAGTCCGATGCCGTAGCGGTTACTGTAACAAGCGGAGGGGGAGGAAATACAGGTACAGGCAGGATCACGCGCGAATACTGGCCGAACCTGTCAGGCTACGGTGTTGCCTCCATACCCGTTAACAGTGCGCCGTCATCGGTTTCGGAGCTTACCCTGTTCGAGGGGCCCAGTAACATCGCCGACAACTACGGCACGCGCTACAGGGGCTATGTGACGGCGCCGGTGTCGGGGCAATATACCTTCTGGATAGCAGCCGACAACAATGCCGACTTGTGGCTGAGCACCTCAGAAGATCCCTCCCAGAAAGTGAAGCTAGCCTACGTAAACGGCTGGACTTACGAGCGGGAGTGGACAAAGTTCAGCACACAGCAGTCGGTGAAGGTTACGCTGGAGGCGGGCAGGCGCTATTACATAGAGGCGCTGCAGAAAGAGGAGGCCGGAGGCGATCACCTAGCCGTGGGCTGGCAGCTGCCGAACGGCACACTGGAGCGGCCTATACCCGGCAACAGGCTCAGCCCTTACGGCAGCACCCCGGGGCAGTATACCGTAACGGCCACTGCGGGTGCGGGAGGCACAGTAGCTCTGTCGCCGCAGAAAGCCACCTATACCTCCGGTGAAAGAGTTACCGTAACGGCCACTGCTAATGCAGGCTATGTCTTCAGTAGTTGGAGCGGCAGCGCTACGGGCAGCACCAACCCGCTTAGCCTTACCATAACCGACAACATGGCCATCACAGCTAATTTCCAGCCAGGCAACACGGGTAAAATTACGCGGGAATACTGGCAGAACGTGTACGGGGTGCCCGTGACCAATATACCGCTTTCCAGTCCGCCTACCAGCGTCAGTGAACTCACTGTTTTTGAATCGCCCATCAATATTGGCGACAACTACGGCACCCGTATCCGGGGCTACGTGACCGCACCTGCCACAGGGCAGTACACCTTCTGGCTCTCCGGTGATGATGTGGCGGAACTGTGGCTAAGCACTTCTGAAAGTCCGGCAGGCAAAGTAAGAATCGCCTATCTCGATGCCTATACCTACTCCCGCGAATGGACCAGGTACAGTACGCAGCAGTCTGCCAAAATAAACCTGGAGGCAGGCAAACGCTATTATGTGGAAGTGCTGCAAAAAGAGCAGGGTGGTGGCGACCATGTGGCGGTAGGGTGGCAGTTGCCAAATGCTACGTTTGAACGCCCTATTCCAGGTAACCGATTATCGCCTTACATCCAAGGTATGTCGGGTACTGCTATGGCTGCTACGGCCGAACCGCTGTCTGATGCCGATAAGGTAATACTTTACCCGAACCCTTTCTCGGAGGGAATAACGCTTGCCTTTAAAGAGCCAGGGGAGACACTGCAGGAAGTGGCCGTGCTGGATATACTGAGCAGGGTGGTATACAGAAAAACAGAACAGCTCCAGCTCACCCACGGCGAGCTAACCATTAATCTGAAAGATGCAAAACTTCAGACAGGCATTTACCTACTGCGCTACATTAACAGCAAAGGAAAAGTTTACCTGATCAAAATGAAGAAAAGCTAGGGCAGCGGTGTATTTTACGTGATTCTTAGGTTTTTCTTGCAGGTGATGGAGGTGCCGAAGTAGCCACTAAGGTGCTTTTGCACCTCCATTTTGCCTGCCTCAGTTGCTAACTACAGCTATGGCTTGTGCGTAGCTATAGTTACAAATGCTTTAAAATTTACCTGCAGCTATTTATTTTTGTCGCCACTATGCAGCCTATCGGAAAACTTATTGTAATGGTCGGAGCCGTAATCATCGTTGTTGGACTGGTGGTGTGGCTGGCAGGCGACAAGTTCAGTTGGTTCGGCAACCTGCCAGGTGATATTCGGGTAGAGCGAAAGAACTTTCGTTTCTTTGCGCCAATTACCAGTATGCTTCTGCTAAGTATACTGCTCTCTTTCCTGATGTGGGTGTTCAGGCGGCTCTTTTAACGCAGCTTTAACGGTATCAAAAAAATATGGAGCCGATTTAAGTTGTGTTGCTTAAATTGCTGCATTACCTGATACTGCTACAGATGTTTTTTATTCTCTCCAAAACCCTTCACTTTCTCCTGATGCCCCTGCTCTGGGTGCTGGTACTTTTGCTATTAGCCATCTTTCTGAAATCACCCAGGAAGAAAAAAGTTTGTTTAGCGGCAGGTGCAGGGCTGCTTTTGCTGCTCTCCAATCCGTTTCTGGCAAACGAAGCCTGGCGGGCATGGGAGGTGGAGGCTACACCTGTCAGCGAGATCAATAATTACGATGCAGCCCTGATCTTAACAGGTGTAACAGGTTACAGAGAAGACCTGCCCGACCGCATTTTAACCCATAAAGGAGCAGACCGCTTTCTGCACCCATTGCAGCTTTACCGCATGAACAAGGTGAACCTATTTGTGGTAACGGGAGGTAATTCTTCTGTATTGCTCGATAACATACCGGAAGCAGAGCAGATTGAAAGAATACTGCTGATGGGAGGCGTGCCGGAAGAGGATATTTTAACTGAAAGCAATAGCCGCAATACACGTGAAAATGCCCTGCATACAGCCGAATTGCTAAAGAAGCACCCGGAGTGGAAGCGTCTGCTTCTGGTAACATCTGCTTTTCACATGCGCCGTTCGCTGGCCTGCTTTCAGAAAGCCGGTGTAGAGGTTACTCCTTTCAGCACCGATTTCTATGCTTCGCCCAGACGCTTTACACCCGACGAAACCATTATTCCAGATGCAGGTGCCTTTAGTGGCTGGCACCTGCTGATCCATGAAATAGCGGGCTACCTGATCTACAAGATACTGGGGTACTGCTGATATAATGCAGGAGGGAACAGAAAAGAAGCAAGCACCACTACTATGGGTGCAAGCAGGGTGCGGTAACTGATGGAAAATAAAAATTTTCTGTTAAAGAATTGCACAAGTGTAGCCTGAGACTGTAACATTAAATCTAAATACCTGTTAAAGAACTAGCTTCATAACTTGTTGAAACAGCATGCTGCTGCTTGTTCCAGGCAAACATATAACACGCTGCTTCAGGCCAAAGAAGCACTTCCGGATCAGATTAAGTTTTACTGCTATAAAATTCACATCATGGAAAACACCTATTATAACCCTGCCGACTTAGCCAAATTTGGCAACATTACGGAATTACAGCCTGAACTTGGCCGCAAGTTCTTCGACTATTATGGCGAAGTATTTAAAGAGGGCGCGCTTACCGAGCGTGAGAAGTCTTTGATTGCCTTAGCTGTGGCACACGCCGTGCAATGCCCTTATTGTATAGACGCCTACAGCACCGACTGCCTGCAGAAAGGAGCCGATGAAAACCAGATGATGGAAGCAGTGCATGTGGCGGCGGCCATTAAAGGTGGGGCAGCCCTGGTGCACGGGGTGCAGATGATGAACAAGATCAAAGAGTTAACCATGTAGCCTATGCCGTCACCCGTAAAATCTTTACAAGGGCAGCAGCACGAGCTGTCGAGTTCTTTTTTTCAGTTACAGGTATTACAACAACCAACGGTGCAGGGGGAGCAATTCCCTCTGTTTACAGAAAAGCTGCAACAGAATAATTTATACCCCTTAAAACCAACGGGCACCACTATTCTGCAGGTGAATGTGGGTAAAATGTGCAACCAGGTATGCAAGCACTGCCACGTAGATGCAGGTCCGGACCGCAAAGAGATTATGACCCGCGATACAATGCAGTTTTGCCTTGATGCACTGGTTGCTTCTCCCCAGGTTAACACAGTGGATTTGACAGGCGGAGCACCTGAGATGAATCCGAACTTCAGGTGGTTTGTGGAAGAGCTGTCGAAGCTGGGGAAACAGGTGATCGTGCGTTGTAACCTCACCATCATACTGGCAAATAAAAAGTACCACGACCTGCCTTTGTTTTTTAAGAAGCATAAAGTACAGGTAGTGTCTTCTTTGCCTTATTTCTCTGCTTCCCGAACCGATGCGCAAAGGGGAGAGGGTGTATTCGAAAAATCTGTGAAGGCACTGCAGATGCTCAACGAAGCAGGTTACGGCAAAGAGGGATCTGGTTTGCAACTGGACCTGGTGTATAACCCTTCGGGTGCTTTTTTGCCGAGCGGGCAGAAAGCGCTGGAAGGAGAGTTTAAGCGCAGGTTACGCAGCGGGTATAATATTGAGTTTAATAACCTTTACTGCATTACCAACCTGCCTGTGAGCCGCTACCTCGATTACCTGATAGCCAGCGGCAATTACAGTAGCTATATGGAAAAGCTGATTAATGCTTTTAATCCGGCTGCTGCTGCCAATGTAATGTGCCGCAATACTATTTCTGTAGGCTGGGATGGTTACCTCTACGACTGCGATTTTAACCAGATGCTGGAGCTGAAAGTAGCCGGAGATGCACCTGCACATATTCAGGATTTTAATCTTGCAGCTCTGGACAACCGTTCTATTGTTCTGAACCAGCATTGCTATGGCTGTACCGCCGGTGCCGGCTCCAGCTGCGGAGGAGAAGTAGTGGCTATATAATAACTTGTAAATTAGGAATGCTTGCTTTGGGGTTTCATCCCAATCAACTGATTGTTAATGAACGGTTGTACCTTTTAGCAGTAACTTTCTCATTCTCCACCCTTTTAAAACTTCAGCATGTCCCGTTTATTGATGCTTTTTGTACGAAACCCTGAACTAGGAAAGGTGAAAACACGTCTGGCCGCATCTATTGGGGAAAAACAGGCATTGGATGTGTATATCCGTTTGTTGCAGCATACCCGTAACATTACCAGAAATCTGGCGGTGGATAAGCTGGTGTATTATGCGGAACGGGTAGAAGAGGAGGACCTGTGGGAAAAGGATATTTACCAGAAACAGGTACAACCGGATGGCGATCTGGGAGAGAAAATGCAGGGAGCTTTTGCTGCTGCTTTCAAAGAAGGTTATACTTCCGTTATGATAATTGGTAGCGATTGTCTGCAACTTTCCCAAGCTGTTATAGAAGAGGCTTTTAACCAACTGCAAACACATGATGTAGTAATAGGTCCGGCTGAAGACGGCGGGTATTATTTGCTGGGAATGAATAAGCTATACCCATACCTTTTCCAGGACAAACGCTGGAGTACCGAATATGTTTTTCCCGATACCTTGCAGGATGTGCATCAGCATAACCTAAGCTGTTTTCTTTTACCTACGCTTTCTGATATCGACCATGCAGAAGATCTTCCGGCCGGTTTTCTCCTGTAAAAAACTCTGTTCCGGGGAGGTGTTGTGTAGCTTAGGCGGATTAGTTTATAATTTGATAATAAGCCAGTAACGCGCAGGTAACATCAGCTTTATACTTTTGCTTTAGATAAAAGCATTCCTAAAGTACCCGGCTGAGTATGGAGATAATTACGAAACAGCAGTTTTCAGCGGCTGCCGCACTCGATAAAGTCAAATTTCATTTTCTTTCTTCCGTTTTAATGCAGATTCTGAAGATTAAGGATCTGAACATGCTCTACGATACCATTCATACACTGGATGGTGTTGCTTTTATAGACGGGGTGTTAAAAGAGCTGGATATAAAAATTGATATTCATCCGCACGACCTGAAAAACATACCACAGCAAGGTGCTTTTATTGCCGTGGCCAATCATCCGTATGGTGCCCTGGATGGGCTTATTATGATGAGCCTGCTGGCGAAAGCACGCCCAGACTTTAAAATGATGGCCAATCAGCTGCTGATGCGCGTGCCAAACCTGCAGGAGCTGCTGATTCCTGTAAACCCGTTCCGGGAACAGAACAAAGGCAGTGTGGCCGGTTTGCGAGAGTCGCTCAAGCAACTGCACAACGATATGCCGATTGGTGTTTTCCCGGCTGGGGAGGTTGCCAGTTTTAAGTTCAGTTCTTCTTCTGTAGCTGACCCTGAATGGCATTCTTCCATTGAGCGCCTCATTCACAGGGCGAAGGTGCCTGTGCTGCCTATCTACTTTAGCGGTGGCAACAGCCTTGCGTTTAATGTGCTGGGCTTGCTGCACCCTTTGCTGCGGACAGCTCAGCTGCCGGCGCAGTTAATAAACAAGCAGGGGAAAACGGTAAAGGTAAGAATTGGCAAGCCTATTTCTTACAACGAGCTGCATGCCTTCCCGGAGCAGGAGCTGCTGCGTTATGTGCGGGCAAAAACCTACATGCTCGGTACTTCCTTTCAGCAGGAGCAACTGCCTGTGCTGCAACGGCTCAAAAAATATGCTGCCCCAGAAGCTGTTATAGCTGAAACGCCTGCGGCTGTTATTGCCCGGGAGCTGGATGCACTGGATAAATCTGCCCTGTTAGTGAAATACAACCACCTGGAGGTATACCTGGCCAAGCAGGAGGCGGTGCCGCATGTGGTGCGGGAAATAGGCCGGTTACGTGAAATAACTTTCAGGGCAGTGGGAGAAGGCACTAACAAAGCCATCGACTTGGATAAGTACGACGAATACTACCACCACCTTTTCATCTACGACAGAAAAGCGCAGTTACTCGTAGGGGCCTATCGCCTGGGCAAAGGCAATAGTATCTACAAAAAGTATGGTAAGAAAGGCTTTTACCTGCACTCCCTCTTTAAGATGAGCGGAAAAATGGCTCCCACCCTTAAAGTTTCGCTGGAGTTAGGCCGCTCTTTTGTGCGACAGGAATACCAGCGGCAGCCACTGCCTTTATTGCTGCTCTGGAAAGGCATCTCTGCATTCCTGGAAAAGAAGCAAAGCTATCGCTACCTGATCGGGCCGGTAAGTATCAGTAACCTGTTCTCAAGTGCCTCTAAAATGCTGATGGTTGATTTTATAACTACTCATTTTTATGACCTGGAGCTGGCTAAGCATGTGCGGGCCAGAAAGCAGTTCCGCTACAGGTTCTCAAAAGAGCAGTATGAGCAGGTAGTTAAGAACCAGGTATCTTCTATAGAAACGCTCGAAAAGCTGATTGCAGACATTGATCCGGCACATGCCACATTACCAGTGCTGTTAAAGAAATACCTGAAGCAGAACGCCCGCATCATAAGCTTTAACATCGATCCGAAGTTCTCAAACTCGCTGGATGGTTTTATGGTGATGGATGTGTCTACGCTTCCTGCCACTACTTCCAGGATGCTGGAAAGGTATGCCACGGAGCAAAAGGGGGAAGCGTAAACAGCAGCTTTGCCCTTGCCTGATATGATTTCGTGATGTTGAGAAAAGGTTTTACATTTGAGTAAGCAATAACTCAGATGAGCCGCTGCCGTGTAAAGGTTTTCGGTTTTCAGCCTTATATCTTTATTGGTATTGCTCCGTATCAACAGCAACTATGGCATCTACGATAGATAAAAATACGCTTGCCTTTCTGGCCGATCTTTCTCAGAACAATACCCGGGAGTGGTTTCAGGAAAACAAAAACCGCTACGACGCAGCCCGCAAAAACTATATACAGTTCCTGGACGAGCTGCTGAAACAAATGCAGGCTTTTGAGCCCATTGCTTACGGGCAACAGGGAAAAGACCTGGTATTCCGGATTTACCGCGATGTACGCTTCTCCAGCGATAAGCGGCCTTACAAAGATCATTTCGGAGCATATATAGCTGAAGGGGGGCGTAAATCCATTAACCCTGGCTATTATCTGCACCTGGCCGGCAACAACAATTCATTTGTGGCAGGCGGTTTATGGATGCCGCCCGCCGAGCAGCTCAAGGCAGTGCGGCAGGAAATAGACTATAGTTTAGACGAGTTCAGGAATATTATAGAAGCACCGGCTTTCAAAGATCGCTTTGGCTCGATTTCAGGCGATCAGTTAAAAACTACTCCGAAAGGCTATGATAAAGATAATCCGGCAATAGAGTACCTGCGCTTTAAAAGCTGGAATGCCATTATGCCTGTTTCAGATAAGGTAGTGCTTAGCAGCAACTTCTTAGCTGTTGTGCTGGAGGCCATGCAGGAATTAAAACCTTTCAACGATTTCCTGATGGCTCCGCTTCGTGACCTGGGGGCAGAAGACTAATCTTTGAGGTTGTGATGCCACTGATGCCGGCGGTACAGGTACAGTTCCACGAATAACCACAAAAACACCAGGGCATATTCTACTATAACCAATGTAATATCTTCGTGCCTGCCAGGTGCTGCGTAGGCAAGTATAATCAGGCCCGACCAAACCACGGCATACCGGAAGTGGCTTATAGCGGTAAGGGCTATAAGTGGGGTAATATGCCAGGGCTGTACGGCAGAAGACAGCAACAGGTAAATGGTAACAGCTGCAGCCATATATCCCACCATTCTTCTAACGGAGCTCAGTTTTTTTACTTTAGCCAGCGAGAGTATACTTACGAAGCTAATGAAGGCAAGAATTGGCCCCACCGCCTGTACATGGCCTGCATCTGTAAACAGCTTTAACATCCACCGGAGCAGGTAATAAAAACTGGCATTGAACGCCGGTGCCTGCAAATAAAACCGCCAACCCGACAAGAGATCCTGTAAAGAGTGCTGCAATAGTAGGGGAGAAAAGAAGAGGAGTAGCGATCCCAGCAGAGCAACTGAAAACAACAGGAAGTTCCTTGTCCCTATCCGGCTCAGGATAAAAGGCAGGAGCAGCAGCGGCAGAAATTTTGTAGCCACTGCCGCGCCAAAGCTTATACCTGCTGCCAGGCACCGCTGGTACGTGAGCAGGTACAGCGTGAGCAGGAGAAAAAAGATCATCAGCGCCTCCAGGTGCAGATTGCCTGCCAGTTCCAGGATCACGAGCGGGTTCAGGGCATACAGAAACACATGCTTATCGGAAAGAGCCGTTTTGCGCACCAGCCGAAGCAATAGCCATATACTACCAGTCTCAGCCAGCAGCACAACTATACGCATCAATATGATATCACCGGCCGGTGTATACGCTGTGGTTCTGGTTGCCAGCCATCCTATGGCTTGTGCCAGGGGAGGATACAGGCTGTGATGATCCGGAAACTCAAAGCGGTGGATGAATGCTGGTGTTGCGAACAGGAATAGCAGCCTGAGTAGAATGGCAGCTACTATGCCGTGCCTGGTAGCTATTTTCTGGTTGATGATGTACACATAGCATGCAAAAAGCAGGGTATACAGCAGCAGTAGTTGGGTAAAGTTTCCTTTCGGGATGAAGTAGGCTAAAGCAACATACGCACAGGCAGACAAACCCAAGAGCGCGTACGATATACCTGAAGCCTTGATCATATAGAGGGAAAAGCATGAGCCTGCAAGTATAAAGTAAATATCAGCTATTTACAATGTATCACGCTCATTCAGTGGGCGCTAAAGCCGTTAAGAAGCAGTAGAAGCAAATTTAAGGTGGTTGCCTGACGGAAAAGCAGCAGCCAGCATGCTTTTTTAGAATAAGTTATGCTGAAAAGCGAGAATTCTCAAAACTATGTTATAGCTTTGCACCCGTTTTATAAATGGAACATTTTGAGCCCATTATTGTTCTAAGATTGTATAAATTGCCATACTAATTTCATGAGCAGAGAGACAGTACAGATTGGAGATAAAGCACCGGATTTTGAATTGCAGCGTTGTAATGGTGGCTTTTTCCGACTTTATGACGTGTTGAAAGAGAAGAATGTGGTATTGTACTTTTACCCGAAAGATAACACAAGCGGCTGCACCAAGCAGGCCTGTAAGTTCCGGGATCAGTATGATGCTTTTAAAGAGCAGGGAGCCGAAGTGATAGGTATCAGCTCTGACAGTTTTGAGTCGCACAAGCGTTTTGAGCGGGTGTATCACCTGCCTTTTACCTTGTTAAGTGATAAAGGAGGTAGTATCCGTAAGTTGTATGGTGTTAAGCGCAACATGCTGTTATTGCCGGGTCGTGTAACTTATATCATCGATAAGCAAGGCATTGTGCGCTATATCTACGACTCTATGAATAACCCTGTTGAGCACGTTGACAAAGCGCTGGAAATGCTGCAATTGCTACGTGAAGAAGAAATGCAGCCGGTTTAGTGGCTGCAGAAACAGAATTTATATTTAAACTTATAAGAAAGCCCTCCGCGCTAAAACGGAGGGCTTTCTTATAAGTTTACAAAGGTGCCGCAAGTGGTGCTATACAGAGCGACTGAAGACCGGTGTAGTGGGCTGGCTATCCCATAAGCGGGCATCCAGGCACATGGCGATGTTGCGCACAAAAGGCTTGCCTGTTGGTAAAACTTCTATATGTTGGGTGCTGTAATCAACCAGCTTATCTTCTGCTAAAGGCTGCAGGCGAACCAGCGCATCAACCAGGTATGGCAGTTCGTCTGCTTCCCAACTGGTGCTGAACTGACACATCAGGTTCTTGATGTGCCGCCGCAATAATATATCTTCCGATGTTAGTTCATGCCCTTTCATAAGAGGCAGTTTTCCTCGCTGAACAGCCTCTTCGTATGCTTCTACCTCCTTCTGGTTCTGCATAAATGCGGTACCGGTATCGGAAATGCTGGAGGCACCCAGGCCAATCAATAATTCCGTATGGTGAGAGGTATAGCCCATAAAATTGCGGTGCAGAGAGCCGTGCTGTGCCGCCATGTACAATTCGTCTTCCGGAAGAGAAAAGTGGTCCAGGCCTACTTCTACGTATCCGGCCTCTTGGAGCAGGTTTCTTCCGAACTCGTAAAGCGCACGCTTTAAGAAAGGGGCCGGTAAATCGGCATCGGAATAGCGGCGTTGCGACTTACTTTTCCAGGGCACGTGTGCGTAGCTGTAAAACGCAATTCTTTCTGGCCTAAGCTCTTTTACACAGGCGATGGTATGCTGTATGCTATCGGTGGTCTGCAGCGGGAGTCCGTAAATGATATCTGCGTTAATGGAAGTATAACCAATAGCACGCGCTATATCAAAAACTTCTTTTGTTTGTTCGAACGTCTGAATGCGGTTAATCACGAATTGTACCCTCAGATCGAAATCCTGCACCCCTACGCTAAGCCTTCTGAAGCCTGCCTCGTAAAGCACCTGGAGCTGCTCTACTGTGGTATAGTTAGGATGCACCTCAACGCTGAACTGAGCGTTTGCGGGTACTTCAGCATCCTTTAAAAGCTTTTCCAACAGGTATTTCAGATTTGCTGCGCTAAAGAAAGTGGGGGTGCCGCCTCCCAGGTGTAGTTCTGTAATACGGGGCTTCTCCTCGAACACAGCCAGGTATTGCTGCCACTCCTGCAGCAGGGCCTCCAGGTAAGGTTCTTCTACTTTATGATTTACCGTAATGCGTTTGTTGCACCCGCAGTAAGTACAAAGCTGCTCGCAGAAGGGCAGGTGCAGGTACAGACTGATTCCTTCGGACGTGTTGGTTTTATGAAATGCCTGTTTTACGTGCTGCAGCCAACGCTCCTGCTCTAGCTCTCTGTTGTCCCAAAACGGAACTGTAGGGTAGCTGGTATAGCGGGGCGACGGAACATCGTATTTCTCGAGTAAGCAGTTAGAAGCAGCGTTATCAGACCTGAACATATACAATCTTGCTAAGTGGTTTGTTTTCATAGAGGCTGTTTACCTTTCTCTGCAAAGGTCGCCAGGAAGGGGGGCAAGGGAAATGATATTCGTCATCAATAAAAATGCGCTTCGTCTTACTGCTGTATGGTTCTTTGCCGGAAGAATAGTAACTTTGAAGATAAAGGAGTTAAAAGAAGCTGTTTAACTATGAGAATTACTGCACCCACGTTAGTGTTGGATAAGAAAAAGTGCCTGTTGAATATAGAACGAATGGTGGCAAAAGCGAAACGCAATCAGGTAGTATTACGGCCTCACTTCAAAACGCATCAGTCGGCACAGGTAGGAGAGTGGTTTAAAGCATTCGGCGTTACTTCTATTACGGTATCGTCGTTGCAGATGGCCCGCTACTTTGCCAGCCACGGCTGGAAAGACATTATGGTCGCTTTCCCGGCCAATGTGCTGGAGATAGACCTGATAAATGAGTTGGCAGCAAAAATTACGCTTCATTTAGTGGTGGTAAACCCCGAAACGGTAGAACTGCTGGCTAACAGGCTGCACTACCCGGTAAAGCTATGGCTTAAGATTGATGCGGGGTACCGCAGAACCGGCCTGTCGCCTCACGACCACCCGGAACTGGATCAGATTATCGGCAGCATCGATAGCGGTAAATACATGACTTTTGGGGGCTTTGTGGTACACGATGGCCATACCTATAAGCAGTCAACAGTGGGGGCAATTCGTACTATCCATAAAACAAGTGTGTTCCTGCTGCAATCGCTGCGGGGGCGTTATATAAAACAGTATCCAGATCTGAAGCTTTCTATCGGTGATACGCCATCCTGTAGTGTTCTGGAGAACATGGAGGGCGTTGATGAGATCAGGCCCGGCAATTTTGTATTCTACGACCTTACCCAGCAGCGCATTGGCTCCTGCTCGTATGAGCAGATAGCCGTGTGCATGGCCTGCCCTATTGTGGCGAAGCACCCCGACAGGAACGAATTTATCATATACGGAGGTAGTGTACACTTTTCGAAAGATTCGCTGCTGACGGAAAACGGCACCTTTATATTCGGGCGTGTAGTCGATAAAAATCGTAACGGATGGTCTGCGCCCATAGAGGGAGCAGAAGTAGTGGCGCTATCGCAGGAGCACGGCACCGTAAGAGTTAGCAGCGAGATGTTTGAAAGATATGATATCGGCGACCTGATGTATGTGCTACCTGTACATTCCTGCCTGACAGCGGATGCCATGCGTGCTTACCTGACCCTGGAAGGGGAATGGCTAGAGCATCTGTCCGGTTTATCTGTGGCAGATCGTGCAAAGCAGCTTATAATTGTGTAAGTGCCCTTGTTGTACCTGTTACCACTTCAGCCATTCTTTTAAAATCCAGCGTATCAATTGTATCTGTTTTCTGGTGGTAATTGGGGTTTCGGAGAAAAGAGGAGTCGTTGATCATGATAGCCTCAATGCCATACTTCCAGTAATTGCGGTGGTCAGATAAGCCTACCAGTCCGTAGGCCTGCGGTAGGTTTACAGCCTGCACATCAATAGCAGCGTGTGGCTGCATCAGCTTTTGAAAACGTTGCGTAAATTCCTGTTGCCCGGCATTGCCCACTACTGCTATAAAGTTGCCTTCATGCGGGTAATATTGTTTCAGTGTTTCATCGGGGAAGCGCTGTGAACCGGGAACATCAGAAAAATAGCCAATCATTTCGTAGCAGATCATCGATTTTACGCGGGTGCCTGCCTGGTGCAGGGATTTGGCATGAACAGCACTACCCATATTTTCTGTAGCAAAAAAAGGAGGCTCCTCCAGGCAAAAGGCAACCAGTTCTATCGGGTATGGCAGTGCTGGTAAAGTTGTAAGCAAACGCGCCGTTTCCAGCAACCCGGCTATTCCACTGGCGTTATCGTCAGCTCCCGGCTGGTCGCCGCATACGTCATAATGGGCGCCAACTACCACTCTCGCTTCTCCGGCACCCGGAAGCAGGGCGCTGATATTTTTGTACGTATGGCCATCAACTTTGAAAGGTTGCTCGGTTACCGTTAGCCCAAGCTGTTGCAGTTGTTCTGTAATATAGCTTGTAGCCTTTTCCAGCGATTCATAGTTCTGGTAATGTCGGGCAGGCTCTATACTCGTAAGAGCAGCCACATCCTTGTACAGTCTGTCGGCGCTTGCTTTCATAGGAATGTTGGATTTAGTGCGGATAAGCAGCTTATCCAATGAGGTTATGCAAGACTATACTAAACCAACAGAGGCGCAGTAACTACTGCGCCTCTGTTGGTTTAGTATAGTCTTGCCCTAGTATTAATACTTGAAGAAGTTCCTTCTGTCACGATCTATGTACTCGCTGTCGTAATGACGTTGGTCACCGGCATTGTCACGGTTGCGGTAGCTTCTTTCATCGTTGCGGTCTGATCTTCTGCTGTTCTGATCCTGGGAACTGCTGTACCTGTTCTGGTCTCTGTTCCGGATAGAGCCTAAGGAACCGTAGTTTCCGTCTGTGGAGCCATAGTCTCCGCGCTGAGGCTGGCGGTTGTAGCAACTGCCCATATAGCCGCTGTTGCCACTATAGCTTGAAGAGCGATAATCGTCCTGGTCGAAGTTATAGTTGTAGCGGTCCTGGTTTCTGCCTTCAAACCTTCTGGAGAGGTCGGAGCCGTAAAGGTCATCTGAGTTTTGGCCTCTGCCTCTGCCTCTGCCATAGTTGCTGTCGCGGTGGTTGTAATCGGAGTCGTTGCGGTAGGCTCTGTAGCCACTCGGGCTATAGCCTCTGTTGCGTGCTTCGTCCGGCGAACCGTGGCCGCTGTCGAAATTGTAATTGGTGTCGGAGTCGTAATGCCTTTGCGATTCATACCCGGCCCTGGTGCTCCCGAAGCCCTGTGCACCGCCATAGCTACCCATGTTGCCATAGTTCCTGGAGGTGCTGTAAGTGCCGTATACATCCTGGTTGCTTACATTCCGGTTGTTATTTCCGTTAGCATCGTTGCCCCAATGGTTAGAGCGTCCTTCATGGTCACCGAAGCGGTTGCCTTCTCTGCCTTCTTCGTTCCGGAAACGGTTCTCTCTGTTACGCCTGTCTTGTTCGTTATGCCTGTTATATTGATCTCTGTTCATCGGTTTAATAGTATTTGGTTCTTATACATTAACGATGAGCAGCATAGCAGGTTTATCTTTTACTGGCCGACCTGCTTCTCCAGTATTTTTTCGGCCTGCACAAGCGTAGTCTCTTTTACCTGAGAAGATGCATGTATAAAGCTTATGTCAGGGTAGTGAAAGTATAGCTAATATCATGCAGGCTGTGATATATGGTCAGGTTCGGGAATATAATCGGCAGCTTGTTTTGGAACGTTATTTATATGGCCGGCGGTTGTATCTGTTTTTCTGTTATCAAATAGGAGCAACTGACAGAGCGTGGGTGGCTTTTCCTTCAAATCTTTAAAATTTTCAATTCCTGAAGTGCCTTATTAAGGGTTTTAGCTCCGCTGCAAAACCTTTTTTACTTCAAATACAGGAAGACAAAACAATTTACAGGCTGAATAAGTAAAAGTTTCTACTTTCTGGTTCCTAATTAGATAGTACAAACATGAGCAAAGCAGAAAACTGCTTTGCTTACACTATAACATACATCCCAAGATTGAATAAGAAGTGGTATGGCAGAAGAAAACAAACCCAAAGACGATAAAGACAAAGCGAAGGCCCACAAGTTTTACAAAAGTGCCCTGACTTTACTTTTAAAAGCCGAAATTCCTTTTTTAGTAGGAGGCGGTTTTGCCCTCAAACTCTATACAGGCATAGAGAGAGATACAAAAGACCTGGATATATTTTGTAAATCAGGCGATTGCCCGAGCATTTTGAAACTGCTTTCTGATAAAGGCTACGATACAGAACTGGTGGATGCCAGATGGTTGGCAAAAGCCAGAAAAGAGGAGCATTTCGTTGATTTTATTTTCAGTAACCCCAGTAACCAGATTCCGGTTGATGATGGCTGGTACGAACGGGCCGCAGAAAGTGAGCTCTTTGATCTGAAACTGAAGTTTATATCGCCGGAAGACCTTATCCGCTGTAAAATTTATGTGCAGAACCGGGAACGGTACGATGGCTCAGACATTAACCATACGTTGTTAAAGTATGGTGATAAACTGGATTGGAAGCTGATCTGGTCGAGCCTGGAGCAGCACTGGCAATTGTTGATGGCTCAGTTGCTTTCGTTCCAGTTTGTGTATCCTTCGGAAAGAGACATTATACCCCGGTGGCTGTTTGATGAGCTGATGAAGAGAGCGCGTGAAACATACGACATGCCCCCTCCAACCGAAAAAATTTGTCGTGGCCCCCTGATAGACCAGACGCAATACGGAACCGATGTTACCGACTGGGAGTATAAAGCAATAACTATCCGAACAGTATAAAACATATTATGGCTAATCCTGATAAAACAAAACAGAAAACACGCATTGCTGCCGTGGGCGATATACATGTACGCGAAACAGACAAAGGAAACTGGATTGAATTTTTTGAGGAGGTATCGGATAACGCGGATGTACTGCTTCTGTGCGGCGATTTAACAGATACTGGCCGTGTAGCGGAGGCGGAGATACTGGCAAAGGAACTGAAGGCATGCACAATTCCGGTGGTGGGTGTACTCGGTAACCACGACTATGAGCGTGATCAGCAGGATGAGATTCGGTCTGTGCTTCTACGAAAAGAAGTGCACATGCTGGATGGAGAAAGTGTGGTGCTGGAAGGTGTGGGTTTTGCAGGTATAAAAGGATTTGGTGGCGGGTTCGACAAGGGCATGCTGGGTATGTTCGGCGAAAAGATGATGAAGCGTTTTGTGCAGGAAGCTGTAGACGAAGCCTTAAAGCTGGATGCGGCCCTGGCACGGCTCGACGGGGAGTATGAGGACCTGAAAAAGGTAGTTGTAATGCATTATGCCCCTATACAGGCAACTGTAGTAGGTGAGCCTGAGGCGATTTTCCCGTTTCTCGGATCTTCGAGATTGGCAGAACCTCTTAACCGCAGGCAGGTAGTGGCTGCTTTTCATGGCCATGCCCATATCGGAACCTTGGAAGGTGAAACTTCCAGAGGAGTTAAGGTATTTAATGTGTCTAAGCCTATTCTGCAAAAAGCAGGGTATAAGCACCCGTATTATATACTGGAAGTATAGCCTGTAGAGGCTTGTTAAAGCGAAAGCTGGCCAGGATACCCTGCCCAGCTTTCGCTTTTTTTATATACCTGTTTTTGATGATGAAAAGTAGCAGGAGACAGAAAAGCTGCTGCTTTTTACATTTAAAATTTTATATATTTAAACCAGTAAGCCGGTGCGATAGCGGAGATTGTCTAAAGACAATACCTGTATCATAATCTTCATTTAAAAAAAGCCATAGATAAATATAACCTTGCGTCTTCTTTTAAGTTTAAAAGGTAATTCAGATTAACATGCTGTAAACCAAATATGTTTAAAGGGTACGGCAGTGGCTTGTAAGGCTTAAAGGAAAGTGGAAGGGTTAAAAGTCTTCATCTAATATATCGTAGGGCCAGTGGGGTTCTATAACTTGTTTAGTTAATTTCTAACCAAATTACTGTTTATGGCAAAATACGACAGATGGTACCATCCATATGATATAAACGAAAAATACAATAAGCGTGTAGCATACTTCAGCATGGAGTTTGGCATTCACCAGGCTCTTAAAACCTATTCCGGCGGACTCGGCTTTCTGGCTGGCTCTCATATGCGGAGTGCCTTCGATCTCCGGCAAAACATGATTGGCATCGGCATTCTGTGGAAGTTTGGTTATTACGACCAACTGCGTAACGACGACCAGACGATGCGGGTGCAGTTTCAGAAGAAATATTATTCCTACCTGGAAGATACAGGCATTACTGTAAGTGTGGATGTGAATAAGCACACTGTTAAAGTGAAGGCCATGGTGCTGAAGCCTGAAATATTCGGAACGGTGCCTATCTACTTCTTAACAACCGACATTCCGGAAAATGATTATCTGGCCCGCACGATTACCTTCAGGCTTTATGATGGAGAACCTAATGCCCGTATTGCACAGAGTATTGTACTGGGCATTGGAGGTGCAAAAGTAGTAGATGCGCTGGGTGGTGCCGATATATACCACATGAACGAAGGGCATGCTTTGCCACTGGCTTTTCATCTGTACAAAGTGTTTGGTAATATGAACGATGTGCGTAAACGCATGGTGTTTACAACGCATACGCCCGAAAAAGCCGGTAACGAAGAACATGAAATTCACCATCTGCACAATATGAGCTTCTTTAACAATGTGCCGTTGGAAGAAGTGCGGCAGATGACGGGCATGCACGGACACATGTTCAGCCATACTTTGGCAGCGCTCAGAATCTCTAAAATCGCCAATGGTGTTTCGCAGCTGCATGGGGAGGTGGCGCGCGGCATGTGGTACGAAAACGATAATGTTTGCGAGATTAAAGCAATTACCAATGCCCAGAATGTGCCTTTCTGGATGGATGTGCCACTGCGCAAGGCCATGGAGCAGAATAACGACCGGGCTTTGGTAGCCAGAAAAGCAGAAATGAAGAAGCAGCTTTTCGAAGTAGTAGCCGACCAGACAGGTAAACTTTTCAGTCCGGATGTGCTCACCATTGTCTGGGCCAGACGGTTTGCAGCCTATAAACGTGCCGACCTGATTGTGCGGGATTTTGAACGATTCCTGAACCTGATCAATAACAAAGATTTTCCGGTGCAGATGATTTGGGCCGGAAAGCCTTACCCGTTCGATTCCGGTGCTATTGCCGTATTCGATAAACTGGTAAACCTGGCGTACAAGCGAAATAACTTTGCTGTGCTGACGGGCTATGAAATTGAGCTATCGAGAAAGCTGAAGCAAGGTGCGGATGTGTGGCTGAACACACCTCGCAGGCCAAGAGAAGCCTCCGGAACCAGCGGTATGACAGCTGCTATGAACGGCGCTGTAAACTTTTCGGTGCAGGATGGGTGGCTGCCTGAGTTTGCCCGCCACGGAGAAAATGCCTTTGTGCTGCCTATTGTAGATACAAACTGGTCTATTGACCGGCAGGATGAAACAGATTACCAGAACCTGATGCGTATACTGGAGGAGGAAATAGTGCCAACCTACTACCACAACCGGGAAAGATGGCTGAGCATTGTAAAAAACAGTATGCGGGATGTAGTTCCTAAGTTTGGTGCAGACCGTATGGCACATGAATACTATCAGTTGCTGTACTAGTGTTTTATAAAACAGGCATGTTGGCTTGTTGCTTCTTTCAGGCTTCATGAGAAAGCGTTAATCTGATAAACGGGAAGTGCACTAGTTGCGCCAACAAAAAGGCTGCCTTTGTACAGGCAGCCTTTTTGTTGGAATCATGTAGCAAGCATCCTAGAAAGGATAGCCAATGGCAATGTTCAGGTTCATACCTGCATCTCCCCGGAAACCAAAGTTAAAATCATCTAACACATAGCGCTGGCCAACTGGCAGGTAAGGAACCCGAACAGGTATACCGAAATCGAGGCGAATTACAAAGAACTCGATATCCACCCGAAGGCCGAATCCGGTACCTACAGCCAGTTCATTGATGAGGCTACCGGCATTGAAAAGGCCACTTTCACCGTTGCTTCTTGCACCAGTTGCCCCTTGGTCGCGCAATAGCCATATATTTCCGGCATCAACAAACAGAGCACCCCTTAGTAAGCTGACGATAGGAAATCTGTATTCGATGTTAGTTTCAAATTTAATATCGCCCACCTGATCGAAGAAGGCTACTCCGGTAGAATCACGATAAGCACCAGGACCAATACTTCTTGGCCTGAAAGCTCTTATACTATTGTTGCCACCTATAGAGAATTGTTTTACATAGGGTAGCGAAGCAGAGTTGCCATAGGTAAAGCCTGCACCAGCAATAAACCTGGTAGCCAGCATACTTTTTTCAGAGAACTTTAAATAATATCTAAAATCATTTTCTATTCTGGTGTATTGAGAAAAGGGCTGTCCTGCAATCGTTCTTGGAAACTCATCGGTAGGACTGTCAGCTCCGGTCAAACTATATAAGCCATTTAGAATGTTTCCGGAAACATCCAGAGAAATCCTGTCAAAGAATTGATGTCTTCTTTCCTCATAAACCTGAGTGCTTATGGTAAGTTGATAAATTGACCCGATGATAAACTGGTCATTAAAGCTTCTTTGTAGAAAAGGGTTTAACTGAAGGCGTTCTTCGAAAGCGCTAGTAGTGCTTAACAGGTTTACATACTGCAGATTAATTGGAGTTACTTCGTATGTCAGTGTTCTTTTTGGGCGCCAGTTATAACTATAAGAGGCGTTAATAGAGTTCATTCTAAAAAACTGCACTCTGTTCAGAAGGCTGGTGCCAAGGCTGATCCGGGTTTTAGGTACAAATTCTGATCTTAGGTTTGGTGCCCAAAAAGGTGCTACAAATCTTGGGAAGGTAAGATCGGTACGAATACCCAGTTCATAGGAATTCAATACAGAAGATCTGCCGGATGTTGAATTGCTTTCGTCAGCAGGTTGCCCGCCTATCTGGGTTTCGTAGTTTGCATCGAGGTTAACTGTCAGCAGTTCCGAGCCCCGCAATGCGTTGCGGTTCCTGAACGAAGCTGTTATGCCGGGTCCGGCAAAGTTGTTCGATTTATTGACGTACTGTGTTTCTACCCGCAGCGACTTTTTCAGGTTAGGGGTCAGCGATATTTCAGCATCTAACCTGTTTTCCTGTAACGTATCGCGGTTAAACCTGACGTTTACAAATTTAAATGCTCCCAGTCCCATCAGCCTGCTGGTAGTAAGCAGGTGGTTCTGGCGTGTATACAAGCTGTCTCTTTCCAGAAACAGCCCGTGCGCCAGGTGCTTGGACTTTACATAGTTTTCGTCCGGGATGTAGTAGAACCGTTCGAACTTAAGCGTGTCGTTATCAACGTTGCTCTCAGAAACCGTATGGTTGGTGGTAATGTAGATATCATCTATTTTGTAAGGTTGTAAAGCGAAGGCTGGTGCATCGCGTTTCACCAGGATTCTAACATCATACAGCCTTTCGCCAAGTGTTGTGTCTACCCTGAAGGCAAGGAAATCGGGGCTGAAGTAGAAAAAGCCTTTATTTTTAAGCACATTATCAATGCGTTCCCGCTCCTGCACCATCGTCTGCAGCCTGAACGGATCGCCAACCTTAAGCAGTGACTCTTCTTTTGTTGCTCTTATGTGGCTGTATAGCTGCAGTGAATCCCCTTCCGGATAAACTATATTGCGAATGCGGTAAGGTGGCTGCACACTAGCTTTCCATTCAACAGTAGCTTTTTTCTTTTTTATCTGCGTGGTGCTTCCTACTTCATTATCAAAATAGCCCAGGTTGTTGAGCCTGCTGCTCATAACATCAGCTATGGTGGTGGTATCTACCTGTGAGAGCAATACAGGAGGTTCTCCCACTTTTTCTTTAATCCAACCTTTAATACCGCCTGTGTCGGCTGTGTCGCCCATAGCGTTATAAATCCAGAGCTTAAAACGAAGGCCCAGAATAGAGCTGTTCGGTTTTGGGCGAACAGTTCCGTCTAATTCGGCTTCCAGTGCCTTGCGGCTTGGCTTTTCTGGTTCACCTTCTACTTTTACATTATAGCCGGCAAACAAGGCATCGTTTTCAGGTACACTTTTCGTACTGCTGCAGCCTGATGCTATAAATAGTGCCAGGAGAAAAAAGTAAAGTGTTTTACTGTTGAATAACCAATAGCTGGTCGGTATATTTTTGATCATGGGTTGCTATGTGCTGCAAGGTTTAGTGTGTAGATGCAACGATGGGTGATAAGTCCCTGCTGCATTTTATATGTTCGTGCACACGCCTGCCTGTCCATAAGATAGGCAGGCGTGTTATTTGCTTAGTCAAATTCTACGGCCTGTAACTGGCTGCTACTGGTTGGGCCGGTAGCGGCTTCTCTGCGGCGCTCTTCCCGCCTTGCCTGCCTTCTCTCGGCACCTTTAAAAAGCTCAGAGAAGTTATCATAGTCACGCTGGAAAATCAAAGAGGCACCGGTTGCCTGCACATCTCCTTCCAGGAAGCTTTCGTACTGGTTTCTGCGGAATCCTCTTACTCGCAGGCGGCCATCAGGTAAAATGGAGTATTCTACCGAAATATCTCCGCCAAAGTTGCTCATCGAGTTTTGCTCGGTGCTCTGGCCTTCCAATCCAATGTCGCCACCTACTCTTACCGTAAGCCTGTCGTTCAGGAACTGCTGCCGTACTGCCACATTCAGGTCTGTCCGGCCTTCTGCTGCGCCGGAAGAGTAGTCTTCATAAGAGTTTACTCCCAGCTCCAG
This sequence comes from Pontibacter sp. SGAir0037, assembly GCF_005491705.1. Classification (NCBI taxonomy): domain Bacteria; kingdom Pseudomonadati; phylum Bacteroidota; class Cytophagia; order Cytophagales; family Hymenobacteraceae; genus Pontibacter; species Pontibacter sp. SGAir0037. The sequence goes on along the minus strand of NZ_CP028092.1, from coordinate 3,066,700 downwards.
GCCTAAGCCTCCTGCATAGCGGTCCGTCAGGCGGCTTAGCTGGTCATTCATTACCTGGCTCAGGCTGTTTCGGGCCGACGCGGCTAAACCTCCACCAGAACTCTGCAGAGGATCAGGGGCCAGGAACCTTCCTAAAACCAGCAGGGCAAATACCTGTTTGTTCATTTCAGACTCATCCTGTCGCAGCGATACCAGTTTAGCTTCTATCTGCCCGTCAAAGGCCCCTCTTTCTTCTTCAGGTAGTTGTATATCAAACCCGATCTCTGGCTCCAGCATTTCTCCTTCAACATTTACAAAAACCTGGAACGGAAGCTGGTTACGGAGTTGGTTCTGCTCGGTCTGATCGCCGGTTATTTCAGAGGCTACCAGTTCACGCGGGGCCGTTTTTACATCATAAATGGCTGAAATATTTACATCTGCCATCAAAGGATCGCCGGCCCAGGCAATATAACTGCCCTCTGCTATTCGAAGCTCGCGCTCTACCAGGCTGTAAAATGCCATCTGGTAGAGTCCGTCTGTGATATCGTATCTGCCGGAAAGGTTAATTTCGCCATTAGGCGCTATAGCAGTGGTTAAGGTACCATTCCCTCTTATTTCCAGTTGATCGCCTGTAAGCGGATCAATTACGACAGTAAAAGGAGAGGCATCGGTAACCACGATCTCGGCATCTATCACAGCCCCTACAAAACCCGAAGTCTCAGCGTCTTCCATTCCCTGTTGTACCATGTAATAGATGGAGTCGTTCAGGCTGCCATATTGTACAATACCTTCCTGAGCGGCTGCACCAGCTTCATCGGCAGGTACTACAAACGACATGTTGGAACCGTCTAATACTTCAACTCTGGCGTTGATTACCGGTACGGCCATGGTGCCTTTTATGGTGGTATTCGTTGCCAGGAGCAGTTTTCCATAGAACAGGTCGTTATCGTTTACAGTTGAGTTTACAGCCAGGAAACGATCGGTTGTAATACCCATGTCGAAGCGGAAATCGGTATAGTCCTGTGTCAGGATGTTGCCGTTTACTACTAAATTATTGTTGTTGATGTCTGTAATCGTAAAGTTAGGAAAGTTGATACCTTGCTGGTTGAATACAATACGCTCGTTCTGCAGGCGGTAAAGGCTGCCGACCATGGTAGGGTTAAACTGTGCCTGGTTAAAGTTCAGCTGGCCGGTAATATCAGGATCGGCTACAGAGCCTCTGACAGCCATGTTGCCACTTATAGTGCCTCCCATATCGGTTACCATGTCGGCTGTAAAGCCTTGCAAGGCAGCCAGGTTTATCGTTTCTATGTTCGCATCGAGGTTCAGGGTACTGGTTTCCGGTTGTGCCTCATAAAAGCCTCCGATCAGTACTCTGTTGCCGTTGCCTGTAAGCGATGCCTCAAGGTTATAGCGGTTTTCGGTAGCACTGTTGGCTCTTAATGCTATATCTCCTACAGGTACTCCCATATAGGCCAAGCTGCTGATGCCAATATCTGATGTAAACGCCATGTTGCCTTCTGTCAGGTTGCGCAGGGTAGCTTCGCCGTTTATTGTGCCTGCAATCAGGCTGTCGGCCTGCTGAAAGGATTCCATCAGGTAAGCTATTTCGAAATTACCGAACTGTACCTGCAGCGGGGCATTCGGGGCAACCTCTCCCAGGCTGTTAGCCAGTATAAAACTGTTGCCTCGCTGTATGCGAATGTTGTTGGCGTACAGTACATCTCCGCCAAACTGGAAGTAGTTATCTTCAGGCACTGTCCAGGCTTCGCTGTTGATGTAGATCTGGCCCGGATTCAGGGCAAAGCGATACCCGTTTCTGCTGACGCTGCTTAAGTGGCCACCCAGCATAAAGCGAGGGTCTCCGTTATCTTCGGAAATGGCCAGGCGTAACGTCATATCATCGTCCCGGGCGGCTCCATCCAGCAGGATATTCTGCACCAAAAAAGAAGGAGAAGAGACTTCACTCAGGCCAAGGCTGTAGCCTAACTGTTCCTGATTGCCGCGTACTTCCATCACAAAGTCTTTCAGGTCGAAGTCCTGGTATTCGATCAGGCTGAAACCTCCGTCCATGGTAAAAGTCTGTGTTTCTCGGCTGTAGGCACCTGTAATAGGAGCGGAGGGTTTCAGCGTTTCCAGGTCGGGTACAAAGGACTTTATGAGTTCAATGTTTCGGAGCTGCATGGTAAAGTTAAAGTCGCCCAGGCTCAGATCGGCAGGGTAGGGTGGATCTGGTTGCAGGTCCAGGTAATTGGAAAAGTGTTTCTGCAGTGCTGTAGGCAAGGTTTCCAGGCTATTGGTGAAGCGCATATCAGCATCCATTATTTTGGAATTCAGCTGTACTTCGGTAAGCGTTGGCGACTGGGCTAATGCCAACTGAACAGAATCCAGGGCATACGGTACCTGCTGATGGCGTACTACCAGTTCACTTGCCTCCAGGTTGCCCCTCAGATTACTCAGGTCTGCACCGGTAAAGTTGCCCTTCAGCTTTCCCTGAATGGCCAGATCATCGGCATACAGGTGGAGTTCCTGCAGGTTGATTCCGTCTATATCCGCATCGAAAGCGTACTGTGGCTGCTCGCTGTTCCGTAAGTTAAAATCACCGTTTAAGTCGAAGGCCAGATTCTCGTCTTTTGAAGATGCCTCTACCAGGTAGCGGTTTTGATCTACTTTAGCGTTGACAACGATATTGTTGTAGCGATAGTCGTTGTAAACAGCTTCTCTGATAGTAGCTCTTACATCGGCTCGCATTGTTTCCGGATCGAAGCCAGCTCCAGTAGCTGTCGCTTCCATAGATATGGTGCCTACCCCCATTTCAGGGCCCAGCAGCTGTTCCAGGTCGAAGCGGTCTGTCCGGACACGGGCATTAAAAGGGGCTGCAGTTGTTGGGCCTGGCTGCATATCTACCACGGCATTTATATTGCCATAGGACGTTTGCAGTGTCGCATTGGCATCGAAATTCTCCAGTGTGCCGGTGTAGTTACCTGTCAGGGCTACGTTTGCTGGTATATTGATATCAGGTGGAATGGTGCCCGGAGGAGCCAGGGCCATAATATCGGTTCGGGTGGTGGCAAAGCGGTTCAGGTTCAGGTCGACGAACAGCCTGTCCGGGTCCATGGCATTGCGCACATTGCCACTTATATTAATGGATGTGCCTTGCAGCCCTGCTACCTGAAAGCTGTTTATATTCAGGTTATCCAGCCGGCCTTCAGCCTGTCCGTTTAAACGGATGGTAGAATTGGCAACTGTTCTGAACGACGGGTTTTGCGCCAGGTCAGGAACAAAGTATAAGGCATCCTGCATTCCAATATAACTGTTGTCGATATCCAGTCGGAGAGATACCAGGTTTGGATTTTCTGCTGCTGCTTCCAGCGATGGATATTGTACGGCAAGTTCTTTTCGGAAGCGGCTGTGCCCTGTCTGCAGGTCGAGATCGGTAAGGCTTGCGCTGGTGGAATCCATTGCAATTTGTGCCTGGAAATTATTTACTTTAAAGCCGCTCTTTTCCTGTAGTGTAAGTTGCTGCAGGTTCAGGCCCATTTTGTTCTGGCTATAAAGCACATCCTTTGCGTTCAGCTGAATGTCTTTAAAAACCATGTGGTTAAAGTCCATTCCCTGGGCTTGCGCTGGCGTGTTAAAGTTATCAAACCGAACATGCAGGCCTGCAATGTTCATGTTGTTCAGGTTCACGGTCCAGTCCATAGGCTGCCCGCTCGACTCTTCTACAGACTTGTCGAGCTTCTCTACGGTACGGGCCGGGTTTATGGCAAGAGAATCCGGGTCTTTGTATTTTTCCTGTACATACACCAGCGAGGTATTTTTCAGGTCGAAACTGCGAAGGTCTACCCGTGCGTTAGGCAGGTCAATGTTATCTGTCGTAAGTTCAGATTCTCCCAGCCTGAGTTCGATAAATTGGTCCGCTACTTCGCTTTTATAGCTGATGTCGATGTTTTCGAGGGCCACCCTGTTCAGCCCGAACTCCATTTCCAGCGGATCAGAAGGTTCTTCGTCGGCTGGTGGCGGAATCTTTGTCTGCACATATTCTACTTTCGTGTTTCGCAGCTCAATAGCATCCACCAGGTACCGTTCATTCTCCAGGTCAAGTTCTTCCATGGTCGTCAGAAATCTTCCGATACGACCTGCAACCATATTACCTCCGGCTTCATCCCGGAAACGCAGCTTTATATTTTCGAGATCGATCACATCCAGGCTAATAGCCATGCCTCCCGACGTTGTATCGGCTGGAGTAGCGGCTGCGGTGGTGTCGCCGGCAAATGCTTCTGTAATAAAATCGAAATTGCTGGTGCTGTCAGGCCGGATGTGTACATTGGCTGAGGCATTCTTTAAATGTACTTTGCCAATATTTACCTGTCCTTTTAGCAAGGCAAAAAATTTAATGTCTACACCCAGCCTTTCGCTGTACCAAAGGGTATCCTGCTGCTGATCTTCTACATAAATATTTTCCAGTACAATGGAGTTTCGCCAGCCGGTGGTCAGTCCGCCTATCTCTACACGGGTATCCAGCATTTCAGACAGGTAAGAAGCGCCTTTCTGGGCAGCAAAGTTTTGTACCTTAGGGATTTGTAAGGCAATAATGATCAGTATAATTAAACCGACTACAAAGATGAGCAGCCAGAGTATTATCTTTAAGAAGACTTTCCCTATATGTTTAGCCGTTGCGATAATATTAAATGTTTAGGTGGTTATGCATGCACTTACGAAAAATTGAATATAAGGATAATCTCAAAGCCTGAAATTGTCTTACTTCATGCTTTTGATCTGCCTGTTTGGCCCTTTAAACCACGTAAAAGGCTATTTTTACTCTTAAACAAACGGAAAGAGTATTGTTATTCGAAGTTTGTGTTTTAGCTGTAAGCTAAGTTGCGCCAGCTTTGATAAAGTGCCTGGAGAGGAAGACAGAAAGGAAGGGGCGGGTGCGTAAAAAAAAAGCCTTTCCGCTACAACTAGAGGAAAGGCTTTTTATTGAAAGCGTGAACTACAGTTTTCTTATTTGACAGAAGAAGTGGCTTGTCCGAAGCGTTCTCCGAAATAGTCGCCAGGCTTCCAGCTTGGCCTTTCAGAGCTTTGTGCCACCAGGTAGCCAATCAGGAAGTTAAGCTGCACATAACGCTTGCCTGCCTCGAAGTCAAAGATACCATCCATACCATCCTGCGGCTTGTGATAGTATACTTCGCGCCATTCTTTCACAAACTGATCGAGGTTATTTTTACCGTCGGCAGTTTTGTTGCCATACTTAATGTGCAGTGCAGGAATACCGTTGGATACAAAGCTGTATTGGTCGCTGCGCACAAAGCGGTTTTGCTCCGGCTCCGGGTCTTCCTCTATGTCGATACCCAAATAAGCGCTGGCCTGCATTACCTGTTGCTCCAGAGTAGAGTGGGCTGCACCCAGCGGAACAGCCGATAAGAGAGGCGCAATAATAGTAGGCATATCAGTATTGATATCGGCAACGATGTTTTCTTTCGGCACTGTTGGGTTTTTAGCAAAGTAGGCCGATCCCAGCAAGCCCATTTCCTCCGCTGTAACCATTACTAACAGCACAGAACGCTTTGGCTTGGCTTTGATGCGGGAATAGATTTTGCCAATTTCCAAAAGGCTGGCAACACCAGAGGCATTATCATGTGCACCGTTATAAATAGAGTCGCCATTGATAGGGCGGCCTATGCCCACGTGGTCGAGGTGCGCGCTGTGTACGATGTATTCGTTTTTCAGCTGCGGGTCAGAACCCGTAATGCGGCCTACCACATTGTAGCTCTCTATGTCTTCGTAAGAGGATGTATAGGACGCTTTCAGAGAAGTAGTGAGTGCAGTTGAAACGGGCGTACCGGCTTTAAGAGAGGCAATTGTTTTTTCTGTTTCAAGGCCGCTACCCTGTACGAGCTTCTGAAAAACCGGCTCCGTAACAAGTCCGAAAAGCTTTATCTGCTCATTAAACGTTCTTGAAACAGCTACTTTTCCATCTGGCCCCATCACACTGTTTACCCCACGTTGCAGGTTACCCACAGGCGCTGTAGGATTAGAAGATGCCATGATAACTCCCACAGCACCATGGTCTGCAGCTGTCTGGAGAATTACCTGCGTGTCCATGCTGGCGGAGGCTACCGTAGAGGGGAAGCTGGCAGGGGCGCCCCTGAAAACAACTACGATCTTTCCTCTGGCATCCACAGACGCATAATCATCATAACCCATGTCGGGTGCACTGATGCCAAAACCAGCAAAAACAAGCGGAACATTGGCTGTAACATTTTGCTCCTCCAGGTTCGGGTACAACGCAAAATCTTTTCCGTAAGCGAGTGTTTCTTCTGTGCCTGTTGCATTGCTGAAAGAAGCGGTAGCCGATGGTGCTACAACTGATTTCCGTATTCGGACACGTTGCAGGTAAGTGCCGTTTTCACCGGCCGGTTCTATGCCCATAGCTGTATACTTGCCAATCACATAGTCAACCGCCATCTGGTAACCCTCGGTACCAGGCAAGCGGCCTTTTAGCTTATCATCGGCCAGGTAAGCGATATGGTTTTTTATATCGTTCGGCTTTACCTTTTTCAGGCTCTTCTCTACTTTCTTCTCCAGTTTAACTTCCTGAGAAAAAGCGTTACCTGCGTAAAGTAAGCCGCCAAGCAATAGCAAAGAATAAATTCGTTTCATGTAGTCGTTAACTCTTGTTGAAACTTAAAGGTAAGTACAAAAATTTTATTTTATCATATCCCGTTGCTCCTGGTATAGGAATAAGTGTTATGGAGGCAGCATCAATTTAAAAATTGATAAAAAATACAGAACTTGGGCGGTTAAATAACTTAGCCTATGTACCGCATCCTATGCTTGCTCCTTCTTATGGTTTGCCTGCCCTTTGCCGCTCTTTTTGCCCGGCAGGCTACATCAGATACCTGGTATCTTTTAAAGCCGGATCGTGTTTTCGATGGTGAAACCATGCATACAAACTGGCAGGTGCTGGTTAAAAATAATAGAATAGAGGCAGCTGGCAGTAACATTACACAGCTGCCTGCAGGTGTACAGGTAGTGGAGCTAAAAGGTACTACATTGCTTCCAGGCTTGATAGAAGGGCATAGTCACCTGTTTCTGCACCCTTACAACGAAGTGAGCTGGAACAACCAGGTGCTGAAGGAATCGCGGGTAGAGCGTGTTGCCAGAGCTACGGTGCATGCACAGAAAACATTACTGGCTGGTTTTACGACTGTGCGTGATTTAGGCACAGAAGGTGCCGGGTATGATGATGTGGGCCTGAAGCAGGCCATTGAGAAAAATGTAATTATAGGGCCCAGAATGCTGATTGCCACCAGGGCCATTGTGGCCACAGGCAGCTACGGACCCAAAGAGCTGAGCTATGAAATAGAAACGCCTATAGGTGCCGCCGTGGCCGATGGAGCAGAGGGCCTTACCAGGGAGGTGAGGGCGCAAATTGGCAATGGGGCCGACCTGATAAAAGTATACGCCGACTACCGCTGGGGGCTGAATGGGCAGGCGGCTCCTACCTTTACCGAAGAAGAACTCAGGAAAGTGGTGGAGATTGCCCAAAGTAGTGGCAGGCCTGTAGTGGCGCATGCTTCCACGGCTGAAGGCATGCGCAGGGCTGTAATGGCTGGCATTACTACCATAGAGCATGGCGATGGAGCTACATCTGAAGTTTACAGGCTGATGAAGAAACACAACGTGGCCCTTTGCCCTACACTGGCTGCGGGCGATGCTATTCTGCAATATGGCGGCTGGAAGAAAGGCACTGCTGAAGAACCTGAACGGATCAGGGCAAAGCGAAAGAGCTTTAAAGCAGCTCTGGATGCTGGTGTTACTATTTGTATGGGAGGTGATGTAGGTGTTTTTCCGCACGGCGATAATGCGCGGGAAATGGAAATGATGGTGGAATACGGCATGAAACCAGTAGATGTACTGCGTTCGGCTACTTCGGTTAATGCAGATGTCTTCCGGATAAGTGAAAAAGTTGGCCGGATAAAAGCAGGCATGCTGGCCGATATAGTGGTGGTAGACGGAAACCCTGCCGAAGACATTTCACGGGTACGGCAGGTGCGGCTTGTGATGAAGGATGGCATCATTTATAAACAGTAACAGCGGGGCCTGGGATAAATTAAAAGGATGTTTCGGCTGTTTAATACTGGAAAAAGGGAGTTTCAGGTGCAAATATGAAACATTGCTTTTCTTTGCCTGTTACTTTTACGCTTGCTATAAGTGATTAACTACCTACTTGCGGCTGCTTGTGTCTGGGTATGACAGAAAACTAATCTGAAAAATTGTTATCTTGCGCCTGATTTAGTCACTGGTAACCAATTTTGTGCATGTCTGGGAACCGGGAGCGGGAAGGTAGCAGGGACAGTACTTTTGCTGAACCTTATGCAAGCATACTTCCATATTAGTAAAACAATATTAGCTGGCGTGGACATCGTTTTGGCTTTATCCGGGAGCTACTCCAGGATTGGGTTGTGCACAGGCCTTATTTAATTGATTTCGAAGTTACCGATAAATGATGCGTAAGAATATTTTAGTGCTTTTATTGTTCTTTTATGCATCAGTTTCCTATGCTTTTCCAACAGCAGCTACTGATAGCATTCTGAATGAACTCGGACAGGTAATTAAGAACAGAGAAACCTACACCGAGAAGAAACAGGCCCGGATTCAGCAGTTAAAGCAAAACCTGCAGGAGTCGGCTGAGATGCCTTTGCAGCAGCAATTCAAGATCTACAGCGATCTGTATTCGGAATACCAGGCTTTTAAATATGATTCTGCTTTTGCGTACGCGCTCAAGCTTCAGGAAACAGCCCGCCGACTGGATGATCCTGTAAAAGCAACCTATGCTAAACTAAAACTCACCTTTACACTGCTATCATCGGGCATGTATAAAGAAACATTTGACTCCCTGCATACTGTTTCTTTGGCGAATATGCCTGACAGTATAAAAGTAGCATATTATGTGCTTAACTCGCGCACGTACTACGACCTGGGGGCGTACAACAAAGACATTTACTATACCCGGCGCTATGCCGAAAATGGCGATGCCTACACTGATTCCGCCCTTACCCTTGTGAGCAAAAACACACTGCAGTTTTACAATTTAAGAGGCATAAAGCGGCTGAATGAGGGAAAGCTTGAGGCAGCCAGAAGTGATTTCGAACACATATTATACAATTTTACTCCTTCTCCTTCTTTCCACGATTATGCCATGGCTGCCGCTTTGCTGGCAAATATCTACGAAAGGTTAGGCGAAACAGACAAAGCCATTGCCATGATGGCACAGGCTGCCATAGCGGATATAAAATCATCAACAAGAGAAACCACAGCCATGATGTACCTGGCGGAATTGTTGTATAATAACGGCGACGAAAGCAGGGCCTATACTTATATAAAACAGGCACAGGACGATGCCACCTTTTATGGTGCAAGGCAGCGGAAAATTTATGTGTCGGCCATACTGCCCATTATTGAAGGGGAGAGGCTGGTGACTGTAGAAAACCAACGGAGCCGTTTGTTTACCTACTCTATTGTGGTGACGCTGCTCTCGGTATTAGTGCTGGCCTTTGTGGTGATAATTTTCAGGCAGCTTAAACAGCTTCGTGAAGCTAAGCGAACGGTAACAGAGGCAAACAATAATCTGCACGAAATAAATAAAAGCCTTGTAGAGGCTAACCGAATAAAGGAAGAATATATCGGATATTCGTTTGGTATGTACTCTGGCTACATCGATAAGATGGAGAAATTTAAAAAGTCGCTTGACAATAAGTTAAGGGCCAAAAAGGTTGATGAGCTTGGGCAAGTGATGAAGAGTATCAACCTTAAGAAGGAGCGGGAAGATCTGTACCTGAGCTTTGACAGAATTTTCCTAAAGCTTTTCCCAAGCTTTGTACCCACTTTTAACTCTTTATTTAAAGAGGAAGACCGGGTTGTTTTGAAAGACAAAGATTCGTTGAATATAGAAATGAGGATCTTTGCCCTGATCCGGATTGGCATCCATGACCATGAGCAGATTGCCAGCATGCTGGAGTATTCGGTTAGCACCATCTATAATTATAAAACCAAAGTGAAGAACCGGTCCATTGTTCCGAACGATGAGTTCGAAAAAAGAATTATGGAAATTAAGGCTTTTTAATTAAGGTTATAACACAGGATTTACAGCCTTTAAATTGTACTTTAATGCTGTAGATTCTATAATTTTAGCCATATCTGCTTGTGCCTGCCTTTTTTTAATTCTTTAGGCTTTCCATCAAATTTTTTGCCATCAAATAAAGTATATACTCTTGCTATTTTTTATGTATAGTCGTATAAAATACTGGTGAGTGTTTGCTCATTTTTAAGTGAATATTTGCTCCATTTAAATTTTAATTTTTCTAGATTACTTCGTTGTCAGCTTCACTCTAAAAGTTCGAAAGGTGCTTTGTTTCTGCTCAAGTCGGGCTAAAAACTAAAAATACAGGCCAAAAAGCACCTACTTTTTAGTTACTTTTTTAAGTCGTTTTGGGTTTAGTAAATATCTGGTATTGAGATGGTTTGCTATTTACAAGCATTACTTTTTTCTACTTTTTTTACTTACTAATTCTTTTTGAGTGATCAGCTCCGCATGTTTGTAGTATAGTGTGTGATTGCTCATTCTTACTTATGTCTTCGCAGCTATTTGTACATACTCATGAACAAGGCATTTATAAAAATTCAAATTGATAATTTATGATAAAAATTCTAACTCATTGGCTACAGGATGTAGAGCCACTCTTATTTAATAAACCATCTCGCCCTGGCAGATCTGCTGTTTGGGTATTGGGGCTTGCATCATTCTTTATTTTAACATTGCTACTGGCTACACCTGGTGTGGCTCAAAATACCCATACTGTAAATGGGAGGGTAACTGACGAAAATGGAGTAGGTTTACCTGGTGTTACTGTTCTCTTGAAAGGAAGCTCTACGGCTGCGCCGACCAATGCGAATGGCAACTTTACCATTACCGTTCCAAGTGCGAACGGCACACTGGTATTTTCTTACATAGGCTTTCAGACACAGGAAGTACCCATTAATAACCGGTCTACCATTGCCGTAACACTTGGTACAGATGCCAAGGCACTTGGCGAAGTGGTTGTAATAGGTTATGGTACTCAAAAGAGTGAAGATGTGTCTGGTTCCCTCACCTCCGTATCAGCAGAGGATTTTCAGCGTGGCAATGTGGTTACGCCAGAACAACTGATAACAGGTAAAGTAGCCGGAGTGCAGATTACCTCTAATGGCGGTCAGCCCGGAGCAGGTAGCACAATTCGTATACGGGGCGGCGCTTCTTTAAATGCCAGTAACGATCCATTGATAGTAGTGGATGGTGTGCCTCTAACAGGATATGGTATTTCGGGAGCTACAAATCCACTAAGTCTGATTAACCCAAACGACATCGAGACGATGACCATATTGAAGGATGCTTCGGCAACTGCTATTTATGGTTCCAGGGCGTCGAATGGTGTTGTGCTGATTACGACTAAAAGGGGCAAGGGTGGAAAAACGACTGTTAATTTTAATTCTCAGTTTATTACGTCTACTGTAACAAAGAAAGTCGATGTGCTAAGTGCTGACGAATTAAGGGCTTATGTAAACGAAAACGGCACCGAAGAGCAAAGAGCCTCTTTAGGAAATGCCAATACTGATTGGCAAGACGAAATTTACCAGACTGCGCTCGGCACAGATAATACCTTAAGTGTATCCGGAGCTTTGAAAAATATGCCTTATCGGGTTTCTCTTGGATATTTGAATCAGGAAGGTGTGCTACGCACTGATAAATTCGAGCGTCAGTCTGCAGCTATTAGCCTGACACCGGAATTCTTTGATAATCACCTGAAAATAGACCTGAATGCAAAAGGTTCTATCACAAACTCCCGCTTTGCGAACCAGGGTGCTATTGGTGCTGCGGTTGCTTTCGACCCTACGCAGCCTGTCCGAACCGAGAATCAGTATGGAAATTATTTCGAATGGACCACGGTGGAAAGGACAGATCAAGGTGAAAATATTCTGCTGAATCCTAATGCTTCCCGTAACCCGGTATCTCTGCTGGAACTGAGAGATGACCGTAGCAAAGTGCGCAGGAGTTTTGGAAATGCACAACTAGACTATAAGTTCCACTTCCTGCCAGACCTGCACGCTAATCTGAACCTGGGATACGATATAGCTACTGGCGAGGGAACCATTTTTGTTCCGGCAGAGGCAGGGCAAAACTTAATCAATAACAACCCTGCTTTATCCGGTTTAAACAACAGGTATAGACAAACAACCGACAACAGAGTGTTCGAGTTCTACCTCAACTATACAAAGAACCTGGCAGCTATCAACAGTGATATTAATTTTACTGCGGGTTACGGCTTTTACGATAACAAAACTACCAACTACAACTATCCAAGTTATAGTGCCAGTGGTGAGGTGCAGCCAGGAACTACCCCTGTATTCCCTTTTGATATTCCACAAAACAGGCTCAAATCCTATTATGGCCGTCTGATCTATACGCTTCATGATAAGTACATCTTTACCGGTACATTGAGGACAGATGGTTCTTCCAGGTTCTCACCCGAAAACAGATGGGGTGTTTTCCCGTCTGCTTCCATTGCCTGGCGTGTCAGCGATGAGCCTTTCCTGAATTCGGTTGGTTCTTTGTCGGACCTGAAACTTCGCTTAAGCTATGGTATAACAGGGCAGCAGGAGGGTATTTATAATTATTCTTACCTGGCCAATTACAACCTGAGTTCTCCAGCGTCACAATACCAGTTAGGTAATTCTTTTTACCATATGTATGCGCCGGCTGCTTACGATGCAAACATGAAGTGGGAGCAAACAGCTGCTACCAACGCAGGTCTGGATTATGGCTTCCTGAATAACCGCATCAGTGGTTCCCTGGACGTTTATTACAGAAGGACAAAAGATCTTTTAAGTGTGATTCCTGCTCCGGTTGGTTCAAACTTCAGTAACCTGATCTTAACGAATGTGGGTAATATTGATAGCAGAGGCCTGGAATTTAATGTGAATGCTGTTGCCGTGGAAAAACAAGATGTAACCTGGAACATTGGGTTTAACCTGACAGCCAACTGGAACGAAATTACTAACCTTACCGCTTCAGATGATCCTTCCTTTGCAGGAAACTTAGTGGGAGGTATTTCCGGGGCGACTGGTCAAAACATCCAGATTCACTCGGAAGGTTACAGGCCGTATTCCTTCTATGTTTTCAAACAGGTATACGATGAAAACGGGAAGCCACTGGAAGGTGTTTATGCAGACCTAAACGATGATGGCATCATTAACGATAATGACCGCTACAGGTATCAGGCAGCAGCCCCGATTGTAACATTGGGTTTTAATACACAACTTAATTACAAGAAGTGGAGTGCAAGTACTATTGTGCGCTCATATTTAGGCAACTATATCTATAACAATGTCTCCGCGAACCTGGGTGTGGAACGTAACATCCTAAACCCATCTGAGTTTATAGGCAATAGTACCACAAGCATCTTTAACACCAACTTCTTTAATAACCAATACCAATCTGATTATTACATCGAAAATGCCTCTTTCCTAAGGATGGATAACCTTACCTTAAGCTATAACGCTGGTAAAGTATTTAACGCAGCAAACTTAGTGCTGAGCCTGACCGGCCAGAACGTGTTTACGGTTACCAAGTATTCCGGCGTAGACCCTGAAATAAGCAGTGGTATTGATAATAACTTCTATCTGCGACCAAGAACTTTTGTTGTAGGCTTAAATCTTGGCTTCTAGTCCATCACATTAATATAGAAACAGAAATGAAAAGGTTCTTCATAAAAATATCTTATATATCAGCTCTCTTACTCGGCTGCCTTACAGCGTGCGATACAGATCTTGACCTGACTCCGACCAATGCTACTACCTCAGTTACTGTTTATAGTACCCCGGAAGGGTATAAACAAGTGCTGGCCAAAGTATATGGTGCCTTCGCCTTAACTGGAAACGATGGCTCTGGTAGCTCTGACTTAGGTGGCATTGATGCGGGTACATCTGACTTCCTGCGCTTATACTGGAACGCGCAGGAGTTAACTACAGAGGAAGCACATGTTACCTGGAACGATCCTGGCTTGCCTAACTTCCATAACCTGAACTGGACTTCGGGCAACATCATGCTCACCGGTTTGTACAACAGGATTTTCTATCAGATTACTGTTGCCAATGAATTTATTCGTGAGTCTACAGATGCCAAACTAAGTGAAAGAGGTATTGCAGGAGCTGATGCTGAAGATATCAGACACTACCGTGCAGAAGCGCGTTTCTTACGTGCCTTTCAGTATTGGGTGGCAATGGATTTGTTTGGCAATCCGCCTTTCGTAACGGAGAATGATCCGATTGGTAAGTTTATGCCGCCACAGATATCCAGGGCCGAACTGTTTGCTTATGTAGAGTCAGAACTACTCGCCATTGAATCGATGATGGTAGCACCGCGCCAGAATGAGTACGGGCGTGCCGATCAGGCAGCAGCGTGGGCTTTACTGGCTCGGTTATACCTGAATGCACAGGTGTACACCGGCGAAGCACGCTATACAGATGCTATTACTTATGCTAAAAAAGTAATCGATTCCGGCTATACCCTGAAAAGTAATTACCGGGAGCTGTTCCTGGCTGATAATGATGTTAATAATTCTGAAACTATTTTGTCAATTAATTATGATGTAGTAAATACTCAGAACTACGGTGGAACTACTTATATCATTAATGCTGCTGTTAATGCAGAAATGAACCCGGCAGCTTTTGGTGTGCCTGGGGGCGGCTGGGGAGGTGTGCGCAGCACTAAAAGTCTTCCTTTCCTCTTCTCCGATTATAGTGGAAATACTGACAAACGTGCCATGTTCTATGGCAATAAACCAGAGATGGATGATCCTTCTGCTTTTTCTGATGGACTAAAAGTGACAAAGTTTAGAAATATCACTTCTACAGGTGCAACGCCACAGCCCGGAGGTACTTATGTTTCAACTGATTTTCCGTTAATCCGCCTGGCTGAAATGTATCTCATTTATGCTGAAGCTGTTCTGCGAGGAGGAACCGGTGGCAACACGGGTACTGCACTAGAGTATATCAATGCTTTAAGAACACGGGCTTATGGAAATGCTTCGGGCAATGTGGGTAGCATTTCCCTGGATTTTATATTGGATGAAAGAGGCCGGGAATTGTACTGGGAAGCATTCCGACGCACAGACCTTATTCGCTATGGAAGATTTACTTCCGGTGACTATGTATGGCCTTGGAAAGGTGGTGTTAAAGAAGGTAGAGGTGTTAGTGATATTTACAGGCTTTTCCCGATCCCGTCAAGCGATTTAGGTGCCAATACCAATTTGGTGCAGAATACTGGTTATTAATTATTTATCTTAATAAAATAAGGAAAGAATATGAAAGCGTATTTCATAAAAAACATAGGCATACTTGGTTTGCTGCTATTCCTGTTTTCTGCTTGCGAAAAAGATGAAGATAGAATAATAGCCAGAGCAGAGGGAGTTGCAGCTTCATTAGCGGCATCTGAAAACACTTTAATTTTGCAAAAAGAAAACGCAGAGGAAGAGGCGATCAGCTTTACCTGGAATAAAGCTGACTTTGGGTTTAATGCAGCATTAACCAATACGTTGCAATTTGCCGTAGCCGGTACCAATTTTGCAAGTCCCCGAGAAGTGGTACTGCCTGCCAATACATTATCCAGAGAGTACAGTGTGATTAATTTCAATGCTCTGTTGCTTGCCATGAATTTACCAACCGGAACAAATTCAGAAGTACAGGTGCGCCTGAAGTCTGAAATTGCTAATTCCGAGGCCATAGCTCCGGTTTATTCCAATGCCGTTAACCTGACTGTTAATCCATATCCACTGATATCGTTTATGTATGTACCGGGGGCCTACCAGGGCTGGAATCCGGCAACAGCTGATAGTTTGATATCTCCAACCAGTAACGGTATTTACAGTGGTGTTATAAGTTTCCCGGCTGGTTCTACGGAGTTTAAGATTACGCCAGCCAAGAGCTGGGATAACGCTTACGGAGATGCAGGTGGGGGTGCCGTTAGCACCGCTGCCGGAGATAACCTGAAAGTGCCCGCTGCCGGAACGTATCGCTTAACGTTGAATACCAACGATAACACCTTTACGGCCGACAGGTATAGCTGGGGGGTTATTGGAGATGCGACACCAGGCGGTTGGGATACTGATACCGACATGGCTTACAACAATGGTACACAAACCTGGTCGGTTACAGTAAACCTGGTGCCTGGCTCCATCAAGTTCCGTCTTAACGATGATTGGGGAACCAATTACGGTGGTTCCAACGGGAATCTGGCTAATGCCGGGGATAATATCTCTGTCGCCTCAGCTGGTACTTATAAAATCACATTCAGCCTGGTCACCAACACTTATACACTCGAAAGACAATAAACCTGATCCGGGGAGCAATACTCTTTTGTTCCCCGGATCATACATTCAGAAAAACTCCTGTAACCCTGCCTGTGGCTTTACATGCTGTCTTCTTCCTTATGAAGAAGAACAGGTGTGGTGTGGGGTATATATTCTGAGAATCTGAACACAATATTAATTTCATTATTCACTGACTATTCATCATGAGAATACGATTAAAAGGAATAACAGCCTTTTTTGTGGTTTTATGCAGCTATTTATCTGCCTATGCCCAGCATAGTCTTGTTAAACCTGTCGGCAATGTTACCAATGCCACCATTTCAGGCCAGAACATTGCTATTACCACCGATCAGCAAGTACAGGTACAGGTAGCGGTATATAGCCCTACGGTAGTGCGGGTGCGCATGGATAAGCAGCAATTGGCAGAAGACTTTTCATACGCCGTAGTAGGTAAACCGCAGCAAACCAGGGTAAACATTACGCAGGATAACAGCCGCATCCAGGTAGTAACCGATTCTCTAACAGCAACTATCACCAAAGCTCCTTTTTCAGTCGCTTTTTTTACCAGAGACGGCAAAGTAATTAATCAGGATGAACAAGGCCTGACCACCTCCTGGATCGGAGAAGAAGTTACCACCTATAAACATATGCAGGAGGGAGAACGCTTTATAGGGCTTGGCGAGAAAACCGGCGGGCTGGACCGCAGAGGCAGTGGCTATACCAACTGGAATACCGATGCTTTTGGTTACAGAACCAACCAGGACCCGATATATGCCACTATTCCTTTTTACATCGGGATACACAGCGGGCTGAACTATGGCATCTTCTTCGATAACAGCTATCAGTCTGATTTTAACTTCGGAGCCAGCAACAACCGCTTCTCCTCTTTTGGTGCGCAGGGCGGTGAAATGGATTACTATTTTATCTACCATACCAAAGTAAGCGATATTATTGCGTCTTACACCAGTTTAACTGGTCGCATGGAGATGCCTCCGCTCTGGAGTTTAGGTTATCAGCAGAACCGCTACTCTTATTACCCTGAAACCGAAGTGTTCCGGATTGCGCAAACGCTGCGGGAGAAGAAAATTCCGGCAGACGGTATAACATTGGATATCCATTATATGGATGCCTATAAACTCTTCACCTGGGACAAGAGTCGCTTCGGAGACCCGATGGCAATGAACAAGAAGCTGAAAGAAATGGGCTTTAAAACCACAGTAATTGTTGACCCCGGCATTAAGGTGGAAGAAGGCTATGGTGCCTATGAGCGGGGTAAACAGGATAATATTTTTCTGAAATATGTAGATGGGCAGAATTATACCGGGCAGGTATGGCCAGGCTGGACACACTTCCCCGACTTTACAAGCAAAAAAGGACGTGAGTGGTGGAAGAAAGAACTTAAATTCTTTACAGATACAGGTGTAGATGGCTACTGGAACGACATGAACGAAATAGCAACCTGGGGGCAGAAAATGCCAAATAACGTTCTGTTCAATTTTGAAGGCAGAATTACTACGCATAAAGAAGGACGCAACGTATATGGCCTGCAAATGGCACGGGCCAGCTACGAAGGAGCCCGCCTGCATACGCCAAATAAACGTACTTTCCTGCTTTCCCGTGCCGGCTTTTCAGGTTCTCAGCGCTACACAGCTATCTGGACAGGCGATAACCGCTCCGAAGACGACCACATGCTGCTGGGAGTGCGCCTGATGAACAGTATGGGCGTTAGCGGCATTGCTTTTTCGGCAATGGACATAGGCGGTTTCACAGGGAACCCTACCGTGGGTTTGTATGCCCGCTGGATTCAACTGGGTGCCTTTACCCCATACTTCCGTAACCATACTGGAGTAAACACCAAATCGTCGGAGCCTTGGGCTTATGGGGAGGAGGTGACTGAAATTGCACGCAACTTTATTAACCTGCGTTACAAGTTGTTGCCTTATATCTACTCTAATTTTTACCAGGCAACTCAAAATGGGCAGCCGCTCATGCGTACGCTCGCAATAGACTATACCCACGATGCCAATGTGTACAACAGAGAGTTTGATTCCCAGTTTCAGTTCGGTGAAGCATTTCTGTTAATGCCTTTCGAGAGTACCCTGAGCTATGGCAAAGTATATTTCCCGCAGGGCAAGTGGTATAACTTCTTTACAGGCGAAGTAGAGCAGGGGGGGCAGGAGAAAATAATGCCTGTCCTGTACCACAGAATGCCGGTTTATGTTAAGGAAAGCAGCATCATCCCGATGCAATCGCTGGTGCAGCACACTGGTGAAAAGCCTACCGATACACTAACAGTGCATGTGTACAAAGGTGATGTGAGCAATACCTTTGTATATTATGAAGACGATGGTGAAAGCTACGACCACGAAAAGGGAGGGTACTATAAGCGCAGCATCAGTTACGATCCAAAGCGCAAAACCCTTACTTTTGAAAAAGCAGAAGGAAACTATAATAGCCACTTCAAGAACCTTAAAGTTATGTTCCACGGCTTTGAGGGCACTTCCAGGGTAAAAGTAGGCGGGAAAAACCAAACTTTGCAACGAAACCTGGTAAGTTTTATAGAACCAATCTCGCGTTTCGATCCGGAAGGAGTTTCGAATCCTGTGGAAGGGTATCAGGTACAAAGCCTGGTAGTAAAGCACAGCAAAGATAAAATGGTAATCAACTTATAAGGTGAGTACAAGCATCTGCAGGCAATGTTTCTGCAGATGCTTTACTGCTTTATGTAAGGCCCGGATAGCCGGATTTACAATATATGTAATTGTTTAGCCTGAACTGGCTTCCTCTACTATAATTTAACAGTATGAAAAAGACTACTCTACACTATGCTATAGTCCTGCTGCTGCTATCCTTTGTTTCCGGATGCAACAGAATTGCCAGTAAAAGTGCCAGCACTGATAAAGTAAGCGATTGGCCCAGAGGTGTTACTTATGAAATTTTTGTGCAGTCTTTCTGCGACTCCGACAACGATGGCATAGGCGACATTAAAGGAATGACTTCTAAATTGGACTACCTGAAAGATCTAGGAGTTGAAGCCGTTTGGCTGATGCCGATGAGCCCTTCGCCGTCTTACCATAAATACGATGTGGTAGATTACTATGGAATCCATCCCGACTACGGCACATTAGCTGACTTTAAAGAGTTTGTAAACCAAGCACATGCCAGGGGTATTCATGTAGTGATTGACCTGGTTCTGAACCATTCCGGTGTAGATCATCCCTGGTTTCAGGAGGCTGCCCGTAATCCGGAAAGCCGGCTCAGAGATTACTACGTCTGGGCGCATCAGGATGACCCGCAAACACAGAAGAAAGGAAAGATTATAGCCGGAGACTCTGATAATGAGAACCGCTGGCACAGGATAGAGGGCAGTGAGTACCTCTACTACGGCTACTTTTATGGCGGCATGCCCGACCTGAACTATGATAATCCTGCTCTTCGCGAAGAAGTATTCAAAATTGGCAGGTTCTGGCTAAGTGAGGTGGGAGTAGATGGTTTCAGGCTGGATGCGGCCCGTCACATTTTCCCGGACGACAGACCTGAAGACAATCACCGGTGGTGGGTTGAGTTTAAGCAGGAGATGCAGAAGGTGAAGCCGGATGTGTACCTGGTAGGGGAGGTGTGGGCCGATGCAGCTACTGTAGCTCCTTATACCAAAGGGTTGCACGCCCTGTTTAACTTCGATATGAGTTATGCTATGACCAACGCTGCAAGGCAGGAGAGAATAGATTCTCTGGTGATAAAGCTGGCCCAGATCAGGAAATACTATAATGGTGTTAATCCAGATTTTATAGATGCTTCTTTCCTGACCAACCATGACCAGAACCGCATTATGAGTGAGTTGAATGGAGATTTGAACAAGGCGAAAATGGCTTCAGCTTTATTGCTGACATTGCCTGGTTCGCCTTATATCTACTATGGCGAAGAAATTGGCATGACAGGTAAAAAGCCGGATGAACATATTCGGGAGCCTTTTATATGGGAGCCGGGGCAGGAGGATAACTGCCGCGCTACCTGGCTGGAGCCGAGGTTTAGTACAGAACAAACAGTAAGCCCGGTTGCGGTGCAATTGCAAAATGAAAATTCGCTACTGAACCATTATAAGACCTTTATTCAGCTCAGAAACAGCAGTAAAGCACTTACTTTCGGAGAACTGGAGCCTGTTCAACTGAACAACGGCAGTGTTGGAGCATTTCTGCGCACGCATTCCGATGAAACCCTGCTGGTGCTGCATAACCTTTCTGGTGCCGAAGCCAGTGTAAAACTGCCGGATAACCTTCAGGGGTATACTAAGCCTTTCTTCCAGAGCAAAGACTTTAGCTTCCAAAATAGTACGCTTCGGCTACAGCCTTACGCAACGCTGATCCTAAAGAAGTAAATCACAGGTAGCAGGAGCAAAATAGACAAGATTTTGCTCCTGCTACTAGTAAACAGATGTTCGGGTAAATAAAATGCAAATGGGAAAGATGTACGCAAGATTAAAAGCAAATTTCAGGCAGCTGCTATTGCTGTGGCTTGTGCTCGTGTGGCAAAGTGGGGCATTGGCACAGGTTGTCACAACACAGCCTGCTTTCCCTACAGAGAGCCGGGAGGTTACTCTTATTTTTGACTTGGCGCAGGCTAAAGATTCCCGTGCAGCAGGCCTATTGGGTAAAACCGACGATGTATACCTATGGTCTGGTGCCGGTACGACAGAAACAGGAGATGCTTTCGAGTATCAACCAGCCGGGCAAACTACCTGGAGTGCTCCCTTTGCTCCGGGCAAAATGACATCGCTCGGAAATAATAAATGGCAGATAAAACTGGTTCCGAAGCAGTATTTCGGTGTACCTGCCGGGAAGTCGGTACGTCGGCTTGGGGTATTGTTGAAGAATGGCAGCGGAACAGCCCAGACCGAAGACCTGTTTGTTATAATCTACCCAGAAAACCTGCAGGTTGCCTTTCGTGCACCTGCGCAAACGTCTTTTTTTGCAGACGCTAATGCTTCTATTCCTGTAAAGGCCGTGACATCACAACCGGCTACCCTCAGCCTGAAACTGAATGGCAGTACCGTACATACCGTTCAGAACGCAACAGAGCTGGATTTTACGCTAGGTGCTGGTTCTGATGGTGGCGTGCGTAAAACAGTGAGTATAGAGGCTAAAACGGCTACAGAAACAGTTACAGAAAGCTTTACTTTTACTGTAAAACCAGAACCTGTTGTGCGGTCCTTACCCAGTGGTATAGTAGATGGCGTTAATTATACTGCTGCCAACAAAGTAGTGCTTTCTCTTTATGCCCCACATAAAGAGTTTGTGTATGTAATTGGCGAGTTTAACAATTGGGAAGCGCAGCCAGGCTATCTTATGCATCGGACAGCAGACGGAGAGCGCTATTGGATTGAACTGGAAAATATGGCAGCAGGGCAGGAAGTAGCTTACCAGTACCTGGTGGATGGCACACTGGCAGTAGCAGATCCTTATGCAGAGCTTATCCTGGATCCGAACAACGACCAGTACATTCCGGCTACTACTTACCCGGACCTCAAGCCTTACCCGAGTGGAGCATCAGGCATTGTGTCTGTGCTAAAAACCAACCAGCAACCATACAACTGGAAAGTAACCGATTTTCAGCGGCCAGCCCCTGAGAAGCTGGTGGTGTACGAGCTGCATATCCGTGATTTTATAGCAGATCGGAACTATAAAACTTTAACAGATACTCTTAGCTATCTGAAGCGCCTTGGGATAAATGCCATTGAACTGATGCCCATCATGGAATTTTCCGGTAACGACTCCTGGGGCTACAACCCAATTTTCTATTTTGCTCCCGATAAAGCCTATGGAAGAAAGGATGATCTGAAAGCCTTTATAGACAAATGCCATGCGTTGGGAATTGCTGTTATCCTGGACATTGTGCTGAACCAGGCCGACTATGAGTTTCCCTATGTAAAAATGTACTGGAACCGCGACAGGCCAGCAGCCAATAACCCTTTCTTTAACCAGCAGGCTACCCACCCGTTCAGTGTTTTCTTTGATTTCAATCATGAAAGTGCTGCCACCAAAGCACTGGTAGAACGGGTAAACCGTTTTTGGCTGGAAGAATACAAAGTTGATGGCTATCGGTTCGACCTATCGAAAGGTTTTACACAAAAGAACGCTGGGGACAATGTGGATAACTGGAGTGCTTATGATGCCAGCCGGGTAGCCACCTGGAAAAGGATCTATAACGAAATACGCAGCTATGATGAAACAGCCTATGTCATACTGGAGCACTTTGCCGTGAACCAGGAGGAAAAGGAGCTGGCTGATTATGGTATGCTTTTCTGGGGGAACCATAATTACGACTATCGCAACGTAGCGAAAGGCAATACGGCCAATCCAAACTGGATCTCCTATAGGCAACGGGAGTGGCAGAATCCGCACGTAGTAGGTTATATGGAGAGCCACGACGAAGAACGCTTGCTGTATGACGTACTGCAAAACGGGCGTGTAGAAGCTGCTTATAATACACAGAACTTAACCACAGCGCTAAACAGGGCAAAGCTGGCTGCAGCCTTTTTCCTGCCAGTGCCTGGTCCTAAACTTATCTGGCAATTTGGAGAACTGGGGTACGAGGTGCCTATCGATTTTAACGGGCGAACAGGGGCCAAACCTGTTCGCTGGGAGTATCAGCAGGATGCAGAGCGGCAAAAACTGTATAAAGTCTATGCTGCTCTAATCAATCTGAAACTAAGTCAGCCTGCTTTTCAAACAGATGATTTTACCCTTGATTTTGAAAATAGCGTGAAGCGGATCACCCTGCGCCACGAAACCATGGATGTGCACATTATTGGAAACTTCGATACAAAGCTACAAAAGCCAGCTGCCGATTTTCCAAAATCAGGTATCTGGTACGACTACTTCTCTGGCGGAGAAGTAACCGTTACAAATCCGGCAGAAATTATAAGTCTGCAGCCAGGAGAGTTCCGCCTGTTTACCACCCGGAAACTGGAGACACCTGCACAGGGCCTGTTGCCATGGCAGGGGCTGTTGCTTGCTGCAAAAGGTACAGTGGCAAGTTCGGGTAATACCCTGGTTTATCCGAATCCTGTGCAAGGTGGTGCAGTCGTGGAAATGCAGGGCACTTACCGTGGTGCTGTGGCTATTAAGCTACTGGATGCGACGGGCAGAGTCATCAGAACAGAATACACATTTAAACTTGCCGATACATTCCAGCAGCCGATAAATTTGAGCAATGTAACCAACGGAATCTATTACCTGCAAATAGAAAAAGGTGCTGAGCGGGAAGTAAAGAAGGTGATAAAAGTAGATAATTAAAAAGAAGCATTACCTGGCACCGCAAAAAGAAAGCCCTCCTGCTTCCCATGCAGGAGGGCTTTCTTTTTTTGGAAACCGAAGTATAAAGGCTTAATTTTCTGTATAAGCATTGATTGTTTCTATCGTGCCATCCGGACGGTGCGTAAGCTCTGTTACTTTTACACTTCTCAGGTGTGTTTTACCGCCGGAAAGAGAACTGTCGTGGTAGAACAGGTACCACTGGCCGTCGTGCTCTACAATAGAGTGGTGGTTCGTCCAGCCCAGTACAGGCTCCAGGATAACACCTTTGTAGGTAAACGGACCATAAGGGCTGTCGCCAATGGCATACGCTATGTTGTGTGTATCGCCGGTAGAGTAGGAGAAGTAATATTTGCCGTTGTATTTGTGCAACCAGGCAGCTTCAAAAAAGCGTCTATCGTTGTCGCCGGCTAATAGAAGCTTGCCATTCTCATCGAGTATCTGCACATCACGAACAGGTTCAGCAAACTGCAGCATGTTGTCGCTCATACGTACTATTTTAGGCATCAAAGCAGGCTGATCATCTGCCGGGTAAGTATCGTTGGCATTGTAGGTGCCTGTACTCCATCTTTGGAGCTGTCCTCCCCAAATACCACCGAAGTACATATAAGAGGCTCCATCAGAATCAGTAAATACTGTAGGGTCTATGCTATAACTGCCTTCAATAGGCTTTGCTTCGGGTTTAAACGGACCGGCAGGTGATTTACTGGTTGCCACGCCTATTCGGAAAACATCCTGCTTGTCTTTTACAGGGAAGTATAAATAATAGGTGCCGTCTTTATGAGCCGCATCTGGAGCCCATAATTGCCGGCCTGCCCACGGAATGTCTTTTATGTCCAGGGCAACACCATGATCTGTTACTTCTCCACCTACTCTGTCCATAGAAAGTACATGGTAGTCTCTCATATCGAAGTGAGAGCCGTCATCTTTTTCAGGAATGCCTGCGTCAACATCATGCGAAGGGTAAATATAGATTCTGCCTTCAAATACATGAGCAGAAGGGTCTGCTGTATAAATGTTGGTAACCAATGGCTCTGTAGAAGGTTTTTGAGCTTCTGAAGTGGTTGAGGCTGTGGCATTGGCATCATCCTGGTTGTCAGGGTTGTTGTTCTGGCAGGCACTTGTCAGCAAAGAAGCTGCTACCAGCATAAAGAAGGAGGATTTGAAATAGGTGTTTTTTGTCATTGTTTTGTTTTTATCAATAGTAAGGTGATAAGAGTATGTGCATTAGTTGTTTATCATATAATTCTGCCAAAACAGTATCGGAAACAGAGATAATAACATGAACGAATGGATGAAACAAGCTCTGTTTACTTTACAAGTAACTTTTGGGTGGCATAATTCTGGCCATCGAAAAGCTGTAAGATATAAAGACCAGGATTTATATCTAAGGCTATGTGTACCGATGCCTGCTTATTTAAAGCAAGTTCGTGGATCATTCTGCCATTCAGATCGAGGATTGTAACAGTATTTACTTTTTCAACTCCGTTTAGTGTAAGATTTCCGTTAACTATTGGGTTAGGGTAAGCGGTAAAGGAGAGTGCTTCATTTCTTTGCAGGCCGGTTACAAAACCTTGCACATACTCTCTTAGCCACTTCATTGCTGGCCTTTCTACACCATTGGCTGTAATAAGATAAGCTCTTTGGTCGTTTCTCCACAGCCCTGGCCTGTAACCCCATAAAGTGATGCCCTGTACCGAGGGATGCTCCCAGAAAAGAGGGAAGATACGTTGGTATTCCTGTTGCTGAACCAGATCAGTAGGGCCGTCTATGTCCATTTCTGTGATATAGATCGGAAGGTCAGTTGCCGCAAGCGCATTAAGATTTGCAGTTATTGTTGCAGAACCTGCTGTTGTAGAGAAAGCATGGGCCTGCACCCCAATTCCATCAATCAGATGGCGGGGTTTAAGCAGCTGTATAATTTTTAGGTACTTATTTAGATTGCTGGTGTTGTTAATAATGTTATACTCATTCAACATCAGTTTTGAGGCTGGGAAATAGTGGCGGGCCAGCTCAAAGGATTTGATAATCCAGTCCCATTCAGTTGCGCCTGATCCACCCAAAGCGTTCATGTAATTGCCTCCGCCATTCCCGGCCTGGTTTGGCGGGTCATTAATTGGTTCATTTACTACTTCTACAAAGTCGCAATCCGGGTAGCGCTCCGAAACTAACGAGAACCATTCTTCAATTTCTTCCAGTTGCTCATTGGCTGGCAGGTTTTCTATCCAGGAAGGCTGCTGATTTCCCCAAACCAGTACGTGCAGTCTAAATGGGAAGCCATTGTCTTTGGCAAGTTTATAGGCAATGTCTAATTCCGTCCAGTCCATTACATCCCGGTTTGCCTCTACACTGCCCCATTTGCCTGCATTTTCGGGTGTTACCTGGTTCCAGTAGCCGGCAAAATTCAGTAATTGCATTTTGCTGTAGATATTTCCTAAAAACTTTGCTTTTCCGTCAGCAATCGGTCGTGACTGGCCAAGTATACTATAACTGCTCAACAAAACCGCTGCTATAGATAGCGTTATGTATTTGTAAAGTTTTGTCATAAGATACATGTCGTAAGGCATTATAGGCAGCAGATTATAGTTGTAGTGCCATCAAGATTCTACCTAAAGCTAAAGGTATAGAACCAAACACATATTTGCAACCGATTTCAGGAGAATAAAAGTGATTAATTACATTTGTTCTTCTTGCTTAAGTTCTGTAAGGGTTTCCTATAATACCACATGTAACTGATAGAGCCAAGGAGGTAATTCCATTAATAGACTGGCCTATGCAGTATGTTGCCCGGAAGCTATGCAACCGATTTCATTTTGTGAAAACGTTAACTTTATAGTAAAAAAACAGCCTCTCCACAAGCATGATGTGGAGAGGCTGTTTTTTTGCAGCGTCTTGAAATAAGCTAGATAAGATCTACTCCGGTATAATTGTAAGGTGATATCTCTTTAAGCTCAGCTTTAATTTCCTCATTAACCTCTAAAGTGTCGATAAAGCTTTTAATGGCTTGCTCAGTAATTTTTTCATTTTTGCGGGTCAATGCCTTCAGCGCTTCATAAGGTTGCGGGTAACCTTCACGGCGCAGCACGGTCTGGATGCCTTCTGCCACTACAGCCCAGTTTTCTTCCAGGTGGTTATGCAGGGCGGCTTCGTTGAGTTCAAGTTTTCCGATGCCTTTTTCAAGCGACTTAAGCGCTATAACCACATGTGCCAGTGGAACTCCTACATTGCGTAATACCGTTGAATCCGTCAGGTCGCGCTGCAGGCGGGAGATGGGCAGTTTGGCTGCCAGGTGCTCTAAAATGGCATTGGCTATACCCAGGTTGCCCTCTGCATTCTCAAAATCTATCGGGTTAACTTTATGCGGCATAGCCGATGAACCTACTTCACCTGCTTTTATTTTTTGCTTAAAGTAGCCCATCGAAACATACTGCCATACGTCCCGGGCAAAATCAATCAGAATAGTGTTCAGTCGCTTTAATCCGTCGAAGTAGGCCGCCAAGTTGTCGTAATGCTCAATTTGGGTGGTGTATTGGCTGCGGCGCAGCCCCAGTACATCCTGCACAAAGCGATTGCCGAAATCGGGCCAGTTAATGGCAGGATACGCCACATGATGTGCATTAAAATTGCCGGTAGCACCTCCGAACTTTGCTGAGAATGGCACTTGGCGGAGCAGGTTCATTTGAGCTGCCAGTCGCTCTGCAAACACCATTATTTCCTTTCCCAGTCGCGTAGGAGAAGCAGGTTGGCCATGGGTATGGGCCAGCATCGGCACGTCCTTCCATTGCTGTG
This sequence comes from Pontibacter sp. SGAir0037, assembly GCF_005491705.1. NCBI lineage: Bacteria > Pseudomonadati > Bacteroidota > Cytophagia > Cytophagales > Hymenobacteraceae > Pontibacter > Pontibacter sp. SGAir0037. Next base: position 3,039,210 of record NZ_CP028092.1, on the reverse strand, counting down.
CCAACTCTGCCAGTGTTTGGTGCAACTGCTGAAAAGCTGGCATAATAACACGATCATCGGCATCGCGCAGACTAAGCGGGATGGCTGTATTGTTTACATCCTGGGAAGTGAGTCCAAAATGTATAAATTCTTTGTACTGGCTTAGGCCAAGGGTGTCAAATTGATCTTTTATAAAGTACTCAACAGCCTTTACATCGTGGTTGGTTACTTTCTCGGTCTCCTTTATCTGCAGCGCATCGGCTTCGGTAAAGTTTTCGTAGATGGCGCGTAACGCCTTAAACTGGTCCTGGGGCACACTGCTTAGCTGCGGAAGCGGCAGTTCGCACAGCGCAATAAAATATTCTACCTCTACCAGTACACGGTAGCGGATCAGGCCAAACTCAGAAAAGTATCCGGCTAAGTCTGTGGTATTCCGACGGTAACGCCCATCCACAGGAGAAATGGCGGTAAGTGTTGTAAGATTCATGCAGGTATAACTTTGTTCAAAGATAAGTAGCTTTGCCGAACCAAGCTAAAAAGCTTTCTATTTAATTAGAGAAGTACTTTGGATAGCGAAGTACAACTTATCTGCTCGTGCTACGTGTATAAAATTGTACTTTCCTGCGTTAATGCAGAATAGTAAACCAAGGAGCGGGTGCCTCTGGCACTATGCTTGCAAGCAGGAGGACACGCCGACAGGGCGGTTTAATATCTAAAGAAGTATAAAACCGTATGAGGAGGTGACATAACAGGTAATGCTTCTATATAGGAGTGTTTAAATATTATCTGTTGCATCGTTTTACAAACAGATTCTTATTGCGTAATTCGCAGCACTATATTGTGGACCAGAGATTGAAAAAAAGAATATTAATTGGAGCAGGCGTACTTGTTGGACTGCTTCTGCTTTCGGTTGTCTTGCTTATCATGTTTAGAAGCAGGGTGTTAACCTATACGATAAACCGGGTGATAACAAAGGTAGAAAACAAATACCCGGTTGACTTTACGATTGAAAGCGCAGATTTTGTAAACCTGAGAACCGTTGCTATCAAGGGCATTGCTTTGGTGCCTCACCAGGGAGATACCCTGTTTACAACTGATAATGTGCATGCCAGCGTTAGTCTTCGCTCTATTTTTAAGGGCAGAATCGTATTCTATCGCCTCGAAGTAGCCAATGGTTATCTTACAGCTATTAAACACGGTGATCAGGATAACTTTTCTTTTTTAATGAAGAGAGACCAGGAGGAACCCGTAGATACAACCAGCAAAGGCAGCAGAAACTATGGGAAACTACTCAACAATCTGATTGAAACGGCTTTTGATAATACCCCGGATCAGGTAGATTTTAAGAATCTGAATGTTTCGTATAAATCAGATAACCGCACCATCGATGTCAGGATGCCTTCTTTGGTAATAGAGGACGGAAACATTAACACAGAACTTACAATCAGAATTGACACGCTGGTAAATAATATGCGGGTGCGGGGCACCATTGATCCGCGTGACTATAACATCGCAGCCAGCTTGTATGCAGCCGATAGTAAAGGAATCCAGATACCGTATGTAGAAAAGAAGTTTGGCGGTAACGTTACATTTGATACGCTGCATGTAAGCCTGAAGGATAAGAATTACCGCAACGAGAGGCTTACGGTGCGAGGCTCAGCTATGCTGAATAACCTGGTGGTAAACCATACAAAGCTGGCAGATGAAGACATTCTGATAAAGGAAAGTGCTGTAAATTATGTAGTAACCCTTGGGCCAAACTACTATGCAGTGGATAGCCTGACCGAGGTGCGGGTAAACAAAGCGGTGGCGAATGTGTATGCCGTTTACCAGGATGCCTCTTCCAAAATTATCGATCTGAAAGTAAAAACCAAGGCGGTGCCTGCCAATGATTTTTTTGAGTCGTTGCCGGTTGGCTTGTTCGAGAATCTGGAAGGGATCAGGGCTACAGGAACTTTGCAGTATAAGATGAACTTTCATGTGGATATGGCGCAGGTGGATAGCGTGAAGTTCGATTCTGATCTGGATGCCTCCAAAGATTTTAAGATTGTGCAGTATGGTAACACCAATCTGGAAAAGATAAACGGCACCTTTACCCACACCGTGTATGAGTACGGAAAACCTGTCAGAACTTTTACAGTAGGACCTGCCAATAACTTCTTTGTACGGATCGGCGAAGTATCGCCTTACCTGCGCAATGCTATTTTAACCGCTGAAGATGCCGGGTTTTATCGGCACAACGGCTTTCATGAAGAAGCCATACGGCAGGCTATTGTTGTAAATTTAAAAGAGGGAGCCTTTGTGCGGGGAGGCAGTACACTATCCATGCAGCTGGTGAAGAACGTGTTCCTGACGCGCAAAAAGAACCTGGCACGTAAGGTGGAGGAGGCTATAATTGTATGGCTGATCGAAAACCTGGACCTGGTGTCGAAAAACCGCATGTTTGAGGTGTACCTGAACATAATTGAATGGGGGCCGGATGTATACGGTGCCAAAGATGCCTCCCGGTTTTATTTTGGTAAGCAGCCTTCTGAACTCAACCTGGCAGAAGCTATCTTCTTAACGAGCATTATACCAAGCCCAAAACGGTTCAGGTCTTCGTTTGATAACTACGGCAACCTGCGGAGCTACAAAGCTGGTTATTTCCGGCTGATCTCAGGTATTATGGTAAGAAGAGGCCTTATATCGCAGGAAGAATATGAGAACTTATACCCGAATGTAAGGCTTTATGGCCGGGCACGCGATCTGATTGTTACCGCACCAGATGCCGAAAACCAGGAGGAGGAAGAAGAGCAGTTGGAACTGGAAACAATAGATATGCTGGGGTTTTAGAAAATAGTAGAAATAAAGGCTGCGCTACCCGGTAGCGCAGCCTTTATTTAATTTTATCACGCACTTACCTTTATTCACTTGAAAGCACCGCAGCGAAAAGAAAAGGAAGCAGAAAAAGCAGTAGGTTTATTACCCCGCATAGGAGCATTTGCAGCAAGAGCCGGTTTCGACTGGTTTATAGGTGCGCTCATTGGTATGATTGTGCTGGCATACATATGGCCAACACCCGGCATACAGGAAGGCCCCTTCTCACTAAGTGAAATTGCTCACTATGGCGTTGCCCTCATATTTTTTTTCTATGGTTTGCGGTTAAGTCCTGAGAAATTAAAAGCTGGCCTGAGTACCTGGAAACTCCACCTGGTGGTACAGTTTAGTACCTTTATCCTGTTTCCTTTGCTGCTGATTCTGTTGCACGGTTTTTTTATTGGCACCGACTATGAGCTGCTTTGGCTGGGGTCTTTTTACCTGGCTGCGCTGCCGTCTACTGTTTCTTCGTCGGTGGTGATGGTGTCTATTGCAGGCGGAAATATGCCTGCCGCTATTTTCAATGCCAGTATCTCCAGCTTACTGGGTATTTTTATAACGCCTCTCTGGATGAGCCTGTTCCTGACGACGAATGCCGAAGGATTTGATATCTGGGAGGTGATGGGGAACCTGATGCTGCAGGTCCTGTTGCCCGTAGTGCTGGGGATTGTTCTGCACCGCTTCTGGGGAGCCTATGCCGAAAAGCACAAGAAAAAGCTGCGTTACTTCGACCAGACTATTATCCTGATTATAGTATATACTTCCTTCTGCGAGTCTTTTGCCCGCAATATGTTTGAAGACTACAGCCTGCTCAACCTACTGGTTTTGGGGGCAAGTATGCTGCTCTTGTTTTTCCTGGTGCTGGGGCTGATACAAGGTATTGGGAATGTACTTGGCTTTAGCCGCGAAGACAAGGTAACAGCCGTATTCTGCGGTTCTAAAAAATCGCTGGTGCACGGCACGGTGATGTCGAAAGTTATTTTCCCGGATGCCAATATGGTTGGTATTATGCTGTTGCCCATTATGATGTACCACGCGCTTCAGTTGTTGGTTGCCAGTATTATTGCACAGGCTCAGGCACGCAAAGCCGGATTAGATGTGTCGGGCGAGTAGTTTATATAGACTTTAACATATCTTTAACCTTTCTTTAACTAAAGTTAAGGGGTGCTGATAATCAGCATTTTATATGCTTTTCGGGAAATAATAGGGAAAAATTATACAGATTGATGATGTATCCTGAAATTATTGGAGGCGAAATGATCTGTTATTTCCCTTTTGCAAACGTCCTCTAATGTTCTGTTTCTATACATAAACCATTTGTTATGTACCTGGTCAAAAGCTAAAACAGTAAGTAAACCCATCTCTAAGTTCTGGCGGTTTTCGAATAACTCTTTTCCACTTACCTGTACCTGGTTATCCCAATTGTTGAACAGCAGCAAATAACCGCGATCCATGGCTTCGGCGGCAATCTGCTTTTCCATTTCTCCTGTATCCATACTTCTTAGATGGGTTTCTATTTTAGTTTGACTTCACAGATGTTAAGAGAGCCTGATGCGTCTCCAACAGAGATATATACTTGCTTTGCAGGTTAAGCAAAGCTCTTTCGCATTCCTTTAGCGTGTGAGGGCGGTAATAGTTGTTTGAAGCCTCAGAGACATCATTGGCTGATATTTGATTCGAATCTTGTTTATCGTCTCCTGCAGGATTGAACATGTTCGGGAATTCTTCCGTGAAATCGTGATGAATGATTCTGCCAACCTCTAGAATAAATTCATATTCCAAATTAGCATCATCAAATTTGTTGTATAAGGTGCCTCTACTAATATTCAGCTTCTTATGAAGTTTTGATAGAGATATACCGCTACTTCTTACAACAGCTTCAACTATTTCTCCTCTATGAGCCATAAACAATTCTCTTTTTGGTTGTACAAAGTTTGTAAGAGAGTTGTATAAATTTCTGTACATATTTTAAACAATATTTCTTGCGTTTGTGATTAAAATTTAAATACATTTGTACAACATTATTCAATAATGTTTAGTATATGTTTAATAATCGTTTAAACAATAATTAAACCAAAATTCAAAATATGATCAGTAATGCAGAAAAAATTGAATTGAGGGAGCTTTTAGACAAATATTTAAAGCATGGTGACAAAACTGAAGTGGCAAGCACTTTAACTGTTTCCCCACAGATAGTTTCTATGGTGTTAAAAGAGTTTGATCTAGAATCTCCAATTATGGATGCATTGATAGCTAAAGCAGAGGCTAATAAAGCGGCTAGCCTATCAAAAACGAAGCATAACGTCAATAAAATCAAAAATTTAGGTACGTAATATGGCTGTGAAATTTTTTATAGGATCAAAGGGTAAGCGGCGAAACAAGGTTTTGCTTGAGCTTGCTTGCCAACTGCAGTCTCAACTGGGTAAACCGGTGCATATTTTACGGCTTGATAGCTTAAATTCTAAAAGGGAGGATAAGTTATGAATTTCAATGTTAAAGGTGAGCTTCGTAATGCTTGTTTGCATGCTACTGAAGTAGCAATGTCAACTAATTCAGTTCAAACTTTTAGGGTTTGTGATGTTCAAATACCTGGTGGAGCCTTTTGGCAGGTTCAGATTAAAGTGACTAATAATGCGTCTGAGATCATTGACATTGGAGAGGGAGACATTTTAAACTATTCAACAACCCTAGTTAATAGAATTCCAATTGAAACTAAAGTATACCTCCTCACCATGAATTTTAAGGTAGCTCAAATGGCAATGGATCTCCGTGATGGTGAAGCTATAAGAGAATTAACAAAAATAGTTAAGGATGCTGGGTTATATAATGTATCCACATCATCTAGTGATATTCTTGAGTTCTTCAGGAAAGCCTGGAAATTGGTGAAAAAAGCAGCTATTACAGTATCCAGAAAGGAGGTTGTATCATGTTAACAGTTCCTACAAATCCAGCAACTATCAGGGTTCATGACCGGGTAACTCATCAGCAGTTCGGATGCGATGAAAAGTTTTTTCAGGAGCATGTTAAAGGCAAGGATTTACCAGTGCTTAAAAAGTACAACTCCTTCTATGTAGTGCTTCCCGTGGCAGGTACTAACCCTGAGACAGATTCTTATACAGTACACGAGTCAGAGCTACTTCCTAAAGATCAAGTTCATGGAAACGCTTAAGTATTCATCAGATCCGAACAACTTACTTCACTTGGAGTGCTTCCCTGCTGTTCGTGTAGACAGCGGTAAGTATAAACTGGAGCAGCAATACAAGGTGCAGTTAGGAAGTAAGGAAATCGGAGTTGTGCAGTGTGTTAGATCACAGGATATCCTATTGAGGCATATAACTGACAGTCTTTCTTTAACTATTACAGGTAAAGAAGCCGCTTATATGAAAGCAGTACTAAAAAAAATGTATCCTAACACTGACTGGTACAGGCAAAAGATATGCTACATGCACTTTAAGTGGGTAGAGAGGTTTCAGAACGCAGTTATAACAGAGCATGTACCAAAGCAAATAGCCGTGCAAACTTCATTAGGATTGACGGCGCGGTCATACTCTTCTCACGCTTAAACATCCAGTCTTTTACTGATTAGTTAGGCAATTGCAAAACAGTTGCCACGGCTTCTATACTCATTTACAAATGAAAAAGCATTTCACTTTTCGCCTTACCGCTTATATGCTTATGATTATTGTTTTAGTTGGCTTGCTTTCGTGCAACAGGACCTTTTCAACCTGCCCGGCATATAAAAGAAGCTATGCAATGAATCGCAGGCACAAACCCGCAAAAAAGCCAGTGATGGCGCAAACTTGGTTGAGAGATACTACTAAAAATTAAACTGCAATTCTTATGAACACTGTAAAGGTAACTGTAGTGGCAGATGGTCAAATTCTTGACAATGCTAAAAAAATGGAGGTTGTTCCTCCCATGACTCCCCAACAAACAGCAAACAACTATGCTGCTTATGTAGAAGATTTATACTCTCTTCCGCTAGGAACTGTGTCTGTAAGTTTTGAATAAAATTTAATGAATAAAATGGAACAGAAACACACTCCTGGCCCGTGGTATGTAAATGATTTTTCAGGTTACCACAATCTCTATGACAAGCCTGATTATAACGCCAACAACCTACTTGATGAGGATCAGTGTGCAAGAGCGCCGCACAATGCAAAACTGGCGGCGGCAGCGCCTGAACTGTTAGATGCGCTGCAAGAGCTTATTGAGGTAGCCACTGAATACTACAAGATGGTGTTTGACAGAGACGTTCCGGCAGATCACTACGCGATCAGCAACGCATTGGAAGCAATCAAAAAGGCAACCGAATAACTAATGATATTATGGATATGCATACACTAGAACAGCGCATTTCTGAAGTGATGCTTTCGTATAAGCGGGGTGAGTTGCATCTGAGCGATGCCGTCAAGCGGATAATCACTTTTGCAGTAGTACCCCCATTACTAGAGGCTCAGGAACATAATAGTCGACAGGCAGCTAAGAACGTCATAGAAATAACAACCTAATGAATAAAAAAGGTGACGAACTTTTGTTTTTATCTAGGATAAAAGCAAATGGAGAAGGGGTTATGAAACCTACTGAAGCTTCAAAATACGAAGAGCCTTATACCTTGCATGTACTGTCTCTCACACACAAAACCTATATAGCTTTTGGAGTTAATAGTGTCTATGTAGTGAAACTGAAAAAATAATGAAAAAGATGATTCTACATTACATTATTGTGGCACTTGCTATCCTGTTTATTGCTGGAGCTATTTGGCATGGGTGGAGCGTTGAAGTAGGCAATTCATCCGGGTTTCACTTTAAATTATATCAACTCCCCCTGAAGCGTTTTTTTAAAAAACCCTGAAAATTTGACTAAATGAGCAACATAATTGCGCTCGAAAACAAACTGAGGCGGTTGCGAAAGCTTATTTATAAGCATGGTGCCTGGAGCGTTGGTTTTAGCTACATACGCGCAGAAGAGCAAAAAACCATAGAGCAACTAAAGCAACTACAATCTAACTAACACCCTTCCAACTTTCTTCCAAGTAGCTTAAATACACTACTATGTCAGACCAAAATTCTTCATTACCATACTACAAACAGAGGCTGCAGGAAGCTGGAATTCCTGATGCTCTTAATATCATTACTGCCAAAAAACCTGATCTGGATGTATATGCTACTTCCAAATCAGACTATATCTTCTCTCAGGATGATCCGGAAAAGGATAACATGAAAATTTTGTATCCGGATTTGTACGGTAATTTCTACACCTATGATAATGGTACCAAAAACAACCCTGTAAAAATATTTTACAGAACGCGCCTTAAAAAGCCCCTCCAGATCGTCCGGAACGGGAGAGAAGAGGAAATGAAGTACACTCAGCCGAAAGAAACGGGGAACTATCCTTTCTTTAACCCTGGACTGATTCTAAAGTTCCGGAACAAAGAGAAGATAAAGGATCTGTACTTTGTAGAGGGGGAGATGAAAAGCTTTAAGGGCTATGCTGAAGGTCTGGATATAGTTGGATTACCAAGCATACACGGCTTTTATAACGGGGATGTTCGGGGTAAGCTTCATGAGGATATACAGGAGCTTATTATTACCTGCCAGGTTGAAAACGTAATTTTTATCACGGATGCCGATACCTTAACTATCAGGTGGGAGAGCGGTAAGGATTTAAGTAAACGTCAGTATAATTTTTATGGTGCTGTAAAAAACTTCAGAGAGTCGCTACAACTGCTGTTGGATAGGGATGATGTAGCCCTGAAAAATATCTACTTTACCCACCTTAAAAGGAAATTCTGTGCAGAGGAGGCAAAAGGGCTGGATGATTTGCTGGTTAAATATCAGGCTGAAAAAGAAGCAGTACTAAATGACTTAAAGCAATTCCAGTTTGCAGCCCGTTTCTTCGAAGGCTTTATTCTGACCGATGGCAATTTCAATAAGCTATTCAAGCACTTTGGGCTGGATAATGTTGAAAACTTCTATTCTATTTATAAAGACTTCATCGGGAGCAGAGAGTTTGGCTACAGGAGAGCGCTATATCACCATACAGGGGAAAAGGTAGAGTTTGTAGCGCATCAGGATGCAGAGAAATTTATGCGGGTGGGGCCTGACTGGCTGAAGCGTGTGGGTGTGCCGAACAAATATGGCGAACTGGAGGAAGAGCTGGTACCCTGGAAGATCGGGGAGATAACCCGCGACTACAAGAACATAACTAACTTCCTGGACCAGGTACCAAAATATGATTCCTTCTGTGTGATGCCGAACTGGAACGGACACTATCAGCGGGTGCACAACGGCTGCTATAATCTTTACGCGCCGCTTACTCACCTGGCCAAAGCAGGAGGAATAGAAACAACGCTTAATTTCCTGAAGCACGTTTTCGGAGGAGAGGCTACAGTAGATAAAGAAATTATCGGTGATCAGTTCACGGTTGCTCTGGACTACCTCACACTGCAATTCCAGATGCCTGAGCAAATGCTGCCGGTACCTGTATTGGTCTCTCCCGAAAACAGAACAGGTAAATCTACTTTTCTAAAATGGCTGCAGCAGATATATGCCAGCAACGCCTGTATCCTGGGCAACGACCAATTTAAAATGAAATTCAATGCCCACTACATTACAAAGTTCATCATCGGCATAGATGAAGGCTTTTTGGATGTAGATAAGAAAGCAGAGAAAGAGCGCCTGAAGCAGCTGGCCACGGCTGATACCGTGTACATGGAGAATAAAGGCATGAACGTGAAAAAGATCAGCTACTACGGTAAGCTGATTATCTGCTCTAACGATGCCGACCGTGTTATGAAAATGGAAGATGGGGAGAGCCGGTGGTTTGTTGTTCGGGTGCCCCGAATTTCAGATGATAACGTTGATCCGGACCTGGAAAAAAAGCTCAAAGAAGAAATACCAGCCTGGCTGCACTTCCTTAAACACCGAAAGGTTTTCCACCCAAAGGCAGACCGTCTATGGTTTAAGCCGGAGTGGTTCATTACTGATCAATTCAAGAAAATTGTAGAAACAACCAAGAACAGGTTGGATGCCACTGTTGAAGAATACATCAAAGAGAAGTTCCTGATGTATAAGCTGCCAGTGCTGAAAATACACCTTAAGTTTCTCCTAAAGGATATTAATGAGATGAGTAAGTACAAGTTCGATGAAAAAGAGCTGAAGTACTACCTGAAAGAGAAAAGAGGCATGGAGGCGCATAAGGTGCAAAGAATTCAGATACCAGTTTCTATCGACATGGAAGGAAATTTCGGAGAGCCTACCATCACTTACCACCAGGACACGCAAAGGGCCTATGAGTTTAGGTACGAAGACTGGCTGAGCGAAGAAGATATTGAGGAGTTCAAAACCCCTTTCAACCCTAAAGCTGATGAAGAAGTGAAAACAAAATCGGTACAGGGAAATCTGGAGCTGAACGCAAAAGTGTATCAGAAAAATCCCTCTTAAATTTTTCTTTTGAAAACCCCCTTTGTGCAGCTGTAAAGGCTGCTAGATAATATTAAAAAGTGTATCACAATAAACAGATGATTTTTAAGAACAATAAACTCAATGATTATGGCAAAAGAAATGATCAAAACCATAGGTGAAGCCATTCCAATTCACCGGTTGTTATGGATGGAGGAGTTTCAGTTTACAGAGACAGGCCCGATTTGTCAAAAGACAGGTCTAATTAAGAATGGTGAAGAAATTGGCTACATCAATGCAAATTCTAATATCGAATATGCCGCTCCTGATACAATGGTACTGCCCGTTAAAATTCACATTAAAAACTAAAGATTAAAACGATGAAAACTGTAGATATAACAGTAGTTCAGCAACCTACTGATGTACATTTTGAATGTCCCGAATGTGAGGAAGAAGTAGACATTGATTACAGAAAATTTTGCTCAGAAGTAGGTGAGCCTTGTGATTGGAGCTATGCCACTTTCGAGTGCCCCGAATGCAATAAAGAAATCGAAATTGATTCAGTAGACTGGAATTAATCTAATGTTTGATCTAACACACGGAGCTCTATTTAATGGCATTGGAGGATTTCCCCTTGCAGCTGCTTGGGCGGGAATAACAACCCGGTGGATAGTTGAAATCAACTCCTATTGCAATAACCAATTTAAAAAGCAATTCCCAAATGCAACTCAGTTTACAGACATACGAACCGTCAGAAACCTTCCTTACGTCGACATTATCAGCGGCGGCGACCCGTGCCAGCCAAATTCGCTTAGCGGAAAAAGGCTTGGCCAGGAAGATCCACGTTTCCTCTGGCCAGAGATGTTACGCATTATTGTTGAGACAAGGCCACGTTGCGTGCTTAACGAAAATGTTTCAGGAAGCATTTCTAACGGGGTCCTGGATCAGAAGATCAGCGATCTGGAAAGTGCGGGCTACAGCTGCTGGCCGCCCCTTGTTATACCTGCAAGTGCCGTCGGAGCCTTTCACAAGCGAGAAAGGGTATGGCTTATTGCCTACACCGATGTTCAAGGACGGGAAAGGGTATTATGTGAGCACCCGGGAAGCTGCACTCAAACGAGTAGGCCGGAATATCCACTGGATGCACAAGGCAATGCTTTTCTACAATTTGAAGAAAGGCTGGGCGAACCCGCGGTTTTCGGAGTACCTCATGGGATACCCACCGCAGTGGATCAATTAGGTGCTTTTGGTAATGCAATTGACCCCCGAATAGCCTTCGAGATTTTCAAGGCAATCAAAGAAGCAATCACGAAAAACTAATGGTTTACTACAACAGGCACTCATTCTTTAGATTCAAAGAATTGGGAGCGGCTCTCGGGTATCCTGAGTGCTGCATTAAAGAATTTATCAGTGATCAATTCGCAGGTATCTTACCAGGAATGACTTTAAGAGGAGATTATGGGCAAAATACTGGTTTTATTCCTTGCCTATATCATTGCATGATGATAGAAGTTGGGTTAATTAATCTCCACAGTTTAATACAACCCACACGCATATTTAGCACTGCTTTCCCCTCTTGTTCTCATGAAGAGTTCTACGAATTCATAAAACCTTTAAATTTATAATGAATAACCAATGACACAAGTAGCGCTATTTGTTAGGGTATCGAAGAACAGCCAGGACTACAACAGGCAGATCTGTGATCTGTCTGTACTGGCAAAGCAAAAGGAATGGGAGGTAGTTGCCACTATAGCTGAAAAGATAAGTGGGGCTACTAAAAACGCTGACAGGGAAGGTATACAGAAGTTGCTGGAGCTGGCGCACAAGCAAGGCATTGATAAAGTGCTGGTGACGGAAGTTTCCAGGCTTGGAAGGAAAACATCTGAGGTATTACAGGTGCTGGAGAAGCTAACAGAACTTGGTGTTTCGGTATATGTGCTTAATTACAATATGGAAACTATAAACAAGGGAGGTAAGCAGAACCCGATTGCGCAGATGATATTTACGTTGCTGGCCGAATTTGCCAGGCTGGAGCGCGAAACTCTTGTGGAGCGAATCAATTCCGGTTTGGAGCAAGCAAAGCGAAGAGGCATCAAGCTCGGTAGAAGGGAAGGTTCCAAAGTGAGCACAGAGAAGTTTCTGGAGAAGTATAAAGCTGTGGTCCGTCAGTTGAACCAGGGTAAAAGCGTCAGAGATATTGCGGCCATTTGTGAGGTAGGCACTGCCACAGTACAGAAAGTGAAGAAAGCTTTAGGGGGTTAACGCTATTCGGTAGAAGCATTCTTTTCGGTTGCTTGAATATCAAGAAAAAGCAACAAAGCAAATGGGGCCTGTAGAGGCCCTTTTTGCTTTTACACCAATTCCTACGAATAATAACGTACGAAATGTAACGTATGTAACATAAATACAATAACTATGAATTTAGTTTTAATTTGCAAAGGGTAGTTTTCGCCACAAGAATTAAAAACCTGTTACATTTGTTACATTTGTTACAATTTATTAAAAATATAAGAATAGACTAAATAGAGTGGGTTTTTCCGGCCCGAAATTTTGTAACAGAAAAAATCAGTTTGTTACATTTGTTACACCCTAAAAACCTAAACCTCAAAATCTGTAACAAAAGTTACAAAAAATAAACCCCTTGTAACAAAATATATTTTTGGTTAAGTTGTAGAAAATCAGTAAATTAAGGCTTAAAAGTAACAGATGTAACAAAAGTAACACTGTTTTAAAAATTCACGCAGAAATGGCCGATTTACACCATCTTGCCGAATCACCTGAAATACCCGCACTTGCTGCTGAAACTGAGTTTTATCCAAAATACCTGTGTCGAAACAACGCGCTTTTTATAAAGTTGCTCAGCGAGACTAAAATACAGCAGATAGCAGGGGAGGATTACGGCAACGTCAACTGGAACTGGCAAAGCTCCTCGTACGAGTGCTCTGCCCTGTTCACCAAACAAATGTTATCAGACCCCAACTATATACCTGTTTCAGAAGATGCCTACAATGAGATCAGAAACCGCTATATCACCTTCCACAAAAAGCTGCTGCAACGATAGCCACCACAGAAGAAGCCACTACCAGACACTGCTGCATCACCTGCAGCAACGCATAAGCCAGGAGGCTGACCCGGTAAAGAGAAAGGAACTGGAGGCGGAGGCCGCCCATTGTGAATTCGAAATGGAAATGAGCTGATGAGAAAGTATGACTATAACCGTACGCGCTTTTACGGCTACCCGCTCCAGGTAAGGTTTCTGGAGAAAAAGCAGGAGGTAGAACATACCGGTATTGTAAAAGAGAAAAAGCCGGATTGCCTGGTGTTCCAGGACGGCAAAACAGTTTTCCGTTCCCGTATCATCAGCCACCGCGCCGCTTAACCATTTGCCTCTTATTCCTATAAGCCAGCCTCATCGCTGGCTTTTTTTGTTTAGAAAGTATTTATACATATATGTATAAAATGTGTGCAATATATGTGAAATTAGATGTAATAAATTGTTATATTTAATTGTTCCCGCTTCGGTTGTCCCTTAGTAGCGGTTATCGGCATGCTAAATTGTACGATATTTATAAATGGCATATGATCCTCACCTTTCCTGTTAAAGTAACATCGGCAGTATACAAGTACCTGCAGGTGCACTTAGGCCCTGATTACAAACTCTCGGAAACAGACCATATCGGCATGTACCTGTATAACCTGCTCCGGCAGCCGCTGCAGGATAAGCAGTACGACAAGTCTGTTGAAAAATACACGGCAAAATTCCCCGTCAGAATTGTCTCGTCCACGGTGATGAATAAGCGCTGCAAAAACTGCTCTTCCTACACCTTCTACAAATTCAACACCTTTATCCAGAACCTGCTGAAGGCAGAACTGCATGCCTATGTAGACAACCACCGTGAGTTTGGCTTAACCATGCACGGTGCCATTGTGGAGTTTATGGAAAAGTACGATTTCTGCGATGAGGATTACACCTTCGAAGCCCTTAAGAAAAGCTACCAGCGATGGAAGGAGGACCAGGCAATGAAGAAAAATGTTCATCAGATTTGTCCCGCTCTTCGGCCCGTTGCCAAGCTATCTTTGTCAGCATAAGGCCCTACTGCATGCGCAACATAACACCGGATATCGATACCAATATTGGCGGCTTGGACATTGTGTTTTTTACACCTGTCGAAAACATAACAGGCTATCCCGTACAGGATGGTTTGGTTCTGCGTGGTGATGTAACTCTGAAAGAGAATTGTGTTTGGTACCTGATGGGATATACCCGCGACACGGCCAGTTATGAGCAGCAGCAAAAAACCGACAGGAGAGGCACCATCTACGAACTCAAGCAAAAGGGCTTCATTCCCAGGGATGCACCGGAGTTAGGTTCTGCCTTATATGATCTGGCCCGCCGCCGCTTTGCCCTTATGTTCCGCGACCGTAACGGGTTCCTGCGCATTACTGCGCCAGGCACTTACGCCACCTTTACCCATTCCTTTGCCTCTGGTGACTCTCCGGCAGACCGCAACGGCTATAAGGTAAGCTTTGAGGGGGAGGGAGTATTGCCAGCCCTTTATTATGCCGGTGCTTTTGAGGTGAGCGAACTTGGTATTGTGAAGCCGCCAGCTCCTGGTGAAGGCAACACGGTTACCATTATGTTCAACGGGCAGGTGGTTCGGTTAGTGCAGCCAGGGCAAATACTGGAGGTTACTTCTCCTTATACATTAGGATTTGATATCAGATTTATATGAGCATCACAACACCACAGGAGATCAATGCCCTGAAGGCGCGTATCGGTTCCGCTTTGCCGGATGGTAACCACGGCCAAATAACGCCTGCACAGGAAAGGGCGGCCCTCACCCAAATCATAGACTTCTTCCAGGAAAAGTTTTCGGCCCTTTCGGCTGTTGCTCCTGAGCAGTCAGAACTGCCGGCAGAGTACAAGTTCAGGCTCTACATCGTGCCGTCTCTGGCGGCAAATGCCTACGGGTATTCAGTTACCAGGGCCTATAATCAGCAGCTGGATATTTATGAGCCTGCTGCCTCCGCTAACTATATAGAAGTTAAGCAAGGATCGGCATATAATGCACAATATGCAGGCAAGCGCCTTCTGTTTTACAGTGATCAGTATTTTGACTATACCCATTCAGCAGGCTACTTAACTGATATAGCCCGATTGGGCTTCCCGGCTGTATACGATGATTTGTTTCATCCCAACTCTAATTTAGTTGATCTGACAAGGCTTGCCTTCAGCCAGCACATGGTCAGTGATTTCCCTTATCTGCTTTATGTTAACAACAATGCTGGCAACACCGCTTCTACTTACCACATCAACGATGCTGCCTCTGCTGATTTTCAGCTTATAACCAAGTACTACAATTCGGTTGCAGCAGGTAAAAAGGTATATGCCTTTGTAGGAGACAGCTTCCATGCCGGAGACAATAGTTACTTTGGCAACCTTTCTCCGAAGCAATACCAGGATCTTTATACAGGCGGTGTTTTTAATAACGATTACCCTCTGCTTAAGCAGCTGGAGACAACAGGATTGCTTCCACGTGTTGAAGTTCTAAACCTTAGATCTCTGGTTACTCCTTTTGAGGGTTCAGATGCCGTGCTTATCCCAAACCTGCAGGTTCCAGATCCAACGAGAGGCAACCAGCCGGTTAACAAGAAAACGCTGGATGAAACTAAGGCACAACTCCGCACAGAAGCCGCTTCTAAATTTGTTGGGGTAAATGAACAAAACCAGTTATTGGCCCCAAATGGATCTGTAATCGTTACTGGTCGCCCTGTGCTCGGATCGGATACTATCAAAAAAACAACTGATGGTGCCGGTAACGACGTTCTCTCTCTGGCTCCTGAAGTAGAGGAGATAATAGCTACTACAGAAGAGAATGCTAATAATGCACTTACAGAAGTACGTGATAAGTTCCTCGACAAAGATACTATTGCACAAGTACGCGCAATGTCTGCTACTGAAATAACTCTCCTGCAAAGTGGAGTGTACAGAGGTGTACGTTTGAGCGGGTATTCTACAAAAGGAGATACTCCTTTCCCTGCAAACTACTTTGTGTCTAATACTACTGAGCCTGATGATAATGGTTCAGTACTAGTGGTTGAAGATATTAAGCTAGCTACTACAGAGTACCTTTCTATAGAGCATTTTGGGGGTAGGAAAAATACCACGTATGATAGCTTTCCCGCTTTCAAGACTATGGTTGCTTACTATAACAGAATGAACTACAATATTACGCTTGTAGGGGAATACCTGTTCAAAGCTGATGGTACAGATACTACAATCTATGTTTCTGCTGACTTCTCTAAGGCGAAGTTAACAATGGATTGTAATGGTCACAAAGACTTTAGGATCAATTTTCGTCCTAGAACAAGCTTTCATTCTGCTACTTCTATAACTGATAATATTACCAGAACTACTGTTCTTAATGCAGTTGAAGCTGCAATCAACACAAATAATAAAGTACTTACAGGGATAGCAGCATCTACTCTTAAGAACAAGTATATATGTCTTAGAACGTATGATGCTCATAGAGTTGGTAGAGTAGAATCAGAAAGACTTGGAGGTAATGCGCAGACTTGGTGGAAGGAAGAGAATTTCTTTGTAGACGTTCATGGTAATATTGAAGGAGAATTTTATAACAACGACTTAGATTTAGTTAATCCAGATGGAACTTTTGCTTACTACATAGAAGGCTATGAGTTTTCAGATAAGAGATATTTTATAGGAGGCACGGTTAAGTACTTACAATCTAATATAAGTCCTAGTCCTAGTATTTATAGACAGATAGGATTCTACTTTGAAGGATTGTGTAATATAGAGCTAAGTGGGATAACAGCAGACATATACCCCATTCAAAATTCTATATTTGGATTTATACGCCTATTGAAGTGTTATAATGTAAGTGTTGATGGGCTTTCTGCTACTCCTGCTAATCACAATCACAGTCTTACAAACAACAACTCGTCTTATGTACTCAACATTACAGACTGTCAGAATGTAGACATATATAAATATACGTGTCCTGATTTGCTTAATAGCAATCAGTGGGGTTCTACGTGCGGTCATAGGTCTACAAATGTGAACTTCCATAACTGTGTTACGAATAGAATAGATTGCCATTACAGGGGGTGGAATTGGTCTGTTAATAACACCAAAATAGGTAATAAAGGCATTACTTATTCAGGCGGAGGAATATGGAGAATAAAAGATGTAGAAGTACATGGAGCACAATATATCCTGTCTGGTAGAAGTGATTATGCTTCTGAATTTAGAGGAGACATTTATGTAGAGTCTTCTACATTATATACATCATTCGATAGTAAGAACACTGTAGTTGATATAACTGTAGCTGCTGATACTACTAATAGCTTTGCTTTTCATCCGGGCAAGGTTAATGAAGTAATACATGCTGGATGTACCAATCTGTATATTAAGAATGTAACATTCTCTAATGCTGTTAGTGGAGGTGCCAGG
Organism: Pontibacter sp. SGAir0037; assembly: GCF_005491705.1. Classification (NCBI taxonomy): domain Bacteria; kingdom Pseudomonadati; phylum Bacteroidota; class Cytophagia; order Cytophagales; family Hymenobacteraceae; genus Pontibacter; species Pontibacter sp. SGAir0037. The sequence goes on along the minus strand of NZ_CP028092.1, from coordinate 3,021,498 downwards.
CTAAACTCTTTCAATAGCGCAGTTAGGGTAACACAGGAGAACTTGACACAGCATATCAAACTTCCCAATGTGTACGTGGATGGAGTACAGATACAGAATGTTAGTGTTACATCCTCTGATAATGATAATAGATTCAGTGCATTCTACTTCGACTATTATAGCGCATTCATGCAAGTTAGGCAAGGTGCTAATAATGTTAATGTTAGTGCGGCTGCCTCAAACGTACTCCCTTCTTTCACAGAGAAATACAACCTTTTTGTAGAATGCAGGAATGTAAACTTTGGGAGAAATACAGGTATTAACTTAATAGCGTTTAATACTACAGGTGCCTCTAATGTTGCGGTGTTTGATGCTTCTACGAATAAAGGACAGGCACCTCTGATAAGCTTTATTCTTCATAATTGCAAGAATGTTGTTCCTGTTACACATGCCTACAGAGCGAAGATAGAAGCCTATAATAGCGAAATATTCAACGCTGTTACACCTTTTAATGGCGGAATGTATTCTTGGAATAAAGTACATGCTTACAATGGAGTATATAAGATAGGCAACACTTTTAATTATCCGCTAGTTAATAACAGTGTCTTAGAGGGCGATGTAATACTAAATGGTATTCAATTTGATGTAACGCCTGATGCGCCTGATAATCTCATAGCAGGGACTTTGTTTAGGACCACAAACTATCCTTCTGCAACCTTTACCCCTGTTGTGGTATTACTAGACTTCATTAAGCCAGAGATTAGGAATAATCATCTTTCCAGAGAGATAAAGGCGAGATTACAGATAATATCTAATAACCTAGTCGCAGCTGGGAATAAGGGTTTCCTGGTTTCTTATGTAGAGAATATTCTAAGAACTAATAGGGATGGGAGTATTGCAGAAGTGTCTAATATCGCTGATTTGCCTGTATTGTGGGATTTCACAAGATTCGGAAATCTTAAAGCACTGTACTACACAGGTACAGAAAAAGAGCAACTACATTGGGATAATACTAATGTTAGATGGGTTAACCAATTAGGGGCTAAAGTGGGTTCAAGAAGAAGTGGTACAACTGCTCAACGTCCTGCTGTTGCTGATGTGCCAATAGGTTATACTTATACTGATACAACAACAGGTTATTCTGTAAGAAGCAATGGTACAATCTGGAAAGGAGATAAGATAGAATGGGGAGTTGATTTTGATCTGAATACTGATACAGCAGATTGTAGATTCAGAGGTAAGATTCAGATAGATTTCCTTAGTGCGGTATTTACAGGATATACACTCTACAAAGCAGGTGTAGCTATGACTACCAGGACAACAATGGCTGATTTGAATACAGACCTTGCTACTATCACAAACCTTAGTGCTGAGAATTGGATTAGGCTAACCATAACACCTTCTTCTACAGAGAGAAAAGGTGGATTTGTAGGAGGGTACTATGCCTAGTTTCTATATAAGAGGTTATAGTACAGCCCCTGTTGCTCTGGCAGATGTATGGGTAACGGCCTCTTCCCAGGTGAAGGAGTTTGAGGTAACGCCTGGGGTATATGAAAAGTACGTGCGGGCAACTTTTGATTTTCATCGCTCCGGAGACACTTCCGATGCGCTTACAGTGACTGCCATGCACTCGGCAGCCACAAAGGGGGAAACAGTTACAAGCCCGCGCACATTCGCAGCAGGAAGCAATATCGCCTCATTCTCTATCAACTACTTTGAAAGCCAGGGGTGGCAGACGGGCGACACGATCAACCTTACGCTGCTGCCTGGCACCGGCTACACGGTGATCGAGCCGGATGAAGTGAGTATTCTGGTTGATTTTACCTCCGCGCCTAAATTTGTGATTGAGGACAATGTCATTAATGCGGCTATATACTTGCCAGCTCCTGGGGAGATCAGCGCAGACTACGAATACACCACCAACAACGAATCGACCTGGAGCCCGTGCGACGGCACCTACATCGATCTAGAGGGGGTGAGTATTCCGTTGGGGCACCTGAAGGTAAGGCGCAAGGCAATAGGGGCCACACCTGCCGGGCCTGCTGCAACCTCTACCAAGGCGTACGGCAACGCAGTCAAGGTTTGGCAAGGGCCGCTGGTGATCACGGCTGGCGGTGTTTACTCCGGCAGGTACAGAAGCACTGATCCAGATGTTCCCGCCGTAGACGTGAAAACCTCTGACTTTGTGGACCTATCGAATGTAGAGGTAGAGTATGCGCGTATAGGCATTAAGGCGCATTTCGGCACGCACAACCCAACATTAGGGCATGGCATGGGCATCAACCTGCGTTGCCGCAATGTCCGTGGCAGAGGCTTGCCGATTGTGGGCACGCTGGTGCAGAACAGGCAGTTCATCGATATTGAGGAATACATCAACCTCGACATCCAGCATTGCTTTTTCCGTAACTCAGCTGGTATCAAGTTCGTGGGAACATATAGAGGTAACGGCACTACCGACTCCATTGACGTGCGGTACAATGTTGGCTACAACATCGACTGCCGGTTAAGCGAGGAGCTGAGCGATCACAAGGACGGCTACGCCCGCATGCACGGAAATTTCATCACCTGGGGCAACACTAAAGGCACTGAGGTTCCGAACGTGAAGATCGACTGGAACTACCAGCTCTCGCGCATGGGCCAGTCTGACGGGGAGGATACCATCTCTATTTCCAATGCAAGGGGCCAGGCGGGTTCCTACGCCAGCGTGAGCAACAACCACCTGCGAGGAAGGGCTTACTGGCTCTACCAGCGCCACCACCACGGCGGTAACACGGAGCAGTACGACTCAGGAGTATCTATCCTGGTGGAGTCTCCCGGCGCCACCAACCAGTTCCGGCCTGATACCTGCGCCAGGTACATCAACGTGGAAGACAACCTGGCCATGGATTCCAACGGCGGTCACTTCGGTATCGCCTCTGCCATGGATGTGAAGATGCGACGCAACACGTCTATTTCAAAAGCGATGGCCGATAAAGCCGACTTCTTAAAGGTGGGTGGTGTGGATCAAGGTGAGTATAAGGGCAATTCCGGCGGCTCCTACATGCACGATAATTACTACAACAACACCAATAACTGCCAGGGCTGCGAGGTGAGCGACATGACCTACGGCATCGTGAAAGACTACCGCTTCTCGGAAGGCTACCTTCGGAAAGACGAGTTTTACGGCGGCAACACCAACCTGCAGCAGATCAACCCTCACTACCTGCCAGCGGAAGAGGTGATCGATGAGGCCACCATCAACGCACGGGAGCGATCCTGGTGGAACAGGGTAGCTGCTAATAATCTAATCATAGGGGTAGAGTAGCCGGCATTTATACCTACAAAACCCTGTCCTTTTTTCTCCTTCGGGTGTGGTTCATCTTTGTGTCGAAGCTTACAGCTACATAGATGAACCACCTTCTTTCCAATATTTTACGCGGTGCATGGTTAATAGACGAGCAGGCAGCCAACGGTTATATGCCGTATGTGCTTGCTTTGATTAACCGTGAACCTGTATCCACTGCCCGAATACAAGATGAAGAAGCCTCAACACTGCCGTTTGCCATTTCGGCCAGTGGTGAGGCTTTTACTCGATTCAGTGCCTACGATGAAGCACCATTAGGGGCTGTTGCGGTAGTGCCTGTCTCTGGGCCAATGATGACGGAGGATTATTGTGGTTCACCTGGTACCAGAACGATAGGGCAGCGCATTCAACAGGCAGATGCACATGAGAATATTGCTGCCATTATCGTGCAGTTTTCTTCTCCTGGAGGCACTGTGTTGGGTACAGAGCATTTTGCATCTGTTATAAAGAATACTAAAAAGCCTGTCGTAGCTTTTGCTGAGCAAATGTGTTCAGCTGCTTATTGGGCCGGTAGTGGTGCAGATGCTGTTGTGGCAGCTGGACAATCTGCTATGATTGGCAGTATCGGTACCATGATCTCTTTTGCAGACTATAGCGCACGCTATGAAAAAGAGGGCATTAAGCTGCATAATATTCGTGCTACGGAGTCAGTAGATAAAAATGAGGCTCATTACAAAGCTCAATCAGGAGATTACACTGCTATTCGGGCTGAAATGCTGGACCCACTCAACAGGGCTTTTATGGGTGCTGTTAAGGAGAACAGAGATGGAAAACTTGACCTGAAAAAGTTTAATGTGCTTACAGGTAAAGTTTATATAGGTCAAGACACTGTCGCTTCAGGTCTGGCCGATGAAGTAGGCACTTTCGAGCGTGCCGTAGAGCTGGCGTTAGAGCTGGCAAATTCCCAATCCACAGAGCAAAATTCAAATTCACATACCATGTTTGGAAGAAACAAATTTGCAGCAGTTGCTGCACTAGCAAACCTTGCTGTAGTAGAATCAGCAAAGGTAGAAGCTGCTAATGAAGAACTGGAGGCGGCTGGCATCACAGGCGCTGCCCTTATTTCTAAAGAAGATTATGAGGCATTACAGGCGAAAGCAGCCAGAGTAGATGCCTTGACATCTGAAAACACCACCCTCACAGCCGAAAAAGAAACATTGGTTTCTGAGAAAGCGACACTGGAGCAAAATCTGGTGGATGCCAATGCTAAGGTCGCAGCTTACGGTGCCCAGCCCGGAGCCACGCCAACTACTGAAACAGCAACTACTACCGAGATTACAGAAGGAGCTCCTGCTGCTAGTCTTGATACAGAGGCAGCTGCCTTCCATGAGTTGGGTAAATCATTTAAACGCTAACCCTTTAAAATTCTATAAATGAGCGCTGTAAAAGTAGATGCGCTGGCAGCCTATGCTGGCACCTATCAAAAGCAACTGATCGCGCAGGCGGTTAACGGCATGGATGTCGCTCAGGACGTAACAGTTCTGCCAGGCATCAAAAAGGCCACTCAATTCACCAAGCTTACCGTTGGTAGTATCCTAAAGCCTTTCAACTCCACTCACCAGCCAACTGCAAATGCTTTGCAATATTCTGGTCAGATTCTGGAAGTGAAGGTAGGTAAGGCTGACTTACTCATTGATACAGATGACTACCGCCAAATTTGGTTATCTGAACTGATGAAGGCTGGTGTTAACCCGAATGATATTCCAGAGGAAAAATTCACTTGGGAGCAGGTAATGAAAGCGTTTGGTGCTGAGCTGAACAACACTACGGCTTATAGTGGTGTGTATAATGCTTCTGGAAATAGCGCTATTGATGTAGCTAACGGCTTCGGAACGATCCTGGCTGCTGCTATCACAGAGACAAAAGTAACTCCGGTTGTAACTGGTGCTATTACTTTAGCGGATGCTGTAGAGCAGATAGAAGCTGTATACAAGTCGCTTCCTGTTGTGTACCGCAACATGAACACTGTGGCATACATGAGCTTTAACAGCTATGATTCTTACTGTGAGAACTATGCAGAGCGTTTTGGAACACAGCCTATCTATAACCAGTTCGGGCAGCTGTATTTGAGACATTCAGCCGGTAAATGCTTAATCAAGCCTGTTACCTGGATGGGATCTAGCGGACGCGTTATCATCACTCCAAAAGAAAATATGATAATGGGTACGGATTTGTTAGGAGACGCTAACAAAATCAATACTGTCCCTGATGTATGGACACTGAAAGCAGGTATTGCCATGGCAGTAGGCTTCCAGTTTCGTGACCTTTCTGCCATGCGTGTAAACGATATCCAATAGGAGGTTTAAACATGGCTGAAACTAAGGCACAACTTGAAGATCGTGTAGCTGAGCTGGAACAGGAAATCACTACAAAAGAAGCTGAAAAGGCTTCCCTGCAGTCTATGATTGAGAATCTTTCAAAAGAACTTGCAGAGAAAGTATCTGGACTGGAACAAGCTTTAGCTTCTGAAAAGGAAGCTAAAGCTGCATTGGAGGCCGAAAACGCAGAACTCTTGAATACGCTCCAAGCACAGCATGAGAAGCTTAATGAGGTGGCAGAGAAATCCGTTACCTCTTTATCTCAAACTGTTTCTGTAGATGGAAAAGAGTATGACGTGTCGGTACAGAAGTTCAATTTCAAAGGCAGAGAGATAACTGCTGCAGAGCTTCTGGAAGACGGAAAGCTGCAAAGAGAACTGCTGAAAATCGGTTCAGGTGTATTAAAAGAAATCGTTTAAAAGAGAAGAAATCATGCCATTAGACTTGCAAGATTTAACAGATTTAGGCGGAGCAGACAACACCCCGGGCTTACAGGGTGTTGCTTACTTTGCGCCCCTGAAAGCGTTTGCCGACGGCGGCATTAAAGAACCAGGTGAGGACGGCGTAACTATCGCAACGCCACATGAGTTCAAACCAGGTGAAGGCTTCAGCGAGATTTATGTAACGCTGGACTCTAACCAGTTCAACCTGGCCACAACCGGAGAGCGTGACAGTCGCGGTAAATCAGTTGGGGGTGAATTCTTTCATCCTGGCAACACAAAGGCAGCCGCTCAGTTCGACCGCGTTACCAAAAATCAGTCAGGAATCCTTCTGGTTAAAACTCCTGATGGGGTGGTGCTACAGGCAGGAACGAAAGGCTTACCTGTTGAGATTTCCGGTACTTATGGCTCTGGTCAGCTTTCTTCGGGCCGCCGTGGCTGGACGTTTGCCATTGCTGGCTATCAGAACGGTATGATGTTCTACGAAGGCGCAATTGCCTTGAAGCGTGATGCTGTAGTAGGAGGATAAGATGCCAAAGCTGAAGCCGGAAGTAGCAAGGAAGTATGAGTTCGGTACCCATCACACGAAAGTGGATTGGCGGGGCCGTCTGATCAATCTTTGCGAACTTACCCTCTCAGAGGCTAATGCCCTGGTAGCTTCAGGCAACTTTCCTTACCTGTTGCCGAAGCGCCGAAAGAAATAGTATTCCATAATTGTTTTTTTTGTACTGAAAACCCCTGTTGATGCAGGGGTTTTCTTATTTGTACCGCGTCCTTTTTTGCTGCCTGTAACTGTTTGAAATTCGCTGCATGAGCATACAGGAATGGCTTCACAGCAACCGCGACTACGCCACCGGCAGGCAGCTTTACGAGCAGCACGGCAGCAGCACGGCCTTGAAAAAGGTTTTTGCCCTGGGTGAATCAGTTTATAACCGGGAGCGGCTGCTTGCCGAGTTAAAAGCCTTGCTTCCTGCTGCCCCTCTTCCTAAGCCAGCCGCAGTACCAAAACCTTTGCAAAAGGAGAAACCTGCCAAAGTAAAGCCGATCAGCACTACAGAAAAGCATGTGCTAATCCACAGGGTAAAAGAACAGATGTACAAGCTGTACCGGGAGCGGGAAGAGCAGCATGCTATCATGGGAATGGAGCATTTAGCGGCAGAAGATCGATACAAGCACGCATTAAGGGTGCTGGAGATATCAGACCGGCTAACAGAACTATGGCAGCAGCTCCAGTACATAGAGCAGCACGGAGCCTTGCCTGCCCCTGAGCCGAAGTATACCATTCCTGATAGCGGCGCTGAGATGCTTAAGCTGCTGGCTAACCTGAAAAGCCAGCGCAGCAGGCTGCGAAATAAGCCAGACCGGCAGGAGGATTACCAGCTGGTTTGCCAGCGCATAGAAGAAATTGAAAGGAGATTGAAAGATGGCAACCAGTAAGCACCGCAGAGCCAGGCGCACAGCCGAGGATAACACCTTTGATAGAATATTAGCCTCTTTCTTATCAGAAAAAGCCGAAGATGAGCTAACCCTGCATGAAAAGGAGGTAAGGGCACGCTATGTGGCTATTCAGGCCCTTTCCGAAGCGCATTATCTTGATTCTGATATTATCAAGATTCACATAGAAAAGCAGGAGGAATTAGGCAGGCCAATCAGCCGTGCTACTGCCTACCGTGATCTGGCTGCAGCCCAGGAACTATTTGGAGAAATCAATAAAACAACCAGGCAGGCCAAACGATATGCGTTGCTTCAACTGGCTAAAAAAGGGCTTCAACTTGCCGACAAGTTTGAAGATGCCAGAGGCTATGCCGCCCAAATCCGAAACATGATCATGATTGAAGGCTTGCATAAGGATGATCTGAGCGTGGTAGATCCGGAGCAGGTGCAGCCGCCTCAGTTCATCATTCAGATCGGTTCTAAGCAGGTGGATCTGAATACCCTGAAAGGTATTAAAGACATCGACTTTCAGGAAGTAGTTGAACTGGTGCAGGAAGAACAACTGGATGAGCAAAAAATGCTTGGTTACCTGAACGAACTGGATGAGGAGCGGGAGTAATGGTGGTACGCGACACAAAACAGCTAAAGCTGAACAAACCACAGCTCCTTTCCTTACTGGCCCGGAAGAGCTCTTCCACCAGTGTTTGGGGCCGTGGTACCGGCAAGTCTTCTGATATAGGTAACCTGATCGATGGCATTGTAAAGACAATGCCACGGAGCTGCTGGGCCATTGTGGGGCGTACCTATCAGCAGCTGCTTACCAGAACCCTGCCATCTACTATTGCCGCTTTAGAGCGCTTAGGTTATTACCGGGGTGTGCATTTCTTTGTCGGGAAATCAGCCCCGGAGAACTGGCGCTGGAGTTTGCCTTATCAGTCTCCTTTAGCCTTCAAGCATTTTATCCATTTTTTTAACGGGACAGGCTTTGTGCTGATCAGCCAGGATGGCGGCGGCGGTAGTGCCCGTGGCTTGAACTTAGATGGGGCTATTACAGATGAAACGCTGCTGCTGGATAAGGAAAAGTACGATGATGAAGTTTCGCCTACACTAAGGGCCAATAAAGACAGATTCGGGCACCTGAAGATACACAGGGGCCACTTCCATTTTACTTCCATGCCTCATGGCGACCAAGGCCGCTGGATTCTCGATCAGGGTAAATACCTGCTGGAGAAGTACGATTTTATTACGCTCACCAATGAAATGCTTGATCTGCAGTTAAAGTTTGTAGATTCTCGCGATAAGGAGTACCGGCTTAGGCTGTGGCGCGATATACTGGAAATAAAGAAGCAGATCAGGTTTTACCCCGATAAGAAGGGACTGTACTACAGCGAGGCCAATATCTTTGATAACCTGGAGAACATACCACTAGCCTATCTGCAGGAGCAGCGCGATGTACTGACGGAATTTACCTTTTTAACCGAGGTACTTAATAAAAGGCCCGGCAGTGTGGAGGCTGGCTTTTATCCGATGCTGGATACAAAACGACACACCTACGATGCCTATAACAACGATTACCTGAACGGGCTGGAGTTCAATCTGAAGAAGCTATCGGTGGTAGACAGCCGCATGGATGGGGATTGTGAGAGTGCTCTGCCTTTGCGGATCGCGGTCGATTGGGGTACCAGGATCAGTACGCTTACCATAGCGCAGGACTTACCGAAGGAGTACCGTTTCCTGAAGGGCATGTACGTAAAGCGGCCTAAGCTTATAAAGGATCTGGCAGAACTGTTTACCACCTATTATGCCTACCATCTCAATAAGACGGTCTACTTTATTCAGGACAATGAATGGGGTAACCGGAGATTGCCCAACTCTGACGTTACCTTTAACGAGGAGTTTGTAAGGCACTTAAGGGCTGCCGGGTGGCGCGTGTTGGTAGTGGACCTGGGGCGTGTAGCTTCTCCGCAGGTTCGGTATCAGTTGGCTCACGCCCTGCTATCACCAGACAGTAGCTTAAAGAAGGTAAGCTTTAACCGCCACAACTGTAAGGATGTGCTTACAGCTATGAGCCTGGCCCCGCTGAGGCAGAACCGCAAAGGAGAATTTGAGAAAGACAAATCAAGTGAGAGGCGAGAGAGCACACCAGCTGAAGAGGCCACACACTTCACCGACACGGTTGACCTGCACTTTGCTACGATCAGGAACCCGATTACCAACAGCACACCAGACTTCTCAGACATGGTGCTTATCTCTTCCTAACTTTTAGCCAAAGCAGAGGAGAAGCCGCAGCCCCGTAAGGTTGCGGCTTTTTTGTTTCATGGCAGCGGCCATTCATATATCACCGTGGCAGCCTCCGGAAATTGCGAAACTATGTTAGTGCACGTCGGGGTGAGAATCTGCAAAATGAGAATAAAAAGAGCAGGGAATGAGGTTAAAGCCTTGTTAGGTAGATGGTTGGCTAGAAATTTTTGAGACAATATCTTTTTGACTATAAAAGCATCAAAATAAAAGAATTCTATAAAAAATTTTCCTAAATGATAGATAATGCTAATCACGACTACTATTCCTAAGATGTTAACTACCCACTCTGGGGTTCTTCTTTTTGGTGAATACATGTTGTACAAATTTTGGAAGCCAACAACAGCTATTAAAAAGAAGGTTCCTTCATTAAAAATATGTATTGTGATTGCACATATCTGTGCAAAATTGGTTCAAAAATTGTATACAAAATTTCACACTTGCCTCCGTACTTTTATAGTGCGAAACAATACAGTGGGACAGATGCCACTTTAAACATAATCTGATTTGTTTACGGGTGGCATTGTGGATTTATAGGGAATCAGTTTCTATAACAATAAGCATTTGCCTCGGTAGAAGGAGTGGAGTGTCCGTAAGGCCTCCTAAATAACCACTGTGTTGTTTCGCAGCTCCCACTCTACCGGGGCAAATGCGTTTAATTAATTTATTATGCGAAACAACACAAAAACAGAAAAGCCATCAGAAATGCATGCCTTTTCCAATCCCATTGTAACAGTAGTTCCGAATGGGCCAGTATTAACTATGAAATGTGGGAGAGAGATGCTTCCGACAGATCAGACCTTTTACCTGCAACTTTCCCGCTTTCTGCAGGAGGTAGAGATAGGGCCACTGCAGGATATATTATTTAGAGTGTTGGTGGAACAGGCCAAAAAGCCGGATCTGATATCTATAGTTCCGGAAGATCATGTTGAAACACTGCACAGCCTCTACGATTTCCTTACCGCCTGTCGTACCGTTTGGGAGTCGGATGATTACGAATTTGAACTTTAATAATAAATAGCACTAAAACTATGGCAAGATTTGTAAATGTAGGAACAGAAAAAGAAAATCTCACTTCACAGCTCTATGTTGATCTGGATAAAGTAGAGATGTATGAGTACTTTCCTAAAACAGAGAATGAGAGGCAACGCTTATTTTTAACTTTGGTTTCAGGGTTCGAATTAAGGCTACATGGTGAATTAGCAGACAAAATACATTCCTATATTGCTCCTTATCAAGGTGTTTCTGAACTTGAGTAAATAAAATAGCCCCTGGTTTGCAGGGGCTTTTTTTATTGTCTTTCCCCTCCAAAACCCTGTCCTTTTTTCCGCTCCTGTAGTGCCCCATCTTCGCAGTGATGAGTGCAACAGGAGTGATACGGCTAACGGAAGTACTGCAGCATATGCAGGCTGGCCTTACGCCTTTCGATATTGCCTACGTAACGCTGGATCAACGCCGGAAAACTGGTGGTGAGATCAAGCGATACACCCAGTGTTTGCTTTCCGGCATAAAACAGAAAAAGGGCAAAGCCACAACAGGCGCAAACCCGAAACCGGAAAGCACCTCATGGGCAAAAAATCCGAACCACTTCGATAACGCAACCCGCAACCTCACGCTCCCCAACGGGCAGAAGCGGAAACTGCATATCTGGCTCATCACAGAATTTAACGGCATGAAAGTCCTGATCTGATGAGTACAGTAGTAAGCGAAGATTTAACCGTAGCCTATTCCCAGTTTACCGTGCTAAAGACAACCGCTTTGTCTGGCGGTACCGCTATGCTCCCCAAAGTAGGCGCAAAGCCCACCACTCCCGCAGAAAAGCAGATGGGTGGCGGCGAAATAGCTTTATGGGGTGAGAATAACCTGTTTCCGGTAGAGGTAATGAAAGATGTGGAATCAGATGCCGTGCTGGCCTCTGGTCTTCGCAAAATTACCGATATGTGGTACGGTGGCGGCCTGGTGTATGGTCTGGTGTCGGGTTTTAATGAAGACGGCACCGAAAAGTTTGAGCGTACCAGTATTCCGGAGGTAGAAGCGTTCCTAAACCGCAGCAGGCGTTACGGCTACGAAGCCCTGCAGGATCTGGCCTACTTTGTAAATGCCTTTCCTGAGTTTATCCTGACAAAAGATCGCTCTAAAATCTGGTCAATCTGTGAGCAGGAAGCCTATCATTCCCGCTATTCCAAACCCGATACGAACGGAAACCTGAATCATTTGTACATCAACGCTAATTGGGCTGATGGTGGCACAGCGGAGAACTCTACCAAAGTTCCGGTAATTGATCCTTACTTCGATACTGCCGAAACCATTAAGGCCCGCAACGATGGCTATAAGTACATTTACCCGATTTCGGTGCCAAGCCCGGGCAAAACAGTGTACCAGCTGGCCAGCTGGAATGCCATTCGCCGTACCGGCTGGCTCGAAGTAGCCAAAGCCATTCCGCAGTTTAAAAAGAAGCTGTTCGAAAATCAGCTGAGCATCAAATACATTATTGAGATACACAGCCTGTACTGGAACTGGAAGTATGGTGATTGGGATGCCAAACCGAAAGAGGAACGCACCCAGATCATCAAGCAGGAAGTAGAGGATTTCAATAAAATCATGACTGGTCCGGATGGAGCAGGCAAATCTATCCTTTCCCTCACTTTCATGCACGGAGGGCAGGAATTTAATGCTTACAAGGTTACGGCCATAGACGATAAGCTGAAAACGGGCCTGTATGTAGAGGATAGTCAGGAGGCTGCTTCTCACATCATGACGGCTTTAGGCTTGCCTACTTCGCTTTACGGTGCCTCGCCAGGGAAAGGAATGGGGGCCGGTAGTGGCTCAGATGCCCGCGTGGCCTTCAACAACTTTATCAGCACCTCCAAGTTCGTGCAGGACCTGGTACTGGAGCCGCTCCATTTTGTGAGAGACTATAACGGATGGCCCGAAAATCTGCGCTTCCGGTTCCTGAACCCGCTCATCATGACTTTAGACAAAGGCAAACAATCTGACCAAGAAGCTTCTTAACACCATGCCGCTAATACTTACCATAGAAGAGTTCAGAGAGCACGTTTCGGTAAACGTAGCCACTGATATACAAACCCTACAGGCAGATGTGCTGCTGGTGGAAGATGAACAGATTAAAAAGCTGTTGGGCTATGCCTTTTACGAGGAGTTGCTGCAGAAATACGAAGAGGGAACCCTCTCTGATCTACAGGACAAACTTCTTAAAAAGCTGCAGAATGCCATAGCTAACTTGGCCGCCGCTGAGTTCCTGCCCATGGCAAACGTGCAGATTGATGATCGGGGAGCGCATGTATTCTCCACCGATACCGAGAAACCGGCTTTCCAGTGGCAGATAAAGATGATCCAGCGCCAGCTGCAGCGCAAAGGCTTCAATGCCATGGAGCGTGTGCTGGAGTTCCTGGAAGAGAACATCGATAACGAAGATTTTAGCGCATGGGCTGAATCCGAAGTTTCTACCGTGTACCGTCAGTACCTGATAAATAGAACTACAGAGTTTAACGAGCATTACAGCATCGGAAACAGCAGGCTTACTTTCCTTTACCTTTTGCCGTTCCTGAAAAAAATGGAGCGTTTCAGCCTGGAGCCTGTATTGGGTACTGCGCTGTTTGAGGAGTTGCAGGAGCAGATAAAAGACAAAGATCTTACGCCTGATAACACAAGGCTCCTTGAGTTGTTCGTGCAGCCTGCGCTGGCACACCTGGTGGTAACCAAAGCCCTTACTTCCGGTGGTTTTGCCTTTCAGGGGGAAGCATTGCTGGTAAACCTGCTTGAAGATACCGACAGCGGCACCAAAAGCACCGCTGTAGACAATGAAAAGCGCCTACAGGCAAAGGTACAGGAAGCCTGGAACGATGGACAGGCATACCTAATGAAGCTGAAAGAGTACCTCAATACCAATGCCTCAGCCACTAAATACGCCTCTTACTACAACAGTAACCTTTATGTAAAGCCAGGTGAGCAGCTAAATGTTGTTTACCGCAACCCGACTAACTCAAAAACATTCGCAGCCCTTTAATCTTTCACCCAATGAACGACCACTTAAAAATCACACCAGCGGGCATTCACATGATGCACGACTTTGAAGGGTGTGTACTTTATGCCTACCAGTGCCCTGCTAAAATCTGGACAATTGGTTTTGGGAATACTTTTTACGAGAATAATACGCCTGTTCAAAAAGGAGATAAAATCACTCAAGAACGCGCAAACGAACTCTTTGCTTTGATTGTGGCAAGGTTTGAGGCACAGGTAAAGAAGGTTGTAACTGTTCCTTTAACAGCTAACCAATTCAGTGCCCTGGTGTCATTTGCCTACAACTGCGGCATCGCCAATTTAAAAAGCAGTACGCTGCTCAAAAAAGTGAATGCTAATCCGGCTGACGGCTCTATCCGAAACGAATTCCTGAAATGGAATAAGGCAGGAGGCAAGGTGCTCTCCGGCCTTACCAGAAGGCGAACAGCAGAAGCAAACCTCTATTTCAGTTAAATCCATGAAGGTTTTTAACATCATTCTGCTGCTTATAGCTGCTAAGTATACTGATGCGCTACAGTTTGTAAACAAATACATCTTTGCTGATTGGGATTTTATACCCTACCTGGTTGTGATAATCACCATAGACACTTTTACAGGTGTGTATGCTAATTGGAAACTAGGCAAACTGCATTCCTTTAAGATGAGGAGCTTGTTTGAAAAGATTCAGATGTATGCAGTGGGCCTTATCATAATCCACGGCATTGCCTCGCATTTAGTAGATGGCTCCCCAAACAAACTAGTGCTACTGGTAGCCCCCTACCTGAAGAATAGTATGTACCTGTTCATGCTGGCCTGTGAGGCGCTTAGTGTGGAGGAAAATCTGAACAAAATAGGTAAAAGCTACCTGCCGAAGTGGATTCGCAAAAAGCTCCTGGATTACAAAGAAACGGGCGTAGTGCCCAAACCTGAAGAGGAAAACCAACCTGTTATACAATGAGAAACTTTATGCTTTTGCTATTGTGCAGCCTGACGCTGCTGGCATGTAGATCTACTGCCTATCCTGTACCTGTTCATCCGGATCAGATCATGTTATCCGAAGAGCTTAAATCCCTTATCCCGATAGGCTCAACAGTAGAGCTTGGGGACTGGTACTACACCCGCCTGAATGACAGTGTAGGACTGGTAAGCCAGAAGGTAGCTCCTGTGATGATGAAGAAGTGTAAGAACTGCGGCAACACCACCATTACAGACAAATCCAAAACAAAGGATAAATCGGAGGTAGTAGATAAGAGTAAAACCAAGGATAAGAGCGACACCACGGTTAAAGACAAATCGGACAGCTCCGTCCGTGTCACAGAAAAGAGTACATCGTGGAGTGGTATTTTCGCTATCCTGATTGTGGCGCTTGCAGGTGTTGCAGCGGTGTATTTAATCTGGAAATGGAATAGGTAAGTTTTTTCATAGTTGATCGTGCATAAGAAGCCGCCTTTTGGGTGGCTTTTTTGTTTGGAACCCTGTCCTTTTTTGCGGCTGTTTTTGCCGCCAATTTAGCGCATATTCTTACCGTTTATGCGCAAATTGGAAATCTACATACCTACCTCCAAAGGCAAAGAAAAGTACATTGGAACGCTCGTTCCTGCTAGTTGGGATGAGCTAAACCCCAGGCAGTTGCTCCGGTGCATGCGCTGGCTATACGGGTTTTCAGTACCGGAAGGAGCTTCTGAAAAAGAAGCCCAGGCGGTTAAAGCTATGCAGAAGCGGATGCTTTTAAAAGAGCTCCTCGGGTTGAAGCCGTGGTACTTCAAGGCCCTTCCGGATATTGCCATTGCCCAGCTGCATAGCTGCACCGATTTTCTGTTTTCCTCCAACAATCTCACAAAGCAGCTGTTGCCTGCCATTGGCAGCCGCTTCCGAAAGTGGTACGGCCCAAAGGAGCGCTTTCGCAATCTTTCTTTTTTAGAATTCATCTTTGCTGATACCTACCACCTGCGCTTTATCAAAACAGGCGATCCCGATTGCCTGCACAAACTGCTGGCCGTGCTTTACCGCCCAAAGGTTGGCTTCCATTTCATCCGCAAGCGTCTGAGTTCCTATTCCGGAGATATCCGGGAGCCTTTTAACGAGCACCTGCTGGAGGCAAGGGCAGCGCAAATGCAAAGGCTTCCGGAAGATGTAAAGCTGGCCGTGCTGGCTTGGTACCGGGGCTGCCGTAACCGGCTTGAACAAACCTACGACTTGGTGTTTACCTCCGAAAACGAGGAGCAGGCCACGAAAAGCAGCGGGTGGGAGCCTGTTTTCCGGCAGATGGCCGGTGGCAAGTTCGGAGATATTGAGCGGGTAGGCAAAGTGCCTGTCCATACCATTCTGGCTGAAATGCAGGACTTACTGCACCAGAAACAAGAATGGGAGAGAAAGAACCCTGTAAAAAAGCATTAACATGACGCATGCCGAATACATGACCCAGGGGCAGCGGCTGGCCGAACGGCACAAGGAGCTGCAGCACTCGGAGAGCAATAACCGCTTTTACCGCATGTACCTGAGCTTTAACCCGGAACAGTTGCTGCTGGATATGACCGACTTCTTTTCAGCTCTGCGAAACAAGATTAAAGACGAGGTGCCCTTTATGGTGCTGCAGAACTACATGAGCAAGTACGCAGATAACAGGGGCGATAACAAAGAAAAGCACCTGGACTGCGCCTTTATGGTGTTGCAAAAACTGGATAAGTCGGAGAACAAAGATGCCGTGTACGATCATACAGAGCAGATCGGTGCGGAGTTGCTGGCTGCCTGGAGGTATCAGTTATTACAGACCTACAAGCACCAGCTTCCGGTGCATGGTATTACCTCTGAGCCCATTGGGCCTATTGGCACCTATTTCTACGGCACGCGATACAATTTCACCATTGTGGCTCCCGCAAACGCAGAGCTGCACTATAACCCATCCAAGTTCTTAGAATAATATGGCAGGAGAAAGATATGCCAGGCTGAGAATATCCTTTACAAACGAACCCAAAGGATCTTCTTTCACCATTACCCTGAACGGCACCAGGCAAACCTTTACAGACGGGGTTCACTTTTACTCCAGTGGTACCGGCTCTGCTTTTAATCAGCCGAACACAGCGGAAAGCGTTGCTGTGGCTATCATCATCAGGCTACAGGATTTAGGCTGGAGGAACCTATATACCGTTGAGACCTATGAGTGGCTGCTGAATATCGGTGGAAACCCCTCTACGTTTAAAGGTATACAGATCAAGGCCAATACCTTCGACAGTGCGCTTAATTTTCAGCCCTCTTCCTTTAACAACCTGAATGGGGCCAACTTTTTTGAAGAGCTGCACGAAAACACGGTTAATCCGCTACAGATTACTACGAATGTGGTAAAAGCTACCTGCTTTGGCAGTAGCACGGGCAGCATAATCGTTTCTGTAGCAGGCGCTGTTGGTAGTGTGTCTTACGCATGGAGCGATGGGGCCGTAACAAAAGACAGGTTTAATCTTCCTGCAGGTATTTACCGTGTTACGGCCGTTGACAGCCAGGGCACCACGGCCGAAGCCACGGCTGAAATTACGCAGAACCCTGTCATAGCTGTAACCGGCAGTGTGGGTAATAACCAGATAACCCTGGAAGTTTCGGGCGGTGTGGCTCCTTATACCTTTTTATGGAATGACGGAGCAACGGTACAAAACAGGACAGGCGTAGATGGGGGCATTTATACGGTTGTTGTCACAGACAGTATAGGCTGCTCCAGGTCGTTCACCTTTACCCAGGAAGAAGAACGCTTTTGCTTTTCCCAAAACCCGGTGTACCTGGAGCTTCAGGCAGACAACCTGCAGTCCAAGCCAAACCTTTCTTTTTTGTGCGAGGTGTGGGTAGAGCCTGTTTACCTGAGCGGAATATTCAAGCAGGTGGCCGTGCTGGAGCATCCTGCCGATAGCGAAGGGAAAACCACCTTCGATGTAAAGGAGTTTCTGCAGCCCTTTCTACAACACCACCTGCCTGAGCCCGGGCAGATGGGGCCAACCATGGCCGAAGGTGCTTTCAAGCGGTTTTATCTGAAGCATACCGAAAAATACGGACTGGTGCCAGTGCCGGGGGAAGTTACTGTAAAGGAAAACCGCTATGTGGTGCAAGGTGGTTTGAGCTTTGAGGAATTCGCCTCTGATACTTTTTTCACTACTTACCTGTTGCAGCGCAAGCCGTTTTTTAGCTGGCAGCCGGCACTTAAAAAAGTGCGGGAGAACCAGCCGGAATACCTGTACTTCATGCCGAATTACTTCGACATTACCTCTTTTTCGTTGCGTGTCAGATATTACTATGCTGACGGCACCTACGCCACCGCCACCTCTTACACGCAGGCAGGGGTAAGGCGCTTTGAACTGTATTGCCTGCCCGTTGGCTTCCTGCAGTTGCAGTTGCAAGGCGAAAAACAGGTGCTGAAATACGAGGTATGGGTAGAGGATCAGAACTCCAGGATACTTACCGAAACACGCACGTATGAGCTGACGCGGGCCTTCGATCAGGTGTGCCGGTACTTCATCTATAATAATTCACTGGGCGGTGTGGATACGCTGGCAGCCACGGCGCTGGCTGATGAAGAGCTCGAGATATCTTCGGAAAGTATAGACAGGGTTTTACTGTCAGGTTACAAGGCTGCAGACGGAGACAGAAGCGTAATCCGGAAGGCGGCACGGCCGAGCCTAAAGCTCAGTTCGGGCTACCTATCCTCGCAACAGGAGTTGGATGCGCTTACGGATTTCGTGTTGAGCTGCAATGTGAAGCTTCTGGAAAATGGCAGATACCGGGCCGGGGAGGTTGTTCTCAAGAACTTTAACCGGAAGCGGGAGGATGAACCGCGGCATTACCTTGATTTTGAATTTGAAATGGCAGCCTTCCATAGCTATACCCCGCCTTTGCAATGATCGCTTTTAAAATCAACGATGAGTACCTGGACTTAGAGTCTGGTACCTCCATTGAAATAAAGCTGGTAAACCCGCTTTTTAACAATGATTTTGAGCAGGGCATGCTAACCTATGACTTCAACGTGAAGGCTACGCCCAAAAACCTGCTTTTGCTTGCTTTTGCAGGGCACCTGAGTCTCCGTACTTCTGCTGTGCAGGCACTGCCCTGCCAGATGTGGCTCAATAACCAGCTGTGGCGGGTAGGAAAGCTGCAGGTGCTGGAACGGACGGAAAAGAACTACCGGGTAAACTTCCAGAGCGATGCCGGGGCTTTGGATGAGCTGGCGGAAGATCGGCTTCGGGAAATTGATTTGGGATCTGTGCAGATGAACAACAGTGTAAAGGCACTGTATCCTGTCGATAAGGTAGCGCAGTTCCCCGTGCGCAATACCGGCTTTTACAAAGAGCCTCCCGTGCTTTATAGCGGCACTATGAATAATTTCTTAAACGGTTTTAACGAGGCTCCCAAAGTGCCATTCCCTTACCTGGTGCATGTGTTGCATCAGCTGATGGCAGCGTATGGATGGACGGTAAAGGGGCAGTGGCTGGAAGAGGAGGCCACCAGGCGCCGCGTTATTTTTAACACCGTGGCCGTGGATAACGGGGAGGTGGTGGTAAACCGGCATGTGCCCGACCTGACGGCTGGCGAGTTTTTGAAGGCGATCAGGAAGCGCTACGGGCTGGGCCTGGTATTCCGGACGAAATCAAAAGAGCTGGAGCTGGTGAGGTTGCAGGATGCGCTGAAGTCCACGTCTTACCAGGATTGGACGTGGCGGGTACAGCGGGGCTATACTTGGGCTCCCAATAAAACAGACGGATTTACTTTGCGCGAGGAGCTGGATTCGGAAGATGATCTGCAGAAAGAGTTGACGGAAGATTACGGCACGCTTGTTTTTGGTAACGGGAAAGAAGTGGTGGAAACAGGGGTGGGCTCTACAACCATGGAAACCTTACCATGGGGTGCGGTCGTGCCGGGTGTTTCTCAGTTAGGAGGCTCTTATGAAGAACCTTCCAAATTCAGCTTTCGCGTGCTTTCCTACAGGGGGCTTGTAGACAATGCACCGGCTGCGGAGAACGAAACGTGGGACGATTTGCAGGATGCCCTGCAGGAGTGGTATACCTGGAAAGGGCAAACGGAGCTGATACAGCGTACCGTGAACCTGCATGTGTCGCACCTGCTGGAGCTTGATCCGCTTTGGAAAATATTTGTGCGGTCGGAGGAGGGTACTGTTAAAGCCTTCTGGAGTGAGATAGATATTACCGTCAGCCTGAAAGACGGTATACGCCCTGCCAAAGTTAAATTCTTAAAAATTATGCAATAGCTATGGCAGAGGAAATCAAATCAGATATCCAGATAGCGGAGGAGTGGCTGGAATGGTCTATCAGCGACTGGAAAAAAGAGCAAAATCGCCTCCGTATCGGCAAAACCAAAACACTTTTGAACAGCCTTCGGGGGAATATCTCCGGTGGCGAGGGCATTCGGGTGCAGGTTGAGGTATTCTATGCCTGGTATGGGCAGATGGTGGATATGGGCGTTGGCCGTGGCACCAGGAGCGGAGGCCAGAAAGATAACAGCACCATGCGCAGAGTTTTAGGCAAAGGAGCGGGGCATGACCGCAAAGCCAAACGATGGTACAGCAAAGGCAAGGCCAGTATGGGGTTTCAGACTATCCGTTTAGCAACCCTTTTAGGGGAGGCCAAGGCAAAAGAGGCTGTCCGGAAAATAGCAAATAGTGTCGATCATAAGCACGTAATAACAATCAAATAACATGGCACAGACAGAAGAACGCCACATAAAGATCATCATGGATGGCAAGCAGGTAAACGCCTCTCTCAAAGAGATGGAGGGCGCTGCAGCTGTAATGAACAACCAACTCAAAAAGATGAGTGCCGATGATCCGAAGCGTAAAGACCTGCTGAAGGATTTTCAGGAAATGCGGAACCGGATTAAATCCACTAAAGATGAACTTTATGGCGTACAGAAGGCATCACTAGCCTCTAAACTTGGGCTGGATGGTATTACATCAGCATCAGGCTTAATGAAGGCAGGTTTCCAGGCAGCCGTGGCAGCCTTCCTGCCTTTACTTGCTTTTCAGTCTATAGTAGAACTGGGCCGTAAATTTCTGGGCTTGGTAGATCACATAGACGAAGTAAAAGGCAAAATTCAGCAGCTAACAGGGGCGCAGGGGCAAATGCTGGATGATATGTATGTGCGCGTGCAAGCCATATCAGAAACCTTTGACGAAGAATACAATGATGTAATCAAGTCTGCCAATGTGCTGATGAAGGAGTTTGGCATTACGCATGAACAGGCATTTGATCTGATTGAAAAAGGTTACTTATCCGGAGCAAACGCCAGCGGTGAGATGCTGGAACAGGTAAAGGAGTATTCCACCCAGTTTGCCGCTTCCGGGGCATCTGCCGAGGAGTTCTTTGCGATACTGGTAAAAGGTGAAAAAGCGGGCATTTTCTCAGATAAGGCAGCGGATACTGTGAAAGAATTCGGGCTCCGGATCAGGGAGCAGACCAAGGCCACAGGTGAGGCACTGGATGCTGCTTTCGGACAGGGCTTTACGGATAAGGTGTTTGAAGGGATTAACAATGGCTCCATGACGACAATGGAGGCCCTTCGCATGGTAAGTAAGGAAATGAATAACACTCAGGTGCCTGCAAGCGAACTACAAACAGTTATCGCTGACGTTTTCGGAGGGCCAGGTGAAGATGCCGGTTTAGCCTTCCTGCAAAGTCTGCATGAGGTAAGCGGTGGTATGGATGGAATGATCGACCTTACCAACACTCTCACCTCTGCACAGTATGACCAGCTGGAGGCCAATAAAGAACTTGCTGCTGCAGAGGAAGAGCTGGGGAGTGCCTTCAGTGGCACAGGGGCAACTATAGAATGGCTTTGGACCAAGATGAAGACATTTGGCCTTGAAATTATCACCAAATGGATCAATGACTTCAGAATAATGGGCTATGAGGTTAATGGCTTTGTGGCTTCTCTAAAAAGCTTGGGAGGCAGTATCAGTGATTTATTTTCTGCCATGATGGACGGAAACTTATCTGGTATGGCTAGTGCCTGGAATAACATGGGTACCAAAGCTTCTAATGCATATTACGATGCCTATGCTACGGCTGCCAAAAAAGATTTAGCCGACCTTCAGAAAATGGAGGAACAGGAAAAGGCAAAAGCAGAAGCCGAGGCTAAAGCCAGAGCCTTGAAAGAGGCAGAGGCTACCAGAGCCGAGAAGGCAAAACAGGCCGAAAAAGCAGCAAAGGAAGAGGAAAGGCTCCGGAAGGAAGAAGAGTCGCGCCTGGCCAAGGCATTGGAACAATACAAGGAAATGAAAGCGAAAGCGGAAGTTGAAGCTGGTAAGCTAAAAATTGCCGTCATGGAAGACGGTGTCGAGAAAACCTTAGCGAGTCTCAGATTTCAGCATGAGCAGGAAATAAAAGAGCTTGATAAGCAGCGTGCTGCTGTAATGGCGAATATTGCCATTACGGAAGAAGAAAAGCAGGCCCTGCTGGCTTCCTATGCAGAGCAGGAGAAGTTAAGGCAGGAAGAACTAAAGATTGCTGAGGAGGAGGCCAAAGTTGCCGAACGCGAAAAGGAAAGAGAAAAGTGGTTTGAGCAACTGGAAGAGGATGAAGAATATAAAGCCGCCGTATTGGAGGAACAGTTTTTGGCTGCCTATGATGCAGAGACAGCCAGAGAAACGGCTTTGGTGGAACTTCATAAGCAAACATTAGAAAAAAAACTGGCCGATTTAAGAGCCCACGGAGAAGGCGAAACCCTGGAGGCGCTGAAGATTAAAAACGAGTTGTTAAAAATCGAAAAAGATAAAGCTGACTCGGCTAAAGCGATTGCAAAAGAACGGGCTATGTTCGAAAACGAAATGAATATGCTGCGTGTAAGCGGTGCAGGGGATGCCTTAGATAGCTTAATGGGCTTTATGAATGAAGAGTCAGATGCATACAAAGCTTTTAAAACTATCAGAAAGGCCGTTTCGGTAGCGGAAGTATTCCTTAACCTGGAGAAGGAGCAGGCTCTTAATGCCGCTACAGCGGCAGCCAATCCTTTGAACAGCGTCACTCTAGGTGCGGCGGGCGCAGCTCAGTTAAAAGTTATGAATACCCTGTCAACAATTAGGGCTGTAACCTCTATAGCTAAAATAGCTGCTTTTGCTAAAGGAGGTAGTACTGTGCCTATGGTAGAAGTTAACGGTGCCTGGCAAATGGCCAGCGGCTACAGCGGGGGTAGCATTGGTGCTTTTGCGGATGGAGGTATGGTAAACAATGCCCGTTTGGGGCTTATAGGAGAGCGCGGGGCTGAGTGGGTGGGTCCTAACTGGATGCTGACCAGTCCGAAATATGCCGCCACCTTTTCCTGGCTGGAGGCTGAAAGGCAGCGTGGAGGGGTAAAGGCTTTTGCTACGGGTGGGGCTACGGCTCAGATGCCTGCTGCTCCTGAAGTGGTGGATAACTCTCTTTTGCTGCTGGACGCTTTGCAAGCGATCAATAACAATCTTATTATAAACAATGAGAAGATAGATGAGTGGCAGCGGGAGTTGCATGTAATCTATAATGCCGGTGGTGCTTCACAAGCTATGCAGCTCAGAGAGGAAATGGAAAGAAGAGCAGGTATTTAATTGTTTCGTGAATTTATATATACAGATTTTTATATTTGTGTATAAATTCAATCTTAACACTTTTTTATGAAAAATCTTTACTTTTTAGGGGTGATGGCGGCGACATTGCTAAGCTCCTGTAGTGCCTCTTTTCAGGTCGTGGAAACAGCTTCAAGTGATGTCAAAACCGATGGGAAAGAATATGTGTTCAATACAAATGAAGTGGCTGTTCACTACAATCTTTGGGACGGACGAGGGAATATCCTTTTCAATATTGAGAACAAATCCAATTCTCCTATTTATGTTGATTTGGACAGGAGCCACTTAATTGTGAATGGAAGTAGCGTCGATTATTATTTAGAGGAGGAGACCACAACATCTGTAAAATCCGGAGCTGCCAGAGGGTCCTGGGGTACCTTATGGAGCGACCAATATGAAGTTAGCAGGAAGGCAAAGATGAAAAAGGTAGTGGAGGTTCCTCCTCAAAGCTTCATTACTGTAGGAGGAAGAACTATTATTTCAGAACCTCTTTCAGATTGTGGTATCAATAAGATAAAGAGAGGCGGCATAGCTTCTTCTGGCACTTTCACTGAATCGGACTCTCCTCTTACTTTTAGGAACTATATTACTTACTCTAATAGCTATGATCTAGCTAGTGCAAACGTGGTTCAGAATGAATTTTATGTTGTAAGAGTTCATAACATGACAACGTCTACATTTAATGGCAAGACTATAAAAGAAAAAGATTGTCCTGGTGAGTTTTCAAAAGAGCGAGCAGAGTTGCCATTTGCTAAACCTCAGAACATTGTTTTAAAAATGAAGAGTTCGAGTGCCTTCTAAGCCTTTATGAATATAATATTTCAAAGCCCCTGTCAAAAGCAGGGGCTTTTTGTTTACATATTTAGCATAATTAGTCTAAATCTGAATTTCTTACTTCTTTTGTTATTTCTAATTAATCTAAATAGATTAATAACCCGCTAGTAAAAACACAACCAACCAAATATTACCGCATCCGCTAAGCGGAGGATGCAAACGGCCTTTTTTATGATCACAAACCATACACCCCCAGGTACAGGCGAACAGCCTGGTATCCAGCTGTGCACGAAAGGCAACAGCTGCCCGTTTAAAAAGAGAAACCGGCTTCCTGATTCTCCAGAATTGTATCTGGAGATTGAAAGGTTTATGCTGGATTCTGATTTTTCGGTATTGAAGCGATTCCTTTTTAAGGCGCTGGTTATGCAGGTGGAACACCCGGAGCTTGCCGATCTTCTGCAGGTAAAGCAGATCGGGGAGATATCCATGCTGTACGACCTGCTCTGCACCATGAACGAATCAAAAGCCAAGATGGCCTCATGAAAAAAGAAACCCCAGCCTATTCGGTTGGGGTTTCTTTTTTTTCATCGAAAAGCTTTTCCATGTTTTTCATCTCAATCCTTTGCCGGGATTGGCTTACGTGCACATAGTGCATGGTGGTGGTAATGATACTATGCCCCATCAATTTTTGAAGCACTTCAAGACTACCTCCTAGTTCTAAGTAAAGGGTTCCAAATGTTTCTCTACTAACGTGAAAATGCATATTGATATTAAGCCCTAATTTAGTAGCAGCTTCTTTTAAATACCTGCTATGAAGCACGTAACTGTAAAGTTTAAAAATATATTCTCCATTGCCACCTTCAGCTAATGCATCTTCGATTAAACTCATTGCCATTTCAGTAAGAGGAATCTCAATACGCCTATCATATTCAATCGTTTTTTGCGGCATGAAATACAAGGAGGGTGTTGAACCAAAGTTTATCCATGACTTTTTCACTCTTTTTACATCTGCCGTTCTAAGGCCTGAACAACAACTAAATAAAAAACCTCTTATGATGTTTTTTCTGGAGGATCTTGGCTCCAGAGATTGGTAGTATTTATATAATTGCGGCAGGTTTTCCTGATCCAGTGATTTAAAACTGCTGTTTCCTCTGGTTAAAGGGTAATTTGAGTACGGGTTTACAATATTGATATTGTCTTTTGTTATGGCGAGATTTAAATATGCTTTTATAACAGAATGCCTGGAATAGATTGAAGACTTTGCGGGGCCTTTAACCTTATTTTTGCAGTTCTTTTTTAATGATGATTCAAAATCTTTAGGGAATTTTGAGTTTATATCTCTGAATGGAATACAAGCTTTAAATTTTTTTAAAGCAAGGAGCACCTGTTCATGGTTGTCTTTAGTCTTTTTAACAATTTCTTTTCTCTTATACCTGTATATAATTTTCTTTTCCATGTAAGCAACAAAATCCTGCTTGCTTAACTCTGAATTATATTCATCTTTAAATATTTCGTTTGTTAGTATTTCGTTGTTCAATCTATACAGCTTAAATATTTCATTAGCCTTCGAGACTGCATCCCTAAGAATTATATTATAATCGTTAGCGTCCGTATCTGCTTTATTTCTCTCTAAACACAATTCTTTTTCGCTAAATTTTTCTGGTGGCCAGTACAGGTTGAGGTTGATTTTATCAGGCTTTGAATTAATGATTACCTGCAGATAAAGCAAAGCCGTGCCGTCTCTTCTAATGCTATCTTTTCTGATCTTAATTTTAGCAGAATATCTATTCATAAATTCTTCGGGAAATTTTCGGGAAATGAGTTTGCGAAAACAGCCAAAACAGAAAGTAATCATACACGCTGTAAAAGGGCTTTTTCCTTATTTAAAAGCTAATATAACAGTTTTAACATATGTTTAACTTTTCTTTAACTCATCTTAACTACTTCCGATAGCTCTTCATATATACTTTTACTGAAAAAGAAAAGTATATATGAAGAGCTTTATTTCAATTCTGTCGGCTTTTATACTGGCTCTGGTGCATACAGGTGCTATGGCACAGGACCAGGGAGCCATTACCTACGAATCCAGAATTAATCTGTACCGGAATATTCCGAAAGATCAGGAGGCCATGAAAGATATGTTGCCTGAATATCGGACTTCACGTCAGATCCTCACATTCAACGAGAAGGAGTCGCTCTACAAGCCTTTGGTAGACGAAGAAGACGACATGGCTATGGACGCAACAGGTGGTGGCACCCGCATGGTGCTCCGGACGCCCCAGAACGAGACCTATATGAGTACCGCCTCTTCCAGAAAGACCAGTCTTCGGAAGTTTATGGGCAAGAACTACATCATCAGCGATTCCATAACAATACAGCCCTGGAGGTTCAGCGACGAAACGAAAATCATACAAGGCTATACCTGCAAAAAAGCCTCTTATACCGATGAGAAGCGCCAGCAGGAAATAGTGGCCTGGTATACCGAACAGTTACGCCCCTTCCTGGGACCAGAGGCGTATGCCTCGCTGCCAGGTACAGTACTGGAGGTAGATGTGAACAATAGCCAAGTAATAACCAGAGCCACCAAAGTTGATCTGCGAAACCTGAAAAAGAATGAGTTGTATGAGCCGGTGAAAGGACAGCAGGTGACCGAGAAAGAATACCAGGAGCTTGTGCAGGAGCAGATGAAAAAGATGGGTGATGGCAACGGCAGAATTATCATCAGGAATTAAAGAAGGAGGCATTCGAGATGAAAAATATTCTACTTTTTTCGTTCCTGCTTTTAAGTCAGCTTGCTTTTGCGCAGAAGTATGTTGTAAAAGGGCGCGTGTCCGATAACACAGAGGAGGCCCTGCCTGCTGCAACGGTGCTGCTACTACAGGCTAAAGACTCCTCGCTGGTAAGTTTCAGTACAACTAATGCAGAAGGTGCTTTCGAGATAAAAAGCATCAACCAGGGCAATTACCTGTTAAAAATTACCTTTCTGGGCTTTAATCCATATTTTAAAAAGCTAGAGCTACCCACCACCACTGTTGTACTAGATTTGGGCAGTATAAAACTTCAGGCCCTTTCTAAAGAGCTGCAGGAGGTACAGGTGCAGGCAGACAAAAGTCCGGTTGTCATCAAAAAAGATACTATAGAATTTAATGCGGGTTCCTTTAAAACCAGGCCCAATGCAGCAGTAGAAGAGATGCTGAAGAAAATGCCCGGGGTTGAGATTGATGCCGATGGTGCTATTACAGTGCAGGGACAAAAGGTGCAGCGGGTAACAGTAGACGGCAAAGAGTTTTTTGGAAAGGACCCTAAAGTGGCAACCAAAAACCTGCCAGCCGATGCTATTGATAAAGTACAGGTGTTTGATAAAAAATCGGATCAGGCGACGTTTTCAGGTATAGACGACGGGCAGCGGGAAAAAACCATTAACCTGCAATTGAAAGAAGAAAAACGTAACAGTGCCTTTGGCAATGTGATGGCCGGGGCCGGTACAGATGAGCGTTATCAGGTAAAAGCCAGCGTTAACCGCTTCAAGAAGGGACAGCAACTGTCTTTTTTAGGAATGGCCAATAATATAAACAGCCTGGGCTTTGGCTTTGATGAATACATGAACTTTAACGGCGGTCCTCAGGCAGGTGGCGGAGGACTAAGCATTATCAGGCGGGGGAACAGCACTACAACAGAGTCTGGCATTCCATTGAACGTGGGTGGCCGCATGAACGGGCTAATGGGCACACAGGCAGGAGGTGTTAACATAAACCATCAGTTTAATAAAAAGACTGAAGCTAACGGCAGTTACTTCTTCAATAACCTAAGCCAGCACATCAACTGGGATGCTGAACGCGAAAATTTCGGGCAGGCAGGTAATTTCCTGTCGACGGAGAACGCGAGGCAGCACAGCTCCAACCTGAACCACAGGGGAAGCTTTACTTTAGATCATAAAATTGATACTGTTAATTCGGTAAAGATTACAGGCAGCCTGAGTTATAATGAAACAGGGCAGGAGCAGGTAAGCACCAACAGGACTTTTTCTCCGGAAGGCACGGTGGCCAGCAATAGCAAAACGGATGCCTACGACGAGAGCAACAGCTTTAACTTAAACACAAACCTGCTGTACCGGCACCGTTTTCAGAAAGCCGGTCGCTTTTTTTCTGCCAATGCACTGGCCACAGCCTATCAGCAGCGGTCCGACGGGTTCTTTAACGAAGAAACACAGCTGGAAAACAGGCCTGCCCGCATCCGAAACCAGGTGAACGACCAGAATAGCCTGAACCAGACATACCACCTCACTCTTTCTCATACAGAACCTTTAGGCAATAGAAGATACCTGGAAGGGAACTACAGCTACAGAGTAAACCTGAACCAATCTGACCGGAGTGTGTACGACATCGTGGAAAACGACCGAAACCTGAACAATAGCCTTAGTAACAGCTACAACAGTAATTACCAGTACCACAGAGCCGGAGTTAATTTTAAAATGAACCGCCAGAAGTACAACCTGACGGTCGGTTCGGCTATGCAGCAAAGTAACCTGAATGGGGAGGTGATGCTGATGAGTGAAGACAAGAGCAGGGTAATTGACAGGTCGTTTACGAACGTTCTGCCTACAGCTCAGTTCAACTACGATTTTGCCAACAACCGCAGGCTGAACTTTGGCTACGAAACAATGGTACAGGAGCCAACATTAAGGCAGTTACAGCCGGTGCCGGACATAAGTAATCCTTTGAGCATTTATATCGGCAATCCGGAGCTGGAGCCGGCTTATATGCACCAAGTCAGGTTAAGCTTTAACAGTTTTGATGCGCACACCTTAAAGAGCTTCTTTGGGAACATAAACGTAATGCATACGACCAACGCTATCATAAATGCCCAGACACTAAACCCGGAAACCTACGAAAGAACCACACAGCCTGTAAACGAAGGGAATACAACCATGATCAGTGCCTTCTTAAACTATAGTTTCCCGATTAAGAAGTATAATAGCCGGTTCAACTTCGGAGCCAATGTGCGCGACCAGTACATGGTAAATGTACTAAATGAAGTGGCAAGCGATGTAAACGTGAAAAGTGCAACCGGTAATATGCGCTATACTTACCGCTTTAAAGAAAGCCTGGAGCTAAGCCTGAGAGCCGACCTGACAGCGCAGCGCACCAGGTATGAAGAGGTAATGGATGGCAGAAGCAATCAGTTTTTCTTTAACAAGACCTTAGCCGGAGAAGCAAACTATACGTTCCTGGAGTCTTTTAATTTTAATGCAACCTTCGATTACCTGTTGTACAACAATCCCGGCACAAATTTTAACCAGGCTATCCCGTTGCTGAATATGTCTTTTTCGAAGCAGTTCCTGAAAAATAATACAGGCGAACTCAAATTATCTGCTGTAAACATGCTTGATAGAAATGTAGGCGTTACCCAAACAGCGAATGCTATGTATGTGGAACGGGAGACCCTGAACTCACTTGGGCAGTATTATATGCTGAGCTTTACCTATACTATCAACAAGCATCTTAACCCAACGGCCGGAAAAGGAGGCGCTGTTCAGATTATCCGGTAATAAGTTCTCAGGCCCAGGTATAATAGCAGGAGCCTTTGTAAGGCTATAGGTGCTTTGGAAGCAGAAAGGTTGCCAGGCTGAGAGGGCTGGCAACCTTTTTTGTGTTGCAGGGTGTGGTAAAGAATAAAGTCGGTTTATCTATAGCAGTTTACTACTTTTGCAATATGTTCGATTTTCGGTTAAAGGTCTTTTATACGGTAGCCCAAAAGCTCAGCTTTACAAAAGCCGCGCAGGCTCTGTTTGTGACACAACCAGCCGTTACCAAACATATTCGTGAACTGGAGCAGCAACTGGGTGTTGCCTTGTTTAAGCGGAATGGGAACAGTATTGCTTTAACTGCTGCAGGCCAGTTGCTCCTGCAACATGCCCAGAAAATACAGGAAGCCTACACAGCCCTGGAAAACGACCTGGCACAGTTTAGCAGCAATGCCGGAGGCAGCCTTAGAGTAGGGGCAAGCACTACACTGGCGCAGTATGTATTACCTAGCATACTTGCCTTGTTTAAAACATCTCAACCCACAGTTAATTTTAGCTTTGTTACAGGTAATAGCAACCAGGTAGAGCAACTCCTGATGCAGGGGCAGTTGGATATGGGCATTGTAGAAGGGAATTCACATCATCCGCAGGTTACCTACGAGCCTTTTGCCAGAGATGAAATTGTGCTGGTAACAAAGGCAGGGAACCAACTTTCGCGTTATGCTGAAATAAAGCTGGAGCAACTGCTGACAGTGCCTCTGGTAATGCGGGAACATGGTTCTGGTACGCGCGATGTAGTGGTGAGATCTTTAGCCGGAGCAGGTATACATGCCAAAGATTTAAAGGCAGAAATCTTCCTGGATAGTTCTGAAAGTATAAAACAGTACCTGCTGCATTCGCAATGCGCTGCTTTCCTTTCCATGCATTCTGTAAGTAAAGAGCTGAAGCAACGCGAATTAACCGTAATTGATGTAAAAGGATTGGATATTTCCCGTACGTTCCAGTTTATTTCGCTCCATGGGCAAAACGCACCTTTGGTAGATCTGTTTAAAAGATTCTGCCTGCGACACTATAACCTGGGGTAAGCCCAGATATTAGGCTGGTAAAGCAGCACGAGAGCTTTGTGTATGCCGCTCTACCAGAAAAGTTATTATGTATAAGTATGGCTGTGTAAGCGTGTATTGCTGCTGAAGCAAGGGGTTAAACAGCTTGCTTCGCCCCCTGGTGCTCTTTTGCTTTCTCTTCATTCTTAAGCAGGCGGGCATCCAGGATAAATGGTCCGAAAGGAATGAGCGAAGCCAGAACGCCGGCCGCTACTTTTAAAACCGACCACCGATGCACCAGCGTTACTTGTAGCAGTGCCATGATGTATAGTATAAAGAGCACGCCATGTGCCCAGCCTACATATTTTACAGCCTCCGGTATGCCAGCCAGGTACTTGAGTGGCATGGCTACAAAAAACAGAACCAGAGCAGAAATACCTTCATAAATGCCAATGGTGCGGAAGCGGGAGATAGGAGTCTTCATATCAGATGAAATTTTATGCAATATATCAGCACCCTAACAGAACAACAATAGAAATCGTGCCTCTTGCCTTTAGATTTAACAAAAAGCCCTGCAACAGTTGCGTTAAAGCTGTTACAGGGCTTTTTAGTAATTGGATATGAAATTAAACTTATCCCGCTCCAACTTTTGCAGATAAACGCCGGAAACGCTTTTGTACCTGCTGGTGAGTACGAGCTACAAGGCCTACTGCCTTTGTGTGTTCGGATAAGCGAAACTTTATAGGGCTTCTTCTTATTTTACAGCCTCAGTAGCTTTAGAAGAATTTACCGGTGTATTGAAAATCTCGTTTTGAATACCCATAGAGTGTACGTGGATAGCATCGAAGATAGCTCTGATAAGTGTTTCCTCCAGGCCTGTTTCCTGCGCCGCCTTTAGCCTTTTTTCCACCATCTGGTTCCAGCGGTCTGCCTGAAAAATATCCAGTCCGTTGGCTTTTTTATACTCGCCGATTCTTCTGGAAACATCAGAACGAAGGAACAATGTATTGATGAGTTCCTGGTCCAGCTTGTCGATCAGCATGCGCAGGTCCTGTAGCTGTTCAGCACTTGCCACATGTTCCGCATCCAGGTCGAGTGAGTTTAGAAGGGCGTCAAGGCCTGCCGGAGTTACTTGCTGCGACGCATCGCTTAGGGCTACAGCCGGGTTAATGTGCGTTTCAATCATCAGGCCATCCACACCCAGGTGAAGCGCCTGCTGGCTTACGGCCTGCAACAGATCGCGGCGTCCTGCAATATGGCTTGGATCTGTGAAAATAGGAACACCAGGTGCCAGTTCGCGGATCTGCTGGATAGACTCCCATTTCGGGTGGTTACGGTAAGGCTTGTTGTTAGGAGTTGAGAAACCTCTGTGGATTAAACCTAAATCTGTAATGCCTGCCAGGTTTAAACGCTCCAGGGCCCCTAACCAAAGCTGCAGGTCTGGGTTAACCGGGTTTTTTACCAGTACCGGAATATTTACGCCTTTTAAAGCATCGGCTACTTCCTGCACCGAGAAAGGGTTAACAGTTGTGCGGGCCCCAACCCATAGAATGTCTACGCCATATTCCAAGGCTTCTTCTACGTGTTTGGTGTTGGCAACTTCTACGGCCGTTGGTAAACCTGTTTCATGCTTTACAGTTCTCAGCCATTCAAGACCAACTCTTCCTACGCCTTCGAACATACCAGGGCGTGTACGCGGTTTCCAGATACCAGCTCTGAAGATGTGTACTCTTCGGCTGTCTTTTTGCAGCTCACGTGCTGTCTGGAGCATTTGCTCTTCGCTCTCGGCACTGCAAGGGCCTGCAATTACTGTTGGCAATGTACCTCCTTTCAATAAGCTTGATTTGGCGGCTAACTGAAGTGTTGAATTATTTGAGCTCATGGCTAACTGTAGATATAATGTGTTGATTGATTCGTTTAATGGATTCTTCGAGCTGAGGTATAGTGACACAAAGCGATACTCTTAGAAATCGTTCCCCTTGACTACCAAATACTTTGCCCGGTGTAAGAAAAACAGAAGCTTCGTAAAGCAGTTCGTCCAAGTAGGCTTCTACATCGGAAACATGGTCGGGTACCCTGGCCCATACAAACATGCCCACGGCATCTTTCTGATACTTGCATTCCAGCATATCCAGTAATCGGTATACCAGTTCTCTACGCCCGGCGTACTCGTTGTTGCGCTGCAGGTGCCACTCATCGTTGTTGTGCAGGGCCTCTATAGCGGCATGCTGAGTGGCTTGTAACATGCCAGAGTCTATGTTGCTTTTAACAGCCAGTATGGCATCGAGGTAGTCTTGCCGGCCAAGCACCATGCCTACCCGCCAGCCAGCCATATTATGCGATTTGCTGAGGGAGTTTAGCTCCAGGCAACAATCCATGGCATCGGGTATGCTGAGTAAGCTTTGTGGGGCAGTATTGGGCAATACCAGGCTGTACGGGTTATCGTTGATAAGAAGAAACCTGTGCTTTCGGGCCAGTTCTGCCAGCCACAGCAATGTTTCGGCTGTTGCCTGGGCGCCTGTTGGCATGTGCGGGTAATTGATCCACATCAGCTTTACGCCCTGGCGTGCCAGTTCCTCCAGCTCTGTTTTATCCGGAAGCCAGTTGTTTTCTTCACTTAAATTATAGTAAACTGGCTCTGCGCCGGCTAGCCTGGCAGTTGTGGCATAAGCAGGGTATCCAGGATTTGGTACCAGTACCTTATCTCCCGGATTCAGGAAAGCCATAGAGATGTGGAAGACACCTTCTTTAGATCCCATAAGCGGTAATACCTCGGTAGCAGGATTTAACTGCACCTGAAAGGTAGCCTCATACCATGTTGCCATGGCTTCTCTCAGGGCAGGTAACGAGCGGTAAGGCTGGTAGCCATGGCCGGAAGGCTGCGAGGCAGAGCTTTTCATAGCGGCTATGGTAGCCTCAGAAGGCGGCATATCCGGACTGCCAATACCTAAGTTAATCACATTTTTGCCCTGGGCATTCAGCGCACTTACTTCAGCCAGCTTTCTGGCGAAGTAGTACTCCTGTACATGGTTCAGGCGCTCTGCTTTAGGTATGATCATATGTTTGTTAGTTTAAGCTATTATCGATTAAGGCCAGACTTACTTTATTTTCCAGTTCCAAAGGATTTTCAGCTGTATGGTAAAGGCCTAAAATCTGCAGGTCCAGCACCAGCGGGCGAAGTTCTTCGATGGCAACAAGAAGCTTGTTCAGGTCCGGGTGCTCCAGGTCGATGGCCACGTTATGGTTCGTGTTAAGCGGAGGTGCAGGGATAGACTGTATTTGTGAAATGTGCATATCGAGCAGGTAGAGCTTATTAATTACAGCTCCCAGCGAACTGCCTACATGTGGTACCTGCAAAATAAGCGATGCTTTGTCGGCAGGTTTGGCTTTTGATTTCTGTGGCTCCCTGGAAAGCACCAGAAAGCGGGTATAGTTATCTTTTCTGTCGGCGATATTTGGCTCCAGTATTTCCATGTCATACAGGATGGCTGCCTGCTTGCTGGCAATGGCGGCTGCACCAGCCAGATTCTTTTCTTTGATAGCCCGTACACTGTCTGCCGTATCGCTTGATTCCTGGGGCAACATATGCGCATGATGCTTTAAGAAGTTGCCACACTGCAGCAAAGCTACCGGATGCGACGAAACCGTATGGATATCCTGTAGCTTTGTGCCTGGCAAGGCAATCAGGTTTTGATCGATGGAAAGCCAGCGTTCGCCAATAATGCTGAAGTTATGGTGCTGCAACAAGCTATAGTTTGTCAGGATACTGCCAGCCAAGGCATTTACAATGGCCATCACGGCATAATCCACCGTGCCATCCTGCAGGGCGTCGCACAGTTCCACAAACGAATCGCAAGGCAGAATATCCACCACATCCTGTGAGAAATACTGTCTTGCTGCAGTATCGTGAAAAGAGGCAGGCCCTCCCTGAATTGCAATTTTAATGTGTTTAGCCATAATAGTAGCCGTATAAAAGAAAAGCCCCGCTTTAGGCGGGGCTTCTGAAGTTTCGGTTTATGTTTTTACAACGCAATAGCCGTTCCTCTGGAGCCCCTGTGGGTACCAAAAAAGTAAAAGCTAAAGTAAAAAGCGTTGTTCTGAATCATGTCTGTCCTGTTTTGATGGCATAAACTTAGTGAGTTGTTTTTATTCTGCCAAATAAAATCTTTACTTTTTTTGAAAATTATGTTTTAAAGCCTCTGTGGCTATCAAAATCATAATTCAAATCCGATCCTGGAGAACAAAGAACCTGTCTCCGTTCAGATGATCATCAGTAAATTTTAAACAGGCAGTAAACATGATAAGTTCAGCTATATAGCAGAAATAACAGGTCAGGCTTTATAGAGATACGTTTTAGCGTAATGTTTCCGTACTTCCTGGAAAACAGTTTGCACAAACTCTTTGTCAACGCCGGCACTATCTGCTTTTGAAAGCAGGCTTTCCAGTACCTGGTCCCAATGAACAGCAGCCTGTGGCGCTTCTGTTGCCGGAGCCTTTTGCAGCTTTTCCAGCTTAGAAGTTACCTTCGAGCGACGCGATAACAGGTCCAGCAGCTCATCGTCGAGGTGTTCAATCTGCTTGCGTAGTTCCTCCAGGTGCACTTTCTTCCGGGCACCATCCACATCAATGCCTTCTATCCGAAGTGTCTGCAGAAGCATATCCAGTTCCTGTGGCATCAGTTGGTGCTGCGGGTCGCTTAAGGCCTTGGCCGGATTGTAGTGCGATTCAACAACCAGTCCATCGTAGCCTAAGTCCAGGGCGCGCTGGCTCACGGGGCGCAACAAGCTGCGTCGGCCAGCAATATGGCTTGGGTCGCAATACATAGGTATTTCGGGCAACACCTTTTTAAACTCCAGCACCTGATCCCATTTCGGGTGGTTGCGGTAAGGGGCATTGTCGAGGGTGGCAAAACCACGGTGTATAGCTCCTATATTGCGGATGCCGCTATGGTGGAACCTTTCTACAGCACCGATCCAGAGCTGCAATTGCAGGTGAACAGGGTTCTTTACCATAACCGGAATATCCACTCCCCGTAATGATTCCGCGATTTCCTGTACTAAAAAAGCATTTACCGTTGTATGGGCACCTATAATAAGGATGTCTACTTCATGTTTTAATGCCTCGGCCACATGAGAGGAGTTTGCCACTTCGCATGACGTAAGCAGGCCGGTTTCCTGCTTTACCGTTTTGAGCCACTCCAAACCAATAGTGCCTACACCCTGAAAGCTTCCCAGGCGGGTGCGGGGTTTCCAGATGCCGGCTCTGAAAACAGTAACACCCTGCAGCTTCTTCAGGCCAATAGCAGTTTTAAGCATTTGCTCTTCACTTTCTGCGCTACATGGGCCAGCTATAATGGTTGGCCCTGCCGTTTTAGCAAGCACATTGCTGTTCTTGTAAAGCATTTCAGGAGATGTGTTGGTAATCATCGGAACAAAATTTACTTATTCTATATAGTTATTAGGAAATAAAAAAGGCCACGCTTTGGGAGCGAGGCCTTTTCAGTTTATCTTTTCATTTTTTAATCAACGCAAAGCATCACCTAAAGGCCTCGGAGAGGCTGCAATAGATTTCAGATTAAATGCTTGTGTATAGACTAAATTCATATTCCCTGTTAAAATTTAAGTAAATATAGGCAGTAATAGTGCCAATAGCAAATTATTTTAATATTAATTTAAAATGAAGTCTTCATACCCTTGTTTTAACAGGGGGTGTAAAAGCATTTTTCGCTTTTTTAGCAGGAGGTGCTATAGAATTTCAGGGGGTGGTGGTAATTTGTTGTCTTTCTTGGGGAAGATAAGTGATAGTATAACCGAGGCAGCCAGTATAAAAGCAACAACCAGTAAAGCGTAGCGCATATCTATTTCTACCAGATCTGATAATAAAAGCTTAACACCTATAAAAGCCAGAATAAGAGAAAGGCCGTAGTTCAGGTAGTGGAACATCTGCATAATGCCTGCCAGTGCAAAGTATAGCGCCCGAAGGCCTAAGAGGGCAAACACATTTGATGTATAGACTATAAAAGGATCTTTTGAAATAGCCAGGATAGCAGGAATAGAGTCTGCTGCAAAAACCACATCGGTACTTTCTACCATAAGCAGCACTATAAACAAAGGCGTGGCATACAAGGCATGGTTATGGCGTACAAAGAATTTGCCTCCGTAGCTGGTTTTGGTTACGCGTATATAGCGGCTTATAAAATTAACCAACGGGTTGTTCTCCGGGTGTACTTCCTGATCCTGGGAAAAGGCCATTTTAACGCCTGTATACACCAGAAAAGCACCCAGTATATAGATGATGAAATGAAACTTAGCTATTAACGCTACACCAATCAGGATAAAGGCCGCTCTTAATACCAGAGCGCCTATAACGCCCCAGAAAAGGACTTTATGCTGGAATTTAAGTGGTACCGAGAAATAGTTGAATATCAGGATAAAGACAAAAAGGTTGTCAACGCTCAGCGACTTCTCAATCAGGTAAGCTGTCAGGAACTCCATGGCAGGCCCGGAGCCTTTCCAGTAGTAGATAATGGCATTGAATACCAGTGAAAGCAAAATCCAGAAGCCGCTCCACAGCAAGGCTTCCCTAATTTTAATTTCATGATCTTTGCGGTTGAACACAAACAAGTCGAGAGCCAGCAGCAAAAGCACAAAGCCATTAAACAAGATCCAGAAAATGATGTTATCCATAGAACAATCCAAAAAAGGTAATCGCTATCTTTCAGCCATAGCTACGGCTGTAAAGAACCGACAAATATAATCTTTTGTGAAACCTGTTCTTTAAAAGAGTGAATTAATATTTCCGGGTTATGAAACTATTTTCAGATCTGGAGGCAAAGTTTATGTATTACTTAGGAAAGGCCTTTAATAGCGGTCGAAGTGGCGGAAAAAGGAGCTTACCTTCATTTTGATTACGCCTAAAACAGCCTCCTTAAAAATGCCTTTCGACATTTTGGAAACACCCTTGGTGCGATCTGTGAAAATGATAGGCACCTCTTTTATTTTAAACCCATATTTATAGGCCAGGAACTTCATCTCGATCTGGAAAGCATAGCCTACGAAACGGATTTTGTTAAGCTGTATAGTTTCGAGCACAATACGGCGGTAACATTTAAAACCAGCTGTGGTATCCGCTATAGGCATACCTGTGATCAGGCGCACATAGTGGCTGGCAAAGTACGACATGAGTACGCGGCTCATGGGCCAGTTTACCACATTTACACCTTGTATATAACGGCTGCCGATGGCTACATCGTAGCCACCCTCTGCACAGGCAATATATAGCTTTATAAGGTCTTCCGGGTTATGCGAAAAATCGCAGTCCATTTCAAAGATGTACTCATAGCCTTCACGCAGGGCATATTTAAAGCCATGAATATAAGCGGTTCCTAAACCAAGCTTGCCTTTTCGCTCCTCTAAATGTAGCCGGCCAAGGTATTCCTGCTGCAGGCTACGCACCATATCGGCTGTGCCGTCTGGCGAACCATCGTCTATGATCAGCAACTCGAACGGGTGACTCAACGACATCACCTTTCTCACCATAGCCTCAATATTGTCCCGTTCGTTATAGGTTGGGATAATCACCAACGAGTCTTT
Source organism: Pontibacter sp. SGAir0037 (assembly GCF_005491705.1). Classification (NCBI taxonomy): domain Bacteria; kingdom Pseudomonadati; phylum Bacteroidota; class Cytophagia; order Cytophagales; family Hymenobacteraceae; genus Pontibacter; species Pontibacter sp. SGAir0037. Next base: position 2,983,147 of record NZ_CP028092.1, on the reverse strand, counting down.
CATGCTTCAAATATAGCTAATCAGCTATTGTGGATTAAATCTGATGTTAAATTAATTTAAAAGATATAAAAGTTGTTTCTGCCCGGAAGGCTGCTGTTGAAGTTGGATTATAAAGCTAATTAATTGGCAGGTAGCGGTTTAATGACAAATCTGTGGCTATGTTAGCTTAAGCTATACTTTAAACGCTGAAGCGGCATCTATCTTATACATAGCAGCATGAATTAATTTTAGCCACAAAGTTCGTGTTGCTTCTTTTACCTTTGTAGTAAATATATTACAAACGCATGCAACCAAAGCAGAAATGTGTGTTCCTGGACCGTGACGGAGTTCTGAACAGGGAACGGGGCGACTATACCTATAGACTGAACGAATTCGAAGTAATACCCGGCGTGCCGGAGGCCCTGGCGATGCTGAAGCAGGAAGGCTTTCTGTTGATCGTTATAACGAACCAGGGTGGAATAGCCAAAGGTTTATATAGTAAACTGGAGGTTATAGCCTGCCATCAGAAGTTACAGGAAAGCTGTGGCAGTTTAATCAATGCTATCTATATGGCTCCTGCACATCCGGCATACTCAGAATCGCTGGCCCGGAAGCCGGATAGCCTGATGTTTGAACGGGCGATTGCCAGGTATAACATAGACGCTGCTGCAAGTTGGATGGTGGGAGATGCCCTGCGGGATATGCAGGCTGCCGCGAAAGCAGGCGTAAAAGGAGTTCTGGTAGGAGAGCACCAACCGTCCGGAGCCTACAGGTGGCAGGCAAAAGATTTGCTGGAGGCAGCAGAACAGATTCTTTCAGACATAAAAAAACCAGCTTAAGAGCTGGTTTTTTTATGTCTGAAAGCAAGTATATTAACTATTTACTTTATTAGATACGGGTGAGGTTTCTGTATTTGATACTTTAGGTTTTGCCTGCGTGTCCTGCGCATAGTTATAAGCCGGGCAGTACGTTTTGCACGATCCTAAGCTTAAAGCCAGGCAAAAAGTGCCAAATAATAGAAGTTTTTTCATTTTGTTTTCGGTTAAAAGATTAAGGGATTTCAAAAATACTACAATCCTTATAAAAACAAAATTCCCTCATCATGAAAATAAAATAAAAAATTTCATGTTTTTAAACTTCGTACCCTAGGATTTTCAGCATTGCTTCGCTCGACTGCTCCGGTGCAAACTGCCACGATTTCAGCTCCCCGTTTTCATCTTTATCGATGATAACGTGCTGAGGGGCAGGAATCAAGCAATGTTTGATGCCGCCATAACCACTCAGCGACTCCTGGTAAGCACCCGTATGGAAAAAGCCGATGTATAATGGCTCCTTCTTTGTGTAGTGCGGCAGGAACACCTGGAACGAGTGCATCTCAGAATTGTAATAATCCTGGCTGTCGCACGTCATGCCTCCTAATTGTATTTTTTGGTAATTCTTATCCCAATGGTTAATGGCAAGCAGTGGCCAGCGCTGGTTCAGTGCCCAGGCATCCGGAAGGTTCGTGATAAAAGAACCATCAATCATATACCACAATTCTTTATCGTTCTGAAGTTTTTCATCCAGGATAGAATAAATAGTGGCTCCGCTTTCGCCAACCGTAAAAATACCGAACTCTGTAAAGATATTTGGCTCCGGCACACCCTCCGCGCCACAAATGCGCTTAATGGTACGCAGAATCTCCTCTATCATATAACGATAGTCGTAGTCGGCCTGAATAGAGGTTTTAATCGGGAAGCCGCCACCGATGTCTATCGTATCGAGCTCCGGGCAAATCTTCTTCAGTTCGCAGTACTTGCGCACAAAGCGGCTCAGTTCCGACCAGTAGTACGACGTGTCTTTTATACCTGTGTTGATAAAGTAATGGAGCATTTTCAGCTCAAACTTCGGATCGTTCTTTATCTGCTGCTCATATAAGTCAATTACATCGTTGTAGCGCACTCCAAGGCGGGAAGTATAAAACTCGAACTTTGGTTCTTCGTCAGACGCCAGGCGCATGCCCACTTTGCATTTCTCAACCGTTACGTGCTCTTTGTAATACTCTATCTCGCCCAAATGGTCAAGAATAGGCATGCAATTCTTAAAGCCGTCATTTATAAGCTCAGAAATCCACTGGCGGTAACGCTCACGCTTAAACCCGTTACAAACGATGTACGTGTCCTTCGTGATCTTGCCTTTCTTGTACAGTGCCCGCACAATCTGCATGTCGTAGCCTGAAGAGGTTTCGATATGGATATCGTTCTTCAGAGCCTCCTCCAACACAAAGTTAAAGTGCGACGATTTTGTGCAGTAGCAATAGGTGTAAGTGCCTTTATAATCAATTTTCTCCATCGACTCAGCGAACAGGCGCTTTGCTTTCTGGATTTGAGAACTAATCTTCGGTAAGTAAGTTAATTTAAGAGGGGTGCCATATTCTTTAATGATATCCATAAGGGGGATCCCATTAAAAAAGAGCTCATTGTTCTCCACCTGGAACTCCTCTGTAGGGAAATCAAAGGTTTGATGTATTAAATCTGAGTATTTATCCATTTAGTTTGATATAGTCTTAATAAGCTATGCAATATTGTCTGTATTTTACAATCTTTGCAAAAAGTTTGTTCAAATTATATAGCTGAGGCCGAACATATTTTATACCCTATACCTATACTTAGGTCAGGGAGGTTTGTTTGGCTTATCTTAAATTATAGTGAACGAATACATTACACATGGAAAAAGTAAAACTGATTGAGGTACGGTCGGAACTAGGCGCCGGAACACGCGGGGCCAGTATGGGCATTGAGGCGCTGCGGGTAGCCTGCTGGGACAAAGGCTCTGATTACTTTAAGCGTTTTAATGCTGTGAGCGTGCCAGACCTCAACTATACTTTGTTCGAAAAAGATGTTTTCCCGAACGCGCACCGCATCGATAGTATCCTGACGGTTCAGAAGAACATCAGTAATACCGTGGCACAAACTATCCGGATGGATATGTTTCCGCTGGTGCTCTCCGGTGATCACTCCAATGCTCATGGAACCATTGCAGGTATAAAGGCAGCTTACCCAGATAAAACATTAGGCGTGATCTGGATTGATGCCCATGCCGATATCCATTCGCCCTATACTTCTCCTTCGGGAAATGTGCACGGTATGCCGCTTGCCATGGCCCTTAACCTCGATAACCTTGACCGGCAGATAAACGACCCGGAGCCGGAAACAGTGTTTTTCTGGAACTCGCTTAAGAAACTCGGCTTCGACGGACCTAAGCTAAAACCGGAGCACCTGGTGTATATGGTAGTGCGTGATACCGAAGAACCCGAAGATTTCCTGCTACAGAAGTACGGCATTAAAAATTTTACGTATGCCGAATTGCTTTCTAAGGGCGTGCAGCAGGTGGTATCGGAAGCCCTGAAGCGTCTGGAGGAGTGCGACATCTTATATGTTTCATTTGATGTAGACAGCCTCGACTCTAAATTCTCCAAAGGAACAGGGACACCAGTAGAAATCGGATTGACTGTAGAAGAGGCAAAAGAAATTAACTACCTGCTCCTGCAGGACCCGCGTGTGGTTTGCTACGAAATGACAGAGATAAATCCTACCCTGGATACTGAAAACACCATGGCCGAAAATGCGTTCGAAATTTTGGAAACAGCAACGGAGGCCATCCTTTATAAAGAATCAAAAAATACACTCATACATTAATGCAACTAGAAGCTACTATTAGCCAGCGCATTAGCGAGGCACTAAAAGCCACATTCGATCTTTCTGTAGAGGCCGTGCAGATAAGCCTGCAGCCCACCCGTAAAGAATTTGCAGGCTCTTTCACGTTTGTTACTTTCCCATATACCAAACAGGTGGGCAAAGGGCCTGAGCAAATAGGAGAAGCGCTGGGAGCATACCTGAAAGAGCATGCTGCCGAAATAAAGAACTATAATGTAGTAAAGGGTTTCCTGAACCTGGAGGTAGAGGAGAAAGAGTGGTTGCGTTTGTTCCGGGACTTGCTGCAGAACCAGGGCTATGGCCTGGCAGAAGCATCCGGTAAAAATGTGATAGTAGAGTATTCTTCTCCTAATACCAATAAGCCGCTTCACCTGGGGCACCTGCGCAATAATTTCCTGGGTTATTCGGTGGCGGAGATTCTGAAGGCTAACGGACACCAGGTACTGAAAGCTAATCTGGTGAACGACCGTGGTATCCATATCTGTAAGTCGATGCTGGCTTACCAGAAGCTGGGAAATGGCGAAACGCCGGAAAGCAGCGGCATTAAAGGAGACCATCTGGCTGGCAAATACTATGTGCTTTTTGATAAAGCCTATAAAGAGCAGATAGATGAGCTGGTGGCCAATGGAATGGATAAAGAGGAGGCCAAGAAAAAAGCTCCGCTCATGCTGGAAGCACAGGAAATGCTGCAGAAGTGGGAGCAGGGCGATGCGGAGGTGGTAGCCCTCTGGAAGCAAATGAACAGCTGGGTATATGCCGGCTTTGATGAAACTTACCGTAACATCGGGGTTGACTTTGATAAATTCTACTATGAGTCCGGCACTTATATGCTCGGCAAAGAGCGGGTAGAAGAAGGGCTGCAAAAAGAGGTTTTCTACCGCAAAGAGGACGGTTCTGTATGGGTAGACCTGACGGATGAAGGGCTGGACCAGAAACTGGTGCTGCGTGGCGATGGTACCTCCGTATACATTACCCAGGACCTTGGAACAGCAGAACTAAAGTACAACGACTTTCCGTACGACCAGTCGGTATATGTTGTGGCCGATGAGCAGAACTATCATTTCCAGGTGCTCAAAGCTATCTTGAAAAAGCTTGGCAAGCCTTATGCCGAAGGAATATACCACTTGTCTTATGGCATGGTAGACCTGCCTTCCGGTAAAATGAAATCGAGGGAGGGTACTGTGGTAGATGCAGACGAGCTGGTGGCTGAAATGATTGACACCGCACGCCAGCAGACAGAGGAACTCGGAAAGATAGACGGGTTTACACCGGATGAGGCGCAGCGGCTGTATCATACGTTGGCAATGGGGGCGCTGAAATATTTCCTGCTAAAGGTGGATCCGAAAAAGCGGATGCTGTTTAATCCGCAGGAGTCGATTGACTTTAAAGGAAACACCGGGCCTTTCATTCAATACACCCATGCCCGTATCTCTGCAATTTTGCGTAAAGCAAATGAATTAGGGATTGCTGTGGATATAGCTGCTTTTGAACAGTTTGCAGAGCTGCACGAGACAGAGCAAGAGGTAATTGCCCAGCTCGTAAACTTCTCCAATACAGTAAAAGAGGCGGGCAATTTGTATGCGCCGTCTATCATTGCAAACTATGCGTATGAGTTAGCAAAAGCCTATAATCGTTTTTATCAGGAAATTTCGATTTTTAATGAAACTAATGAGGAGGCTCGTTGTTTTAGAATAGCACTGTCTGGAGCGGTAGCCCGCTTTATTCGTGTAAGCATGAGTTTACTAGGAATAGAAGTGCCGGAGCGCATGTAGCCTTTTTCTTTATTCTGTCTGAAGTTAGTGATAAAGAAAAAAAAGTCGTTTAGGTATTAGGTTATTTCCTATAATATTCATAATTCGTAGAACAATTCTGAATTTGAACTAAAATGACAAGAGAAGCTAAATTCTTATTCCAGACACTGGTATTTATATTGTTATTAGCTGCTGTAGTTTCGTGGGCTGCTCCTGATTTATCGCCAATAAGTGATATTACTAACCGAAATACAATTATGGAAAATACAAGTGCTGAAACCAAGGGCTTTTACAGCTTCAAAATGAAGTCAGTGGATGGAAAAGATGTTGATTTCTCGCAATATAAAGGAAAAAAGGTGCTGGTGGTAAACACAGCCTCTGAGTGCGGGTACACCAAACAGTATGCTGACCTTCAGAAGCTGCATGAAACTTACGGCAACAAAGTTATAGTGCTTGGCTTCCCTGCCAATAATTTTGGGGGCCAGGAGCCGGGTTCTAACGAGGATATTGCAGCTTTCTGCCAGAAGAACTTTGGCGTTACGTTTCCGCTATTCGAAAAAATATCAGTGGTGGGCGACGACAGAGCACCTCTTTATACCTGGTTAGAGCAAAACTCACCTAACAAGGATAAACCTAGCTGGAACTTCTGCAAGTATCTTATAAACGAGCAGGGCAAGGTAGTGGCATTCTTCCCTTCTAAAGTGAACCCAATGGGGGAGGAGCTGATCGCTGCTATAAAGTAAACCGGGCAGTTCGTTTACTGCACTCTTAAATTGCTGCCAGCATAAACTGTGCAGCGGTAATGGAACGAAGCAACTATTTTGGAATATACATCAACACAACCAGCATCAAATCCAGGCCTTGTCAGGGCCTGGATTTCCGCTTTTAGGCCGCGTACGCTGCCTCTGGCATTTTCCTGTATAGCGATGGGGGGCTTTATGGCTGCGGCTCATGGAGCCTTTAATGGCGCTATTGTTAGCCTGTGTGTGCTAACCACGCTTTTTTTGCAAATACTGTCTAACCTGGCCAACGACTATGGCGATTCTGTGCATGGGGCAGATAGTGTGCACCGGGAAGGGCCGAAACGGGCTGTACAGGCGGGCCTGATTAAGGCAGCGCATATGAAGAAGGGCATGATTGTTTTTAGCCTTCTTTCCCTGATTTCGGGGTTGCTGCTATTGTGGGTGGCATTTGGCACGGAGGGAATGCTGCTGGCATTGCTGTTCCTGGGAATAGGACTGGCCTGTATTTGGGCTGCCATCAACTATACGGCTGGTTCCAAACCTTACGGCTATGCAGGGCTGGGCGATATTTCGGTATTTATTTTCTTTGGATTGGTAGGAGTGCTGGGTACCTATTTTTTGCAGGCGCAGGTATTTCACGCCGATGTGGTACTGCCTGCGTTGGTTTGCGGCTTCTTCTCCACAGCGGTGCTGAATGTAAATAATATCCGCGATATTAATTCTGATCGTTTAGCCGGAAAAATATCTATACCTGTTCGTTTGGGGCCTGTGCGTGCCCGCATATACCATCTGTTTCTTTTGGCAGGAGGTGTGTTAAGCGCGGTGGTTTATGCAGCCCTGAACTTTGCCAGCTGGTGGCAATTCTTATTCTTGCTGGTGCTGCCGCTTTTGCTGTTAAATGGTATAAACGTTTGGAGGAAGCAAACATCACAGCAGCTGGATCCTTACCTGAAGCAAATGGCGCTTTCTACCTTGCTGTTTGTACTACTTTTCGGAATAGGGCAGTTGCTATAAAATTAGTAATCTGGTATTCAAAGGCGCAGCTAATATTAAATAAAATATAATTTTACAGAGGTATAGTTAAAAGGCTGCGGGTTTTTACAAGCTTTTATTTTTATTAAATTTTGATGTGTAGCCGATTTTCAGGAACCGATAAATTATTTTAATTGTCTTTTGCATTACAATAAATTAATGATTTATATTGTAAGAGCCAATCTTAAATAATTGAATTAATCCATGAAAACATTGCTTAAGAAGGTTGTAAAGCCTTTTCTTCCAAAGTATGAAGTAATTTGTACTAATTACCAGATTATACCTGGTATGCCTGTTAACAAAAACCAGTCGAAGCATTCTTTTGAGAGAGGTGCCAGCAAAGAAGCAAAAGAGTTTTATGGCAAAGTAATCTCTTCTGATTTCACTAAAAACATGGCTCCCGTTGAAGTACACCTGAGAAGATGGGGAATGACGGTGGCAAAGACGCAAATTGGACCAGTAGAAGACCTGAAGAAATTTAAAATATCTGCTTAGTTTTATCTAAGCCATAAACAAAGAGGGCCGCTTTTAAAGCGGCCCTCTTTGTTTATGGCTTAACCAGGTTTAGTTGCCCGATTTTTGTTCTCCGCCGCCGCCAGATAAGTCGTCGTTTTTGATACCGCGTTTCTTGCGGGCAATATCGCCTTTCAGCTTACCAAAGCGATAGTTAAAAGACAGGTTAAACCTCCTTTGAATAAAATACGATTCCATGAGCTGTGTAAATTCAGGCCCTTGTACTTCGTTAAAGTAACGGCGTTCTTTCTGGAAAGGGTTGGAGACGGAAAAATTAACGGTGGCCTTATTTTCTTTCAGGAATTGCTTACTCAGAGACAGGCTGTTAAACATATAGCCAGCTGATCTGCCTTGCAGCAATACACTCGGCGAGTTATAGCCTATGTTGCCGCTCAGTCTCCAGTCTTTCTCAAACCGATAGCTGCTATAGGCGAAGATATTGGCCGTTAAGCCGCTGTTATCCTGTGGCTGGCCATCAACAAAGCTATTCAGCTGAACATAATTAAGCGTACCATTCAGGTTTATACTGAGTTTCTTAAATAAGGTAGTGTTTCCGAAAAGCGATAGGCCATAGGTCCTGTTTTTGCCAATGTTTTCGTAGGTAGTTCTGGCGATAGAATCAGAACCTAAAGTGGTATAGCGCTGGATGGAGTTATTGGTAAAGTTATGGAACAGACTGGCATTGATAGACGAGCCCTTTATAAACGTATTATAGGCCAGGGTAAATACATTGTTAGTGGCTGGCTCCAGTTTAGGGTTGCCATAGCTGATGTTAAAAGTATCTATCGCATTTACGTATGGGTTAATCAGGTACAGGCTCGGTCGTTCAATTCGCTGTGTATAAGAAAACCGGACTGAGCTCATACTTTTGAGCATGCGCGATATGGTTACGTTCGGGATCGGGTTAAAGTAATCCTGTTCCACAAACCTTTTAGACGATCTGAAATTTGCATCAATTACAGTTTCTTCTAAACGGAGGCCCACCTTCATGCCCCATTTGTCTTTTTTCAGGTTAATGGAAGAGTAAGCTGCATAAATGTCCTGCCTGTAGTCGAAGTTGTTGCTCAGTTCCGGTACAAGCTCGTATGTTCCCAGATCAATGTTTGTAAACCGTTTATAAAAATAGTCGCTGCTGTTAAGCCTGAAAATACCTTTTACACCAACTTCGAAGGTGTGTTTCTTAATTGGCTGTACATAGTCTGCCTGAACAGTATGTTCGGTCGATCTGCCATCGTTTTCGGTAGCATAAGCTTCAGAGCTGTAGTTTAGGCGAGGCTCGGTTCTGAAGTTAGATAAGCTACCGTTACCGCTGGAATTGTACTTATAAGAAAGGGTAAAAAGCTGCTCTTTGCTCTTTTTAAAGGTGCGCTGGTAATCAACACCAAAGTCGTTGCCACTCCATTCGTTGGTGCCATCTGAAATGCGGGAGAAAGCACGAATTGGCTGGCCTGTATAATCCACCTGGTTTACGTCCTGGAAATTGGTATTTTCTCCGTTGCTTATGTTAAAGTTATAGTTGGCTGTAAACAGGTTAAGGGTGTCGAGCTCAAAACTTACCTCACCACTAAAATACTGGAAGTTTCCTTCGCTGTTGCTTCTGCCGATTTGTTCTAATTCGGTATTAAATATCCGGTCTTCCCGTAGCGAATAGTTTCTGCTTGTAGGGCTGTAGTAGGTGCTTTGGCCGAAGTAGCCTGAGAAACCGAATTTGCCTGCTTTGGCTGTTAAATAACCACCTGCGTTTACTCCTCTTGGTTCGCTTACTCCCAGGTTAATTGAACCATTATAGCCTCCAATGTTTTTCTTGTGTGTGATAATGTTAATGATGCCGCCTACACCCTCTGCCTCATATTTGGAAGGAGGGTTGGTGATAACCTCGATGCTTTTGATCGTGCTGGCGGGCATACTTTTAAACACATCTTTCGGGTTGCGCACAAAAAGAGACGAGGTTTTACCATTAATAAGGATTCTGTAGCTGCCACTGCCATTCAACTGAATATTGTCTTCGGCATCCACACTTAAAAGTGGTACTTTCCGCAGCATGTCCAGGGCTGTGAGTGTCTGGCTTTCGGGGTCTGCATCAACGTTATAGGCAATTTTATCTACATCCTGCGTTACCAGCAGCTTTTCGGCAGTTACTTCTACCTCTTTTAACTGTGTGGTTGTAGAGGTGAGAAGAATGCTCCCCAGATCGACGGTCGTATGGGTGGCGGAGAGGTTTGCAATATCGATGGTTTTGCGTTGATAGCCCATGTAGTTTATAATGAGCTGGTACTTGTTGTACGGTAAACCACTTATTTCAAAAGAGCCGTTGTCTTTGGTGTAGGTACTTTTGATAGCCTGATCTTTGCCAGCCTCTTTTAGTACAACTGTAACAAAACCTAATTTAGCGGCATTGGCGGAGTCTGCTACAACTCCTTTTATAACGCCATCCGAAACTGGTAAAATGGTTTGTGCATAGGATGCTGTAAAACAGCAGCAGAGAAAGAAGAGGAGGAAAGCTTGTCTCATAACATTTATTGTTGAAAAATTAGAAAACGAGGTATAGCCTATACTGCAGACTTCACTTGCTCTTTCTCACTCTCGCACTTTACTGCCGGTAGGTAAATTATTTATCCAAAGATAACAATTGTTCTAACATTAACTATTTTTTTAGTTAAAATTAATTAAAAATAATCTTCGATTAAGACTATTAAACGATTTAGCTCGGTAATGCTAAAACAATTTTGTATGATGTTATAATGATTGTTACTGTATTATATAAATACTAAAACGGTATCTCGCTTTATATAGTATAGGCTATATAGGATATAAACTACTTGTTGAAGAACAAAAAAGCCTTCCATTCGGAAGGCTTTTCATTAACTGTCAGTTTTTTCAGGTTTTGGTCCCAAAGGTTTGTTGCGGTTTCTATTTCTGTTTCTATTGTTTTTGCGAGGTTGACCTGAAGCTGGTGCCTGTCCTGCCTGTGCCTGTTCTACAGCTTGTGCTGTAGGTGCTGTGCCAGCCTGTTCCGGCTTTGGCCTGGACCGGTTTTTACTTTCTCCCCGATGGTGCTTGCTGCGTTTGTCTTTGTTATCGGGTCTGGCATTCGGGTTCCTGCTTTTGTTTCTGCCGCTTTTGTCATCCCGGCGTGTAGGATCATAGGCAGGGCCTGGACCAAAGTCTTCCGGTAAAGGCAGTTTCGGAAGTTCGCGCTCTATAAGCCGCTCTACCTTCTGCACCCGGTACATGTCTTTTTCATTTACAAAGGTAATGGCCATTCCGGTTGATGCAGCTCTGGCAGTACGTCCTACCCGGTGCACATAATCTTCGGCATCCTGTGGCATGTCAAAGTTTACCACGTGGCTCAGGCTGTCTATATCAATACCCCTGGAAAGAATATCGGTCGCTACCAGTATCTGATATTGTTTGTTTTTGAACCCTTGTAGTGCCTTCTCCCGCTCATCCTGGTTCATGTCGGATTGTATGCCCTCCGCTTCAAAGCCCATCTTCTGTAAAGATCTGACAATCTGGCTTACATTCGATTTTCGGGAAGTAAAGATGATCATGCTCTGTACTTCCAACTGGCGCAGTAAATGCTCCAGAAGAGGTAGCTTTTGGTTATCGAAGGTTAGGTATAGGCGCTGGTCTATACCTTCGGCTGGTTTCGAAATAGCCAGGTTTATCTCTTCAGGTTGCTGCAGAATCTGCTTTGCCAACTCCCTGATTTTGCGAGGCATGGTAGCAGAGAATAAAAGCGTTTGGCGCTTGGTAGGTAACTGGCGTACAATTTTAAGTATATCGTCCATAAAACCCATGTCCAGCATCTTGTCGGCTTCGTCTAAAACCAGGTAGTCGAGCTGGTCGAGTTTTACATAACCAAGCGCCATGTGCGACATTAGCCGGCCTGGCGTAGCTATTATAATATCGGCACCGGAGGTAAGAGCCCGTTTCTGTTGGTCCCACTCGCCGCCTTTGTTGCCACCGTAAATGGCGATAGAGCTAACCGATGCGAAATAGCCAAAGCCTTCCACCTGCTCGTCTATTTGCTTGGCGAGTTCCCGGGTTGGCACCAGTACCAAGGTGCTGGTGTGGCTGGCATTTGCATGTGAAATACGGTCTATAAGTGGCAGAAGGTAAGCAGCAGTTTTGCCGGTACCCGTTTGCGCACAGGCTATAATATCTTTCTGATCCAAGATGAGCGGAATAGCCTGCTGTTGAACTGGTGTAGGGGAATTGTATCCCATCGATTCTATACCAGTTATTACATCTTCGTGTAAGTTAAACGAACGAAAGTCCAAAGTTTCTAATGATTTTGCTTTTTGAAAAAACCTATTTGCTTCAGCAAATACAGTTTAGATTAAAGTAAAGATACAATAATTATGTTGCTAACAATACGCTTCGTGCAAACTAATCATGTTTTAGGTTATACGCCTGAGCTATTTACGTTTGATAAATGCCAGAAGGAGATGTGAGGCTGTGAGAATAATTCAATTTTAGTTCTTGCTGCTCATGCTTACAGGCTGCCACAACTGTCTGCAAATGCCTGGTTGCGTATTGATAGAGCTTATATAATAATATCCTTATATTTATTTTACTATATGTTAAGTTATATTTAAGGTGAAACAAAGCCAATTTTACGACGTAATGTTCCATAAAGCTTTTGTAATTACAATAGACTTAATTTGAAAATATAATACTAGAAATAGGATATGAAAAAAGCCATACAAGAATCACCAAACTTCTATTTGTTGCTTGGTGTTAACATAATTAATGCGATCTTTCTATTTTTATAGGATATAGACTCCGTCATACCAGACATGAAAAGAGAGTCCTGCTCGTGAGCAGGACTCTCTTTTTATTTTGCAGGCTCCTGCAAAATTATTGCTTCAGCAAAGCAGCCTCAATAAAAATTTACATTTTGTTAATTTTGAGCTGACAAAACCTGTGGAAATAACCTTCAGGGGTGTTAGCAGGTAAAGAGAAACCCATATCATTACAACAAAGCATTTCTGATACAATGGCTGGGCACAACAAATGGTCGCAGATTAAACGAAAAAAAGGAGCCTTAGACGCGAAGCGCTCTAAAATCTTTACCAAGCTAATTAAAGAGATAACGGTTGCCTCCAAAGAGGGAGGTCCTGATCCTGCCGGTAACCCTCGCCTGCGCCTGGCTATACAAAGTGCAAAGGCTGTTAACATGCCAAAAGATAATATAGAGCGGGCCATACGCAAAGGAGAGGGGAACGATGCCAATTACATGGAAGTTAGCTACGAGGGCTATGCTACAAATGGTGTGGCCATATTTGCGGAAGCCATGACAGATAACATTAACCGGACGGTACAGAACCTTCGCACGCTTTACAATAAGTACAACGGTAGTTTAGGTACCAATGGCTCTCTGGAGTTTATTTTCGACAGGAAAGGCGTGTTCGTTCTCAAAAATAAGGCAGATGAGCTCCCGGATGAGGAGGAATTTACGCTCCTGATGATTGATGCCGGCGCTGAGGAAGTTGTGTTTGATGAAGAGTATATAACGGTATACTGTGCGATGGAAGATTTTGGGGCAATGCAAAAGAAGGTGGAAGAGTTGGAGCTTGAATTGGAAAGTGCCGAACTGCAGCGTATCCCGAAAACAACAGTGATGGTGGAAGACAATGAGGCAGTAAGAAAGATTTTGCAGTTTATCGAGGCGCTTGAAGATGATGACGATATACAAAGAGTCTATCATAACCTGGAGCTGAACGAGGAGCAGTTACAGGAGCTTGATGCCTGATTTGTAGAAATGCCGAAAGCCCCGTATTATAGGCGGTGCTGCTTGCTTGAAGCATCTTCGGAGTACAAATCAAGCCTTATGAGTTGTTTTGCAGCCATGGCTAATTTTAAACCTAGTAACTTAAATTACTGTACATAAGGCAAGGACCAAATGATATTCGACACCTCTATGGAAGACAGACTAGATAGTATTGTAAACGGGATGCAGCAAAAGTCTGCGACTAAACAGCTCATATTCCGCAATACAAAAGAGACATTTGCAAAACTGAAGGAAGTAGCCCGGGAAGTAGTAGATGAACTTTCTGAGCGTATCACACAATACGATGCTAACATAATTATTGAGTATAAAGAGATTAACGAATACGAATTCAATATTAAGTTCTCTGGCGACCTGCTCATCTTTATAATGCACTCCAACATCATTACGTTTCCTGACGATTATAAAATTATGCAGAGCAGCTATGTGCAGGAAGATTTCAGGCGAAGGTTCTTTGGCCATATCATGGCTTATAATTTTATGGCCGACTCCATCAAGTATGGTCGCCTGGATGATCCGGGTTACCTGATTGGGCGCATGCTGATCAATTTTGAAAAGCATTTTTGCCTGGAAGGAGTAAAGCAGATGGATTTGCCATTCGAGGGCTTCTCCAAAAACCCGCTTAAGGACGAAGATCTTCGCATAATAGTTGAAAGTGCTATGATAGCCGCAGTAAACAATGATCTAATGGGGCAGGATGTAAGTGATATCGAAAAGATAAGTTTAAAGCAGAAGTTCGATAACATGCACCTCACTTCAAATAAAAAACTCGGCTTTATGATGAACCACCAGCTAACACATTAGCTGATGGCAAAATGTAATGCAATACATAAGCCCCGCTTCTATAGCAGATGTATATCTATAGAAGCGGGGCTTAATGCTATAAGGGGCTTAAATAACTTCAGATAATTCGAGCCAGCGCATTTCCTTCTCTTCCAGTTCTTCGTTTAGCTGCTCCAGTTCCTTTGCCCAGGCCGTAAGCTGCTCGTGGTCGGTGGTGGTGCCGGCATTCATCAGGTTAATAACTTCGGTCTTACGTGCCTCCAGTTTAGGAATCTCTTTTTCGAGTTGCTCATACTCTTTCTTCTCGTTATAAGATGCTTTTCGCTTGCCCGATGAGGCTGCAGGCTGCTGTTGTTTCAATACAGGAGCTGATGCGGCAGGTTTCTTAACTTCCTGTTCCTGCTTTTCCTGTTCTTTAAGCCATTCGCGGTAATCGGTATAGTTGCCCGGAAAGTTTCGGATGTTGCCTTCTCCCTCAAATACAAACAAATGCTCTACCAGCCTGTCCATAAAGTAGCGGTCGTGTGAAACAATAAGCAGGCACCCTCCGAAATTCAGGAGAAAATCTTCCAGAATATTCAGTGTGATGATATCGAGGTCGTTGGTTGGCTCATCCAGAATAAGGAAATTCGGGTTTTTGATGAGTACACGCAGTAACTGAAGCCTTCTTTTTTCGCCGCCACTCAGTTTGCTGACGAACGTATACTGTTGAGCTGGCGGAAACTGGAAATGCTGTAGGAACTGCGATGCAGTGATCACTTCTCCGTTAGCCATTTCAACTACTTCGGCTATTTCCTTTACAATGTCAATCACGCGCTGGTCGTCGCGGAAGGTAAGCTCATCCTGGGTATAATAGCCGAAAATAGTTGTTTGTCCTGCTATAATAGTGCCTTGGTCTGGCGCAAGCTTACCGGTTAGCATGTTCAGGAAAGTAGATTTGCCTGCACCATTTGGCCCGACTATACCTAAGCGGTCTTTCTTTTTGAAGACATAAGTAAAATCGTCTACAATTTTCTTGTCTCCGAATGTTTTCGAAATATGCTCTACCTCTATTACTTTGCCTCCCTGGCGGGTTGTTTTAACAGATAGCTCCAGTTGTGGAGCAGCTGTTTTCTTGGCAGCTTTTTCTTTTAGCTCCTCAAACGCATCTACCCGGTATTTTGCTTTGGTCCCCCTGGCTTTGGGCTGTCGCCTGATCCAGTCCAGTTCTTTGCGCATCAGGTTACGGGCCTTTTCTGTTTCGGCAACAGCCATTTCCTCGCGCTCTGCTTTTTTCTCGACAAAGTAACTATAGTTGCCCTTGTAAGTATAGAGCTGGCCATTATCCAGTTCAGCAATCTCATTGGCTACCTTATCCAGAAAATAACGGTCGTGGGTTACCATCAGCAGGGTCGTATTCTGGGTAGAGAGCAAATTCTCCAGCCACTCAATTGTTTCCAGGTCGAGGTGGTTGGTTGGCTCGTCCAGGATAAGCATGTTCGGTTCTTCTATCAGTACACGGGCCATGGCAATTCGTTTGCGCTGGCCTCCGGAAAGATGCTTTATGTAGTTGTCGAGGTTATGAATACCAAGTTTCGAAAGGATCTGCTTTACCTTCACTTCAAAATCCCAGGCCTGGAGTTCATCCATACGCTCCATCAGTTGCTGCATTTTAGCAGAGCTGGTGTTGGTATCGGCAATGGCAGCTTCGTATGCCTTAATAGTCTCCAGCACCTCGTTCTGGTTCGAAAAAATGGCTTGCTGTACAGTCGCTTCCTCGTCAAATTCAGGATTCTGGCCCAAATAGCCTATGCTCACCTCCTTGCGTACACTTACACTGCCTTCGTCGGGCGGAATTTTTCCTGCCAGCACATTCAGTAATGTTGTTTTGCCTGAGCCGTTTACACCCACCAGCGCCACACGCTGGCCCTGGCTGATACCGAAGTTTAAGTTTTTAAACAGCCAGCGTTCGCTGAAGCTTTTAGATATATTTTCTGCAGATAAATAATTCATATACAAATTTAAGCATTTAAAAGCTTTGTAGGCTGTAAAATAAAACAGGCTAGCCAAAATGGCTAGCCTGTTTTATTTTACAAAGAGATGTCTTCTTTAAATTCTTTCTTTTTGTACGTTGTTAGTGTTGTATGCACGGCTTGGCACACGGTGTGTGGTAAGCGATGCCAGTATAGAAAATACACCGAAAATTACATGTGGTAAATATACCTGATCGGCAAACCCAAACAACCAAGGCGAAAGCGCTAAAATAACACCTATACCAAAGTCGAGCATCAAGTGTGTTGGCATTGGGATCATTTTAACAATACCTACCTCAAAATCGGTTAAGATAGTTTGTATCAATACCATGGCACCAATCACTACAGGCACCCATGTTTCTGCGCCACCTGCAGCAAAATTGAACAACCATGGCGAGGCAATCAACAGAATGCCTACTATATAATCCAAGATTCCGTGGAATCGTGTCGGGATAAATCTCATAACGTCCTCCTTTCTGTTAATTTATGATCTGAATATACGCAGGTAACCAGAGGAGGTTGGTGATTTTTGTATTATGTTAATATTTTAGCTAAATACTATTATGGTTTTTGATATATAGTCATGCAGCATTTGTTTGCGTCTGCTACTCATAATCAATAAGAAACCTAAAAAGAAAGGCAGGGCAGAAAGAGCCTTGGCGAAGTAGCGCAAATTGGCTTGAATAAAGTTAATGCGCTTTCCGCGTATATCGGTCACTTTCATGCCAAGTGTAAATTTGCCAATGGTAGCCTGCTTGGGAGACGATTCGAAAATAGTATAATAAAACCAGTGAAGAACTAGGAAGTAAGAATTGTAAAATAGTGACCTAAAAATAAAATTGGCTTCTTTGAAACTGATAAAGCCATCGGCAATCATGCTTTTCCACGAAAGAAGGTGCATGGTTTCGTCAGATGCCGAGTACAATATAATAGAGTATAAAAACACAATAATAGTAGAGTCAACCAAAAAGGCAACCAGGCGGGTAGTAAAGCCTCCGTAGAGAGACAGCTTTTTATAAGTCGGAGTTGAAGCCATTACAGGCATGAGTGTTTTCATAAAAAGGTAGCACTATACAGCTCCGGAAGTCCAGGAGCAAGCCCAATAGTTTTGTTGGAAGCTGCAGGGCAGGCTGAAAGTATCATTTATTCTTTTGTTCAGCAGAGACGTCAATAAGTAGGATAAAAGTATAAAAAATTATTTATATACCAAAATATTATTTAAAATAATATGGTTATAGTTAAATAATGTAGATCATTTATGTCGTTGAACCTGCCGTTCAGCACCTGTTATAATAAATGCCTATATTCTAAAACTTACTTATGACAGGCTAGCATTTCTTTTAACACTTTTTGCCATAACTTCGCGATTATGGTACAAGAAATGAAACAGAGGCCTATCGGTGTTTTTGATAGCGGTATAGGCGGACTTACAGTAGCGCAGGCTATTATTAATGTTTTACCCAACGAAAGAATAATTTATTTTGGTGATACAGCGCACCTGCCTTATGGCGATAAATCAACAGCAGCAATTCAGTCTTATGCTGTAAAAATATGTGATCTGCTTATCCGGCAGCATTGCAAAGTAATCCTGATTGCCTGCAATTCGGCCTCTGCCGCTGCCTATGAACTGGTAAAAGAGTATGTGGGCAGTAAAGCAAAGGTGCTGAATGTAATCGACCCGATTGTACAGCATATAGGGCAAACGTATCCTGCGAAAACAATCGGGCTGATTGGTACAAAGCAAACTGTAAACTCGAACGTATACCGGAAAAAGGTAGATGAACTGGACCTGGATATATATTTAAAGTCGGTTGCAACACCTTTACTGGCAGCCATGATCGAAGAAGGCTTTTTTAATGATTCCATTTCAGAAAGTGTGATCAATGCTTACCTTTCCGATCCGGAGCTTCAGCAGGTGGAGGCTCTTATTCTGGGGTGTACCCATTATCCGCTTATAAAAAAGCAGATAGAAAAATATTACCAGGGAAAAGTAGATGTGCTGGATGCCAGCCAGATTGTGGCTGCGCATGTAAAGCTTTTCCTGGAAGAACAGGGTTTGCTGGCGGAAAAGCAGCAGGGCGACCATAAATTTTATGTGTCGGATTTTACACGTTCTTTTGAAGAAAGTACCCGTATCTTCTTTAAAAGACAGGTGCACCTGGAGCACTATCCGCTCTGGGAATAAGGAAGCAATAAACCTGGGTTCTAATAAGAAGGATTGCCTGCTTTAGATAAAGAGGCCGTTTTAAAGCAATATTAGATAAAGAGGCCGTTTTAAAGCAATAATTGATTTCATTATCAGTATAAAAAAAAATGAAGAAAAGATACTTATCTATAGGAGATATAAGAAGGAATGCCTTTATCGTGGCAGCTGCAGCCTGTATGGGTTTGTCTGCCTGCGACTCCGGTGCAAACAGAAACGCCGACTGGAGCACAGGAGAAGAGGTAGCCGCACCGGATGGCATTATAACAGAACTTACAGAAGAAGCCCCTGACCAATGGAAAATAACAGATGAGCGTACTACTGCCCCCGGTCAGAGCATGGCTATTCTGAAGTATAGCGATGGGCGAGTGGATACGCTGCAGGGGCTTGCGCTGGAGAACCGCATGCGGGATGTTGCTTCTAATGAAAGCACCTACAGAGCCGGTGGTTTCGGGCTGGGCAGCGTGTTGTGGTGGAGCGGCCTTGGTTTTATGGCTGGCCGTATGACAGCACCCCGTCCTGCTTACTATGCTAACCCGGGCGTAATGCAACGCACCGATACCTGGCGCCAGAATGTGCAGTCGTACCGCCAGCGATCTGCTGCACCAAGATCGGGCAGAAGCGGTTTCTTTAATGGCCGCAGCAGTGGCTCCGGCGCTTAAACACAGCAAAAGGTATAATTCTCCTGCTCCTGATCGGCAGGAGCTTGGGCTAATCTTTAAAGTAAATGGCAGCTTAGAAACAGGCTGCTGAACTAATTGCAGAGATGTATGAATAATCTGACTATTCGCCTGGAGAAACATCAGGGCGATATTGATAAAGCTGTTCGTGGATTGGGTTGGGATTGGGTAGTGGAAGAAGATTGTGCGAATTATGTGCCGGGAGAAGCAGTGCTATTGCCAGAGAAAGAAGCTGACTCGTTGCTTGAGGCCACCGAAACGCTTTATGATATGCTGGTACAGGCCGTGCCGGATGACTTACCGGATCCTTTTTTAACAGTGTTGGGGATTCCCGAAAATCTTTGGCAACTGGTGCGTCATTCGTGGCAGGATGAAAGGCAGTGGCATCTCTATGGCCGTTTTGATCTGGCTTTAACACCAGACGGACCCAAACTGATCGAGTTTAACGCCGATACCGCTACCTCTATTCCGGAAACAGCCGTTGTGCAGTGGGCTAGTCTGGCAGCAGCCGGAAAAAACGACGCCAATCAGTATTCTGGTTTGTATGAGGCCCTGGTAGAGCAGTTGAAAACTTGGCGTATGCTTAACGATGACCTGGCTCCGAACCTATTGCTTACCTATATAGGTGCAAGTGCCGAAGATGAAACCAACTGTACCGTTATTGCTCAGGCTGCCCGCGAAGCTGGATTTGATGCCCATCTCTGTCCGATAGATCAGATCAGCGTTTCTACAGAAGGAGAAGAAAAAGGCATTTGGGCACAGGTGGGTGCTGAGCAGTGGCAGCAGTTTCCCTTCCTGTTTAAGTTATTGCCCTGGGAAGAGATTGCCTGGGAAGAGCCTGAACTGCTGGCAAGCCTGACACTTTTAACCCGTACCCGAACGGTTACTATTGCAAACCCGGCTTATAGTCTGCTTTTCCAGAGCAAAGGAATGTTGGCCTGGTTGTGGAAAGCATTTCCTTACCACCCGCTTTTGCTGGCAGCCGATTTAGAACCACTTAGTGGCAAGTACATCCGCAAGCCGTACTTTGGCCGCGAAGGGCAGAGCGTGCAGGTAGTAGACAAGGGGGAGGTAACTAAAATGCAGGGCGATTACGATGAACAGCAACAGGTATACCAGCAATGGGTGGAGCTGCCTCAGGACAAAGACGGCTACCAGTACCAGGCCGGTGTTTTCTGGGCAGGAGAGGGGTGTGCAATTGGTTTCCGTAGAGAGAAAGGAATTATTACCAACTTATCTCAGTTTGTGCCGCACCGGGTAGAGTAGTCTAAAGCTATAGTTTTCCCCCTGCTAATAATATAGTTTTATAGCGATCAACTATTCTTTGATTACGTACTGTGATTACTTCTTCAGTGGCTTAAGATGCAGGCGAAGGTGAAGCGTTAGAGACATAATATCAGTGTTATGTATTTGATTGCTCACTTTTTAAAAGTACCTTGGAAGCCAGTTTTAATACTTTACTGAGGAGGTAGAACAGTTAAGGTAAAAATGAAGGGTTTAGCAAACGAAGAAATTATTTGGGATAACTTCCGTGCCGGTAGTGAAGAAGCGTATGCCCTTATTTACGAAACGTACTCTTCCATCCTCTATAGTTATGGCTGCAGCTTAAATCATGACAAAGAACTGGTGAAAGACTGTCTGCAGGACCTGTTTGTCAATCTCTGGCATAAAAGAACCTCTCTTGGGCCAACCAATTCCATTAAGTATTATCTTTTTCGCTCGCTGAGGCGGGAGTTGGTGCGTACGCTCCGGCAACGTTCCATTGTAATGGAAGCTTCAGATACATTAACAGAATACTCTGCTGAAGACAGGTGGATCGGATCCGAAGATAATTCTTCTATGAAGCGAATGCTGGAAAATGCCCTGAGTAAATTATCGGAGAGGCAGCGGGAAGCCATATACCTGCGGTTCTTTCAGAGCATGGAGTTCGAAGACATTGCACGAATAATGGATATTACACCGAGAGCTGTGTATAAATTGATTTACAGGGCAATTGATGTGCTACACAAAAACTATTTTCCTGCTGCGCAGAAAGATTCCCCTGCCTTACTAGTCTCTTATCCTGAATTTCAGCTGTACCTCCTCTTGCTGCTGTTTTGCATCTCCTTTTAAGGAGATGCTTGTAATTCTGCTCTAACTCCTTCTTTCGGGGGCGAAGTCGTCAAACATGCCTTTAGAAAGCAAAAGCCCTCCAGCAAACAAGTACCACATTCATCCTTCAATCTCTCATTTAAAATTTTTTTAAAAAATATTTAATGTGATGGGTCACTCACAAGAGATGTGCTCTTTATGGTAATATAAGGCACGTATAGTTTCATGACCAATTACCAGACCATACAAGATTTAATGCTGGATGCCCACTTCTGCAGTTGGGTAAATGGCACCGATCCGGAAGCGGAAGCGCACTGGAAAGCCTGGCTAGACGAGCATCCGGAGAAGGCTGAACTGGTACGGCAGGCAAAGTCTTTGGTGCAGTCTTTAAATAGCACCAGTAACACCTTGTCTGAGCAGGATAAAGCTTTCATGTGGGAGGCCATACGTAACAGAAATGCCCACGAAGCACAGCACGGTTATTTAAGAGTAGCAGAGGAGCCTGCTGTAGGAGATAGCCTCAGGGGCTGGGGCTTCTACACAAGGGTAGCAGCAGGATTTGCAGCCTTGCTTGTTTTGGGAGTAGCTATGTTCTGGCTTCTGTCTTCCGGTAACGAGGAGTACACGGAGTATAGCACTGCCTATGGAGAGGTGAAAAACTTAGAGCTGCCCGACGGGTCTTCCGTAGTACTGAACGCTAATTCTACTCTCAGGTATGCAAACAAGTGGAGCAAGGAAAAAGCCAGAGAGGTACAATTAAGTGGCGAAGCATTTTTTGCTGTAACACATCAATACAATAACCAGAAGTTTCAGGTGAAACTGCAGGACGGGGTAGCTGTTGAGGTATTGGGCACCACGTTTACCGTAACCATGCGGCCCGAGAAAACAAGAGTTGTACTGAATGAGGGTAAAGTAAAGCTTTCGGTTTTTGAAGAAAGAATGTTTGGCCTTTATTCAGCCACAAAACATGAAAATACTTTAAAGCCAGGTGAACTAATAGAACTGGGGCGCCTGCAGCAGGTTGTGCATAAAGAGCAGCTTGCCGATCCGGATGTTTATGCGGCCTTTAAGCGTAACGAGATAGTTTTCAGAGATGCACCACTTACCGAAGTAGCCAGAATACTGAAGGATAACTACGGCTACCAGGTTACGTTTGCCGATCCGGAGCTAGCTAAAAGAAGGTTTACAGGTACTGTGCCTGTAGCGGGTATACAAGTTTTGTTTACCGCACTTGAGAAGCTATTTGATGTAGAGATAGCTGTTGAAGACAAAGAAATCAGAATAACGTAATAAATAATACCAACAGAAAAGCCCGGTTGGGCTGCAATGCACCATTCAGGTTATTAAAGACTAATTACTTAAGGATAAATTAATGATGAAACGTTTACGAAAGATTCCATTCCTGGTGCCGATAGTATTGTGCACTAGCTTGGAGCTACCAGCACAGGCACAGGTGCTTACAGCGCTTGCCAAGTCTCCTGTAAACAGACTTGAGTCAGTCGATTCAAATTTTAAACCACTGGCTGATATACTTGGCGAGCTTGAGAAACGGTATAAAGTTAGCTTTAACTATGATAGTGAACTGATTTCGAAGAAGTATGCAGATGCAGAGGCACTGAAAGCAAGTGGTGCCGAACTGGAAAAGGTGCTGCTCCTGATTCTTGATAACCAGAAACTTACTTCGGAGAAGATTAACGATAGCACCTATCTGATTTTACCTCGTGCAGAACAACCCAGAGAGGCAACTCCTGTAAAAGCCGCTACCCAAATTGAAAAAAGTGCGGCTATTACGGTAACAGGTAGAGTAACAGATGAGAACGGAGAGGGGCTGCCTGGTGTAACGGTTGCCTTAAGAGGCACATCTGTGGGAGGCACTACCAATGCCGAAGGTAATTATACCTTAGCAGTGCCTGATGGGCAGGAAAATGGCGTGTTAGCGTTTTCATTTGTGGGGTATGTAACACAGGAGGTGCAGATTGGAAACAGAACCACCATAAATGTACAGTTAGCACCGGATAACCAGGTGCTGGATGAGGTAGTGGTGATCGGTTACCAGACCGTAAGAAAAAGTGATTTAACGGGTGCGGTTTCTGTTATCAATCCTGAGGCAGCCAATAGGGTTACCTCTAATTCGGTGGCTGAATCAATTCAGGGCTTGGCACCGGGTGTTACGGTAAGAAATGGTGGTGCGCCAGGGCAAATGGCCCGGATTGAAATCAGGGGTGCCGCCAGCTTTACCAATACAGATCCGCTCTATGTTATTGATGGTATGATCGCAGATGCCAATACCACTATTAACCAAAACGATATAGAGTCTATTCAGATTTTAAAGGACGCCTCTGCTGCTGCTATTTATGGTTCCAGAGCTGCAAACGGTGTAATTATTATCACAACCAGGCAGGGTAAAGAAGGGCCGGCAAAGGTTAACTTTTCTGCAAAATACGGAATTCAGCAAGTGCCGAAGCGCTGGGATATGATGAACAGCGCTGAATTTGCTGAATTGCAACGAATTCAATACGAAAACTCCGGATTAACGCCTCCCACAAGTGTCGGCTCTGCTTATGATCCGAATGTGGATACCGATTGGCAGGATGAGGTGCTTAGAACCGGGAACATGCAAGACTATAACCTGTCTATTTCTGGTGGTTCTAATACGAGTAATTACTTAGTGTCAGGTAGTTACTTTAATAACACGGGTGTTTTAATCGGGAACTCATTTGAGAGGGGAAGCCTTCGGGTAAACACCCGCAGCCAGAAGGGGCGTGTTACGTTTGGTGAAAACATGGTCATCACCAATACAATTGCTAAATCTCCAGGAGAAGGAAATCCTTTTCTGGATATGCCTCAGATGCTGCCTGTTATACCTGTTAGAGGTAGCAGGTACATTACAGAATCTAATCCTGAAGGCTGGGGAATTGGTACGGTGCCTGATGCTTCTTTTGCGGCTACAACGTATGCCTGGAATCCTTTGGCTGTTAATAGCCTGGCATCTTCCAGAAACAACTATGCAAAACTTGTAGGTAATGCCTATGCAGATGTCAAAATCCTGGACTGGTTAAACTATAAGTTTAATGCTGGTGCTGAAGTGAGCTTCGACCATAACAGTAATATCCGGAAAATTGGTATCTGGCAGATGAGTGCGGCACCCCGGCCGAGTTCTATAAATGAGGCGCGTTCCAGGTTTTTAAGCTTATTATTTGAGCATACAGTTAACTTTAACAAAACACTTGGTGCGCATAATATTAATGGTGTTTTAGGTTATACACAGCAGCATACCTCTCGTGAGACAACAGCAGCTGGTCGTACCAATCTGTCTGTTTTCAATAACGAATACTTTACGACCATAGGTTCTGCTACAGGGGATCCTTCTGCAGATGGTGGCAGGCCTGTTGATTACAGGATATACGGTTACTTAGGAAGGATAAATTATACCTATAACGATAAGTACCTGTTAACTTTAACAGGTCGTGTAGACCAGGACTCAAGATTTGGGGAAAACTACAGAACAGGTTTCTTTCCTTCTGTTGCGGCTTCCTGGCGAATTAGCAACGAAGACTTCTTTGATGTAGCCTGGGTATCAGATCTAAAAATTAATGCCTCATACGGTGAGTTAGGAATCGTTACGGTAGGGTCGTGGGATTATACCTCTTACATAAACAACAGCCCTATTGCTGTTTTCGGCCCTGACCAGAATCCTTATTTCGGTGCATA
Source organism: Pontibacter sp. SGAir0037 (assembly GCF_005491705.1). Classification (NCBI taxonomy): domain Bacteria; kingdom Pseudomonadati; phylum Bacteroidota; class Cytophagia; order Cytophagales; family Hymenobacteraceae; genus Pontibacter; species Pontibacter sp. SGAir0037. The sequence goes on along the minus strand of NZ_CP028092.1, from coordinate 2,958,160 downwards.
CCAGGCCGCACTGGCAAATCCGGATTTAAGGTGGGAAGAAAGAGTTGTGAAAAACATCGGCTTAGATGCCAGTTTATTGAATAACAGAGTTTCGCTTTCTCTAGAGCTGTACAACTCTTTATCAAAAGATGCACTGTTACGCTTACCTGTAGCTGGATACTTAGGTAACTTAACCGGAGATCCGTTTGTAAATGCAGGTTCGATCCGGAACACAGGCATTGAGGTATCTGCTACTTACCGCAATAGTGTTAACGACTTTAAATGGGATGTATCTGCAAACATAACCACCATCAAAAACAAAGTTGAAAGTGTGGGCAGGAGAGCCGGTGGTATCGATTATATAACAGCAGGCGATACCCGTACGCAGGTAGGTCGATCTTTAGGAGAGTGGTTTGTGCTGAAAACGGATGGGCTTTTCCAGAGCTATGATGAAATAAATAATTACAGAAATGCAGACGGTGTCATTATTCAGCCAAATGCCCAACCAGGTGACATCAGGTATATTGACCTGAACGGAGATGGTACTATCAACGATGCTGACAGAACGTTTGCCGGCTCACCATGGCCGACATTACAGTCAGGCGCACAATTTAATGCCGCTTACAAACAGCTTACGTTGAATGTGCAATTAATAGGCGTGTTCGGGAACACCATTTATAATGGGGTAAGACGGGAACTGGATGATTACACAGGTACTAACTTCCGCCGCGATATAAGCCCATGGTCTCCTACCAACACCAATACCACAGATCCAAGAATAGGTGTATTAGAGGGAGATCCCGGCATAGATTTAAACAACCGGTCCAACACGGATCGCTGGTTGGAAAACGGGTCTTATGTACGTCTTCGTAACGTTGAACTTGGGTATAACCTTCCTGCAAATCTTTTAGGAAGAGCAGGTATCACCAATTCAAGGCTGTTTGTGAGTGGCCAGAATCTTTTTACTATCACCAAATATACCGGACTGGACCCTGATGTGGTAGGAAGTGGAATTCTGGAGAGAGGGTTAGATAACGGGAACTGGCCGGCGAGCCGTGTCATTTCGGTTGGCATTCAAGGTGAATTTTAAGGAAATTACTTAAGAAGTAAATATGAAAAAGAAAATACTTTGCTCATTAATGGCTGTAGGTTTGGTTATGATGAGCTGTAAGAAAGAATTAGATATTCCAAATCCAAACGAGGCATCGGTAGAAGTATACTGGACAAATGCGGATGAGGCGGTAAAAGGTGTACATGCTATCTATAGCACACTGCACCGAGGCGCAATTTCCAGATGGATGCCTTTTTACTATATTATTCGCTCCGATGAAGGTAGAAGTAGCAGTGGCGATCCTAATATTATTAATAACATGGATCAATTTCTGGTAACTGACTATAACTACGGCAATGCCTACGATATCTGGAGAGACAACTATGTAGGTATTTTCAGAGCTAACCAGGTTATTGCGAATGTTCCCGGTATTGATATGGATGCTAATCTGAAACAGCGGTTGATAGGGGAAGCTCATTTCTTAAGGGCACTTTTCTATTATCACCTGGTAACCTTGTGGGGAAATGTGCCGCTTATGTTGGAGCCTTCGACACCTGAGGATGTGCCTCCAACTGCAACTCAGGCAGAAGTGTGGGCGCAGATTCAAGCTGACCTGACAGAGGCAGTTAATAGTCTGCCAGCCAGATACGACAACCCCAGTGACCTGGGACGAGCCACAAAAGGTGCTGCTTATGCCATGTTAGCAAAGGCATTGATGCAGCAGCGAAAATATAATGAAGCCTTAACGCCACTCGCATGGCTTGTGGAAGGAGAAGGGAAGAGTATCTATAATCTGATGCCTAACTATCGGGATAATTTCTTGGTAAGTACAGAGAATAATGTGGAATCAGTGTTTGAATGGCAATTTCTGATGAATCCTGCTGAAAACCATGATGATGACACAGATCCGCGCATAGATAATCTAAACACAGGCACCTCCATAGCCCAGTTTTTTGCCCCTCCTGGTGTTGGTTGGTCTGATGGGGAAGCGCGCAGGTGGTTAGTAGACGAGTTTTTGGAAGAGGAAACTACCAGTGGAGGAAGAGATCCTCGCTTAGCTGCATCGCTCCTTTTTAACTACACCGATGAGAGAGGCCCTCAAAATACAATGATTTATGGCGAATCTTTTGCACAACGTTATGGTGCCGATAATGAACGTGTGTGGTTTCGAAAATTCCTGAACGACCACTGGAAAAACCAGGAAGGCTATAGTTCACCTAATAACTGGCGCTACATTCGGTATGCGGATGTGCTGCTGATGTACGCGGAGTCTTTAAATGCGACTGGGCAGACTGCACAGGCTTACCAGTATGTGGACAGAGTTAGACAAAGAGCAGGCCTGGCCCCTTTAACAGATGTCATGCCCGGACTAAATCAGCAGAGCTTTTTAACACAGTTAAAGCATGAAAGAGTTACAGAACTCACTGGAGAGGGCCATCGCTGGAATGATCTGGCAAGATGGGGTGATCTGGGGCCTCAGCTAGTTCAGAGAGATCCTGCTTTCAGTAATTTTGTAGTGGGCAAGCATGAGTTACTACCAATTCCGACGCAGGAAATTGACATTAACCCTAACCTGATTCAAAACGAAGGCTGGCGATAAGAAATTGCAAGAGGGTGCTGGTACTCTGAATCGGTCGGCACCCTCTTTTTTATTGCTGTTGGTATAAGCTACTTTGGTTAAATAACATTATTCTTTCTCTACTAAAATGACTTCCAAACCTTTTGTAAAACAAGCTCTCATGAAATACCGCATGGTTATTAGCCTCTTCTTATTTTTTCAGCTTTCTTTCTTAACCGGCTGTGGTAAGGAAGATGCACCCAGGAATGATCCCGCCTTTAATACAAATACCACTTTTACGAACCCTATTATGACGAACGGACCTGATCCGTGGGTGGCACAGAAAGATGGCATTTATTATTATACCCACACCATGGGCAACAGGATAGGTATCTATAAAACCAATGCTGTTACACAACTTCGGGCTACATCAAGCAAAACAATCTGGACACCCCCTGCTACCGGGGCTTACTCAAGAAATATTTGGGCTCCTGAATTTCATTTTGTAGCTAGCAAGTGGTACTGCTATTTTGCTGCAGACGACGGGAACGATGAGAACCATCGCATGTATGTTATAGAAAACAGTTCTCCTGATCCAACAACAGGCACCTGGGAGTTTAAAGGTAAAATAAGTGATCCTTCTGATAAATGGGCCATTGACGGAACTGTGCTGGAGCACGAAGGCCAGCTTTACTTTTTATGGTCAGGCTGGGAGGGCACCGATCCGGGTAGTAATTCGGGGAGGCAGCAAATCTACATTGCCACCATGAGTAACCCCTGGACCATTAGCAGTGAGCGGGTCATGATATCGAGGCCGACTTACAATTGGGAAATGAATGGTTTGGTAAATGAAGGACCAGTTATCCTGAAGAACAAAGAAGGCGATGTCTTTTTAATTTACTCCGGCAGTGGCTGCTGGACGGACGACTATTCTTTGGGTATGCTTCGTTTAAAAGAAGGAGGTAATCCTATGAGTGCAGACGATTGGGAAAAGAAGGCTACACCGGTTTTATCTAAAAATCCGGCAAATGGTGCTTACGGCCCTGGGCATAATGGTTTCTTTACATCTCCTGACGGAACGGAAGACTGGATTATCTATCATGCCAATACCTTAAGCGGACAAGGCTGTGGCGGCACCAGGAATACCCGTATTCAGAAGTTTAGCTGGAATGCAGACGGAACCCCCAACTTCGGTGAACCAGCAAACATTAACATCAGACACGATAAGCCAAGCGGTGAAGTGCAGTAAAAGCCGCTCCATACTTTAAATGGCAGGTATAATTCATCAGATTAGTAGTATAGGCTTGTATTTATACCTAAGAATATATTAATTTAATGTGTATTCAGAGTAAGCCATCACATTCATCATACATGAAAAACTTTACCGGACGTAAGGGATTCTTAAGTACCATAGCCGTCTGGCTGCTCGTAGCATTGGGTACAGTCCCTTTGATAAGTTACGGACAGGCGCACAAATCAGGGAAGGCTGTGCAAGCAGAGAACATTCCTCTTGCAGATCCGACCATATTTTATCACGAAGGGACCTATTACCTCTACGGAACGGTGGAAGGCGGGGCTAACGAAGGCTTCTTTGTATATACCTCCTCTGATATGAAAACATGGGAAGGGCCAAAAGGTATAAAAGAGGGCTATGCGTTAAAAAAAGGGGATGCCTACGGTAGTAAAGGCTTTTGGGCTCCTCAGGTGTTTTATACTGGCGGGAAATTCTACATGGCTTATACAGCCGACGAAAACATTGCTATCGCAACAAGTAACTCTCCCTTAGGCCCGTTTACACAAGCAGAAAAAGCACCTTTGGCAGCTCCTGTAAAGCAAATTGATCCTTTTGTGTTTATAGATGCCGATGGGAAAAAGTACCTGTACCATGTCAGGCTAACCAATGGAAACAGAATTTTTGTGGCGGAAATGACTGATGATTTTTCTGCCATAAAGCAGGAAACACTGCGTGAATGCATCAGCGCGCAGGAACCCTGGGAAAACACAGTGCAGGCAGAATGGCCGGTTACAGAAGGGCCTTCCATTCTCAGGCAGGGTAAGCTGTATTATCTGGTATACACTGCCAACGACTTCCGCAATCCCGACTATGCCGTTGGGTATGCTACCAGCACCAGTCCGCTGGGGCCTTGGGAGAAGCAAAAAGATAGTCCTATCCTTAGCAAAGCAGCTATTGGTATAAACGGTACGGGCCACGGCGATTTTTTCACCGATAAGAAAGGGCAGTTGTATTACGTATTTCATACCCATTACTCCGACACCAAAGTAGGGCCCAGGCAAACAGGTATTGTAAAAGCCCGGTTTGCCGGAAAAAGCGCTGATAATACAAAACAGCTGACGATAAGCAATAAAAGTTTTTACTACCCTAAGCTAGAGAAGTAGTAGCTAAATCCTTTTTCTACTGAAGAAACAAAGTTTAATACTTTATTATATGTTTAGATACAGTGTAAGCGTAATAGTAACAGGTATCGTTTGCTGCCTGGCAGTACTACCCTCTTTTGCCCAAAAAGCTGGTAGCTTCAATGGCCTGGAAATGAACATGGGCAACCTCTATCGCCTCTCCAATGCAGAAACCCGCTCTATCAGTCCTGAAAATTTTACAGGTGAAAAAGGCAAAGGCGGTATGGCTACGTTAAAGGAGGGCGTGCACGGGCACCAGGCCCGGGAACTGGGGCAGGGGTGGAAAGTTAATCCTTTTGTCTGGATCGAGGGCGGGCAAACCATTACGCTGGGTGAGATAGAAGGTCCGGGTGCCATACAGCATATCTGGATGACACCAACAGGCAACTGGCGCTACTCTGTTTTGCGCTTTTACTGGGACGATGAGAAAGAGCCGTCGGTGGAAGTGCCGGTGGGCGATTTTTTTGGAATGGGCTGGGGCGAGTATGCTCCGCTAAATTCGCTGCCTGTACAGGTAAACCCCGGCAGTGCCTTTAACAGCTATTGGGTAATGCCTTTCAGAAGAAAATGCCGGATTACCATGGAAAACCTCAGCTCCGAAAGAATGAACCTGTTTTACCAGATCGACTATACGCTGACACAGGTGCCGGAGGATGCTGCCTATTTTCATGCTCAGTTCAGAAGAAACAATCCTACCCAGGGATCACTCTATACGTTGGTGGACGGCATAAAAGGCAAAGGGCATTATGTCGGTACCTACATAGCCTGGCAGGTAAACAACAAAGGCTGGTGGGGCGAAGGAGAAATCAAGTTTTACATGGACGGTGACAATAAGTTTCCCACTATAAACGGTACCGGTACAGAAGATTATTTCCTGGGCTCCTATAATTTTGAAAATAAAAAGACAAGGCAGTATGAAGAATATTCAACGGCCTATGCCGGGCTGCACCAAGTAATAAGACCGGACGGACTTTACGAATCGCAGCAGCGTTTTGGCATGTACCGTTGGCATATAATGGACCCGGTACGTTTTAATAAAGATCTCCGGATAACAATACAGGACCTGGGCTGGAGAAGTGAACACCGTTACCTGCCACAAAAGTCAGATATTAGTTCGGTGGTTTATTGGTACCAGACTGAACCACACGCCCCTTTTCCTAAATTACCTTCCAAAAACGATCTGGAAGTTAATTAATGTCATCTTCCCTAGGTGGTATAGTTAGAATTTACTTGTCATAGCATAGCAAATTATCATGAAAAAAACTTCTTGTCTTTTTACGCTGCTCTTTATCCTGATACAGGCAGGCACCGTTGTGGCTCAAAGTCCCAACTGGCGTCCTGTGCAGGGCAGAATTACATCGCCCTGGGCCGAAAAAGTAAATCCGGCCAATCCGCTGCCAGAGTACCCACGCCCACAACTGGTGCGCAAAAACTGGCAGAACCTGAATGGTCTCTGGGATTATGCTATCGTACCTAAAGCACAGCAGACCAACATGCCGGCTTCATTTAACGGGCAAATCCTGGTGCCCTTTGCGGTAGAATCTGCTTTATCGGGAGTGGGAAAGACAGTTGGCAAGGATAGCGTGTTGTGGTACAAGCGCAGCATGAGTGTGCCAGCCAGTTTACGTAAGCAAAGGGTGCTGCTTCATTTTGGGGCAGTAGACTGGCAGTGCGATGTTTATGTGAACGGGCAGAAAGCTGGCAGCCATCAGGGCGGCTACGATCCATTTTATTTTGATATAACCTCTCTCCTGAAAAACGGTAACCAGCAGGAAATCGCGGTAAGCGTCTGGGACCCCAGCGATGACGGACCGCAACCCCGCGGTAAGCAGGTGAAGAAGCCGGAAAGTATCTGGTACACACCCGTAACAGGTATCTGGCAGACGGTATGGCTTGAGGCGGTGCCCCAAACTTATATCACGGCCACACGCCATACGCCCGACATCGATAAGCAGCATATAGCTGTTACGGCCCAGGTGCAAAACCTGCAGGCGAACGATAAACTGCGTGTTACTGCCTGGGATGGTAAAAGAAAAATTGCAGAGCAGGAAATAGCCGGTAACAGTGCAGCGGTGCTACAGGTCCAGAACCCAAAGCTTTGGTCGCCGGAGAATCCTTTTCTGTATGATCTGCAGGTTGCAGTAGTGAGAAATGGTAAAGTGGTTGACGAAGTGAAAAGCTATTTCGCTATGCGCAAAATCAGCATGGAACCGGATGCCAACGGCACACAGCGCATGTTGCTCAACAATAAATTTGTTTTTCAGTATGGTCCGCTCGATCAGGGCTGGTGGCCCGATGGTTTGTATACAGCTCCAACCGAAGAAGCTTTGCTGTTTGATATTGAAAAGACAAAGGAAATGGGCTTTAACATGATCCGGAAGCACGTTAAAGTAGAGCCTGCCCGCTGGTACAACCATTGTGATAAAATGGGCATGCTGGTTTGGCAGGATATGCCAAGTGGCGATCTGGGAGCCAGATGGGGAAATCATCCGGGCATTGAGGGGCCGGGGCAGGATATGCAGCGTTCTGCCGAATCAGACAAGATTTTCCGTACGGAATGGACAGAGATAATGGACGATCTATATAATTTCCCGAGCATTGTGGTATGGGTGCCTTTTAACGAAGCCTGGGGGCAGTTTAAGACGGCTGAAATTACCAACTGGACAATGGAAAAAGATCCTAGCCGCTTGGTGAACAGCGCCAGCGGTGGTAATTTTCATCCGGTAGGCCATATCATCGATCTGCACAACTACCCGGATCCTGCTATGCCTCGAGCCGATCTGTTTGGAGCGAAACAAGTGATCGTGCTGGGAGAATTTGGCGGGCTGGGCCTGCCGCTGGAAGGACATACCTGGCAGCAAAAAAACAACTGGGGCTATCAGAGCTTTAAAAATGCGGATGAATTGTTTACGCGCTACGAAGCTTTCATGACAAAACTGGAAGACCTGGTAAAGAGAGGACTGTCGGCCGCTGTTTATACCCAGACAACAGATGTAGAGATAGAAACAAACGGCCTGATGACCTACGACAGAAAGGTAATCAAGGTGCCGGCAGAGAAGCTGAAGCAGGTGCATACCAAACTGTACAATCCGGCGCTGGTAAATACGAAGCGCTAAATCATTAAAACTGCCGGTGATTGTTAGCCAGGTTATGAAAGCCTGTGGCAGCTAGCAATCACTGTGCAGAAGCTACTGTGGCCGTATAAAATAAATTTCATAACTCCTTCAAAGAGATTAAGTGTTCAAGCACAACATATTTATGAACCCCAAAAGCTTAGTCGTGCCATTGTTTTATGGGTTACTGCTTAGTGCATGTGCCTTTTCCTGTGTTGGTACCAGCCAGCAGCAAGCTGAGGAGAGCAAAGCAGCTACAGAAAAAACCTTTACAAACCCGATAGCAGATGGAGCCGACCCGTGGGTAATCAGGAAAGACGGGTATTACTATACATGTGGCTCAGGGAGAGGAGGCATTTACGTTTCTAAATCAAAAAAGCTTACGGAGCCGGGAGAGCGGGTAGTGGTTTGGAAAGCTCCTGAATCCGGCTGGAACAGAAGTAATGTGTGGGCGCCGGAACTGCATTTCTTTGGCGGGAAGTGGTACATTTACTATGCAGCCGCCAAAAAGCCCGGCGGACCATTTATTTTTCAGCGATCCGGTGTGCTGGAGTCTGTTTCAGATGATCCTTTTGGCCCTTACACCGATAGAGGAATGCTGTATACAGGCGATAATTTACAAGATACGGCAACCGTCAAGTGGGCGATAGACCTGACACCACTGGAGCTGAATGGCCGGTTATATGCCATCTGGTCGGGCTGGGAAGAAAACGCGCCTACTGATAAAACGAAGCAGCACCTGTACATTGCCCGGATGCAGAACCCCTGGACCATCAGCAGCAATAGGGTGAAGATATCTTCACCGGTAGAACTCTGGGAAACAGGCGGTGAACTGGATCTGAACGAGGGGCCGCAGGTGCTGAAGCATAAGGACAGGGTTTTTATTGTCTACTCCACCCGTGAGTCGTGGCTGAAGGAGTATCGGCTGGGGCAGTTGGCTTTAACAGATACCCTGCAGGATCCGATGCAGGCAAAAAACTGGATTAAGTCCGGCCCGGTGTTTCAGGGCACGGATCAGGTTTTCGGAGTCGGGCACTGTAGTTTCGCCAAATCACCGGATGGCACCGAAGACTGGATAATTTATCATGCCAAGAAAAGCACAAAGCCAGGCTGGGAGCGTGATATCAGGTTGCAGCCCTATACCTGGAAGGCAGACGGCTCTCCTGATTTCGGTGTGCCGGTACCAACTGGTGTACCTGTAAAAGTACCTTCCGGCGAGGAAGATTTATAAGAGGTGTTCAACTGGCTGTGGAACGTCTTTTATTCACTATTTAAAAATGAGCTTATATCTTTTAACAATACGTCAGAATTCTATGAAAATTCAAATGCTACTTTTTCTCCTGGTGGCCGCACTGGGCTTCTCCTGCAGCAGTAACAGTTCTAAAAATCAGGACGAAGCTTCGGGCGAGAGCAGTACCGGGCAAAGCGTCAGCTATACTAACCCTGTGTTGCCCGGCGATTATGCCGATCCGTCTGTGGTTCGGGTGGGAGACGACTACTGGGCTACCGCTACTTCCTCGGAATGGGCGCCCTTGTTCCCGCTGCTGCACTCCAAAAACCTGGTAGACTGGGAAACAGTAGGGCATGTATTTCCTGACAAGCTACCTGATTGGGCCGAAGCCCATTTCTGGGCTCCGGAGATAGCGTATGAGAATGGTAAATATTATATCTACTATACAGCAAAAAAGAAAGGCGGCAATCTTTGTGTGGGAGTAGCCAGCGCATCCAGCCCTACAGGACCTTTTACCGATCATGGGCCACTGGTGTGCCAGGAGGTAGGTTCTATCGACGGATTTGAAATGCGGGATGAGAACGGGGAGCTGTACCTGGTCTGGAAAGAAGACGGGAACAGCCGTGGTTTGCCAACGCCTCTCTGGGCACAGCGCATGAACGAAGAGCGTACAGCCCTGACAGGCGAGATGTTTGAAATGTTCCGCAACGATCCGGGGACCTGGGAAGGAGGATTGGTGGAAGGACCGGCTATTGTGAAGCGAGGCGATTACTTCTATACTTTCTATGCCGGAGACAAGTGCTGTGGGCGTGAGTGTACTTACGGTGTAGGCGTGGCAAGGGCCAGAAGCCTGCGGGGGCCGTGGGAGAAACATCCTCAAAACCCTATTATGGAAAAGAATGACGACTGGAAATGCCCGGGACATGGTACCGTGGTTACAGACCAGAACGGCAAAGATTACTTTCTCTACCATGCCTATAACGCTAAAAGTACCGTTTATCCGGGCCGCCAGGGGATACTGGATGAAGTGACCTGGGGTGAAGACGGCTGGCCGAAATTTAAGAACAATTCACCTAGCGTAACAGCAGAAGTTCAAACAGGTGCATCCTCCGAAGAAAAGACAAACCTGAACATCCGGGAAGAGTTTGAGGCCGGAGAACTAGCAAAAACCTGGCAATGGCCGGTAGAGCAGAAAGTTAGTTACAGCAGTAACAATGGCAAGCTAGTACTGCCTGCCAGCCCCGACAGAATCGGAAACCTGTTGGGCCAGCGAACCGCTAAAGCAGATTATACAGCCACAACAGCGGTAGAGGTAGGGACTCTAGGTAAAAATACGGCTGCAGGTTTGGTGGCAATAGGAGACAGAGAAAACGCCGTGGGAGTATCTGTAAGCGGTGCAGAAATAGTGCTTTGGTCAGCCAGGGGAAATAATACCACTACATTGGCAAAGGCCGCTGCTCCCAAACAAGGTTCGGTTCAGCTAAGGCTACAGGCCCGAAACGGAGATCAGATGCAGTTTGCCTGGAGCGCCGACGGAAACAACTGGAACCAGTTGAACGATGGAAATGCAGTGGATGCATCCTATCTGCCACCATGGGACAGAGGTGTTCGGGTTGGGGTATCCGCCAAAGGGCCTGCCGGCGAAACGGCTGCTTTCGAGTGGTTCAGATTAGAGCAGCAATAGTAAAAATACCTTATAAATTAGGTATCTATTCTGAAGTTTTAGATATTAGACTATATATTTAACACGAAATATACTGCATGAAAAAAAGACAAATAAACAAAAAGCTGTTACTGCTTGCCATAGCGGGCAGTATGGGGGCTACCTCTTTGGTTAGTTGCTCCAGCCAGGGTTCCGGCGAGGCAGACAGCCAGACAGCATCTACATCAGACCAACAGAATAACATGGAGATTAAAAAAGAATCTTTTGGTAAAACAAAAGATGGGCAGGAAACCAGCCTTTACACCTTAACAAATGCCAATGGTATGGTCGTGAAAATTACCGACTATGGCGCTACCATTACCTCTATTGTTACGCCCGATAAAAATGGTGAAATGGGAGATGTAGCTTTAGGTTTTGATAGCATGGAAGGTTATCAGAGCGATGAGTACCTGAAAAGCGGTCCGTATTTCGGGGCCATTGTAGGCCGCTATGGCAACAGAATTGCCAAAGGTAAATTTGCTATAGATGGCCAGCAGTATACGCTTGCCACCAACAACGGCGAGAACCACTTGCACGGAGGTAAAAAAGGGTTTGACAAGGTAGTGTGGCAGGCAGAGCCGGTGTCGGGCCAGAATGCCTTAAAGCTGACCTATGTAAGTCCGGACGGAGAAGAAGGTTATCCGGGCACGCTTACCTCTACTGTTACCTATACCCTTACTAATGATAACGAAATCAGGATCGATTACCAGGCAACTACAGATAAGCCAACGCATGTAAACCTGACAAACCACAGCTACTTTAACCTGGCTGCCGGTGAGGCTGAGAATATCCACGACCATGTGCTCACCATAAATGCAGACCGGTATACGGTGGTAGACCAATCACTTATCCCGACAGGCGAACTAAGAAAGGTAGAAGGAACTGTGATGGATTTTAAAACGCCACATGCAATAGGGGAGCGTGTGGAGCAGGTAGAAGGTGGCGGCTACGACCACAACTATGTGCTAACAGACGGAAGCGATAACATGAAGCTTGCTGCTACAGTTTATGAACCTGTTTCCGGACGTGTTATGGAGGTTCATACTACTGAACCCGGTATTCAGTTTTACTCCGGCAACTTCCTGGACGGCACCATCACCGGCCGTGGCAACAAAAAATATGCACATCGCTATGGTTTTGCGTTAGAAACGCAGCATTTCCCTGATACACCTAATCAAAAGGATTTCCCTTCTACTTTACTAAAGCCGGGAGAAACTTACGAAACAACTACTGTTTACAAGTTCTCGTTAAGAGAAGGCGGAGAGCAGGCACAGGGCCAATAAAAAGTTAAGCTTCTGTTTTAAATACCACATCCTGTCAGGAGGGTGTGGTATTTTTATTTACAGAGAAATTAGAATCTATATTTCCGTCGAACTTCCTAAAGAGTTACTGGATGCATCTCTACATCCTCACAGCTTCCATCAGCACCTCAAACAGTACATTCCTTCCTCTTTAAATTTCCAAATCTTCAAAAGTATACATCAGCACAATAAAAAATTAAACCCTAACTTTGCCTGCTGAAAAACAGAATTGCTTATGCTCGCTTTTGTACTTACGCTGGTGCTCATGCTTATTGTAGTGATCGTTGTGGTGTATGCCGAGCGTAAAGTAGCAGCGTTTATACAAGATCGTATTGGTCCTACAGAAGCTGGGCCACATGGTACTCTGCAACCTTTGCTGGATGTACTCAAGCTTTTGCAGAAAGAAGACATTATTCCGGTAGCAGCTGATAAGAAGTTGTTTGCAGCGGCTCCCATACTCATTTTTGCGGCAGTGTTTGCAGGATTTGCCGTAATCCCGCTTTCGCCTTCGCTGGTGGCATCCGGAATAGGTATAGGTGTTTTTTATTTTCTGGCAATTGTTTCCCTGGATGTGATCGGCTTGCTGATGGCGGGCTGGGGTTCCAATAACAAGTATGCCATGTTGGGCGCAATGCGTTCTGTGGCACAAATTGTTTCTTATGAGATACCGGCCGGGCTGGCAGTGTTATCGGTAGTAATGGTGTGTCAGTCGCTGGATTTTCAGGAGATTAGTTACCAGCAGGGCGTTCTCATGAACCTGTTCCCGGGCTTAGAAAATGAAGAAAACTGGTTTCTGGGGATAAAAGCACTTGGAATAAATACCACCCATATTGGCGGCATGACCACCTGGAACATTTTCAGGGCACCCATGCTGCTGGTTGCCTTTATCATTTACTTTATAGCCTCGCTGGCAGAATGTAATAGGGCACCTTTCGATATACCGGAGGCAGAATCGGAACTGGTAGCAGGATTCCACGTGGAATACTCCGGGTTTAGGTTTGCCACGTTCTTTCTGGCAGAATATGCCATGATGGTGCTGGTGTGCCTTGTTGCTGTTATTTTGTTTTTAGGAAGCTGGAATACACCCTTGCCAAATATTGGGCCTGTTCACCTGGCTCACTGGACAACAGGTACCATAGGAGGTTTGTCAGGTATGCTGTGGGGAGCGTTCTGGTTAATCTGCAAAACACTGGTGTTAGCCTTTGTGCAGCTCTGGGCCCGCTGGACCTACCCACGTTTACGAGTAGACCAGCTGATGTACCTGTGCTGGAAAGTATTAACTCCCATCGCACTTGGTGTTATGCTAACCGCAGGCATCTGGCGATTGTTAATGATTTAACTGAGGGAGAACGTTATAAAGCTGTTCAAGAAATTTCAGCTGTTCTGCTGCACAGGTTGTATATATGGTGTAGCAGAACAGCTGAATAGATGATCTGATAAATTGATGCAGAAGTTTATTGAAGCACTTGGAAAGAGATTGCGTGAGCCACTACCCGGTGAAGCTGCTCATAACTTAATGGCAAGTACAGCCAAAAGTAATATTAGATTCAGAACGAAGCCTGACAGTAAGACCAAAGAGAGTGCCGTATTGATATTATTCTATCAGGATGAAGATGCAATTAAGCTACCACTCATCTTAAGGCCGGTTTATGAGGGTGTACATAGCGGCCAGATTGGATTGCCTGGAGGCAGAATGGAGAAATCTGATAAAGATTTTTACGAAACAGCTTTAAGAGAATCCTACGAAGAAATAGGTGTTAATCCATCGGAGGTTACAGTTATAGGTACCTTAAGCGATCTCTTTGTATTTGCCAGTAATCATATGGTGCATCCGGTAGTAGGTTACATTAACCAAAAACCGGTTTTTTCGGCTGACCCCAAGGAAGTAGACCAACTAATAGAAGTATCTCTCTCCACGCTGCTCGATAAAAGCATCAGGGGCATCACCAATATTATAGTATCGGGCAACATGGAAATTTCTGCCCCTTACTTTGATGTAAACGGCCATACTGTATGGGGTGCTACTGCTATGATGCTGAGTGAGTTGCTGAGTGTTATTGCTGAGCTGAATGACGAAGCCTTTCAATAAGGATGGCTGCAGCTGTGTTTGTTTAATTTAGGTATAAACATGTAAACGTTTTAACCTTCTAATCTTATAAGGATGAAAGAAGCTGTTAAATATAAAAGTGGTTTTTGGGATGTGATCAGCTCTATATTAAATGGGGCGAAGCTTACCTTGCATCACTTTCTTAATTTCAGAACCCGCCGTACGCAGGAGTATGTGTCGGATGAAAATTATTTTAAGCAACCGGACGGGCTCGTGACGCTAAAATACCCTTACGAAGCCTTACCCGTGCCTGATAAAGGTCGTTACCGCCTGCACAACGAGATAGACGACTGTATTGTTTGTGATCTCTGTGCGAAAATATGCCCGGTAAATTGCATTACTATCGATTCTATTAAGGCTACTGAAGATATAGGTGTTACCTCTGATGGTACCAAAAAGCGCCTCTATGCCGCTACCTTCGACATTGATATGGCTAAGTGCTGCTATTGTGGCCTCTGCACAACAGTATGCCCAACCGATTGTCTTACCATGACTCCGGTGTATGATTTCAGTGAAGTGGATATCAAAAACATGATTTACCATTTTACAGATCTCACCCCGGAACAGGCAAAGGAAAAGCAATTGCTTTACGAAAAACAGCAGGAGGAAATTGCCGCTGCTAAAGCAGCGGCTCTGGCAGCCAGAAACAAGTAAGCAAGCATATTGAACAGCGAAACATTAATTAACCTCATCTATAAAGAGTAGTTTTAGAACATGCTTTTCTACATCTTCGCCGCACTGGCAGTACTTTCGGGAGCTTATGTTGTACTAACGCGAAACCTGTTGTATGCAGGCTTTTCGTTACTGGTTACCCTACTGAGTCTGACGGGAGTTTATGTGCTGCTTTATGCTGACTTTGTTGCGGTAACACAACTGATGGTCTATGTGGGTGGGGTGCTGGTGTTAATTCTGTTTGGTATAATGCTGAGCAGCAGGGTAGGCGATAAGTCGTTGCTGTCGCAATCGGTGAATAGGGTGTGGGGAATTCTGGTATCGGTGCTGGTACTGGCAGGGCTGGCTTACGCCATTCATAAAGCTGATTTTGCATTGCTGCCCTGGTTGCAGACTGCAGGTGCCGATGTGCTGGGAGAGCAGAAAAGCACGGTACAGGTCATTGGCATTAAGCTTATGACTGATTTTGTAGTGCCTTTCGAAGTGGCTTCGCTTTTACTACTGATGGCATTAATTGGAGCCGCACTTATTGCTACAGATAACCAAAAAACAAAATGATGGAACAGATTCCTCTGGCACATATCCTTTTTCTGGGTGCTGTACTCTTCAGCATAGGACTTTTGGCGGTTATCACAAAACGGCATGCGGTAGTGGTGCTGATGGGCATTGAGCTGATATTTAATGCGGCAAACCTGAACCTGGTTGCTTTCAGCCGGCACGATCCTTCTCTTTTTCAGGGGCAGGTCTTTTCATTATTCGTCATGGTTATAGCCGCTGCCGAAGCTGCTGTAGCATTGGCTATTGTGTTGCGGGTGTACCAGCATTTCAAAACTGCAAATCTTAACCAGCTAACAGGTCCCAAAGAGATAGAATAAGCAGGCAGTGAGGCTTTCTATAATTTTAATTGTCCTGAACCTGTTGCATCTCAGGCTCTATGCGCAGGAAGCAAAGCAGAAACAGTTGCCTTGCGACACGGCTGTTTACCAGGAGGCATTGCCTGTGTTTCCGGGAGGCGAGCAGGCCCTGTTTAAGTTTATAGAAGAAAACATGCAATACCCTGCAGCCGCGCTTCATGATAAAGTAGGTGGTAAAGTGGTGGTAAGCTACCTGATAGACACCACTGGTACAGTAACAGATGTCAGATTGGTAGCAGGAGTTAGGGAAGACCTGAACCAGGAGGCAATGCGCTTGGTTGCTGCGCTTCCGGCTTTTACTCCGGCCACACAGCAATGTAAAAAAGTTAGTGTTCGCTATACCTTACCAATGCACTTTTACCCGAACAATCGCTGGAAGCGGAAATATAAAAAAGGCAAGATAGCTTCCGGAGAACCACTTTAGAACCCTTCGGTTGTTAATAAAATATACTGTGGCTGATGATACAAAACAGGCAGAAATGCCCTGCTACCTGCTCTCTGCATCTTAAGTCCGTAGCAGTTTTAGCTGATTCTACTCAAAGTATAAGTATAAAATTAACACAATATACTTAACTTTGGCCCTCTGTTACCTGAATGGCTAAGACCTGCAGGAACAATCGGTATAAACAGCAAAAGATATCAACAATATTTTGGAGCTTACTTCATTGATAGAGCCGCTGGCAGGTACATCCCAGACCACTATGGCATTAGTGGTGCTGCTGCTGCCTTTGCTGGCATTCTTGCTGTTGTTTCTCTTAGGTGATCGCTTACCCCGAAAAGGCGATTGGCTGGGCATCGCTGTAACAGCAATTTCTTTTGGTTTATCGCTCTGGCTTTTTACCCAGACCTGGAATACCGCTACCTACCACAGCCGCGTCAGCTGGTTTAGTTTGCCGGCGCTTGCAGGTTCCTTTACCAGCTTTACTGCAGGCATTCTGCTTGATAACCTCACGGTGCTCATGCTGGTAGTGGTTACGTTCATCTCTACGCTGGTACAGTTATTTTCCGTTGCCTACATGCGGGGTGATAGCGGGTATAGCCGTTATTTTGCATACCTGGGTTTGTTTACAAGTAGCATGCTGGGAATTGTGCTGGTGGATAATCTGCTGCTTTTGTTTATGTTCTGGGAGTTGGTAGGCTTTTCGTCTTATCTGCTCATCGGCTTCTGGTTTGAGCGCCCTGCCGCAATAGAAGCCAACAAAAAGGCTTTTCTGGTAAACAGGGTAGGAGATATAGGGCTGCTGCTCGGGCTCTTTGCCTTTTATGCCTGCTTCCGCACCTTCGATCTGGAGGCATTGCGCGCCTTCATCAGCGCAGGTACCTGGACAAGTGAGGGCTTTGTCTTGCCTTATACCTTAAACGGACAGGAACAGCTGGTGCAGGTAAGTCCGCTGTTTCTGACTTTGGCAGGCTTGGGATTGTTTATGGGATGCGTGGGTAAATCAGCGCAGTTTCCGCTGCAGGTATGGCTGCCGGATGCCATGCAAGGGCCAACGCCTGTTTCATCGCTTATACATGCGGCTACAATGGTGGCGGCCGGTGTATACCTGCTGGCCAGGTGTTATGCTTTTTTTACAGTAGATGCACTCACTATTATTGCTGTTGTAGGTGCTGTCACGGCACTGCTGGGAGCGATTGCCGCCCTTACGCAGTACGATATAAAAGCAGTGCTTGCCTTCTCAACCATTTCTCAACTGGGGTATATGGTGATGGGTATGGGAACAGGCGCACATGATGCTTCTCTGTTTCACCTTACAACGCACGCTTTCTTTAAAGCAGCACTCTTCCTGAATGCTGGCATCATCATCCATGCCATGCATCATGGGCTGCATCATACACACCAGCCGGAGCACATAAATCCGCAGGATATCCGGAATATGGGAGGGTTGCGTAAAGCAATGCCCTTAACATTTTATGCATACCTGCTGGCCGCCGCCGCCTTGGTTGGCCTGCCTTTATTTTCCGGTTTTCTTTCGAAAGATGCCATCCTTTCGGGCAGTTGGGCCTGGGCACAAACAATGAGTGCCAATGGAAATTTTCTTTTCTATGTAGTGCCTCTGATTGGTTTTACGGTAGTACTGCTTACGGCTTATTACATGGGGCGCCACCTCTGGCTAATCTTCTTCGGAGAATTCAGGCTGCCATTCGAGGTGCGGAAGCTCAGGTTCTCAGAAGGAAAAGAGCTGGAGTGGGTAATGGCATTGCCGGTTATACTGCTAGGGCTGCTTTCCCTCGGGTTTTTCTTTTCGCTGAATCCTCTCTCTTTTGCCGGTAGTTGGGTAATGCATGGAGTTGGTTTAGAACAACTGGCCAACAAAAGCTATTTACTGAGCAATAAGCTGCTTGAAGCAATTAAAGTACAGGATGCCGGTAACCATACTGCTCATTTGCTTATCGGTGTGCTTTCGGCAGTGCTTGGAGTTGCAGGTATAGGAATAGCCATAAGCAAGTATAAAAAAGCTTCTTCTGAACGTATTTTGCAGGAACAACCTCAAATTGCTTTTGCAAAGCTGTCTTTCAACCATTTTTACCTCGATCATTTTTATCAGTTGGCTTTTGTACGCCCTGCCATGTTATTTGCCCGCAATTTTTACCGTACCGACAGGCGCGTTATAGACTATATCCTGGATTATGGCAGTAAATGGTTAGTAGTGCTCTCTAAAATCGTAGCCTGGTTCGACCGGTTTGTGGTAGATGGGGTGGTCTGGCTTGCAGGTGCTCTGTCTAAACTTATGGGTTACTTTGGTACCTATCCGCAGAATGGCAGGGTGCAGAACTATTATATATTTTCACTTTTCGGATTTATTTTGATAATACTATACATTGTCCTGTTTTGATTTTAATTTCGTGCGCCGGATTAAGATTTTAAAATTTGAAAATGTGGGAATTTGAAGATGTGGAGATATTGGGTAGAGTTGAACCAACATTTAGAGGAGTTAAACCTATCATGTTGAATAGCACCCTGAATTCTTAATTCAGAATTCATAATTTATAGAGTATTGTGTCTAAAGAAAATTGATGAACTTTATACTTTCCAGCCTCATTTTTACACCTTTGCTGGCGGCACTTGTTATATTATTGCTGCCCGCCCGCCTGCAGAAGCCGGTTAAGGCGGTTGCTTTGCTGGGAGCTTTGGTGCAGATGGTGCTGGCAATCCTGTTATACCTGCGCTTCGATGGATTAGCCTTGGCAAATGGGCAGGAGGGATATCAGTTTGTGGAGAAAGTAAACTGGATAGGCTTTTCGTTAGGCAACCTGGGCCGCTTCCAGATACAATACTTTGTAGGCGTAGACGGTATAAGTATCAGCCTAGTGCTGCTCACAGGCATCATCGGTGTGATAGGTATTATCTCCTCCTGGACGATTACAAAGAATGTAAAAGGGTACTTTCTGCTGTACCTGCTGCTCATGACCAGCGTTATGGGCTGCTTTTTATCGCTTGATTTCTTCCTTTTTTACCTTTTCTTCGAATTTATGCTCCTGCCGATGTACTTCCTGATCGGTATCTGGGGCGGTCCGAGACGTGAATATGCGGCCTTAAAGTTCTTCATTTATACTTTAGTTGGCTCTCTTTTTATCCTGATCGTGATGATCGGGTTGTATACTTCTGTTATTGACCCGGAGGCAACGGCCTGGCAGCTTGGCCTGGTGGCAAACGGATCACCTGTTTCGGCAGAAGTCATACAACAGGTACAGCAGATGCTGCAACAAGGGCAGGTTAACAGCGCGAGCCTGGTGCGGACCTTCAGCATTCCTGCCATGATGGAGTCGGCCAATTTTATTCCGGGTAGCCTGCTGCACATAATGTCTGATACTAACCTGTGGGGGTTGCCGATTCGTTTTATAGCCTTTCTGCTGGTGTTCCTGGGCTTTATGATAAAAGTGCCTGCGGTGCCGGTACATACCTGGTTGCCTGATGCACACGTAGAGGCACCTACTCCTATTTCTGTGTTACTGGCAGCTATACTGCTAAAGGTGGGCGGCTACGGCCTGATACGCATTGTATATCCGGTCTTTCCGGATGCAGGAGCTTATTTCTCGCTTTTGGTAGGAGGATTAGGCGTGTTGTCTATTATTTATGCGGCCTTCTGTGCCCTGGCTATGAACGATCTTAAAAAGCTGATCGCTTATTCGTCGGTTTCTCATATGGGCTTTGTATTACTTGGCCTGGCTTCACTGACAACAGAAGGCGTAAATGGAGCCATTTATATGATGTTCAGCCATGGTATTATTTCAGCCATGCTCTTCCTGCTGGTGGGGGTGGTGTACGAACGGGCACACGATCGTATGATTTTGAATTTCAGGGGACTTGCTGGCATAATGCCGGTTTATACCACTTTTGTTGTAATAGCTTTCTTTGCTTCTTTAGGCCTGCCTGGTTTCTCCGGCTTTATTTCTGAACTGCTGGTGCTGCTGGGTAGTTTTGCGGCTCCCGATACAACCGGCATGTTGCCTCGCTGGGTAGCCATCGTGGCTGTTTTCGGTTTGCTGTTAGCAGCTGCCTATTACCTGTGGGCTTTGCAACGCATGTTCTTTGGTAAATATTGGATATTCCCGGCGCTAAGAGAAAAAGCTACCATGACTGATCTTAATTTCAGGGAGTACCTGATGCTGGTGCCCCTGGCTATACTGGCCTTGTTGTTCGGAGTATTTCCACACCTGCTGCTGGATAAGATAGGAGTAGCCGCAGCAGGTTTTGCAGAGTTGGTGCTTCGGAACGGGCAGGAGCAGTTGCATATTGTATTATCTTCAATTCTATAGGTTAGGTGAACGAACAGGCAGCTTTTTTATCGGAAGCTATAAATGCAATAGTAGCGGGGGCTGGTTCTTTGCTGCCCGAGTTCCTGTTGGCTGCTTTTTTCCTGCTGCTTATTACGCTCGATCTGTTCAAATCGCCGATAGTTAAAGGTTTGCTGCCCTGGTTTGCCCTTACTGGCTTGTTTGCAGCTTTGCTGGTGCAGGTGCTGGGAGGATATACGACAGAAGGCGTTCAGTTCCTGAACCTGCTTCGTTCGGATGGTCTCTCCCGGTATGGCGGCATTCTGTTTAGTGCTGCAGGTATATTTACCATTCTGCTGTCGCTGCATAACAGATCGTTGGAACAGCTGGAAAAAGGCCGGGGCGAGTATTATGGCCTTATCCTGATCCTGGTGCTGGGGCTGAACCTGATGGGGAAATCCATTAACCTGCTCATGGTATTCCTTTCTATAGAGGTAGTCTCCATTGCCTCTTATATTCTAACGCTTACGCTAAAAGAGAACAGCCGGTCGGTAGAGGCTGGTTTAAAATATATACTATACGGAGCACTTTCAGCCGGAATTATGGTGTATGGTATGTCTTTCTTCTATGGCCTTACCGGTTCACTCGATTTTACTGTAGGCACCTTCTGGACAACGCTTACACAGGCAGATACGCTTATAGTTACAATTGCCGCTATACTGGTGTTTGCGGGCTTCCTGTTCAAAATATCGGGCGCGCCTTTTCATTTCTGGGTGCCGGATGTCTACCAAAGTGCACCGTTGCCTGTGGTTGCCTTGTTTTCTACAGGTCCTAAAATGGCAGGTATCATTGTTATTTTGCGCTTTATAGCTGTTTTTGCCGATCCGGGCATGGGCGAAACGTTCAGCGATATACAGTTGTTCCTTTTTTTTGCTGCTTTGTCTACGCTGGTTATTGGTAACTTTACAGCGATCTGGCAAAAGACACCCCGTAGGTTAATGGCTTACTCGTCGGTATCGCATGCCGGTTTCCTGTTAATGGGCTTACTAGCTTTTGGTACCAACTATACACCTGCTATTCTGTTTTACATGACGGTGCTGCTGTTTATGAACTTTGGCACTTTCCTGTTACTGCAGATATGCGAAAGCAGGTTTAATACAAACAGCTTAGCTGGATTTTCCGGCCTCGGACTGCAGTACCCGTACCTGGGTGTTACAGCTGTTGTATTTATGTTGTCGCTTACCGGGCTTCCGCCTTTTGCAGGTTTTATTGGCAAGCTGCTTGTATTCAGTAATATCTGGGAAGCCTATACTTTGTCGGATCAGGTGCTGCTGCTGGTATTGCTGGTAGCAGGTATATTGCTGACGGGAGTTGCCTTGTTCTATTATATCAAAATTCCTTATTTCCTTTTCTTCAAAAGGAATCTTAATACAGAAAAATTAGTTATTTCACTGTCGAATAAGTTGCTTCTTGCATTTTTCGCCCTGCCGTTGTTAGTCTTGTTCTTTAAACCGGATTTGCTGCTGCAATGGATTGATAAACTGCTGGAACTTACACTTTAACAGCACTCATGAGCGACTCAATTAAACACGAATGCGGCATTGCCTTGATCAGACTCAGGAAGCCAATCGAATATTACGTTGAAAAATATGGTACTCCGATGTACGGCATCAACAAGTTGTACCTGCTTATGCAAAAGCAACACAACCGGGGGCAGGACGGTGCAGGGGTAGCAAGTATCAAAATAGATGCGGGTCCTGGCATGGAGTATATCAGCCGCTTCCGCTCTGTGAAAACCCGTGCGATCGACAGCATCTTCGGGAAAATTGGCAAAGAGTATAGGAAACTGAAAGAAGAGTATCCGGAGAAGGCCAAAGACACCAGTTTTATTTGGGAACAGATGCCGTTTTTAGGCGATGTATACCTGGGCCACCTGCGCTATGGTACCCACGGCATTAACAGTGTGGATAATTGCCACCCAATGGTGCGTGAAAACAACTGGCGCAGCCGAAGCTTGGCCGTAGCCGGTAACTTTAACATGACCAATGTGGACGAGCAGTTCAATAAACTGGTTGAACTGGGGCAGCATCCGAAGCATAAGTCTGATACTATTACCGTGCTGGAAAAAATCGGGCACTTTTTAGATGAGGAAAACCAGCGCGAGTTCGACTCCTACAAAGCAGAAAACTACAATAACCAGGAAATTACGCAACTGATCGAGAAAAACCTGGACCTGCACCGCGTATTAAGACGTGCCTGTAAAGATTTTGACGGGGGGTATGCCATGGCGGGACTTACAGGATATGGCGCTTCCTTTGTGGTTCGCGATCCAAACGGAATACGCCCGGCATACTATTACGTGGATGATGAAGTAGTGGTAGTCGCCTCAGAAAAGCCTGCTATAAAGACAGCATTTGAGGTAGATTATGCCGACATTAAAGAAATCACTCCCGGGCATGCGCTGATTGTGGATAAAGCAGGCAATGCTGCTATGCGCGAAATTATGCCGCAGGGAGAGAAGACCTCCTGCAGCTTTGAGCGCATCTACTTCTCACGTGGCAACGACCCTGAAATTTACAACGAGCGTAAGAACATGGGTAGAATGCTCTGCCCTCAGATTCTGGAAGCAATTGACTACAATTTATTAGATACTGTATTCTCGTATATTCCGAACACTGCCGAAACATCCTGGTTAGGTATGATGAAAGGAGTAGAAGGTTATTTGAGGGAGTACCGTAAAAGCGCCATTCTGAAACAGGATCTTTCGGAAGAGGAACTCGATAATATTCTGCAGTTCAGGCCGCGCTCAGAGAAATTGGTTATCAAGGATGCGAAGCTTCGTACCTTCATTACCGATAATGACAGCCGCGACGACCTGGTAACGCACGTGTATGATACCACCTACGGTGTTGTGCGCAAAGGCATCGACACAGTTGTGGTAATTGACGACTCTATTGTACGCGGTACTACACTGGAGAAAAGTATTATCAAAATGCTGGATAAACTGGGTCCGAAGAAAATTATTATTGTTTCCTGTGCACCACAGATCCGTTACCCTGACTGCTATGGCATTGACATGTCGCGCATGAAAGAGTTCGTGGCTTTCAGAGCCCTGATCGCCTTGTTAAAAGAACGCGGGCAGGATTATAAACTGGAGGAGACCTATGATAAATGCGCTGCAGCTGTAAACACTCCTCTATTCAAGCAAAGGAATTTCGTGCAGGAGTTATACGACAACTTTACTTACGATGAGGTATCAGCTAAAGTATCTGAAATTGTAAAAGCAGATGATATAAACGCAGAAGTGCAGGTAATATTCCAACGCATCGAAGGCTTGCACCAGGCTTGCCCGAACCACAAAGGCGACTGGTACTTTACCGGGAATTACCCGACTCCCGGAGGCACAGGCGTCGTAAACCGGGCTTTTATGAATTATATGGAGAACAAGGCTGTAAGGGCTTATTAATCTATCTCACTATAAAAAAGGCGCGCCACTGGTTTATAGCCAGTGGCGCGCCTTTTTTATAGTGTTTAAGCAGCTTAGTCTCTTTTGCCTTCCTCTTCTTCTATCCGTTTGGCGTCACGCATCAGGCGGTTGGAGAAAATAAAGTCGTTTAGCTCTTTCACATTGCTACCCATAATATCGTCGCGGGAGCCTTCCCATAGCTTTTTACCCTGGTAAAGGAACATGATCTTATCACCGATCTCGATAACAGAGTTCATGTCGTGCGTTACAATAATAGTGGTGATATTATACTCTTCTGTAATCTCTTTGATGAGTTCATCAATCGTTAGGGCTGTCTGAGGGTCCAGGCCGGAATTTGGCTCATCGCAGAAAAGATAGGTGCAGTTTGGTGCAATGGCCCGGGCTATACCCACACGTTTTTTCATACCCCCGCTTATCTCAGAAGGCATTTTTTTGTTGGCCCCCTGTAGCCCTACACGTTCCAGGCAAAAGTTAACCCGGTCTTTTCGCTCGCTTTTGTTCATTTCCGTAAGCATTTTAAGCGGAAATTCAACATTCTGCTCCACCGTCATAGAATCGAATAAAGCCGATCCCTGGAAGAGCATGCCAATCTTACGGCGAATCTCCTGGCGTATGTCCAGCTTATTGTTGGTAAAGTAGGTGCCATCGAAGGTAACGCTTCCCAAATCCGGCTTTACCAGACCTACAATGCATTTCAAGAGCACACTCTTTCCGGTACCGCTGGCCCCAAGCAACAGGTTTGTTTTTCCTGTTTCGAAAATGCCGCTAACACCGTCCAGAATTTTTTTTCCATTAAAGGATTTATGAATATTATGTATTTCTATCATACTTCTATCTCAAATATAAGGCCTTTACAGCAACATGTTAGCCAGCACAAAGTCGGCAATCAGAATAGCAATAACGCTGTTGGTTACGGCTCCGGTACTTGCTTCACCTACTTCCAGCGCGCCACCTCGTGTGTTATAACCTTTAAAAGAAGAGATAGAAGAGATCAGAAAAGCAAATACAAAAGATTTAACCAGGGCAAAAACAATGTTATACGGAACAAAGTCGGATCGTATGCCTGACACGTATTCCTGTGGCGATATTTCACCGGAAAGCCAGCCTGCTACAAAGCCGCCGCCAATAGAAAGAAACATGGCCAGCACCACCAGCATCGGGAAAACCAGGAGAGCAGCTATTACTTTAGGAAGAACCAGGTAAGAGGTAGAGTTAATTCCCATCACTTCCAAAGCATCTACCTGCTCTGTTATCTGCATAGTGCCCAGCCCGCCGGCAATGTTAGAACCTACTTTTCCTGCCAGTACAATAGATGTAATGGTAGGAGCAAGTTCCAGCAATGTCATCTCCCGCACCATAAAACCAATGGTGGAGCGTGGAATAAAGGCGTTGTTGAGGTTATAGGAGATCTGAACACAGGTTACAGCACCAATAAAGGTGGAGACAATGGCAACAATAAAGATAGAATTGATGCCGATCAGAATGGCTTCATCTATGGTTCTGTTAAATATAATTTTAGCCGATTCTTTTCGGGTAAAAAGGGTAGACATAAATAACAGATATCTGCCGAAATGGTTTAGCATATAAAAAGCGACTGCAGTTATAATGTGGTATATAACGGGAATGGGAGTAAAATTACTGTATTAATGCCTATATTACGATTAAAAATAAAAAACATATAAAGATTAACATATATGCAGCGATATATTCTGGTAACAGGAGGCACAAAAGGAATTGGTCGTGCTGTTATTCAACAGTTTGCAAAAGAAGGCTTCCATATAATTACCTGCTCTCGAAACGAAAATGATCTGCAAAAGTTGAAGCTGGAACTGGAACAGGATTTTACTTTTTCGAAAGTGTTTTATAAAGAAGCTGATTTGAGCGACAAAGACTCCTTAAAATCCTTTGTTGACTACGTAAAAGGTTTGGGTGTAAAAATTGATGTGCTGGTAAATAACAGTGGCCTCTTTATACCGGGCAAGGTGCATGAAGAACCAGAGCAGGCCCTGCCATCTATGATCGAAACCAACCTGTATAGTGCCTATTATATTACCAAAGCCTTTGTGCCGGAAATGATCAGGCAGCGCTCCGGCCATATCTTTAATATGTGTTCCACTGCAAGTATAACGCCTTATACCAATGGTGGTTCTTACTGTATTTCTAAATACGCCTTGTATGGCATGACAAAGGTATTGCGGGAAGAACTGAAGGAGCATAATGTTCGGGTAACTGCTGTGTTGCCTGGTGCCACCCTAACAGCCAGTTGGGAGGGCGTGGACCTGCCGCCGGAAAGATTTATGAAGCCCGAAGATGTGGCCATCTCCATGTATAATGCCTACACGATATCAGCCAATAGTGTGGTAGAAGAAATCCTTATAAGGCCGCAGTTAGGAGATCTGTAGGTAAATCCTGTCTTTCCGTTCAGGCATGTAATACAAACTTTGATACTTTTGTAAAATCAATTAATAAGAAAGATCAGTAAAAAATTGTTGAGGATTTTACTGTTTCTATGTATAGTTAGCAGCAATTTAATCTTAATTATGAATCTAACCGGAAAGATAGCAGTTGTAACTGGTGCAAGCCGTGGTATTGGCCTTGCCACCACTCAGGCGTTATTAGAGAAAGGAGTAAAAGTAGCAGGCTGGGGAAGAACAGCCTCTGACCTTGAACACGAAAACTTTTCTTTCTTTGCCTGCGATATACGAAAGCCAGAGCAGGTGCAGGAAGCTTTTAACCAGACTGTTGAAAAACTGGGCGGGAACATTACTATACTTGTAAACAATGCCGGATTAGGCTTTTCTGCTAAACTGGAAGAGCAAACTCTGGATGAGTGGCATACCATGTTCGATACCAATGTGAATGGCCTCTTTTACTGTACACGTTTGGTGGTACCAGGCATGAAAGAGCAGGAGGAAGGGCATATCATTAACATCTCTTCTATTGCAGGTACTACAGGTGTGGAGCAAATGTCGGGCTATTGTGCTACCAAGCATGCGGTACGGGGGCTTTCGCATTCCCTGTACAAAGAAGTGCGGGAGTATGGAGTAAAGGTCACCTGCATTTATCCCGGCTCAGTTAAAACAAATTTCTTCGATCCGATAGAAAGCGTTACACTCAATGACAACATGATGCGGCCCGAAGACATTGCTTCTACTATTCTGCATGCTTTAGAGTCTCACCCGAATTACCACCACATAGATATTGAAGTTCGCCCGCTTATGCCTAAGGGAAAACGCCAGAAATAAGCAGAGTCTGGCTCGGCTTTTGTAGCTTTGCAGAGCAAGTTCGGGAATAAAAGAAGCAGCAGGTAAACAATTAAGCTGGAGAAACAGCGTTAAGAATTGCTGCTTTTTTCCTATAGCATAAGCTCTAAATCAAAGAGAAGAACATCATTGTTTATTCATTCTTATCTTTTCAAAATTGTCTGTTGAAGTAAATAACTTAACAAAACTATTTGGCTCGCAGCATGCGGTAGATGCCATCAGTTTTACGGCAGGGCAGGGCGAAATTGTAGGTTTTCTGGGTCCGAATGGGGCCGGGAAATCTACAACCATGAAAATTGCCACCTGTTATCTGCCTCCGAGTGCAGGTACTATACTGGTAAACGGGTATGATGTAGTGCGGGAGCCAATGGCTGTGCGCCGCAGTGTGGGCTATTTGCCGGAACATAACCCGCTGTACCTGGATATGTATGTGCACGAATACCTGGCTTTTGTGGCTTCTGTTTATGGTTTAAAGGGCAGAAAGGCAAAGGACCGGGTAAAGGAAATGGTGGAGCTTTGCGGGCTTACATTGGAGCAGGGAAAGAAAATTAGTGCCCTTTCCAAAGGATATCGTCAGAGAGTAGGCCTGGCACAGGCGTTGGTACACGATCCGAAGGTCCTTATACTGGATGAACCAACTACAGGACTTGACCCAAACCAGATTGTGGAAATCCGTTCGCTTATCAAACGCATTGGGCAGGATAAAACAGTTATTTTTTCTACGCACATTATGCAGGAAGTAGCGGCTATCTGCGACCGGGTGGTGATTATAAACAGGGGAAAGTTAGTTGCTGATAGCGATGTAGCCAGCCTACAGGCCGGTGACAGAGGAGAGAAAACAACGCTGGTGGAGTTTGAGCAGCCGGTAGAAATTGAAGCACTGCAAATTATACCAGGCGTTTTAACAGTTGGTCTTGCACAAGGCTATACCTATCGTGTTATATCTCAGAAAGATGCCGATATCCGGTCTGCTGTTTTCCGGATTGCAGCCGAACGAAACTGGCCACTGGTAGGGCTTCGCCAAGAAGAAAATTCACTGGAAAAGATATTTCAACAACTAACGAAATAGTAATCAGAAATTAAAAATTAGAAATAGAAAAAGTCGGATCGATAGCAGAGACATTTAGTTAGCTGCGGGTCCAAAATTTCTAATTTCTAATTCATAATTTTTAATTAAATAAAGAATGTTATCCATACTAAAAAAAGAGTTTAACGGTTTCCTGAACTCACTGATTGCTTACATCGTGATTACGGTGTTTCTGGTAGCAATCGGTATGTTTATGTGGGTGTTCCCGGAAAGCAGCGTACTCGACTATGGTTTTGCCGATATGCAAACCCTGTTTAACATGGCTCCCTGGGTATTCCTGTTCCTGATACCCGCTATTACCATGCGGACTTTTGCAGAGGAGAAGCGGGAGGGAACCATTGAGTTGCTGCTAACCAAGCCCATTTCTGATTTACAGCTGATCTTAGGTAAATACTTTGCAGCATTGCTGCTGGCTTTGTTTGCGCTGGTGCCTACGCTTATTTACTATTATACGGTTTACGAACTTGGCAACCCGAAAGGCAACGTAGATTCAGCGGCAGTGGTAGGCTCTTACCTGGGGCTGGTCTTTCTTTCCGGGGTTTTTGCAGCCATAGGTGTTTTTGCATCCTCTATTTCCAGTAACCAGATTATTTCGTTTGTGATTGCTGTTTTCTTGTGCTTTATCATCTATACCGGCTTCGAATCAATTGCCTCTATTCCGGCTTTAACAAGCTACAGTTACTACATCAACCAATTAGGTATTGCAAACCACTATACCGCTATCAGCAAGGGGCTGATAGATTCGAGAGATGTGCTGTATTTTGTTAGCGTAATAGCTATTATGGTATTGGCCACTAAACTTGTACTGAGGAGCAGAAAATGGTAACCGAGCAGCCAAAACAGTTTAAGAGCAAGCGAAACCAGGATTTTCTGCGGTTTTTCCTGTGGGTGGCAGGCATTGTCCTGTTAAACCTGCTGGCTTCTACCTATTTCTTCCGCCTCGATTTAACAGAAGATAAGCGTTACACCATTGCACCTGTTACCAAACAGATGCTTCAGCAACTGGAGGACGAGGTAGTGGTAGAAGTATACTTAGAGGGCGATTTCCCGGCGGGTTTTAAACGATTACAACAATCTGTCAGGGAGACGCTGGAGGAGTTCAGGATTTATGCCGGAGGAAATATTAGATATATATTCATCGATCCGAACGATATACAGGACGAAGAGCAACGGGTAGAGTATATTACAAACCTGGCTAAGAAAGGCATACAGCCCACCAACCTACGGGCAAATGAAGAAGGAAAGCAGGTGGAAAGGCTGGTGTTTCCGGGAGCACTGGTGAAATATAAAGGCAAAGAGGCAGGCGTTTCGCTGTTGAAAGGCAACCTCTCTGCCTCTGCCGAACAGCGGCTAAACCAGTCGGTGGAAGGGGTGGAGTATGAGCTGGCTACGGCCATCCGGAAAGTTGCTTTGCAGGGCAACAAAACCATTGGCTATATTACTGGTCAGGGGGAGCTGGAAATGCAGCAGGTAACAGATCTTTTAGGTTCTCTGCAGGAGTTTTACAGAGTAGCGCGTGGCGATTTAAACCTGATTCCGACTTTGGAAGGGCTTGATCTGATCATAGTGGCGAAGCCTACTGCTGCCTTCTCCGAAGCAGATAAGTACAAAATTGATCAGTTTATAATGAAAGGTGGCAAAGCAGTATTTTTTGTTGATGCCTTGAATGCCAACATGGATAGTGTGGGCGCTGGCGGCATGTTTGCCGTACCTTATAACCTGAACCTGGATGATCTGCTTTTCCGCTATGGCGCGCGCCTCAACCAGACGATGATCATGGACCTCAACTCTGCCTTTATACCTATGGTAACAGGCTATCTGGGGGACAGGCCACAGACGGAGATGATGAACTGGCGCTTTTATCCGATTCTGAATACGTTCAGCAAGCATCCTATCACCCGCAACCTGGATGCCGTACTCTCCCGCTTTATAGGTACTATAGATACGGTTCGTGCTGATGGGATACGTAAAACGCCGTTGCTGCACACCTCACTTTACTCGCGCATTATGCAGGTGCCTGTACCGCTAACCCTGGAGGAGGCACGCATGCAGGTGAACCCGGAGCAGTACCAGGCTGGTAATCAGCCGGTAGGATTTCTACTGGAGGGAGAGTTTACCTCCCTTTTCCGGAACAGAAGAGCACCTGAAGGCGTGCAGCAGACACAGGTACAGGAGCAGGGAGTGGCTTCTAAAATAGCAGTATTTTCAGATGGCGACTTGGTTCGAAATGAAATCAACCCCAGAACAGGGCAGGCTTATGAGTTAGGTTTTGACCGCTATAATAACATCACCTTTGCGAACCGGGAGCTGGCTCTGAATACCATTCATTACCTGCTCGATTCGGAAGGTCTTATAAACGTGCGCAGTAAGGAAATACAACTACGGCCTTTGGATCGGGTAAGAGTAAAGGAAGAAAGAACTACCTGGCAGCTGATAAACCTGGTAGTGCCGGTTGTGTTGCTTATCATTTTTGGAGTTGTGCGCTATTATATCCGAAAAAGAAAGTATGAGCGCTTCTAAAATTGATTTTTCTATATGTTTTCCTGAAAAAGGAGGCCGCTGGCAAGTAGTATAAATGCAAAATATTTATAACTTTGCCTTAATAACATTATAAGTATACGTAATGAAATTTATCGTTTCTTCATCTGCTCTCTTAAAGCAGTTAGCCAGCATAAACGGAGTAGTAACCAGCAATCCGGTGGTTCCTATCCTAGAGAACTTTTTGTTCGAAATAAACGAAAGCACACTTACCATTACCGCCAGCGATCTGGAAACATCCATGATTACAGAGCTGCCGGTTGAGGCAAGGGAAAATGGCCGTATAGCGGCTCCTGCTAAAATTTTGCTGGAAACGCTTAAGAACCTGCCAGATCAGCCGGTAACCTTCACTATCGACGAAGAGACGTATACTATTGAGATCAGTTCTTCTAACGGCCGCTACAAACTTTCAGGCGAGAATGCAACGGATTTTCCGCGTGTGCCGGTTGTAAAAGGAGACAACGCGATTGAGATACCGTCTAACGTGCTTTCCAGAGCTATCAATAAAACTATTTTTGCAGTTAGCAACGATGAGCTTCGTCCGGCTATGACGGGTATCTTCGTTCAACTACGTTCTGATAATGTTACTTTTGTGGCGACGGATGGTCACCGTTTGTTACGCTACCGCCGCCAGGATATCACAACCAGCCAGGAAGCATCTCTGATTATTCCGCGCAAAGCTTTTACGCTGCTAAAATCTACGCTGCCAACCGAAGCAACAGCTGTGCGTGTAGAGTTTAACCAGTCGAACGCCTTCTTCAGCTTTGATAACATCCGTATGGTGTGCCGCCTGATAGATGAGCGTTATCCTGATTACGAGAACGTTATTCCGGTGAAAAACCCGAATAAACTGGTTATTGAACGTACTGCTCTTTTAAGCTCTGTCAGACGTATCTCTATCTACTCGAATAAAACAACGCACCAGATCAGGTTAAAACTTTCTGGCTCTGAGCTTCAGGTTTCTGCCGAAGACCTGGATTTCTCTAACGAAGCAAACGAGCGTTTGTCTTGCCAGTATGAAGGAGAGGATATGGAAATCGGATTTAATGCCAAGTTCCTGATCGAGATGCTGAATAATATGGATTCTGATGAGATCACATTTGAATTATCAACTCCGAACAGAGCTGGTTTATTAATGCCGCTTACCAATGAAGATAATGAAAATGTTTTAATGCTGGTAATGCCAGTAATGCTGAACAATTACGTATAAGGAATTTTCTCCTTATGTACAAAAGGCGGGCCATATGGCCCGCCTTTTGTGCTTTTAGCGGCTTATCTTTTCCCTTTCTGGAGCTTTATGTATATCGGGAAGTGGTCGCTGTATCCCCCCAAGTAGGTGGTGCCCGTGAAGGTTCTGATAGGGCTATTTTTCAGCTTCCCGAAATTGTGTTTGGCAAAATCTGGTGCATGTATATGCTCAGAGCCTCTGACATACTGCAGCCCCTGCCCGTTTAAAAAAGATTTAGAAACCATAATTTGATCCAGCATCTGGAATTTGTTTCTCCTGTATACACTGCCGTTACCTTGCACATGGGCCATATAAAAGATATTGAAAAGTTCCTTGTTATAAGCAGGGTTAGGACGCCCGGTAGCTTTTAAAACGTTTTCCAGGATCGGCGAGGAGGGCAGCTCCCCAAAATCACCCATCACAATTATTTTAGCGTTGGGATCAGCTTCCAGCAGATTGTCGATAAGTTTACGTAGCGTGGTAGCGGCAGCTCTACGATTTTGCGCTCCGGCTCTTACATTGCCCGTATTGTCTGGCCAGTGGTTCAGGTATATCGTTATCGGTTCTTTCTGCAACAGTCCTTTAATTTCTACTATCTCTCTGGTTTTCGTGTTCCTCGGCAGGTTTTCAACCGGAATAGTGCGGTGCGCTGTTGGCGTAAATTGTTTAGGATTGTAGAGGAAAGCCAGATCCAGGCCAGCTATATCAGGAGATTCGTAGTGAATAATGGCATAGTTGTGCTTTTTAAGCGGTGTAGTATTCATCAGGTCTTTTACAACCTGCTGGTTCTCAACCTCGCTCAGGCCTATTAGCGTAGCTCCTTTTTTACCACCGATGTCCTGCATAACATTAGCCAGGTTGCTGATCTTCTTTCGGTACCGTGTGTCGTCCCAGGCAAGAGCTCCGCCTGGAGTAAAATCCAGATCGTTTCGCTCGGTGCTGGCTTGCGTATCGTATAATTTCTCAACGTTATAAAAGGCTACCGTGTGCAAATTCTTATCTTTTTGAAATAAGGAGGCACAGCCTGTAAAGGTGATTGTTGTAAAAAGCAGTAAGAGGGTTTTTATTCCGTATCGCATCGCGTAACTTTGTACTAATATATGTGAGTAGGCATATTACGAGATATAGATATAACAAAGTTCAAAAATTACGAAAATGAAGAAGTCAGAGATATACTTTAGCATTGCCCTGGACGATCAGAAGATTCCCGAAGCCATCAGCTGGAGAGCAACCGATGCCGGAGAAAAAATACATTTTGCCAAAGCCATTAACATTTCTCTTTGGGACAGAGATGAGGCGGGCACAATGAAAATTGACCTTTGGACAAAGGATATGCCGGTTGAGGAGATGAAATACTTCTACATTGACAGCATTGGTGCAATGGCACAAAGCATCGCTACTGCTACCAGCGACCAGGTAATGGCCCAGAAAATGCGTGCCCTCTGCGAAGAGCTGATGCAGCATGTAGAGCAGGACAGGCAAAAGAATGGCTAATGATGCCTGTGTTATAAACAAAAAAGCCACTCTTAGGAGTGGCTTTTTTAATATCTAAAAAAGGTTTGGTTGGTCTTTATTTTGTGGAAGAAAGTGATGCCCTAAGATCAGCTGCTTTTTCTGTAGCCTGACCAGCATTGGCCACATATGCTTTATCTGCCTGAGTATAAGCTTTGCGGTTTCCGAAGTAGTTGCTATACTGGGCTGTGCTTAAAATGTCTTCCAATGCAAGATCGCGTTCAGCGCGTGCTTCTTTACACTTCTGCTCGATAAGTTCGGCGTTACCTGCATACGCTTTTTCTATAGCGGCTATTTTGGCAATTACAGCCAGGTTTATCTCTTTTACCTTGTTTGCCTGATAGTTGTTTAAGCGTAGTTCCTTAATCATCTGGCTGCTTATGTTTGCTGCTCTTGCTTCAACCGAAACTTTGTTGCCGGAAGCAGTTGTGCCAAATACAATTCCAAATGTTAAGAGAGCTAATGCAAGTAATTTCTTCATAAGTTGTGTTTTATTTTGTTGTGTTAATAAGGTACTTCGTTGTGTCAGTCTTAATAACAAAGGAGCAGGCAGAATGATTCATTTCTGTAACATCAGGCACATTACCATTATCTGTGCTTAAAGCAAGAGAGGCTGCCTGTATCAGGGCAGCCTCTCTTGCTTTAACTGTCAGTGATTTGCTTTTACCACTTATTTTTCCACATCATCGACTCCACCGGAGCAATAGTGCGGGTATTGTATTTAGCGTTCTCTTTCCTGTTGTAATAGTTTTGGATACCGCCTTTTACTTCGAAGTAGATTAACTGCCCAATTGGCATCCCATAGTATACGCGTACAGGCTGTGTAACAGAAATTTCCAAAGTCCAGGTATTACAGAAGCCTACGTCGCCTTTTCCTGCTGTAGCATGTATATCTATACCTAAACGGCCAACACTCGATTTTCCTTCTAAAAACGGCACGTGTGCATGGGTTTCGGTATACTCCAGGGTAACGCCCAAGTACAAAACTTCCGGGCGTAGTACGATGCCTTCTTCCGGTATCTCAAACACGTCTATCTCGTTATGGGCACGGGCATCCAACACTTCGTCGCGGTAAGTAGCCAGGTAACGGCCCAAATGCACATCGTATGAATTGGTGCCAAGGCTGGAAGGCCGGAACGGCTCAATCAGAATGGTGCCTTTTTCTATCTCCTCTAAAATTTGCTGATCTGTTAATATCATGTGATGGGCTTTTACAAGCTGTAAAAGTAGTAAAATAAGCTGAAAAGCCACTAATGGAGGTGTGAGAATATAGCGGTGAATTTGTTGCCCGTCTACCTGTAATGATTACTTAAAGAAGTAAAAAGAGTAGTGTAAGTTTAGATTAATTTGTCACCTGCTTTAAAATCAGCTTACCTTTCTTATTCCATTGATAACCTATACTCCACACCCACGCTTAAGTTCAACCGTTTTACACTGCTGCTGTTTCCTTTGTTTAAGCCTTCGAAATAATGGCTGTAATCGGGGCTTAGTGTAAAGGCAGCTTTATCAGAATGCTTGTATTTAAGCACTATACCTGCACCAAAACCATACAGGCTCTTGTTGAACTGGGTAATAACACGGGTTGTCTCTACTTCTCTGTTATCTGAATAAGTTGTTGTCTCTTTTTTGCTGGTTGGAAATTGTGCCCGCAAACCCGCTGACGCATACACGTCAAATTTTTCGAAGCTGATTGCCTTGTAATCGTAGTTAAAGTTCAGCACGGCAGTATGAATTGCCAACTCTGTTTTTACCGGTACTTCAGGGTCAGGTGGTGAGCTATTGTAGTTGTAGGTTAGACGGCTGTTCATGTCAATGCTACCCAGGTCCAGTCGGATTCTGCTGTTGTGGCCAATATCGGTGCCTATTCTGGCCAGAAAATTCCAGCTGGGTTTGTTCCTGAAACTTGCATCTGGAGTGGGTAAGGGCAAAGAGTTATCCAGTGTAAAATCTGGTCCGGCATTTATTCCAAAGAAAAGTTTGCTTTGAGAGCTGGCAGTGAATGTGCAAAGCAGGAAAGACAGCAGAATGAATAACTGTTTCATGGGTATAACTGCAGGTGAGAAGTACTGTTATACTAATATAGCAATAATTTGCGGGAATGATAAATAAGCCGGCTGAAACAGATACTTAGAAAACAAAAGCGGCAGGAACCATTGCTGGTGCTGCCGCTTCCGGTAATTTTCTGTTTTTACACTATTGCTGATGTGCCTCTTGTAATGCTTCAAAATTCGCTTGCAGGTATTGTTCTACCAGCTCATCGGTAATGGATGTAGAAACAAACAAGGCTTCGTATTGCGATGGTGCAAGATATATACCTCGCTGCAGCATGCTGTTAAAGTAGCGGCCGAATAAAGCTGTGTCTGAAGTTTTGGCACTTTCAAAATCTGCTACACGCTGCTGGGTAAAGAAAATACTAAACATAGAGCCAATGCGGTTTATCGTATAGTTCAGGCCGAGCTTTTGCATGTTCTCCTGCATGCCATTTACGATTTTAGAAGTTGTGTTTTCCAATGTTTCGTAAACGGATGCGTTGTTGTGCAGGTGCTGTAGCATAGCCATACCTGCTGCCATCGCAATAGGGTTACCCGATAGGGTGCCCGCCTGGTATACAGGCCCGGCAGGAGCTACAAAGTCCATTATTTCTTTTTTACCACCGTAGGCACCTACAGGCATACCGCCGCCTATAATCTTGCCAAGCGTTGTCATATCTGGTGTAATACCCAGTAACTGCTGTGCCCCGCCAGGTGCCAGGCGGAAACCTGTCATCACTTCGTCGAAAATAAGCACAATGCCATGCTGATCACAGAGCGTGCGAAGTCCCTGCAGAAAATCAGGTTCAGGTGTTACCAGCCCCATGTTGCCTGCCACAGGTTCCAGAATGATGGCGGCTACATGATCCTTATTAGCATCTACCAGTGTTTTTACGGCTTCCAGGTTGTTATAAGGTGCTGTAAGTGTATCGGCAGCAACACCCATGGTTACTCCCGGACTATCAGGATACCCCAAAGTAACAGCGCCACTACCGGCAGCTATCAAGAAGGAGTCACCGTGGCCGTGGTAGCAGCCTTCAAACTTAATAATCTTGCTGCGGCCTGTATAGCCTCTGGCCACGCGAATAGCCGACATGGTAGCCTCTGTACCCGAATTTACCATACGTACCTTCTCTACCGAAGGCACCATGTCAATAATGAGCTCGGCGATTTCAATCTCTCTGCGGGTGGGAGCTCCGAAGGAGAGTGAGTTTGGTATAGCCTCCCGAAC
Source organism: Pontibacter sp. SGAir0037 (assembly GCF_005491705.1). Taxonomy (NCBI): domain Bacteria; kingdom Pseudomonadati; phylum Bacteroidota; class Cytophagia; order Cytophagales; family Hymenobacteraceae; genus Pontibacter; species Pontibacter sp. SGAir0037. Next base: position 2,921,022 of record NZ_CP028092.1, on the reverse strand, counting down.
GGCTTTTTCTACTACCTCTGAAGCGTGGCCTAAGATCATCGGCCCCCAGGAGTTTATAAATTCTATGTACTGATTTCCGTCTTCATCGTACAGGTAGGGGCCTTTGGCTGAAACCATGAAACGAGGGTTTCCGCCTACTGCTCTAAAGGCTCGAACCGGTGAGTTTACGCCACCGGGTATGCTATGCTGTGCACGCTGAAAAAGTTCTTCGCTGATAGGAGCTATCTTCATAGTATAGAGTTCAAATTATTTTTATGATTGCATGGCAGAGTAATTAATTTCTGCAATCTGCGCATGTACTGGCTTTTAATAGAATGTTGGGTTCACGACAATAAGCTGTAGGTTCTCCAGCTTGGTTATCGGAACATATTGATTGTCTTTTTTAGGTTCTGTACTGGCAGTGCCATTGGTGTAACCAATACCCTGGTAAAGAACGCCCGGCTTTACTCCGCTTGCAACCAATGCCTGGCTCAGGTTAGAACCGTACTGCTGGAGCAGGTTGCTGTAGTAGAACAGCATCTCAAAACCAGCATAGGCGTAGGCCGAAGGTGGTAAATTATACTTTGCTGTATAACGTTTCCTGAACCAGTTGGTAGCCGGCGACATTCTGTTTACATACTTGGGGCTAATAAAATATATCTCCTGGTTGTCGAGTTGGCGCAAAGAGATCTGGTTAATCTCCAGCCATTTGTCATACGTAATCAGGGGCAGCCTTTCAGGTCTTCCGCTCAGTAAACTCATCGCATTTACAGCAGCGGTCATTTTATCTGAAAAAACGGCTAAGTGGCCAATATTTGTGAGGTCGAGGCTGGTAAAAGCCGAGGCGGTAGCAGAGGCCTGGGCTGAGTTTATTTTTTTATAAGCCTTTACTTTTCCTCCCAGGCTAATGAAGTGCTGGCGGTAATAGCGCGCAAAAGTTGTGTCGGAGGAGGCACCTTCGTATAAAATAGTAACCGTTTTAGGAGAAAAGTTGTTGTACGCATAGCTGGCTGCCTGCCGTGCCTGTGTGGCTATAGACGACTCAAACAGGTATACCTGCTGGCTGTTTTGCGCCACCTCCAGGTCTTGGGTGAGTGGGTTTATAACAGGAATATTGTGCTGTGTAGCAAAGCGGGCTGCGAGCGGTGCGGCAGATTTATAGATCGGGCCAATGACAAGGTCCATCTGTCGCATCTCTGGCAGCGCCAGCGTTTTTCGGGCAGTAGCTGTATCTGTACCGACATCATAAGAGTAGAGGTTCACTTGTATGCCTAATTGTGCAAGCGAATCCTGGGCTAGCTTCATGCCGGCATATAAGTCGTTTACAAACTGATTTTTACGGGCAGATTGGTTTGGATCCTGGTTCAGCTGGAAGGGGAGAAGGGCTGCTATACGTATACCCTGGCCGTTCCTGTTGCTTGTACGGAGATAGCGGTTGCGATCCAGGTTATGCCTGGCAACCAGGTTTTCGAGAATGGTTTTGTCCTGTGGGCGATACCAGCCGTTTACCAGCTTATCGGCAAAGGCCTGTGCTACTATTTTATCTTCGGGGTTTAGCTGTAGCAGTTTCTCAAAAGTTGTGCGGTCGTTCAGGCGATTCAGGTAGTAGCGCTTGAGGCCATCGGCATCGGAGCGAAGTGCCGATGATTTAATAAGCCGAAGCTCAGCCAGTGCCTGCTCATAGTTGTTCCGCTCAAATAATACATTTGCCAGTAAATACTGGGCTTCCGGCATGCCTTGCCATTGCGGATGCTGTTCCTTCAGCTGTTGCAGCATCAGGTTGGCATCTACCAGTTTGGAGGCATTCAGGGCAGCCAGCGCATAAAAGTAGGAAGCTTCCGGAGCGTATGGGTTCCCGGCATCTGTTAAAGGCATCAGCTCGGCCATTGCCTGGTCGAAACGCTGCTGCTCCAGTAAGATTTTACCGTTGTTGTACCTTACTTCGTTGTTTTGCTGAGCACTTGCCGGCAACGCTAAAGCTCCGGCTAAAAGTATAGCCGCTAGATGCTTCCAAAAGTTTCGTTTCATCGTTTTAAAACAGTATGCTATAAAAGGCATAAGACAAAGGACGCAAGACATCCGGCTTTTAGTTCTTTACTTCAAGTCTTATGTCTTGCGTCTCCAATCTTCTTATACCTGGTTTTTATTCCCACTCAATAGTAGCTGGTGGTTTCGAGCTAATATCGTACACTACGCGGTTTACGCCTTTTACTTTATTGATGATTTCGTTCGAAACATCTGCCAGGAATTCATACGGCAAACGCGACCAATCTGCTGTCATACCATCCACACTTGTTACAGCGCGAAGGGCCACCACGTTTTCATAGGTACGCTCATCTCCCATTACACCCACCGACTGTACCGGCAATAGCATAACTCCCGCTTGCCAAACTTCATCATACAATCCTGATTTACGTAGATTTCTGATGAAGATATCATCTACCTGCTGCAGGATATGCACTTTCTGCGGCGTGATGTCACCTAAAATACGGATAGCCAGTCCCGGACCAGGGAAAGGATGGCGGCCGATAATCAATTCATCAATTTTAAGTGTTCTTCCCACCAAACGAACTTCATCTTTGAAAAGTGTTTTAAGCGGTTCCACCACTTTCAGTTTCATGAAGTCGGGCAGGCCACCTACGTTATGGTGCGATTTAATGGTGGCAGAAGGACCTTTTACACTCAGCGATTCAATTACGTCCGGGTAGATAGTGCCTTGTGCAAGCCATTTTACGTTTTCTATTTTGTGTGCTTCATCATCAAAAACCTCTATAAACACACGGCCGATTGCTTTACGCTTCAGCTCAGGATCTGAAATACCAGCCAGTGCCGTATAGAAACGGTCTTTGGCATCTACACCCTTCACATTCAGGCCCATGTGCTTGTAAGAATCCAGCACGGCCTCAAACTCATCTTTGCGTAGCAGGCCGTTATCAACAAATATACAGTAGAGGTTTTCCCCGATAGCCTCGTGTATCAGCATAGCAGCCACACTGGAGTCTACGCCACCCGAAAGCCCTAAAACTACCCTGTCGTTACCTACTGTTTCGCGTATTTCGGCTACGGTACTTTCGATAAACTGGTCTGGAGTCCAATCCTGAGAGCATTCACAAATATGCACTACAAAGTTGCGGAGCAATATCTTGCCTTCATCGGAATGGGTTACTTCCGGGTGAAACTGTATACCATATGTCTCATGATCACGCAGTTTATAAGCAGCTACACGCACACTTTCTGTACTGGCAATAATTTCGAAGTTATCCGGAATTTCTTTAATTGTATCTCCATGCGACATCCACACGATCGAGCCAGGGGTAAGTTCCTTCATCAGGCGACTGGCTGTATGCAGTTCTGATAACCTGGCACGGCCATATTCTCTGATGGTAGAAGGGGTTACTTCACCCTGGTGTTCATGAGCGATCAGCTGGGCTCCATAGCAAACGCCCAATACAGGCACTTTGCCAATAAACTGATACAAATCAATGGTTGGATGCTCGTAGTCGCGAACAGAGCAAGGGCTTCCTGATAAGATAACACCTTTTACATCGTCTGTAAGTTCTGGGATTTTGTTAAAAGGGTATATCTCACAATATACATTAAGCTCCCGAACCCTTCTGGCAATAAGTTGGGTGTACTGGGAGCCAAAGTCGAGGATGAGTATTTTTTCTGGCATGCGCAAAGTTAAGGCAGATTTATAGTTTTTACCAACAGTTTGTCTTTTCATTTAGCACAATTGTACCCAAATCTGATTTCTTGCCTCCGTTTTTACTGGTCAAACAGGTTTGTTTAACTACAGAAACGAAGAAACAAAGCCTTTGAATGAAAATTTATTTAAGTATAATCAGTTTATTATGAAGTTGTTAAGCTAGGTGAAAGGTGAAAGAGTGATTTTTTGTGTGGGTATGTTTGCGGCAAGAATAAATTTTACTACCTTTGCAACGGCAAATCGGCACGGTCAGCTCCCGCCGAACTCCCCCAGGTGCGGAAGCGAGCAAGGGTAGGCGGTTGTAGCGACGCGATGTTGGTTTGCCACTTTTTTTTGCCCTCTCTTATAAGTGTATCCAATACATTTATTCTTTATTAATCTCTTTATCCTTTTCTGATTCGGATTATTGCGTTAGATTTGTATGTAAATCTATATCCCATTACTATGAAATTCTTTATCGACACTGCAAACCTGCAGGACATTCAGGAAGCCTACGATCTTGGTGTATTAGACGGTGTAACAACAAACCCGTCTTTGATGGCAAAAGAAGGAATCTTTGGCCACGACAACGTAATGGCGCATTATAAGAAAATCTGCGAAATAGTAGATGGTGACATTAGCGCTGAAGTAATCGCAACAGATTTCGATACTATCGTAAGTGAAGGTGAGTTTTTGGCCAGCCTGCACCCGAACATCGTTGTAAAAGTTCCGATGATCAAAGATGGTGTAAAAGCTATCCGCTATTTCAGCGAAAAAGGAATTAAAACAAACTGTACTCTTGTGTTCTCAGCCGGACAGGCTATTCTGGCAGCTAAGGCCGGAGCAACCTATGTATCGCCCTTCGTAGGTCGTCTGGATGACGTTTCTACCAATGGCTTGCAACTGATTGAGCAGATTGTGGATATCTACAGCAACTACGGCTACCAGACACAGGTACTGGCTGCCTCTGTTCGCCACGTTATGCACCTAGTGCAGTGTGCCGAAATTGGTGCTGATGTAGTTACCTGCCCGCTTTCTGTGATCACAGGTCTGCTAAAGCACCCGCTTACTGATAGCGGCCTGGCTACTTTCTTAGCCGACCATGCTAAAGGAAATAAGTAATCATAATAATTATGAATGATGAATTATGAGTTATGAATGAGGTGGAGGCAAGTGCCCGGTCTCAATTTATAATTCATAATTCATAATTTCTAATTCATAATTCTCTTCAGGATGTATATCATCAAAGTAAAAGGAAAGGCTAAGATTCCGGATTATATTCAGCTACGGGACGACAACTTTGTGCTGATTGCCTACTTCAGGGCCGATCGCCCTTTGAAAAATCTGGATCGCTATGGTTTAGAGGGGAAGGAAGATGGCCTGGCAGCAGTGATAGCCGGTTTAGAGTTTGGCAAACTTCAAAAATTAGAGATTTAATACCACATGAACTTTTCTACTTCGCCAGTCGTGTCGTTACGCGACGTGGTTATTTACCAGGATGTTAATACCATTCTCAGCAATGTGAATTTTGATATTGAGAAAGGAGAATTTGTATACCTGGTAGGTCGCACAGGCAGCGGGAAAAGCTCTTTGTTAAAAACCCTTTACGCCGATTTACCGCTGCAAACAGGCATAGGCTCTGTTTCAGAATTCAGGTTAAGCAAGCTGCCCCGTGCAAAGGTGCCTTTCCTGCGCCGGAAAATAGGTATAATATTCCAGGATTTCCAGCTGCTTTTCGACAGAACTGTTGCTGAAAACCTTTCGTTCGTTTTAAAAGCAACCGGCTGGAAAGACAAATCAAAAATAAAGCAACGCATTTCGGAAGTGCTGATGCGTGTTGGCCTGGATGCGGCTGCCAACAAGATGCCCCACCAGCTGTCTGGCGGTGAGCAGCAGCGCATTGTAATTGCACGTGCCCTGTTAAACGAACCTGTTATTCTCTTTGCCGATGAACCCACCGGTAATCTCGATCCGATGGTGGCAGACGGCATTATGCAGCTGTTTCTGGAAATTAACAACAGTGGTACCGCCATCTTAATGGCAACCCACAACTACGAAATTATTAACCGTTACCCGAACAGGGTATTGAAGTGTGAGCACGGAAAAGTGCTGGACTCGCGTGTAGAATCTTTCTCGCTGACGAATGGTTTTTAATTGCAGGCTTTAATTCAGGTTTTCCCTTATTGCTACGTACTCCTCCTGTTTCTTTTGAATCATAGCCATATCAGCTGGTTTTAGTTGGGCTTATACTTCCTGCCTTCTGTCGTTTAGGGCGCTCCACCAGCCTTCTATATGCTCCCAGTCCCGGGCCGTATAGAGCTCTTTGTTACTATGCAGCGTATTTATAAACTTCTGATAGGTGGCTGTTATGTTATCTGCCTGGATGGTGCTTAGATCATCTGCAGCAACTTCTACGCCTAACATATCCTGCCGAAGCCTGTAGCGGCGGCTCACATCATCGTATAGCTTTTGCCTTTTCTCATAAGCGAGCTCAAACCTTTCTTCCAGCGCCTTAATTTCTTCCCGTTTTTCCACACTATAATGCTCCCGGTATTCATCTGCCTTTGATTCGTGCTTGCTGTATTCTTCCAGCAACTGATCCGCCTCTTCTTCCCAGGCAGCTTCTGTAACGTCAGTAGCCATAGCGGTATCCTGTTCAACGTCTGCTACAAAATTACGAAGGTCCTGGTACGCCTGTTCTGCTTCTTTATCTGTGGAACTGCCTGAAGAGCAGGAGAAGTAGAGAGGAAGCGTTAGTAGCAGGAAGAAGCTGTATCGTAACATAGACAAGCCCGGTTGGTGGAACAAATTAAAGTAACGAAGCCCTGTCATCTAAGTTGCATTTTGTGCCCTCGGTAAAGCTGAACAAGCGCAGGTATTTTATATTTAATAATGAAATAGTCATATTTACAACCTGCTAGTTGGGCAAAAGTTTTTGTAGCCAGGCATTTATTTCCGGTGATATTTTAAACCCAATTGTTAGGCCGGCATAAATCACAGTTATCAGTAAAGATCTGACAAAGATATCTAAAAATACGTTACCTAAATCTGGCAGAAGATAAGCTGCACCCAGAGATACAGCAGCAATAAACGTAATGGTAACAGAACTCCAGGCAAAAGGCTGCAGGTTGTATATAAATTTTACAAACAGGAGCCGCGACATGTTAATGAACAGATAAGAGATCATAGAGGCAAAAGCTGCTCCATTAATGCCATAACGCCTGATAAAGTACCAGTTTGTCCAGATGGTGAGGCCAGCCAGCAGTATGTTGAAAGAAAGGTCCCACCTGTATTTATCAGACGTAGCCAAAATAACGCCGTTCAGGCTTGTAGCCAGGTCCACCACGCGGGCAATTATCAGAAAGAGTACGACATACTTTCCGGCACGATATGTTTCCGGCATAAAATCAAAAAGGTTATCTATGTTAGCCCAGATGCCAATTGATAAGAGTAAACCAATGATCAGGTTGATAAGTGTAATGTTCTTGTACAGCTTCCCCATACTTTCCATATCCTTGTCTTTCCAGAATTCAGCTACCTGTGGGTGTGCGATTTTCAGCAATGACTTGGCCGGAACAATAACGGCGCTTGTAATATAAAAAGCTGTGGTGTAAATGGCGTTGTCACTTAAACTGTAAGAACCAATCATTACCTGGTCTATGGTAGTGATAATAGTAGTGGAGATGTTGCCCAGAAATGTAAAAAAGCCATAAAAAAGCAGCTCTCTAATCGGAACAATCTGCAGTACTGCCAGCGAAGGGCGCAGAAACATTTGTTTGAGCCATAAAACATATACTACCAGCACAAGCGTAATGGCAGAGTTAATGCCTATGTACAGTAGTACGAACTGGTGAAAGCTGAGCCAGTTAAAGGCATATACCAATATGAGGAGCGATGTAAGCACCCTGAGCAGGAAGTCCTGCGCAAAAGACGAAATGATGGTTTTGTACAGCGACCGCAGGTAAGCGGTAAGCATGTTAAAGAGTAAGGTAAAAAGAGCCAGTGGAATAATATAGTAGTAGTAATCCACCAGAATACTGGATCGTTCCTGGTAATACGCTATCACAAAAGGCTTAAGCAGAAGAAAGGCTGAGGTCGCAACCAGAAAACCAAGCAAAGGGATAGACAACAACAGAAACAGAAAGCCATTGTGTTGTCTGTCTTTATTTCGAAAGTAAGGGAAGTACCGTGCACTGGTATTTACAAAGCCAAGCGCTGAAAACTGAGCATACATCACAGAGATAGTGGCCAGTAACCTGGTAAGCCCAAGCTGCTCTTCCTCCAGGAAATTAGGGAACAGCAGCACTGTATTTACATATCCGATGCCGATACCTACATAGGAGATGATTGAATTCCAGATTCCTTCGCGCTGTAAAATTTTGCTCATTAACGGATACTATACACTAAGCCTGTAAAGGTAAGTATTTGAAGATTGGCACCTGTGGAAATTTTTTTAAAAGAGAAATTATCGAACAGTATTCAATAGCTTTCCAAGTCTGAAACACCTCTTATTTCATAACTTCAAGCCAGCCCTTGAACTCTTTAGATGAGCTACTGCTTTTGATATAGTAATAGTAAGAACCGGCAGCAATATCAGGCGAACCCCAGTTGTTTTGGTAGTTACCGGACTTATAAATCAATTTTCCCCACCTGTTATATATTTCTACCCGTACGTTGTTGGGAGGGAGGCCGATTAGAATGAATGTATCATTTAATCCGTCGCCGTTTGGTGTGATAATGTTCGGGATCTGTGGGCATTCTTCGTAGGTTACCTGTACGGTACGCCTGTAGGCACAGCCATTAACTATAATATCCACCCAATATTCACCTGTAGCGGCAGCAGTAAGGGTAGGAAAAGTTGAGCCATCAGACCATTGGTACGTAGCTCCGGCAGTAGTAGCATTTATCAGAGCATTTTCTCCATAACAAACTGAATAATGCTGGTTATCTGGTAGTATAATAGTAGGAACAGTAGCTTCCTCTACTTGTATAATGCTTTGGGAGGTACAGCCGCTGGCGTTTGTTACTTCAACAGAGTAAGTTCCTGCCGTATTTACCGTAATACTGGAACTTTGGGAGCCATTACTCCACAGGTATGATGAAAAACCTGCCGGGGCCTGTATGGTAGCTGAGGTGCCGGGGCATAAGATAATGTTACTCCCTAAGTTTATAGCGGGTACAGGTAATTCCTGAACAGTAATGGTGTCGGTAGCCAGGCAAGTGCCATGCGGTGCAGTTACCCAATATTTACCGGCTTCTGTTATCGTTATCTTTTTCCCCTTGTGCCCAGTACTCCAAGTCGGATCAAGATCAGTATTTACTTCTAGCTCAATACTGGAGCCGGTGCAGAAACTAGTAGCACCAACAATGGGAAGCTCGGTCTTATTTTGAACTACAAATTCTTTTCTGGCGCCATCTGTTTGAGTGGATGTAGTTTGATTAGCAACAGCTGGATTTAGTAAATTCCAGGCGGATGTGGCATTATCTTTTCGGGAAAAAATTTCAACCTCACAAAGCTGTTGTGGGCTTTCATACTGTATGACATAGGAGTTAGTGTTGCCAATTGCTGGGAATACACCATAATATTCTGTTACTGATTGTGGATTGCTAATGCCCACAGTACTGTTAGGCCTGCCTCCGACATAGTAAAGATGAATACCTTGGTCAAAAGGACTAGCAACTATTTGATCTACCCACACCTTGTTGCCATTGCCACCAGCTATTTCAACCTTTTGATTTTGCCAGGTGCTAGGGTAAAGGTAAACGCTTCTGTCTCCTATGGCTGCCCCTGAAGTAACTCTGGCCGAAGCTGCATCCATATCCTGAAAAACGCCGTGAAGCCTGTAGCTGCTGTGGTCCTGAACTGTTGAACCGGAAGTTTCATCTAATTTAAAGTAAGCGACAAGGTTTGTAGAGTTATCAGGAATTGTTTTACACATATTCTTCCGAATTTCCTCTGCTGTCAGAGCTCTGTTCCAGACACGGATTTCGTCAACTTCACCGTTATAATACCAGGTTTGACCAAGATAGAAATAAGTGCCTACCAAAAGAGGTTCATCTGATCTCAAATCGGTTTGGGTATAGTTAGTAACTGATTCTCCCTGTAAAACACCGTCAACGTAAATTAGCCATGAAGTGCCGGTACAAACTCCGGCTAAATGATGCCATTCCCCATCAGCTACAAAAACATCTGAATAGCCGGAAAGGCGATACTGGCCTGAACCATCTCGACCAGAGAAACCTGCTTTGCCATTTAGTGTATGTAATTGAAATCCACTTTCTCTATCACGATCATACTTTACAACAAAATGCTGATTGTTGAGAGAAGTGGTTTTAATCCAAGCTTCAGTAGTTACCTGGTTTGTGATTCCACGGGAGTCGTGACTAAATGAAACATAGTTATTGAAGCCATTAAAAGTCAAGGCATTCTTAGGCCCTTGCGCAAATAAAATAAAAGGAAAAAGGCAGCTCAAAAGGAGCAATAAGATAATTGTTTTATAAGAAGAATTAGTCACTTGCTGATTTTGAAAAAGAGAGAAGCTTAAAGGTAAAGAAAAAGAAAACTAACCATTGTTCAAAAAATCTTTTATATTATCTAAAGCTAGTTTGGCACTTGCTGCTTCATGTCTTGTTCCAACAGTAGCATTGTAGTATTTGGCATGTTGATAAACAACCGGTCTGTTCACTATATAATTTTCTATAATAGAAATCAGCTTTTCTGTAGTATCTGCCCGTTCCACTACGCCATTTTTAACATAGCCATAGTAGTCATCTAGCAAGGCACCCTCATCAAATTTATAATAGATACTTGGTATATTAAGCAGTGTGGCCTCTAGCAGAATAGATGAATCGCCTGCTATAATGACATCCTGTTGCTCTAGAAACATAAAAGGGCCTTCACTAGCGGGATTAGATAAAGTTGCCTTGGGGCTGATGCCTCTTATAAGATTGAAATCACGATTATCACGTGGATGAGGCCTTATACTTAGAATAAGATCTGGTAAATGAAGACTTAATTGCGTTACAAGTTGTACGATACCTTCCAAGGTATCAATGGTGTTGCAGCAAATACCTACCCGTTGTACTTTGTTAGATGATTTACGTTTTTTGAGGTAATGATCGGCCTTCGGCATTCCGATAAATTTTACTTCTCCCTCTACTGGTCCGCACTGTTGGTAGGTATCCAAAGCAGCCTGGCCCTCAAGCAGACTAAGATCGTGCTCCAACGGCGGAAAACTATTACTAACGCTGGCATGCTGAATGTAAACAGTTGGAATTTTATAATGCTTTGCTGCATAGAGCATGGCACGCGCATCCGGGTTATGATCATTGGCAAAGATGATGGCAGTTGGTCTGTGCTTACGGAGTGTGCGGAGATATACTTCGTAATAGCCGATGGCATCATATACCAGATCGAAAAAACGAAGCACCTTTTTACCGTGAATCTGGTAGAGCTTCCACAGCACGTAGGGATACTTATAGTATGAAAGTATCTTCCAGCGATAAGGTATCCGGTTTACTGTTTTCGCATACCGGCCAATCCGTTTGTTTTGCCCGGCTACAAATTCGGCCTCTGGCATGGCTTCCTTTATAAACTGTAGCGATTCTACATTGTTCTGGCTCACGACATAAAGCCATACCTTTTGCTGCAGGTGATCGATAGGCTTGTTGACTTTAAACAAATTAAAGATCAGTCGCCCTCCAGTATAGAGCAAAACAATAAGCAGTCGCTTAAAAGGATTATTAGGTGAAACCTGCTCCAGCGTATGCCTGGGCAGAGAGGCAAACGTATCCGTGAGTCGGATATGCAGAATTTTCCGGTATAGGTTGGCTGTGTTTTCCAACATGCGTAATTATACCAGGTCCCAGGTTAATGGAGTGCCGGCCTTTATACTTTTTGCTGCTGTTTTGCTTAGCAGTTCCTCATAGTGCTTAGGAGCAAGGCCAAGGCCCGGGCGAATAACGCGGATATTTTCTTTTGTAAAAGCCTCTCCCGCTTCAATGTCTCTGGCAGCATAAATGGAACGCTTGAAAAGGCGGCTTTTTTCCTCGGCCCGCTGCACGCCATACTGCACATAACCCATCGCCTGCCAGGCTCTTTCGGATTCTACTACTAATGTATTCAGCTCCTGAGGCTCCAGCGAAAAGGCAGAATCTACGCCACCATCGGCACGTCTTAAAGTAAAATGTTTCTCTACCACGGTGGCTCCCAATGCAACAGCCGCTACGGCAGCTCCAACTCCCATGGTATGGTCCGAAAGACCCACCTGCACGCCAAACAGATCACGCATGTGCGGGATTGTCAGCAGGTTTGTATTTTCAGGAGTGGCAGGATATGTGCTGGTGCATTTTAATAGAATCAGTTCGGTTACGCCAGCTCCTTTCAGAATGCGCACCGCTTCGTCCAGTTCAGAAATAGTAGCGGCTCCTGTGCTCATGATCACTGGTTTTCCGGTAGCTGCCACTTTTTTTAGTAAAGGGTGATCGGTATTTTCGAAGGAGGCAATCTTATAAACAGGAGCACCTAACTCTTCCAGAAAATCAACAGCTGTTTCATCGAAAGGAGAGGAGAAGGCAATCAGGCCTTTTTCTCTGGCTCTTTCAAAAATAGGCTTGTGCCACTCCCAAGGTGTGTACGCTTCTTTGTAAAGGTCGTACAGTTCACGTCCTTTCCATAACGATCCTTCGTCTTCTATGGTAAAAGCCCCAGGCAGTGTCATGGTATCGGCTGTATAGGTTTGCAGCTTTATAGCGTCAGCTCCGGCTTCAGCGGCGGCATCTACAATGGCCAAAGCGCGGTCCAGCGACTGGTTATGGTTGCCGGACATTTCGGCAATAATAAAAGGCTTATGCGTTAGACCAACTAAACGGCCTGCTATATTTATAGATTGTGTCATGTGTTCTGAATTTAAACAATGCTTTCCGGCCGAAGAACAAAACGGAAGGCATTGGGAAACTGTACAGATGGTGCACCATAAGTAAAACCAGCTTTCTCGAAGGCTCTGACAGAAGGTGTGTTATCCTGTTGCACCAATCCTTCCACAACCTGTATCCCTAGTCTGTCTTTTCTTAGAGCCGCAATACCTTTCTGTAGAACTGTGTGCCCAAGTCCTTTTCCCCTGAAGTTTTCAGCAATCAGATAGCTGATGATGGCTACATTATCTTCAATATCGAAACGGATATGGGCTGCCGGTTCACCTTCTAATTCTGCAATGTAAAGGATGCAATTTAAATCGGCAAGTTTAGTCTGAAACCAGATTTTATGTACTTCCAGAGGAATAGGCTCTTTGTTAAAGGAACGTATGCGCACAGCAGGATCGCTTGACCAATGGAAAAGCAACATCATATCATCCTGCCTTACCTCGCGCATCGCCAACTTGGCACTGAAGGAGAGCTGTGTGAAAAGCTGTTGCAGTCTTTCTATGCTGTTACCATCGAAAAACCTGCGTTGCTGCGTTACATATTGCTGATGTAGTGTTGGAGTGGCTGCAGGTTGTAAAGACGCTTTTAAGCCGGCATATGGTGTTGCAAGGGCTTCTTTTATCAGGAAATTATAAATACCTGCCTGGTTCTCGGCTGTCTGGTACAGGTATAGTATACCGCCTGCTGCGCAGTATTCGTAAGCCACACCGCTTGGAGATGTAACGGCTGCCTGGCAGCTTTGCATGAGTTTGCACATTTCTTCTGCCGATAAAGCCTGCTGTAGCTGGCATTTGCTGTTTTTTTTGAGCCAGGCCTGAAGTGCTGCCAGGTGCAGGTAAGCACTACCTACTACAATTTCAAGCTGTTCTATTGCCTCTATACTCGCTATTTCCCCGGCCAGTTGTAAAGTTACGTTATTCGGATCTGCACCACCCATATTCAACAGCAGGCGCAACTTACCTGTCGGGTAAGTATAGGCCTCTTTCGCAGCATTGAGAAATGGCGCACGTAATAAAGCGTATTTTGGCCCCAGGTATAGCTTGGTATAAGGTGCTGTTGTATATGCTTCGGCGCGTATATCGCCAGCCTGATTTATGACGGCATCAGCTAAAAATTTATATTCATGAATGTCGTCTATGCAAACTAGCGCGGCACCTTTTAACTTAAGCTGAAGTTGATAATCAGTGTTAAAATGATAGCCGTCCAACACCACAATTTCTTCTTCCGATACATAGGCTGTCAGCTCATAAAGAAACCGATCTTCTGTGGGAGCACATTGCGGCAGCACGATTAAACCGTGGCATACCTTTCTGATCTTAGCCTCGAGCTCTTTGCCTGGCTCCTGAATAGCAAATACACATTCATACGCATCGCGTAACATATCAGCCAGTGCAAGCGAACGAACAACATGCCCTAAGCCAATCCTGCTGCTTCCGTCAGCACGGAATATAATGCGTGTTCTATTTTTCATAGCGGCTGCTTTTCCTGTAGAAACTTATATTTTAGCTCTGCCATCTTCCAGTCTGCTAGGGTATCTATGTCCTGGGCTTCAATATCTTCTAGCTCTAATGCTCCTGAATTGTCAGTGAACAGCTTACCGCTTTTGATAAAGCTCCTTACATGCAGCCAATAAAACTGCCCGGCATCATGGAAAGAAGGAGGCATATCCTGTGAACGTGAGTTAAGGTGTTCAGGCCAGTTCATGGCTACTTTGCTATCTTTAAGGCACAAGCTTCTCCAGATAGGATAACTATACCTGAGAACCGGAAACACAGTTTCGTACTTTTCCTTTTTCAGGAGTCGAAAACTTTCCCGTAAAGATTTTACCTGTAGCAAAGGTGCAGTAGGATAGAGGCAGCAGGCGTAGTCATAATAGCTGCCGGTCTGCTCGTACTTGTTTATGACTTCGGAAAGTACGTCAGCTGTTGTTGCAAAGTCGTCGGAAGTAGCAATACTTCGCATAAAAGGCACTCTTGCACCATAATGTTTACTAATGGCTGCTATTTCTGCATCATCAGTAGAAACCATTACTTCTTCAAAAAGGCCAGATGCTAATGCTGTCTCAATGGAGTAAGCAATAATTGGTTTGCCTAAAAAGTCCCGGATATTTTTGCGTGGTATACGTTTACTTCCACCACGAGCTGGTATAATGGCGATGCATTTCATTACTGCACAAAATCTTTTACCTTCTCTATCACAAAAGCCTGTTCGGCTTCGGTAAGGCCGGGGTACATGGGTAGGCTCAGGCATTCGGCATAGTAGGCTTCAGCTGCCGGGAAATCGCCTTTCCGGTAGCCTTGTTTTTGATAATAAGGCATGGTATGTGCCGGTATGTAATGCACCTGTGCAAAAATGTTGTGCCGCCGCAGATAGTCGTACAAGCCTTTGCGGTTCTTTACCCGGATCACATACAGGTGATAAGCATGGCCGGTTTCTTTATTATGAAGAGCGGCTTTATCGGTAGCCAGTATTTCTATGCCTGCTGTAGCTGCAAAGGCAGCATCGTATGTTTTGGCAATTTCTTTTCTTCTTGCCATGCCCGCATCTGCTTTTTTCAACTGAGAAATGCCCAGCGCGCACAGCATATCCGGTATACGATAATTGTATCCGAGCTCCTGCATTTCCATATACCATCCGCCGTGGTTTTCTTCCATCAGCTCCGGATCTCGGGTAATACCGTGGGTGCGGTAAAGCAGAAGCTTCTTATAAAGCTCTTCGTTATTGGTCGTGACCATGCCGCCTTCTCCGGTTGCTATATGCTTTACCGGGTGAAAAGAGAAAATAGAAAGATCGGCAAACTTTCCATTGCCACAGAACTGCTTTTCTCCTGCGCTATCAAAGAAGTAACCACCGGGGGCATGGGCTGCGTCTTCAATTACCCATAAACCGAATTCGTCTGCCAATTTTCTGTATGCCTCCAGGTTTACAGGGTTGCCTGCAAAGGTAACGGGTATAAGGCCACTGTAGTAGCCCTCAGGCTTGCTCTCCAGTAGTTCCCGTACCTTGACAATGTCCAGCAACGCCGTTCCTGGATCAATGTCGGCAAACTCCACCGTTCCTCCGCAATACCGGATGCAGTTAGCTGAAGCCACGAAGGTAATGGGTGTCGTGATAACTCTGGAACTCTCTTTTACATCCAGTGCCAAAGCGCAAAGATGCAATGCTGCCGTACCGTTGGCTACAGCCACCGCGTATTGAGCTCCCACATACTGCGCAAAAGCCTGTTCAAACGCAGCTACCTTTGGCCCCTGTGTCAGGTAATCCGACTGCAGGGTTTCTATCACAGCCTCTATGTCCTCCCGGGTAATGTGCTGGCGGCCGTAAGGGATAACAGGGAAGTCCGGAGTTCTGAGTTCTGAATTCTGGGGCATTTTAAAATAATTATAAATTATGAATTAGAAATTATGAATGGGGCGGAGATAAAAAGGATACCCGTGGTAAGTGCGCTCATACATGATTATTCCTTATCAGACCCCGCGCAGGAGGCATTCCTGGTTCTTTCAGTAGTTGATATGTATGTACAGCAGTGGCGAAAATATTACCGGCTACAAAGGCTTGTTCAAAGTTTCCAGGAAGCATGACTTCTAATTTTTAATTCATAATTCCCGAAATTTACACTGTGAAATTCGGGTCTACGTGTTTCCTGATCTGCTCACGCAGTTGCGCTACTGTCAGCCAATCGGTATTGGTACCAGAGTTATACTTAAAGCCCATTTCCACCATTTTACCATGATGTGCCTTCAGAAATTCCTCAATGCTCCAGGTGGGTGTGGAGGGTAAGATTACATAATTGTTCTCCAGCTCTACCGTGTTCAGTGAATCGGTTTCGGTGATCATTTCTTCGTGCAGTTTCTCGCCTGGCCGTATGCCTACTTCTTCCTGCCTGCAATCCGGGCCAATGGCCTCTGCTACATCTGTAATGCGGTAAGATGGAATTTTAGGTACAAATATTTCGCCACCCCAGTGTTTCTCCAGTGCATGAAAAACCAGCTCTACACCTTCTTCCAGAGAGATATTAAAACGGGTCATGTCGGGGTGAGTGATCGGGAGAACCCCATCTTTACGTTTGCTCAAGAAGAAAGGAACCACAGAGCCCCTGGAGCCGATCACGTTGCCATAGCGCACAACAGAGAAACGGATATCCCGCTTGCCTTTCATGTTGTTAGCCGCTACAAACAGTTTGTCGGAGCAGAGCTTAGTGGCGCCATACAGGTTAATTGGAGCCGCAGCCTTGTCAGTTGAAAGCGCCACCACATCTTTTACTCCACAATCAAGCGCTGCATTGATAACATTTTCAGCGCCCAGCACATTGGTTTTGATGCACTCCATGGGGTTATACTCGGCAGCGGGCACCTGCTTAAGCGCAGCAGCATGCACAATGATATCAATTCCTTCACAGGCGCGTTTAAAACGCTCCCCATCGCGCACATCACCTATAAAAAAGCGGATGGAATTGTATTTGCTGTGCGGAAATACCTGCGACATTTCAAACTGTTTCAGTTCGTCGCGGGAGTAAATAACAAGGCGCTTCACCTGCGGGAAACGCTCATATACCATTTGTATAAATTTTTTGCCGAACGAACCTGTGCCGCCTGTTACTAATATAGATTTATGATTAAGATCTAATGCCATTCTGATATTTTATGCTTCATACAAAGGCAGCCTAAAGGTCACCCGAATTTTAGTGCAAGTTACGCAAATTATAGGCGAAACGGAATCCTGCCGGTCTACTCCTTATCCACCAGTTGCTGTATAACAGCTGCCAGTTCTCCTGCTAATCCTCTTCGGGAGTACTGGGCGTGATTCATGAAAGGGAGGTCCAGGTTCGGGTTTATTTTCCAGGCCTTGCTCATCTGGGTCATGTGGTCCAGCATAAGGTCGTAGGCTGTATAATGGAAAAGCCGGCCTGCGCCGCATTCGTCAATTATCCGGTCGGCATCGGAATGGACGGGGCCGAGGCAAACTATAGGCTTGTTAGAGGCCAGGTATTCAAACAGCTTGCCCGGCACGTTGGCATATACAGTGGCAACATCAGCAATTGCCAACAGTAATATAGTGCTTTCCATCAAATACTTAATGGCTTCCTGATGCGGTACATACGGTATAAACTCGGTGATGCCCAGCACACCTGCTTTTTCTATCCGTTGTTTTACCCCATCCGATACCTTGCCTACAAAACGAAGCTTATAGTTGATCTCGCTATGAGCCGACATCAGGTGAGCGAGCACCTTCAGAAAAACATCTATGTTGTAGTTCTCCGTCATGGTGCCGGTATAGGTAATCAGGAAGGTATCGGCTGGGGCTGTTGATTGAAATACAAAATCATCTTCGTCGTATCCGTTTGGAATAACGAAAATTTTGTTTGGGTCGATCGCTACCGGCTTGTTCAGGAACAAGCGTTTGGTGTCTTCGCTGGTAACAATAACAGCATCAGCCTGCTCCAGTACCTGTAATTCATATTGCTTGTCGATGCGCTTGGCCAGAGCCGTATGATACAGTTGATCGTAGTAATGAATATTCGTCCAGGGGTCGCGAAGATCGGCTACCCAGGGTAAATGGTACTTTTTCTTGAGTTTCAGGCCGATTAACTGCGTAGAGTGTGGTGGACTGGTGGTTAGTATGGCCTGGTATTTATTCGCCTGCAGTAATTCCTCCGCCTTTTTCAGGGCATGTTTGTTCCAGCCTACACGGGCATCGGGAATAAAAAGATTGCCACGTACAAATTTAAATACTTTGTCTACGAATGAGTCTGCTTTTTCCTGGTTGGCAAAACCACTATAAGGAATTTCCTTTTTGCCGGATAGCTTTTTGTAGTACTCAAATGGTTCTGAGGTGGGAGTGCGGTATACCTCCAGGCCTGCCGGCACCTCTTTCTCAAAAGTCGGGTCCAGGAGCGGGTAAGAGGCCTGCTGCTCATCCACCGTTAAAATGGCCGGCTGCACGCCGAGCTCAGGCAGGTACTTGGCAAATTTTAGTCCACGCTGCACGCCGGGGCCACCGGAGGGGGGCCAGTAATAAGATATATATAATAAATTTAAGTTGCTGTTGTTTATCAAAGCTGTCCTGTTTAAGCCTGTTTTTCAAAGATAGAAATTTTCTCGCAGTTTAGAATTTACGGGCAGGCGCTCCTGCTGTTGTGTCTCATTTTATAAGTGGCCGATGTGGCAGCAAAAAGTAAACCGCTAATTCTCGCCCCTGATTCATAAATCATCTTCTATTATTCGTAAATAAACCAGATTATACTTATTTTTGTAGGTAAACCCAGAAAAAGAGATGTTTGATAATTTAAGTAACAAGTTAGATCGTGCCTTTAAAACACTGAAAGGGCAGGGGAGCATTACCGAAATTAACGTTGCGCAAACTATAAAAGAGGTACGTCGTGCCTTGGTAGACGCGGACGTAAACTATAAAGTAGCCAAAACAGTAACCGACAAGATTAAAGACGAAGCCATGGGGCGGGATGTGCTTATCTCGGTTTCTCCGGGGCAGCTGATGGTGAAGATTGTGCATGAGGAGCTGACCGAACTGATGGGTGGTGAAAAGAAAGACATCAACCTGAAAGGCGACCCTGCTATTATTCTGATTGCTGGTCTGCAAGGTTCTGGTAAAACAACTTTTACAGGTAAGCTGGCAAACCTGATCAAAAAACAAGGCCGTAATGTGTTGGTGGCTGCCTGCGACGTATACCGTCCGGCTGCGATCAATCAGCTGAAGGTGCTGGCAGAGCAGGTAGGCGTAGAAGCCTATACTGAGATGGAGAACAAGAATCCGGTTCAGATTGCTCTTAATGCTATTGAGCATGCCAGGAAAACCAATAAGAAAGTAGTGATCATCGATACCGCCGGTCGTTTGGCCGTGGACGAGGCGATGATGAAAGAAATTGCCGAAATAAAGGCTGCTGTGAAGCCAACGGAAACGCTGTTCGTGGTTGACTCCATGACAGGGCAGGATGCGGTGAATACAGCCAAAACCTTTAATGACCGCATCAACTTTGATGGCGTTGTTTTAACGAAACTGGATGGCGACTCACGTGGTGGAGCTGCTCTTTCTATTCGTGCCGTTGTGGAAAAGCCAATCAAGTTTATCTCTACAGGTGAGAAAATGGAAGCGCTTGACCTGTTCTACCCGGATCGTATGGCACAGCGTATCCTGGGTATGGGTGACGTAATTTCCCTGGTTGAGCGTGCGCAGCAGGCCTTCGACGAAGAAGAGGCGAAGCGTATTAATAAGAAAATCCGCAAAAACCAATTCAACTTCGACGACTTCCTTACACAGCTGGAGCAAATCAAAAAGATGGGTGACATCAAAGACCTGGTAGGTATGATTCCGGGTGTTGGTAAAGCCCTGAAGGATGTAGAAATTGACGAAAATGCTTTTAAGCCTATTGAGGCCATTATCAAGTCGATGACGCCACAGGAACGTGAGAACCCGGATATGATAAATGGTAGCCGTCGTGCCCGTATTGCCAAAGGTAGCGGAACAGATGTGCAGCAGGTTAACAACCTGATGAAGCAGTTCAACGACATGCGTAAAATGATGCGCTCTATGAACAAAATGGCTGGCAAGCGCGGTGGCTTAGGCAACCTGGCAAAAATGATGGGGAAATAAACACTTGTTAACAGTCTTCAAGCAAAAGGGCGGTGCAGATATGCGCCGCCCTTTTGCTTTTTATGATTGAAAAGCCAGACTTTCTAACTCCTGTTCCAGCAGGGTGATAACCTGCTGCCCCTGCAGGGCCATTTTCTTTATGAGCACATCCAGTTGCTCTGTCTTTTTATGGGTCACCATAGCAGAAGCCTCTTCGATGGTATCTAAAAGTGGTTGCACATTAATTACAGACATGCTGTCACTTAATTCTGTTAAACATTGCTGCAGGTCATTCCACTCCTGTTGCTCGTAGTGGCTGTTGATCTGTGCAATCGCTTCTGAAGTGCCTTTTACATACATCGTCAGAATCTCTTCCAGGAAAGATGAGTTGGAGCCCGCCATGTCTCTTAGAATACCAAGTTGTAATGTAATTGTACTGCCGCTGTCAGCTAGGGGCTGCTGCTCGCTTTGGGTAAGTTTAAGTATGGCCTGGTATAAATGGGCGGGGTTAAAAGGCTTGGAGAGGTGTGTATTTGCTCCCGCCTCGATGCATTTATCTATCTCTACCGCACTGGCATGGGCAGTAAGGGCAATGATAGGTGTATGCGCCCCTTCTCCACCAGAATTACGAATCCGGCGTATTGCTTCGTAACCATCCATTTCAGGCATCTGCATGTCCATCAGGATCAGGTCGTACTGCAATTGGTGAAAGCATTCCATTGCCTGCACCCCGTTCGACACTATTTCACACCTGATCCCCCAATCCGACAGAACCTTATTGAGCAAGAGCTGATTGATTTCATTATCTTCTGCCAGAAGAACCTTCAGATGTCCTAAATTCTTTTCATCATATTCGGCTTCCGGAGCGGCAACAAGCTGTTGGTCTTCTTTTTTCTTGAAGGGCAGGGTAAAGGTAAAGGCACTGCCTACATTCGGCTGGCTCCAAACGGCAATATTACCGCCCTGTAGTTCTACCAGGCTTTTAGAGATTGTAAGCCCTAGCCCTGTGCCGCCGTATTTGCGGGAAGTATCGTTACTGCCCTGGTTAAAGCTTTCAAAAATAGCCTGTAGCTTTTCCTGTGGAATACCGATGCCGGTATCTTCCACTTTAAATTTTAAAACAACTTCGTTTTCAGTTTCTGATTCGGCAGATGCAGAAAGGCTGATACTGCCGGATTGCGTAAACTTAGAAGCGTTCCCTACCAAGTTAATGATGATCTGCTTTAAACGCACCGGATCTCCCACCAGGTCTGGGGGAACCGTGGGCGCAAGTGAAACATTAAAAATGTTGTTCTTCTCTTTTACCCGCACATCCATTAAAGCAGTTACTTCATCGAACAACTGGGGTAAATTAAAATCTATGTATTCGAAAGTGAATTTCTGAGCCGAAATCTTGGAGAAGTCAAGTAGGTCGTTGATAATATGCATCAACGTATCTGCTGAAGTCTGAATGGCTTTCAGATATTTTCGCTGATCTTCTGCCAGGGCTGTTTTCTGAAGTACTGATGCCAGACCAATTATTCCGTTCATAGGAGTACGGATCTCATGGCTGATGTTAGCTATGAACTGCTCTTTGGTGCGTACAGACTCCTCTGCCAGTTCTTTGGCTTTGGTTAACTCCTGTTCGTGCAGAATGCTTTCGGTTACATCAAAGGCAAATCCTATAACACTCACAATCTCCTGCTTTTCATTTGAAATGGGCAGGTACTGCGATTTGAAAAAGTATCCGTTCGTTTCTGTCACAGATTCAACCCGTTCACCTTTAAAAGCTCTCTCGAACTTTTCAATCAGGTGCGGGTACCTGGCACAGGCGTCGTAAATAGATAAGCCCATTACTTTTTCTGCTGGCAAGCCAATCAGCTCAAGACCAAGGCCACTGGCAAAGCTTATTATTTTGTCCTGATTTATGCGCCAGAAATTAATAGGAGTATTGGACACCACAAACTCAAACTGCTGCTGCGTAGTCCGGAGCTTTTCCTCTGCCTGCCGTTTGTCCTGTTCTACTTTATGAAGCCGGATAGCTGTTTTTATACTATGGTAAATGCCCTCCGGGGTTAGTAAACTTTTAGGAATATAGTCAGATGCTCCTTGTCGGATAGCTTTGGCGGCCAACTGCTCATCACCATGCGAAGTTACTACCAGAACGGGAGCCAGTATACCCATTTCTCGTATCTGCTCCAGCAACTCTAGCCCGTCCATGTCTGGTAGTTTAAAGTCAAGAAAAATACAGTCGAAGGACTCTTTTCTCAGGAGTTCCAAGCTACAGGAAGCCGTTTCGGCAGTAAAAATTTCAGCAGATATAGAAGTTTTCCTTAAGGAGCGCCTGATAGACATTCTATCCACCTCATCATCATCGATGATAAGTATGCGAAGCAGTTCGTTTAGTTCTTCTACCATATTTGTGAAAGTAGGCACAGGCAAAGATCAATTAGGGTTGGAGAGTGCGCAGATCAGTTAAGTTCGAAAAAGATATAGTTGTCAGGTCGCTTCAGGGGCGCTCGCATAGCTTCCAATAACTATTAAGTGTAGCTACCGAAGTAATAAATTTTTCGAATGAGAGAGGTTTAAGTATATAACCTGCCACATTCAGATTGTAAGCATTTATTTTATCGCTGTCTTCATTAGAGGTTGTCATAACAAAAACGCTGGCACTTTTAAAGTCATCGTCTTGGCGGAGCTCTTTTAAAAACTCTATGCCATTCATCTTAGGCATATTAATATCTAGGATAATAATATGTGGGAAAGGCACCATGCCGGATTTAAGCATCTCAAGCGCTTCCAGGCCATTTCGGGCTATAAATAACGGGTTGGTGATGCTGTTTTTTTTGAAGGCGCGTTGCACATTCATGATATCTACCTCATCGTCTTCAACGAGCAGAACGTTCACTAATTTTTCAATCATATGAATGAGTCGTTTGTTTTCAGTTTAACTTAGGCCATGTAAATGAAACTGTTAATCCTCCAGCTTCATTATTTTCAGCTTCAATTTTTCCACCGGCAAAGTCTACTATCTTTTTAGAAATCGCCAGTCCTGCACCGCTGGTCTCAACTTTATCTTTAGGAGCAACAGTGTAAAATATTTTAAAGATTTTGGGGAGAGCCTCTGCCGGTACGCCTCCTCCATTATCTGCTATTGTAAATCTATAAAAATCGCCCAGTTCCTGCAGGCTTAGCGTTACTTCTGTCTGAGGCACGTTGCTATGCAAGGCCACATTCAGCAATAAGTTATTTATAATTGCCCGTAGCTTTAATTTATAAGTCTCTATTACGGGCAGTGCGTCAGTCAGATTCAAGGTAAGCTTACCTGGTTCAGGTAAAGAGGCAAGCACATCATCAACTAAAGCTTTTATGTCTGTTGGGAGTATGTCCAAATCCTGGCTGGTTACCCTTGAGTAGGTAAGTAACGATTCGATCATGCGTTCCAGGCGCACGGCACGGTTTCGAAGCAGGTGCATGTTCTGCTGCACATCTCCCGGAATATTCTCTCCTAAATCTTCTTCTATCCATACCGATAGATTTGAAATAGCGCGAATAGGAGCTTTCAGGTCATGAGAGATGATGTAAGCAAATTCATTGAATTCGCTTTGTAACTCTTCCAGCTTCTCCTCACAATTAAAATCCTGGTTCATTGGCAGATTTATAGGGTAGTGGCAAATTCGTTCTCTTTTGTAAGAACCATTTCAATTGGCCAGCTAAAAGTAAAGCGGCAGCCTTTTCCTTCTTCCGAGTCTAAACGTATCTGACCGCCTTTCTCATCAATTATTTTTTTAACGATAGCCAATCCTATTCCGGTACTTTCCTTTGTGTCGCGTGCTTCCATAGTTTGGAAAACACCAAACACCTTGTTATGAAATTCCTTAGGAATACCAGGGCCATTGTCTTCTACATAAAACTCAACCCAATTGTTAAGGGTATGGCAGCCAATTTTTACTTGAGGCACAGGCTTATCGTTGTACTTGATGGCGTTGCTGATAAAGTTTGTGAATACCTGTTCCAGTAAAATCTTTTCTGTAGTTAACCTGGGCAGGCTATTTTCAATTTCAATAGATACTGCCGAATTACAAACAACAGAGTCTTTTATTTCAGAAATGAGCTGCTGTACTTCAAAGGTTGTCTTAGGTAGCTTTTTTCTGCCAATTTTAGAATAGTCTAAGATGCCGTTGATCAGGTTCTCCATCCGTAGTACACGCCCGCGCATCAGTTCCAGGTTTCGCTGAATATCAGGGTCAGGATCTGTGAGATCCTCCTGTATCCACTCTGCCAGGTTATTTATGGCACGAAGCGGGGCTTTCAGATCGTGCGATACAACATAGGCAAACTGATCCAGCTCACGGTTCATTTTCTGAAGATCCGTAAAACTGGTATTGAGCCTGTCGGCCATGGTATTAAGAGAATCCGTTACTTTGCTTATTTCATCCTGGCTGTTATCGCTGATTTTGACGTTAAAATGACCGTTTGCCACTTCGCCTGCCATTGCAACCATTGCTTTAAGCCTATTGCTGATCGTATTGCCCAGGGTAATGATAACAGCTAACCCAATCAGTATACTGCCGATGGTAAGCATAATGGCCAGATTCCGGGTGAAGCGGAGAGTGGCATTCATATCCTGTAGGTTTTGTTTTTTGAGCATCTGTTCCCGCTCATCAAAACCTGCAATCAACTGCCGGATATGATCGATTATTTTTTTACCGGCACCTGATTTTATCCGGTCTTCAAGAAACTCCTGGTAAGCTTGCTTTGCATTAGCTGATTTTAAGGCTGCACGCTGCAGGGTAATAGAAGGCTCAGAAAAGGTAGCCTGCCACTCAGCATAACTTGAATCGATCTTTGCCAGTTGTTTCAGCTGCTCCTGGTCTTTGATAAGTTGTTTCAGTTCAGCCATTCGCATGTCAAATTCCAGTAAGCCCTTGTAATAAGGGTCCAGGAAAGCCTCGTTGTCTGATATCTGAAAACCTCTTAAACCGGTTTCGCTATCTACAATAGCTTTCTCCAATCCTTCAGAGACACGAAGCACCTCTGTAGAATTAATAGCGGCCTGAGTATCCTTGTCTATTTCTTTTGATTGTCGGATAAAAGAAACTGTTACAAAGGTGAAAACAACAAGAATAAACCCAAAAGCTAAATAGATTTTGGTTAAAAGATTCAAGTTTATGGTTTATAAATTGTATTTAATTAATAAATGATAAAGCTGTTTTTAGTTTTATCATAGTAATAAAATGCAATTTATGTGTTTGTTTGTATAAAACAATGTGCTTGAATGAATTAAATTAATAATCGGCTTTGTCAAGCTTGCTTTCCCACGCTCTAAACCCTTCCAGTGCCTCCTTGTGCAGGAGTTGCTCCATCGGTATAGTTCTTTCGGGCAGGTCTTTCTCTATCTCCTGGTAGATAAAGTGATCGTCGAATCCAATATGGGCTGCATCGGCTTTTGTATTGCCGTAATATACTTTTTTTGGACGCGCCCAGTATATGGCTCCCAGGCACATAGGGCACGGTTCGCAACTGGTGTAGAGTTCACAGTCGGTTAATTGGTGCGAATTAAGGACTTTACAGGCTTTTCGGATTGCATCTACCTCGGCATGGGCTGTTGGGTCGTTGGAAGAGGTGACGTTGTTGTAGCCTCTTGCAATAATCTCACCATGGCGAACCACAACGGCTCCAAAAGGGCCTCCGAAGCCAGCCTCCATCTTCTCGATAGACAGCCTGATTGCCTCGCGCATAAAATCTTCTTTCGTTTTCATGTATTTACTTCCTGCTAAAATTCCAGTATCTTTCGTAAGGTAATTAGAAAATGTGTTTTATATAAATAGTGGAAAATTTATATTCAATACGTAAGTCTGAAGTTGATATATTAAAATAACGTTAAATCAATGGCTGCTTTTCTACTTTTGCTGATCATGATCTTTTCAAGTAAAACTCATGTAATAACGGGTTATGCTGCAAACGAACCCACCGCTGTTTCAGCCGCTTTGCCTGATACCCTTACGCAGCTTTCGAAAGTATGGGTTTTGCGTGAACGCCTGCAATACCATCAGGAAAATCTAAAATCTGCTGAGGGAGTACCAGAGCTGGAGTTAATATTTTTCCCAAACAACAGTTACCAGATAACCCGTTTAAATCCAGCCCCGAATGCATTTAATGGCAAAGAGGTTACAGAAACCGGCATTTGGAAACTGGAAGAAGACGGGCATATTTCGGTGCAGGTGAAAGGTGTTGACGGCAGAGCCATTCAGACTGCAAAGCTTTACCGCTGGCACCTGGTAAATTTGCAAGCCGATAAACTGGTACTGAAACAGATCGCCAACAGCGAGTACCTGGTGTTTGAGAAAAAGCATAAATAGCAGCTAAAAGCCGGCGCTTGGAGGTAATGGCCGCAGGTTAAACTTAGCTAAAAATCTATCGTACAAAAGAATACATAATGGGTTTATTTTACAGGCCGATTGCCTGCTTAAGCTTACAGAAGCTTGGTTTTCGATTGTGAAAAACTTATTTGTAGCCTGCCTTAAGCTTTACTTAGGGCAGGCTTTTTTAATGATATAGTTTGTACAGTAATTATTACCCTGCCTTATATGAAGAAGCTTATACTACAAAAGATATTTCAAGAAATATGGCTGTGTGCTTTCTTTCTGGCGTTGCTTTGCAGTGCCGCATGTTCCTTTACAAAAGAGCAGGAGGTGGAAGGAGGAGTAGATGAACTGAGATCCTGGGTAATGGCACAGGGAAACCAGTTGGATGAGCTGAGCGAGGAAGAGTGGCAGCAGGCAAAAGAAGATTTTCGGGTACGTGTGGCGGCATTAGAGAGCAGGGAGAACAAACTCACCAAAGAAGAGCAGGACGAATTTGAACAAATGAAGCAGCGCTTTGCAAAGCTTGACGATAAGTATGAGCTTGTAGTGGAGAGGCGAAGGGTGCTTGCTCCCTGGAAAGCAGACCTGCTGGGAAGTTATGCTGAAATGTCGGTGGTTAATAAAAGTAATGTAGTAGAAGTATATACTTTCTTCCTGAAGAATGTAAGGGAGAAGTACCACGATTGGAGCGAGAACGGTTGGAACATGGCCAATATGGTTCTGCAGGACCTGAATAAAAGAAAGAGCGAAATCGATAATGATTTGCTGTCGGAGGATGAAGTGCAGATAAAAGCACTGCAAATGGAGTTTGCTGCTTTAGAGGCAGGAGGAGGGCTAGGTTCTTGAGTATAAGACAAGTTCTAAGAAGAATACATCATGCAGGCTCAGGCTAAGTACTTTGAAATTGGGCGAAAATTTCCATTGCTGCAGCCGAAGCTATGCTGCCGCTCTGTAGAAGTTCATTACACGCACGCTTAGTACTAAGCTATACGTTCACATAAATTCCCCCCATATTAACTATTGATTTCTCTTGCTAACGTGGCTTCGTATATATGTTGTATCCCTTGTAAGACCGAATTCTAATTGATGCTTCCAAGCTCGCGCTAAATTCTGGTTGGAATGTAAAAAGTCCTTCTGCTGCATAGAAAGGGCTTTGAGGTGATTTCAGTGGTGGCTCCTCGAGGAGACCCCGTTCAGGATACTTTCTTTTACCTACACTACATTCCCCTGGGATCACTTTTCATTTACTTCATTTCTTAGCGCTATGAAAAAGAAAAGTACGCCTATGGAAATTGTCAACCCACATGCTGCCGGTATCGATCTGGGGAGTCGCACACACTATGTTGCTGTGGGGCAAGGAGCGGATCAGGTACGGGAGTTCGGTGTGTATGAGGCTGACCTGCAGGAGCTGGCTACCTGGTTGCAGGAGCACGATATCACCACAGTAGCCATGGAGAGTACGGGCACTTATTGGCAGAACCTGTTTGCCACCTTGCAGGGTGCAGGTTTTGAGGTAGTGCTCTGCAACGGCAAGTTCACCAAGAATATCAAGGGACGCAAGACCGATGTGCAGGACTGCCAATGGATCCAGCGCCTGCACTCCCTGGGGCTCTTATCAGGGAGCTTCCTGCCTGACCAGGCAACGGAGGAGTTGCGCACCTACTGCCGCCACCGCACCTCGCTGTTGGAGACGGCTGCCGTGACCACGCAAAAGATGCAAAAGTACCTGCGTCTGTTGAACCTGCGCCTGGATGTGGTGGTGCGCGACGTGACGGGTCAGACGGGCATGGCCATCATCGAGGCCGTTTGCCGGGGGGAGACGGACCCGGAGAAACTGGCCGCTTGCCGCCACGGCAACTGCCGCAAAACAAAAGAAGAGATTGCCCAGGCGCTTCATGGAAATGGCCGCCGGGACCTGCTCTTTGCCCTCACCCAGGAGCTGGAGCTATACAAGGTGCTGCAGGAAAAAATAGCGGCCTGCGATGTGGCCATGGAGAAGCTGCTCAAAGAGCAGGTGGAGGCAGACGAGCAGAAGCGGGGGTTGAAGGCGGAGGCCAAGCCCTATAAGCGGGTCAATAAAAATGCCCCTCAGCAGATGGACCTCAACCAGCTGGCCTACCAGTACTTCAATGGCGTGGACCTGATGAAGATAGAAGGGGTGAGCCACTCGACGGTGATCGCGCTGATGAGCGAAGTGGGGCCGGAAGGGATAAAGAAGTTTGGTTCTGCCAAGCAGTTTGCCAACTGGCTTCGCCTCTGCCCCAACACGAAGGTAAGCGGCGGCAGGGTGCTCAGTAGCCGTATCCCCAAAGGCAGCAACCGCTTGAAAATAGCGCTCCGGCAGGCGGCCAATGCCATCGGCAATTTGAAAGATACGCATCTGTCGGACTTCTTCAGGCGAATAGCCTTCCGCAAAGGACGGCAAGCGGCAGTAAGCGCTACGGCCCGCAAGCTGGCTGTCATCATCTGGAACATGCTAAGCAAATGTTTGCAGTACCAGCCACTAAAACAGTACTTGTTTCTCGACGAGAAAAGAAAACTAAAGCTGGTGCAGCGGATAAAGAAAAACATCGCTAAATTAGAACTAAAACCACAAGACGTGGGCTTTGCAACGACCTGGTGAGAAAACGTTAGTCAGGATTCCTATTGTTGACTTCCCTTTATTTTTAGCTGTTACTTAAGCTGGATCTTAATGTAAAAGCAAGCCAAAGAAGCTTGTTGTAAGCTTGAACAGCAGAATCTAATCTAGTTTTGCTCCGACAGGTTCTCTAGTGGAAGAGGACCTGTCGGAGATTTCTGAAATATTCTCAGGGGTAGCTAGTTTTAAAAATCAAAGTAACTTTTGGCGTTATAGTAGCAGATGTTTTCCACCATTTGCCCTAGCCATTCCATTTCGCTGGCTGGTAATTCTCCGTTCTCCACATCATTGCCTATTAAGTTGCAGAGAATCCTTCTGAAATACTCGTGTCGTGGGTAAGACAGAAAGCTTCTGGAGTCGGTGAGCATGCCTACAAAGCGGCTTAACAAGCCCATGTTCGATAAAGCATTCATCTGCTTTTCCATGCCGTCTTTCTGATCCAGGAACCACCAGGCAGAGCCATACTGAATTTTGCCAGGCATGCTACCGTCGTTAAAGTTGCCGATCATGGTTGCATAAAGCTCATTCTGACTGGGATTCAGGTTGTAAAGTATGGTTTTAGCTAATTGGTTGGAATTGTCCAGCTTAGCCATGAACCTGGAGAGTGGACGAGCCACATCGAAATCGCCTATAGAGTCGAAGCCTGTGTCTGCTCCCAGTTCACGCATCAAGCGCGTATTGTTGTTGCGCAAGGCGCCAAGGTGAAACTGCTGTGTCCAGCCTTTGGCATGATCCATCAGGGCCAGGTGCACCAGCATGGCAGATTTAAACTTAAGCACCTCTTCCTGGCTTATTGCCTGCTTATTAAGGGCCTTTTCAAAAATGCTTCTGATTTCCTCGTCAGAATAATTTTCAGCATAAATGGTTTCTAAACCGTGGTCGGACAGGCGGCAGCCTTGCGCATGGAAGAAATCATGCCTTTGCTGCAGTGCATCGAGTAGTTGCTGAAAGTTGCCTATCGAAATGCCTGATACCTGCTCCAGCTTCTGCAGGTAGGGCAGGAATACGGCTGCATCCTCAATGGCCATCACTTTATCGGCGCGGTAGGTAGGCAGTACCTTTATACCAAAATCATCTGCTTTAATCTTCTGATGGTGCTCCAGGCTGTCTACCGGATCATCTGTCGTGCAGATAACGGATACGTTCATCTGGCGCAGGATGCCTCGCACCCTGAAATCCTCAGATTGCAGCATAGAAGTGCAGTCGTCGTATATTTCACGGGCGGTTTCAGGCTTCAGCACTTTATCTATACCAAATGGCCTTTTGAGCTCCATATGCGTCCAGTGGTAAAGCGGGTTGCGCATGGTGTAAGGAACTGTTTCAGCCCATTTCTCAAACTTCTCATACGCGTCGGCATTACCTGTACAATATTTCTCAGCTATACCGTTGGTGCGCATGGCGCGCCACTTATAATGGTCGCCTTCCAGCCATATCTCTGTCAGGTTTTTAAACTGCCTGTTGTTGGCAATGTCTTCCGGAGAAAGGTGACAGTGATAGTCGATAATGGGCATGTTCTTCGCATGCTCATGATACAGGCGCTGAGCCGTTTTGGTTTGTAAAAGAAAATTTTCGTCTATAAAGGACATAATTATAGTTTTCAGATGATAAAGTTGCTTTACTATAGCTTTATCTAGTTCTAGTTCCGATTTTATGGTCAGTTTTGCAAGCTTCGCTTCTTAATATTTTGCAAAGGATTGCTTTATGCATTACATTCTTTTTATTCAGATACCTTATAAAGCATTTAAATATCCTGTTGTTCAGTTATAAGGATCAGATTTCCCTACATGCATACTGATATGCAGTACATGGTACAGACAGCAAAACCTTCGGTCTTTGGTTTTGTAAACCTTTTGTTTCTATGTTTGATAGCTTCATCATACAATCTTTAGTTTATAAAAGAAATTAAGCTCCGGCTTTAGCTCCTTAGTTGGTACCGGTACAATATTTTTAGACCTGGTCTTTTATTTTCGCAGCGTTGATTTCCTGATAATAAGTTCTGGCTTTATAACCACTTTTTGAGATTTATGATGTTTTTCTTTAGACTTGAAATGCTCAAAGAATTGCTCCGCCGTTACTTTACCCATGGTCACACTGAACTGATCTACAGTGGTAAGGGTAGGGTCGGTGAACGAGGTAAAAGGTTCGTTACTAAAGCCAGCCAGAGCAATTTGTTCCGGTATCTTTATGTTTCTTTCTTTCAGCACCTGCATCGCTCCCATGGCGCCATAATCAGAGGCAGAAAAAACGGCATCCGGGATATTTTCCATCTGCAGAAGTTGCTCCATGCTGCTTCTGCCGTCTTCTAGTTGCAGGTTGCTCTTTACCACCAGGTCCTCTTCAAAAGGAATGTCATGGTCACGCAAGGCATCCATGTAGCCTCTTAAGCGCTCTTTATAAATGCTTACCTTTTTAGGGCTGGTGAAGTGGGCTATTCTTCTGCATCCTTGCTGTATCAGGTGTTCTACCACTTTATATGCACCCAAGTAGTCATCAATTATAACCTGACTCACCTCCAGTGCATCAGTAGTGCGGTCGAAAAGCACTAGCGGAATGCCTTTTTCCTGTACTTTTCTGAAGTGCTCAAAATCTTCCGTATTCTTTCCGATAGAGGCAATGATACCGTCTACGCGTGCACTCAAAAGCGCATCTACCGTTTGCACTTCTTTCTCGTAGTTGTCGTAAGACTGGCAGATAATTACTTTATAGTTGAGAGAGTTTGCTATTTCTTCTATTCCTCTTACCACAGAAGCAAAAAAAGCTCTGTCAGCCGTAGGCACTATAATACCTATCAGGTGGCTTTTGCCGTTACGAAGGGCTGCAGCAATATGGTTAGGCTGGTAGTTTAATTGTTTAGCTGCTTTTAGTACAGCCCTTTTGGTTACTTCGCTAATGCGTGAGCTTCCGTTTAGGGCACGTGAAACAGTAGAAGCTGTAATGTTGAGCTTCTCTGCTATGTCGTGAATGGTAACTTTTGTATTCTCTGCCATGGTTTATATCCTCAGGCGGTTATGTTTGGCTTAGTGTGCTTCGTGTGGCTTGCCGATGGTAGCCAATATGCCTCCATCAACATAAATGATCTGGCCGTTGATAAAATCGCTTGCCCTGCTTGCCAGAAAAATGGTAACGCCTTCTAAATCTTCCGGATCACCCCACCGGCCTGCCGGAGTTCTGTTTATAATAAAGTCGTTAAACGGATGCCCGTTTACACGGATAGGTGCTGTCTGATCGGTTGCAAAGTAGCCTGGGCCAATGCCGTTTACCTGTATGTTATACTTCGCCCACTCTGTGGCCAGGTTGCGGGTAAGCATCTTTAAGCCGCCTTTTGCAGCAGCATAAGCTGTTACGGTGTCGCGGCCCAGTTCACTCATCATAGAGCAGATGTTTATAATCTTGCCTCCGCCTCTTGCCACCATGCCTTTTGCCACATGCTTCGATACTATAAAAGGAGCAGTAAGGTCAACATCCACTACCTGCCTGAATTCCTCTACATCCATTTCCAGCGCCGGTACCCGTTTAATCATTCCGGCATTATTCACCAGAATCTGAATCGGGCCAACTTCCTGCTCAATGCGGGCAATGTTTTCTTTTACCTGCTGCTCATTGGTTACATCAAATAAATAGCCTTTTACCTCCAGTTTATCCTGCTCGTACACCTGTAGCGCCTTTTGCATTTTTTCCGGCGTGTTGCCGTTTACCACCAGCGTAGCACCGGCTTTGGCAAGCGCTTTGGCCATGGCCATACCCAACCCATGTGTCGCACCCGTCACTAAAGCAACCTGACCTGTAAGGTCAAATAAGTCTTTCATCAGCTTTACTTTAAATCTGTGGGTTGAACTTTATCCATATCGTTATAGTCGAGGTTCTCGCCGGCCATGCCCCATATAAAGGAGTAGTTAGAGGTGCCTGCGCCGCTGTGGATAGACCATGGTGGCGAAATAACAGCTTGTGTGTTTTTTACAAAAAGATGGCGCGTTTCGGTAGGCTCGCCCATAAAGTGACAAACCACCTGGTCCTCTGGGAGGTTGAAATAGAGGTAAGCC
This sequence comes from Pontibacter sp. SGAir0037, assembly GCF_005491705.1. Classification (NCBI taxonomy): domain Bacteria; kingdom Pseudomonadati; phylum Bacteroidota; class Cytophagia; order Cytophagales; family Hymenobacteraceae; genus Pontibacter; species Pontibacter sp. SGAir0037. The sequence goes on along the minus strand of NZ_CP028092.1, from coordinate 2,887,824 downwards.
TCCATACGCCTGTCGTGTGTATGGGCAGGCATGGTATTCCAGACGCTGCCTTTCTGAAGCTCTGTAAGGCCCATTTGCAGCTGACAGGTTTCTACAACAGAATTGATTAAAAGCTTCCGGATAATGCGGTGGTTAGAGTTTTCCAGTGATCCCATTTCTACTGTTTCAGCATCAGACAGCGAAACTTTTCTGGTAGGGTAGGTATGGTGTGCAGGTGCTGAGTTGAAGTAAAACTGTGTCTGCCCCTGGTTGGATGGGTGGAATATAACTTCTTTTGCACCCTTGCCAATGTACAACGCCTCTTTGTTGGCTAAAGTATAAGGCTCGCCGTCAACGCTTATGGTGCTTTCGGCTCCGATATTAATGATGCCCAGTTCTCTTCTTTCCAGAAAGTAGTCGGATCGAAGTGTGGGGAAAGTTTCCAGTAAAAGCGGTTTACCTACCGGGCTGGCTCCTCCTACAATCAGGCGGTCATACATGGTGTAGACTGCCTGAATAGTGTCAGGCTGGAAAAGATCTTCAATTAGAAAAGCCTCTCTCAACTTAGCTGTGTCATAAGTTTTACTATCTGCCGGATGGCTGGCATGCCTGGTATGGTAGGATAAACTCATAGTGTTTTTTTTGCTAATCTATGTAAACGTTTGCGCAAAGTACAGGTTTAATGTTTTTTCTGTTAATCTTTTTTAAATAAAAAAAGATTATTAATGCTTTTCATAAAGATTTGAGTAAGTACTGATATGATTTTATATCCTAATTTATTTTGATAAATACGTGTTTATATACTAAGTTTCAAAAATACATTAGTTTGGGTTCGCTGAATGAACATAGCTTTCTAAGCATACAATCGGTTGCGCAATAGAGTGCTTTTAAAATAGCAAGTGCTTCGTCAGTGTCGCAGTAGTTTAGCTTCGGTAAATGTTGGAGAGGGAGGATGAGAAGGCAGATAAGAGTTCAATTTTAGTAAGTATAACCTTATGTGTCATTACTCATTAAAATTGAGAGAAATTATCATAGAGTTAGAGGAATGTGTAAGGTACAAGATGTGATGGGTATAAGTGCAGGAAAAGCCTTTTAAGCATAGAAAAATAAATGAAACTTTAAAGACGTTGATTATTCCACCTTTTGCTCTGCAGTAAATGAGGGCTTACAGGACCTAAGGAAAGCAGCCTTTCCTTAGGTCCTGTAAGCCCTGTAGAAAAGGTATATATAGAAGCTATCTTACCATTTTTTAAAAACAAAAAAGACAGCAGCCAGAATCAGCACAAAACCTACTATATAATTCCACTTTACTTCTTCGCGGAGATAGAGCACCGAAAATCCGATGAAGACCACTAAGGTAATTACTTCCTGAATAGTTTTAAGTTGAAAAGCGCTAAACTGCCCGTGCCCGATCCGGTTGGCGGGCACCTGGAAGCAGTATTCGAAAAATGCGATAAGCCAGCTCACCAGTATTACTTTCCAGAGCGCGGTTTCCTTAAATTTTAAGTGCCCATACCAGGCAAAAGTCATAAAGACATTTGAAATAAGTAAAAGTATAACGGTTCTCATAGAGTCTGAAAATAAGAGGCACAAGGTAATTAAAAATTGAGGAGCTAACAGTTGAAGAACTATATTTTATAAAATTTAGAATAAAACTGCTTATGAGAATTAATTGGCATGATTCTCGTTAGCTAATTACTATATATTAAGTGTCTATCTAAGCTATGAAAAGAGTAATAAGCCTCTGTGTATTTGCAATAGCAGTGGCGGGCTTCAGCAGTTGTACCAGCCGGCAGGCGCCAGACGAAGGATACCTGGAGGTGATAGGGGAGTATGAGCAGCCTGCCGCTGAAGCAGGTTACCGGCTGAACCTTTCTTACAATGGTCCTTTGTCGTTGAAGGATAAGTTTCAGGTATGGGCTGATTCGCTTCAAAAGCAATATCCTTCTATGATAAAGATGAATGAAAATATCTTTGTAGGCTATATGCCGGAGCAAATGGACAAAAAGATGCGCACCGATATGTACCAGGCTGGAGTGTCCTATAATCTGGATGTGGCCGATACAGCAGCTTATAACCAGATTACCCGCGATGCTCTGAAAAGGAATTTTCCTTTTAACGTGAATGTGTCGGGTGCCTACCTGAGCCCGGAGCAGCGGGTAAAACTGCAGGAGCAGATGCTGGCTAAGGCTTTGGAGAATGCAAAGGTAAAGTTAAACTTCCTGAACAAGACCACGGCGCGCCAGTATGAGATTGTAAGTATAGAGGAGCTGGAAACTAATTCGCCTTTCGGGCACGAATATTACGATTTTAACCGCCGTGTAGTGTCTAAGGTGAGGGTAAAGGCAAAGCTGCAATAAACCTGATTTTCCATTCAAAATTTTACATAAAGTTTTCCTGTTTATCTGTTTGAAAGGCTGTCTATCCTGTAGGCGGCCTTTATTTATACACAGTTTTATACTTTCTCCTACAGGCACTATAAACGCTTATATTTTGTTCTGAATAGAAGGCGTTTTAGCATCGGAGATGTACAAATTACGGGTAAGCGCATGTTTGCCTGTTTTATGGGTGTGAAATGTATAGCTAAAACCAAATAAAAGTGGTAATTTTACCCATTAATGATCTTTTTACACACATGAGTGAAGTGGAAGAAAAACAATTAGCAAACGATTATTCTGCAAATAGTATTCAGGTACTGGAAGGACTCGAAGCAGTTCGTAAACGTCCAGCCATGTACATTGGCGATATAGGCATCAAAGGCTTGCACCACCTGGTATGGGAGGTTGTAGATAACTCTATAGATGAAGCACTGGCTGGCCATTGCGATGAGATTTCGGTAACAATTAACCCGGACAACTCTATTACAGTATCTGACAACGGCCGTGGTATACCTACCGATTTTCACCAGAAAGAAGGCCGTTCGGCACTGGAGGTAGTGATGACAGTGCTGCACGCCGGAGGTAAATTCGACAAAGATACATATAAGGTATCTGGTGGTTTGCACGGTGTGGGTGTATCCTGCGTGAATGCCCTTTCTACTGATCTGCATGTAACGGTGCATCGTAAAGGCAAAGTTTATGAGCAGCACTATAATATAGGTGTGCCGCAGTACCCGGTTCGTGAAGTAGGTGAAACGGATAAGACCGGTACAACTGTGCACTTTAAACCGGATGCCTCTATTTTCACAACTACAGAGTATAAATACGATACAGTAGCCAGCCGTTTAAGAGAATTAGCTTTCCTGAACAAAGGCATTCGTATTAACCTGCAGGATCTGCGTGAAGTAAATGAAAAAGGAGAGGCGCTGCTGTCTGATTCTTTCTTCTCGGAAGGTGGTTTAAAGGAATTTGTCGCTTACCTCGATGAAACCCGCGAGAACCTGATTCCGGAGCCGATTCACGTGGAAAGCGAGAAAAACGGTGTTCCGGTGGAAATTGCGCTGCAGTACAACACCTCTTATTCAGAGAATATCTTTTCGTATGTAAACAACATCAACACGATAGAAGGCGGTACACACGTAGCCGGTTTCCGTCGTGCCTTAACCCGTACCTTAAAAGGATATGCCGAAAAATCGGGAATGCTGGATAAGGTAAAGCTGGATATTAACGGGGATGACTTCCGTGAAGGCTTAACGGCTGTTATTTCTGTAAAAGTAGGGGAGCCTCAGTTTGAAGGACAGACCAAAACCAAGCTTGGTAACTCTGAAGTTTCCGGTGCCGTGGATGTGGCCGTAGGCGAAATGCTGACGCAGTACCTGGAGGAGAACCCGAAAGAAGCCCGTACCATTGTACAGAAGGTGATTCTGGCAGCACAGGCCCGCCATGCTGCCCGTAAGGCGCGTGAGATGGTACAGCGCAAGAATGTACTTTCCGGTACAAGCTTGCCTGGTAAACTGGCCGACTGTTCTGACAGCAATCCTGAGAACTGCGAAATATACCTGGTAGAAGGTGACTCTGCCGGAGGTTCTGCAAAGCAGGGCCGCGACCGTAAGTTTCAGGCTATTCTGCCTTTGCGTGGTAAGATACTGAATGTTGAGAAGGCACAGGAGCATCGCATCTACGAAAACGATGAGATCAAGAACATGATCACGGCCTTAGGTGTGAGCTTTGGTACCCAGGAGGATGAAAAGGCCCTGAACATGACGAAGCTGCGCTACCACCGCATCATCATCATGACGGATGCCGACGTGGACGGGTCACACATCCGTACCCTGATCCTGACATTCTTCTTCCGGTATATGAAGGAATTGATCGAGAATGGCTATATCTATATTGCACTGCCGCCGCTTTACCTGGTGAAGAAAGGTAAAGAGGAGCGTTATTGCTGGAGCGAGCAGGACCGTATCAATGCTATTGCGGAGCTTGGCAAAGGAAAAGAAGATAGTGTGGGTGTGCAGCGTTACAAGGGTCTTGGTGAGATGAACCCGGAGCAACTCTGGAACACGACCATGGATCCGAGTACCCGCAGCTTAAAGCAGGTAACTATAGAGTCTGCTGCCGAAGCCGACCACCTGTTCTCGATGCTGATGGGCGACGAGGTTGGTCCTCGACGTGATTTTATTGAACGTAACGCCAAGTATGCCCGTGTAGACGTGTAAACTTAAATGCTTAAAAGCAAAAGCGGCTGTATCTTTCAGGAGGTACAGCCGCTTTTACTTTTAAGCATTTTTAGAGGCTATAAATACTTTATTTCAATAGCACAAATTAGCTATTATATAGTAAATTAGCTCTTGTTATTCTGCTTATCTGTTAGTAACAAGTTGGCAGCAAAGGTGAACAGAAAGTCAGCCATGCGTTCTTTCAGCAAAGAGCAGTGCATCTGCTTTATTCAACATACGTTACAAGTTTCCTATATGAAGAAACTCTATTAATTGCCTAAGCTAATATTAGTGATAGTATACAATGAAGCAAAATTTTGTGTTTTAACTGACGTTAGTCAGGATTAGGAGATGAGAATAACAGAGATACTGAAGAAAACAGAACACCGACCTTGGGTACTTCCAACGGGAAACTGGCAGTATTATCAGGAATGGAATAATGCGGTATTTCTACACTGGCAGGCAGACATTAATGAACTAAGCAAGTTTGTACCTGGCGACTTAGTGATTGACTTGTTTGAAGGCAAGCCATGGGTGTCGTTGGTAGCTTTCACAATGGAAAAAATAAGGCCAAGAAATCTTCCTTCTTTCTCTCCTATATCTGACTTTCACGAAATCAACATTCGGACGTATGTGAAGCATAAGAATAAAACAGGCGTTTACTTCCTGAGCATTGAGGGTGGAACAAAAATATCTTGTCAAGTCGCCAAGAGCCTATCAGAGCTGCCTTACCGACACTCAAAAATAAAGAGGGAAGAAAACCACTATTGGTCTAAAAACAGCAGTTTTAAAGATAGGCTTGAACTAAGGTACCAAGTTGGCTCGCCAATGTCTGAGAAAACCGAACTTGACAAATGGTTAACAGAGAGATATGCTTTGTTCCAAGACACAGACACCTCCATCAATGAATTTGAGATTCACCATATCGAATGGCCAACATTTGAGATCGAAATGAAGTGTATGGATGTAAAATACCCCAGATTTGGCAAACTATTGAGCGGTACACCTAATTTAAACCATTATTCTACAGGAGTTGAGGTAGTAGCTTGGAACAAAAAGAAGCATAAAAAACTGGCTGCAATACAAGCTGTAGCCCATGAAAAGTGCCAAATCTATTATCCATAATTATAAATAAATGCAATTAAAATTTTATATCTTTCTTGTATTGTCCGCTTTTCTAACCTTTAAGGTTAACGGACAAAATATGAGACAATTAGATGCTGTTCCTAAACACGACTCTGATAAAAGTAATGATGCTATCATATATGGGAATTTTGTACAGAGACTAGGTTTTAGCAGTGGTGGGTTCGCGCAAGATATCAGAATTGTAAATGTTGAGACCAATGAAATTCTCAGCTTTCGTGTGAAGCCGACATTCAAATCAGCCAAGGAAAATACTTTTTGCTTTTACATAAAGCCTGGAACTTATAAGATACTTAATTATTGGTGGACTCAAAGTAAGTGGTATGGGGGCAAAATTTTTACAGAATATATTTTTAAAGGAGTAGAATCGTCGAAAGTTGCTGACGAATTAAAGAAAGGACAGGTTCAGCAAGCTGACTTAGAACAATACTCATTTACAATTGCGGATAATGCTGTTTATTATCTTGGTACCTGGCATTTTGATAAAGAATTGGTGTCGTTCAGCAATGAAAAGGAAGAACTTGATAAAGCTATGCAGGCAGAATATCCAAACATAAACACCAAGCAGGCAAAAGTAGAGATACCGGAATAATAACAGAGTCTAACAATTATACCACAGCTGAGGACCTCGCGTGCTGTTTACCTGAGAGACTTGTAAGTTATCAATCTAAAGGTGTTGTAACGCTAGCAAAAATATTGTTTTATAGCTATTTTGATGCAGGTTTAACCTGTTGGAGCATACGCTTAATGCTGCAATAGTTTAAGATCAAAGCTATACCTGACAAGAAACACATGGCAAGAAAAATCGTCTGTATACTGGTGAGTGTGGCTCTTGCTTCATGTGAGGCGGGAACTGAAAATACGGGGTCAGTGGCAGAGGCCACACCAATTGTTGGTACCTGGCAGTTGCTGAATGGTACCCTGATTGAAAACGGTGATACAGTGATAACAGACTATACCGGAGACAAATCTTTTATTAAAATCATCAACAACACACACTTTGCCTTTTTACAGCATGACCTGAACCAGGGAAAAGATTCTGCTGCTGTTTTTGTGGCTGGCGGAGGTACCTACAAGCTAGAAGATAGTGTATATACCGAACATTTAGAATACTGCAGTGCAAGAGAGTGGGAAGGGAATGACTTTACGTTTACCATCTCCATTAAAAATGACACACTTCTGCAATATGGCATAGAAAAGGTAGAAAGTGCAGGCGTAAACAGGCTGAACATAGAGAAGTATATCCGGGTAAAAGAATAGCTACTATAAAGTATAAACCCTTCTCCATCTGAGCGTACATGTTTGCATCCCTTTCCAGACATCAAATGAATATATTTCCGGTAACCGAATCGACACTCTCGGCATCTCATCTCGGGCAACTGCTGCAAAACAACTATCACCTCAGTTCCGGTGCTGTATGTAAACTGATCAGAACCGGAATGAATCACCTGTACCTGGTGACCGACGGAGGCAACAGGTATGTTTTTAGAGTATATACATTTGATTGGCGTACCAGAGAAGAGATATCGGAAGAAGTACGTCTGTTGCACTACCTCAAACAGCAACACCTTTCTGTTTCTTATCCGATTGCCGATGCCAGAGGAGAGTACCTTCAGGCAATACAGGCACCTGAAGGCTTAAGGTTTGGAGTACTCTTTTCGTTCGCAGAAGGTAAAAAGAATGCAAAGTTTAGCCAGCAGCTAAGCTACCTGATTGGAGTTGCCATGGCGGGTATACATCAGGCTACAAAAGACTATAACCTAAATCGGGTTAGCTACACTTCCAAAACTTTACTTACCGATGCATACCAGACTACAGCAGCTTTCTTTGGTGCTGGTTCAGAAGAGATGGCTTTTGTGGAGAAACTGACAGCTTACCTGGTCGGGGAAGCTGAAAAGGTAGAGCAGGAGCAGGTGAGGAAGGGTGCTGTGCACCTGGACATGTGGTTCGATAACATGCACTTTGAGGGTGAAAGCAGGGTTACCATTTTTGACTTCGACTTTTGCGGGAATGGCCTGCTGTGTTACGATATCTCCTATTTCTTATTTCAACTCTACCATACAAACCTGGACGAAGCAGCCTATGAACTTAAAGCAGAAAGCTTCCTGAGCGGGTATGAATCTGTGGTGCAGCTATCTAACGAAGAAAGGCGGCTTTTGCCTACGGCCTGCCTGAGTGTGATGCTCTTTTTCCTGAGTATGCAGTGTAAAAAGTTTGATACCTGGTCGAATATTTTTCTGAATGAAGATCATCTGAAAAGATTTATCGGCTCTTTGAAAAAGTGGATAGCTTTCCATCAGCTGGAGGTTGTATAAAGTGCCTCAACAGAAATATTTACTTGGAAGGCTCTTTTAAGTCATTGATAATTATATATTTGATGGTTGCTGCAAACAGTCGGTACTATACATAACGTAATTTATGTTCGAAATAATAGACCTGAGCCAGGAGATATTTTCCGGAATGCCTGTTTATAAGGGGCTACCGGAAGTAAAAATAACAATGCACAGCTCGCACGAAGAGTGGGAGGGAATTACAAACTCTGATATTGTTTCGCCAAGTGTAAACAGGCTGGAACTGGGGGAGCATACAGGTACGCATGTGGATGCTCTAAACCACATGGGCCGTCAAAACAGGGGGCAATCTATCGAAACTATGCCGCTTTCTATGTTTTATACAGAAGGTATCTGCCTCGACTTTTCACACAAAGGCATCAGAGAATTAATAGAACCATCTGAAATAGAAGAAGCCTGTATAAAAGCTGGCGAAGAGATAAAGAAGGGTGATACGATTCTGCTATATACCGACCATTACCGAAAGGCGTTTGGGGAGGAAAATTGGATCAACGGTCCAGGTGTAAGTCCTGCGGCAGCGCGCTGGTTAGGCAATCAACATATCGCTGCCTTTGGAGTGGAAACCATGTCGCCCGGCGTTTCCGGACTAGGTAATAAAGAAGTGCATGCAATCTGTGGCGAACTTGGTTTTACCCACTATGAAAACATGATCAACCTGCACCTTCTGGTAGGGCGCGGTCGGTTTCGCTTTATCGGCCTGCCTTTAAAAATCAGAGGAGGTACAGGTTCTCCCGTAAGAGCAGTGGCTGTATTTGAGAGGTAATCAGGCTTTGTAGATAGCCACAACTGCTTCTTCATTGTTTTTTCTGTAGCCACGGTACATGCCTGCCGAATTGAAAGGTAAGGCAACAGCGCCTGTGGTATCTATGGCAATTAAACCGCCTTCTCCACCAAATTTTACCAGTTTGTCGCTTACTACATGTTCACAGGCCTGCTGCAGGCTATACCCTTTGTATTCCATCAGGCAGGAAACGTCGTAGGCAACTACCGCCCGAATAAAATATTCGCCGTGGCCGGTGCAGGAAACAGCGCAGGTGGCATTGTTGGCATACGTACCGGCACCTATAACCGGAGTATCTCCAATACGATTGAAGTTTTTGTTCGTCATGCCGCCGGTTGAGGTAGCAGCTGCCAGATTACCCTTTACATCGAGGGCTACTGCTCCGACTGTTCCGAACTTTTTACCTTCTCCGGTTTCCGGTTCCACGGTATGGTCTAGCATGAACCTGTCAGAATCACGGACTTCCCGCCATTGGTCGTAACGCAAGGCATCAAAAAAATACTCTTCCGGCTCAAAGGCAATACGGTGCTTCCTGGCGAATTCTTCCGCCCCGTGTCCGCTTAAAAACACATGATCGGAGTGCGTAATAATGGCTCTGGCCAGTTTAACAGGGTTCTTGATATTGTAAACACCTGCCACGGCACCGGCTTCAAGCGTTTTGCCACACATGATAGAGGCATCCATTTCGTGCTTGCCTTCTTTGGTAAACACAGAGCCTTTGCCTGCATTAAAGAGCGGACAATCTTCTAGTAGCTGTACCGCCTGTTGCACTGCATCCAGCGCATCGCCACCTCCTGCCAGTATAGTATAACCAGCACTCAGGGCATCAGTCAACGCTTTTTTATATGCTTTTTCTTTATCTGGCGTCATAGAGGAAGGAGTAATTGTGCCTGCTCCTCCATGTATGGCAATAGAAAATTTATTCATCGGCCTGTATGTTAACTGCAATTATGAATTACTATCTTGTCTCAGCTCTCCAGATATTGCTATACTTCCAGAATAAGAACTCATAACTCTTAAAAACCCTCTACGCCTTCTTTTGTCGTACTGTTGGTTGAGACAAAAAAAATTATGGTTTTTAAACCTTTCGTCCTCAAACCTGAAGCTAAAATTGAGTATCTTTGTTATTATACTTACAATTAAAATTAGTTAATTATGTCGTTTGATATCCAAGGAAAGCTGTACGAATCTTTTGAGGAGCAACAAGTTAGTGATAAGTTCAGAAAGCGCGAATTTGTGCTGGAGATTCCTGACGGTTCTTATACTCAGTATGTTAAGTTTCAGCTAACGCAGGACAAGTGCAGCCTTCTTGACCAGTACAAAGCAGGTGACGAAGTAAAAGTAACATTTAATTTAACAGGCAAGCCATTCGTGAAAAATGGTACTACCATGTACTTCACTAACTTACAGGCATGGCGTATCGAGAGTGCCTCTAACCAGTTTGGCGCACCGGCCGGAGCACCTGCTCAGGCAGAAGCAGCCCCATCTTTCTATAGCAGCGATGCAGACAATGATCTGCCATTCTAAATAAACGATACGAAAAGCGAGCCTAGCTCGCTTTTTTTATGGCATAGATTTTTAACTCCATCAGCATCAACTCTCTCTGCCTACAGGCAGAATGAATAAGTGGCCCGCTTAAACTTTTATAGCTCATCTTCCGAATGATAGAATAAGAAGCAATGGTTTTAGGCGTTAAGCTTTAGATATCGCTTTCATTTTACTTGTATTCTATGGAAGAACTGCAGCGCCTTATATTGCTTGGAGAGAACGATAGGGTAGATTTTAAGCAGCGCGTTACACAACCCGAAAAAATAGCCAGAACAATGGTTTCTTTCGCCAATACAAAAGGCGGAATTATCCTGATCGGGGTAAAAGACAATGGCCGCATCAGCGGTGTAGATCCCGAAGAAGAAAAGCATACCCTGGAGCTGGCGGCTAATTTCTACTGCGATCCGCCAGTGGCTATGCTGTACGAAGAGGAAGAAGTAGATGGGGCTACGGTGTTAAAAGTGATTATCCCGGAAAGCAGGTATAAACCACATTTTGCAAAAGTAAAAGACGACGACTGGCGTGGCTATGTGCGGGTAAAGGATACCAGTGTGCAGACGAGTAAAATGGTAAATAAGGCGCTGGAAGTGGAGGAGGAGCGGGCAGAATTGCTGCCCCTGGACAGGCTTGAGAACGCTGCCATTGAATACCTGCAAACGAATCCCCGCCTCACACTCCGGCAATATATGAAACTAGTGAATATTTCCCAGCGCAGAGCCTATCGCATTTTGGTAAAGCTGGTGATACATGGTTATCTACGCCTGCACGATAAAGAAAAAGAAGAATTTTATACGTTGAGCTGAGGCTTAACTTTCAGATCTGCTATCGCCGCGAAGCATGGCTTCTTCGTCCTTAAAGAATTCCCGCGTCTCTATATTATAGATGTTGCCTTTGGCAAGAACATGCATCACCATGTTTTCGATCGCAACCGGTTTGCCAACCTCAACATCCTTAATATTGGTATAGCCAACACTGTGTCCATCTACAATTACAACTAGGTTAGAACCAATTGTTTCAATAATATGCCCTTTACTGATGAGTACTCCGGTGTCTTCTCCCAAACCGATGCCAATGGTTTTCGGGTGCATTACCACCGATTCCATTAATCTGCCGAACCGGCCCCGGGCAATAAAATGAGAATCGATGATTACTTCATCAATAAAATTCAAGCCTTCCCCAATTTTAACAGAGCCTCGTAACAGCGACTCAGTAGAGCTGCCACCCTTGATCATCACCTCTGACATGGCCATAGCGCCTGCACTGGTTCCTGCTATTACAAACTCTTCGTGCCAATAGCGGTTTTTCAGGATATCCAGAAATTCTGTATCACCAAAAATTCGGGTGAGCCTCGATTGGTTGCCTCCGCTAAACATAACCGCATCTGCCTTCCTGATCCGGTTCAGGTACTCCGAACTGGCTGCATCTGCTTCGTTCCGGATGTGCATCATGTGAATGTGTTGTGCACCCAGTATGGCAAAGGCCTCTGCATACCGTTCACCTACTTCTTCCGGAATCATAGAGGCTGTGGTAATTACTTCTATAACAGGATCCGAAGAAGGTATTTCATTTAAAAATCGCTTGAGAATGCCAAGTTCAAAAAAATCGAGGTAATACTTATTTTTGGACTTCGGGTTTGGGTAAGTTCCTTTGTCTTCATTTCCGCCAACAGCTATTAGTTTTCCTTTTGGTTCTCTCACTTGTTATGCTATTCTGAATTTGTTGTATAATTTTTACCGGCCAATAAAAGCGCTACTTCTATTAAAAGTAAATCTGCAGCTTATAGCAGGCATACCTGTTTCAAGTAATTACGTTGCGTTTAGCCGCAGTGGTGCCAAAGGCTTCTGCTGCTTTTACGTAAGCGGCTGCACCTGTAACTAAAAGTACCGCTTGTAAATTAGTTTATATAGATAATATTATATTGGCATGTTGGTCAACTATAAAATTAAGGCTGTTTACCTGATTTTATTTAAATTTTTTAACCAACCTTAGAGCCTGCCGTATAGAAATTTCACAAGCTTAATACAAAAACTATTGTTCGATAAACCTTTCCAAGCTATGAAACTTAACAATTTAAATGACCTTTTTCTTCATGAATTAAAGGATCTCTATAATGCAGAGCACCAAATCACAAAAGCACTTCCAAAAATGATGGAACAGGCTTCTTCTGATAAACTTCGTTCTGCTTTTGAGATGCATCTGGAGGAAACAAAATCACAGATTGAGCGCTTAGAGAAGGTGTTCGACATACTGGGAGAAAAAGCATCCGGCGAAAAGTGTAAAGCCATGGAAGGCATTATTCGTGAAGCCAGCGATATGATGAGCGAAGATGCTGACCCTGCTGTAATGGATGCGGCGCTGATAGCTTCGGCACAACGTGTTGAGCATTACGAAATCGCCGGTTATGGTACGCTTTGCACTTTTGCGAAGCAGTTAGGGATTGATGGTGAAGCCATTGGTTTGCTGGAGTCTATTCTAAGCGAAGAAAAAGACACAGACATGAAACTGACTCAGATTGCAGAGTCTTCTGTAAACACGAAGGCAGAAAAATAATCTTTCAAAATATCAGGAACGAAACTCTGTGCTTTCGCCTGGCTCTACCCAGCAGGTATGAAAGAAACAGGGTTTTGTTCACATAAGAAAGGCTGGTACACATTTCGTGTACCAGCCTTTCTTGCTTTAAAATCATGAGATAGATGGTTTAAGTATTGCCCTGTTTTATCTTAACAAAAACGAAAAGAAGGAACATTTTTCTAAACCTACTGCATTTGAATCTGCTCGTATAGTAGCATATAAGTTTAAGCGATAAATATGAGCAGTCAAATTATAAAGAGTACGATAGCAGTTGGAAAAGGCAGGCGTTATAGCGTAGCGCAAGCTTTTATCAGGTATGTGTCCGGGTTTGTGTTCTTGTTTGTGGCAACACATTGCCGGCAAGCACAGGATATCAAAGCTTTTACAGAAGCTACTTACAGGCTGGAAAGTGTTGAGGATGTGCAGCTGAATGGGGTAGATATGGAGCAAAGGCTTCAGACAGGGCAAAGGCTAACGGCAACCGAGCGCGATAGTTTGCTGCTGACTTTAACAACAGACCGCCTGCGCCTAAGTGCTCGGCTAAGCCTGCATGTGGCGCTACAAGAACCTGGTGAAGACAGAAGCCTGACTGTTACCAGCCTGAGATGGCTGCTGCAGGTAGATGGCGATGACGCACTCACAGGTATAGTAGAGGAGACGATGGTGCTGCAGGAAGGACTTAATACAATACCCATTAATACACCTGTACTGCTAACCCAGGAAGAAGGGCAGCCTAATTATGCTGGCCTGAACAGATTAATTACCCTGATAGCACAACAGGGAGATATCAGGCAAAACATCACTTTCAAAATAAAGCCTACTGTAAAAACACCAGTGGGAAACATAGAAGCTCCAAATTACATAACAGTATCTAAACCAGCAGGTAGTTGAGGTGAGACCTCGTATAGGGCAAAAATACAGCCCCTTTTGCTTAGGCTTGCTTATAGGGTTGCTCTTTGCGTGTTGGCTGTTGAAGGGCAACAGACGATGAGGGAAATAACATGCCGAGCAATAAGCCTGCCATGCTGCCTGCCAGTCCGTAAAGCATAGGATTAATGGCGGTATCCAGGTACAGGGCCAGGAGCCAGGCACCCATACCTGCAAAAATAGAAAAGATGGCAGCGGCAGAAGTGGTTCTTTTCCAGTACATGCCTGCCACCAGCGGCACAAACAGGCTTACCAGGCTCAGGGCAGACGATTCACTTACCAACTCATAAATATTGCTGCGCATTAATGCCATTGCCAGCGAAACCAAAGCTACTAAAAGCACACTCAGGCGCGAGAGAAGAAGCAATTGCTTGTCCTTGTTGATTTTCAGTAATGGGCGCAACATGTTCTCGCTTAGAATGGAGGCAGGGGCTAAAATACCACCGCTGGCCGAGCTGATAATGGCTGAAAGCAAGGCCCCGAAAAAAAGCACTTTCACCCATAAAGAAGAAAAGCCAAGTATCAGGCCTGGCACCAGTAGCTGGGCGTCCTGCTCCAGCAGTTCCGGGTGTAGCGTTTTGGCATAAAGGGCCAGCAGCAGCGGCAGGAAGGCTACGGTCAGGTATAGAAAACCGGCTCCTATAGAGGATGCAACAGCCACACGCTCCGTGCGGGCCGACATTACCCGCTGAAACACATCCTGCTGAGGGATAGAGCCTAAGCCAATGGTAATCCACATGGCAAAATAGTTCAGCCATGTCACAGGACCGGCAGCGCGGGGCGTAAAGTCAAAGAAATTGGCTGGCAGTTGCTGCGTAAGCTGCTCAAGCGGCGTTTGAATAAGCAATGTACCTGTAATCAGGAGAAGGCCACCTATGATCATGAGCATCTGCACAAAATCGGTAATAGATACTGACCACATGCCACCCATAAACGTGTAGCCAACTACTATCAGGGAGCCACATATAATACCTGCCATTGTCGAAAGTCCGAATACCTGGTTAAGTACAATACCGAGCGCTACCATTTGCGCGGCTATCCAGCCAAAGTAAGAGATAACCATGAAGAACGACGAGATAAGCTCTGTGCTCCGGTTAAAGCGTATGCGGTAATAGTCGCCTATGGTAAGCAGGTTCATGCGGTAAAGGCGTTTGGCGAAGAACAAACCCACCAGCACCAGGCATAAGGCAGCTCCGAAAGGATCTTCTATCACACCCAGCAGCCCATGCTGAGCAAACTCCGAAGAAGCTCCTAACAACGTTTCGGAGCCAAACCAGGTAGCAAAGACAACAGCAGTAGATATATAAAATGGCAGCTTCCGGCCGGCCAGCAAAAAGTCCTGTGTGTTATGAACTCTTCTGGAGGCCCAGTAGCCAATACCAACATTAACAAGCAAGTAAAGCAGGATGAAAAGTGCCAGCATAAGATTTTCTTTATCCTGCGAAAATAAAGATAAATCTAACTTATGCCGGCATTGCCTGCCATCATACTTTTACCGGCGCACCTTTTCTGGCCGATTCGTAAATAGCCATCATCAGCCTGATGTCGCGCAGGCCTTCTTCGCCGGGTGTTTTAGGCTGTTTGTTTTCCAGGATACATTCAGACATGTGGTCTATCTCCAGGGAGAACTGGTTGTCCTCTTTTATCTTGCGCTGCTCTTCTGCATCTTTTGTAGCAACATGCATATTATGTTCATAATAATCAGTTGCCGGGTCCAGGTCGAGGCGGGCATCGGTACCAAAAACAGAAAAGCGCTTGGTTTCGTGGTAGCTGTAGCCGGAGGATAAATTCGCCTGTACGCCACTTGGGAAACGGAGCATAAAATTCACCCGGTCTTCTACTTCTTTAAACCTGGGGTCTTTCGGATCGGAGTAGATCATTGCCATTACCTCTTCAGGTTCTTCGCCTGTTATATAGCGGGCTGCCTGGAGGCTGTAAATGCCAATATCCATCAGCGAACCACCGCCAGCCATTTTTTTCTGGGCACGCCACTTATCGCTAGGCTCCTCCGGCTTCAGGTGGCGGCCATGTTCGGAGGTGATCAGGCGTAGTTTTCCCAGTTTTCCCTCTCTGGCCATTTCTATAGCTTTCAGGTTATAGGGTTCGTATTGGGCGCGATAGGCAATCATAAGCTTCTTGTTCGCCTTTTTGCAGGCATCTATCATCTTCTCACAGTCTTCCACAGAGGTGGCCATTGGCTTTTCGCACATAATGTGCTTCCCCGCCTGTGCCCCACGCACAGTGTATTCGGCGTGCATGCTGTTGGGCAGTACGATGTAAATAACATCTACCTCAGGGTTATTACGAAGATTGTCATAATTCTGGTAGTTATAGGTGTTCTTTTCAGCTATGCCATATTCTGTAGCGTATTTCTTTGCTTTTTCGGCATCGCCACTCACCAAGGCTACCAATTTAGACTTTTTACATTGTGAAAAAGAAGGCATTAGTTGCTGCGTCGCAAATTTGCCGAGGCCAACAATGGCCCACCCTACTTTTTTCTCTGGTGCTATCATACCTGATGATTGATTTTGTGCCCTGGCTTCAGAGCCTGTTATAGATGGAACAAGGCTGGCTATGCCTGCTGCTACAGCGCCATATCCTGCCTTCAGCAGAAAGGTTCGTCGCTGGTTTTCTTTGCTTGGTTCTGACTGTGGCATCTTAATAGTACGTTTAATTCAAAAGAATAACGTGGTAGCGGAATCCGCAGTTGCCGTTAATGTGCTGCTAACGATAGAATTGCAGGTATAAAAGATTCTGTGTTGTTCGTACCGGCTTTTTACCCCGCAGGTATTTTTGGCAAAATACTTGCATATAGTTTCATACATCCGGTAAAGCATTTTTCGTTTAGAAAGATGACGGACATTTATAAAAACAGGGAAAGCAAATATGACATACATGAAGAAACTGGCATTTATGGTGGCGCTTGTAGTTGCTCCTCTTTTAGCATCTGCGTTACCTGTAGCAACAACGGCCGACGCATACGAGGCTATAAGACCCGCACCACGAGATATCATAGATGAAATTATTGAAGTAGTTGGCCTAAAACCAAGGTTCGAGCTAAGGGCAGCAAACATAGAGAATGCAGCTGCGGTAGTATATAACGGCAAACGTTATATACTCTACAACGAGCAGTTCCTGAATTCGATAAACAATGCCGTCAGAACCGACTGGGCAGGTGTAAGTATACTGGCGCATGAAATTGGGCATCATTTAAATGGCCATACTTTATCACGTACGGGCAGTAATCCGGCCGACGAACTCGAGGCTGATGAGTTCTCTGGTTTTGTGCTGCGAAAAATGGGGGCGAGCTTAGAAGATGCACAGGCAGCCATTAAACTCTTGTCAGAAGAAAGAACCTCCAGTACACACCCGGGCCGCAGCTACCGTTTAGCGGCTATCAGCAAAGGCTGGAGCAGTGCCGATGAGCAGATTGTAGCCAGTGCCGGCCAGACAGGTAATGCCCTTCGCCCTTCACAGGTAGCTTCCAGGGCTGCAAAGCCGGAGGTGTCGGAGCCGGTAGCAGTGCAGACACAGCGCACCGATAGCCGCCAGGTATTGGACAGCAAGTATATTTTGCGAAAAGTTAACTTTTCGGCAGCGCCAAACGAGCAGTTCTTCCTGACAACACGCATGCACCTGGTACATGTAACCAAAGACGGGCTGAAAGTAATTGGCAAGCTGGCGCGCACCAATAGCCGGGAGGTGCCTTTTTATTTTGAGAGTGATTACCTGAACGCTCTTTTCATAACAGATAAAGGAGTGCTTATTAATAAAAACGGGCAGCGGGTTGGCTATTTAAGCTAATATGCTGCCTGGTTCCATCTGCAAAGGCAGGCACTCGCTTGCAGTTAGTAGAAAGTGCTTATCTTTGATTCCTGTATAAAGGAGGAAATTTTTTCCAGCCTGTTTTGTTTACAAAAAATGATGAATAAAAAGATTTTTATATACCCGCTTTTGTTGCTCCTGGTCCTGTTTAGTGCAGCCTGTAGTACCAAGAATGATGTTGATGCCTTCAGAGATGCAACCTATAGTTTAAGTGGCATAGACGAAATGCGCCTGAACGGAATTAACCTGCTGAATAAAAAGCGGGCAGAAGACTTTTCTTTCGGGGATGCCGCTGTACTGTTTTCTGCCATCTCCGAAAATAAGTTATCAGCCTTTTCTAAGATCGGCTTAAATGTAGAGCTTGGCGAAGGAAGTAAAGATCGTACCATGACAGTTACACAATTGAAGTGGCAGCTACTAGTAGACGGACAGCATACTTTAAGCGGCCTGATTAATGAGCCGGTAGAACTGCACGATGGGCTGAATACGCTTGCTGTAACTACTCCCATTGTGTTTGCCCAGGAAAACGGTCGGGTAGACTTTAACAGGATTATTCAGCTGGCTACTTTGCTTTCGCAGGAAAATAAAGAAAACAGGCCAGCTATATCGCTACAGATCAAGCCTACCATTCAAACTTCGGTAGGGCCTTTTGAGTTGCCTCGTTTTATCAGCATTAACAAATAAGAAAAGCCAGGTTTTACCTGGCTTTTTTGTTGAGATACCCTTGCAAATTCTTTTAGGTAGATTAGGCTAAAATATCTAATTTGGAAGCCATATAAAATAAAGTATTGTTACCTGTAAAAAGCCTTTAGCTCCGTTTTCTGCTGGTTTAGCAATTCTTCGCAACCTATACCTGTCAACTAACCCGATACTAAAACTCTTTTACCTTATGAGCAAAAAGCTGTTTGTTTTATTATTTCTGGCTATACCCTTTGCAGGACTCGCACAAAAGGCGGTACTGAAGCCACAGCAATTATTACAGGATGTGAAGGTGCTTGCTGCCGACTCGATGGCGGGCAGGCGTAGTGGCACTGAGGGTAACCGTATGGCGCAGGCTTACATTGTTTCCAGATTTAAAGAGATTGGCCTGAAGGAGTTTAAGGGCACTTATGAGCAGCCTTTTAAAATTGATTCAAAGCGGGTGGTAGTAGATAAGGCCACTAACCTGATCGGCTATATTCCCGGCAAATCAGATAATGTAATTGTGATCTCGGCACATTACGACCATATTGGCACTAACAAGGGAGAGGTATTTAACGGGGCCGACGATAATGCCTCTGGTGTGGGGGCTTTACTGGCTGCGGCAACTTATTTTAGGCAGCACAAGCCCCGGCACACACTCATTTTTGCAGCTTTCGATGGAGAAGAACTTGGCCTGCAGGGCGCAAATGCTTTTCTTGAAAGTGCTCCGGTGCCGCTTCAGCATATACTGCTGAATGTAAACATGGACATGCTCAGCATTAACAGCAAGGGCGAGCTTTATGCCAGTGGCACGCATCATTACCCTTTCCTGAAACCTCTCCTGGATAAAGTTGCACCGAGAGCCAAGGCAAAGCTGGTGCTGGGACACGATAAGCCTGAGCAGGGGCACGACGACTGGACCAACCAGTCAGACCACTACCAGTTTCATAAGCGCCAGATTCCGTATGTTTATTTCGGTGTGGAAGATCATCCGCATTACCATAAGGCAACCGATGAATTCAGCAATGTAAATGCAGCTTTTTATCCGGATGCTGCTGCCCTGGTTATCGATTTTATTAAGCTGGCAGATGCCGAACTGGATAAACGGAAGCAGTAGCTTTTACTTTATTCCCGATACTCTATTAAATACCTGGTATAAAACATTAAAGCTATTGTACTGAAGGCTGTACGATAGCTTTATTTGTTTACGTTCTGGAGCTGTGGGTATTCTCATCCTGCTATCTTTTCAGGGATAAGTATATTATCTTTTTTTTATATAAGCCGTACTATCTGTAGAAGACAAAGGTGCTACATCTTTGTCTGGCCTGAAAGCTGCACCAGTATGTGTATGTCTCTTTCTTCGTTATGTAAAGTGTAATTGCTTCTGTCAGGAGCTTCAGGTACTACCTTTTACTTTATAATCTATTGATATTATGGGCAGGAAATGCTTTGTTTTCCTTCTGGTTTTCCAATTATTTACTGTATTACCTGTTGCTGCGCAGTCGAGTTTCCTGCGGAAAGTTGGCCGAAGCAATATACCTGAGCAAGGGCTGGTGCTATATGCCGGAGTAGGGGCGACAGGGGTAAAAAGTGATATATGCGGCAGCTTGCCATGCAACAATATTGGGCCTTATGTGAGCCTGGGAGCTTTGTATAAAATGACGAGCACCTGGGGAATAAATGTAGAGGCAAATTACCTGCGCCTGGGCGCGAAGGAGAAAGTGCCTGAACTGAATGTTGCTTTTCAGAGCGAAGTAATTGAAGTGTCTGGTTCTGTTATTATTAATTTGCTGGATAGCTATAGCGGCTCCGGCAATTACAGATCTTCCAGAAAGCGCTTTGTTGTACCTTATGTAAAAGTAGGTGGAGGCTTTATATACTATACAGCCACTTCATACCCGAGTGAAAGTAGTAGCCTGAACGAATCCGGAATGACCTATGATCCTGAGCGGAAGTATCCTGCCATTGCGGGTGTAGTACCCTTTGGAGGCGGGCTTCGGTTCAGATTTTCTGATTATATAAGTGTGGCGCCTGAGTTGATGTACCACTATACCACATCTGATTACCTGGACAATATAGGACCTCGCATTATGGCTGGAGGGAAATCAGATCATTTTGCTATTGCTGCGATCAGGGTAATGTATACGCCCAGCAAGATCAACGATATCTTCTCAAAAAAGAGATAAAGAAGCTGTTATTTTTAAGTTCAACTACTGCTACTGCCTGCCGTATTGTAATGCAATAAGGCAGGCTTTTGTATGTAAGGGCCTGTAATGCATAAAGAACAGGATAACAGATGAGATCTACAGACAAAAGAAATTTATGGTGGCTGGCTGCAGGAGCAGGAGCTTTGCTGGCTGCCAGGGCCATTTCAAGAAAAGCCAAAGCCTACAGCTTTAAAGGGAAAGTTGTACTGATAACAGGAGGTGCCAGAGGTTTTGGCCTAGTTATGGCAAGGCTGCTGGCTGCCGAGGGTGCAAGGCTGGTGCTATGTTCCCGCACCAGGGCACAACTCGAAAATGCCCGGCTGGAATTGGCCGGAAACGGTGCCGATGTGATAATAGAAACCTGTGATGTTTCTATAGAAGAGCAGGTAAAGGGCATGATTGAGAAAGTAGAAAAAGAGTTTGGCCCTATTGATGTGCTGATCAATAATGCCGGGATGATTCATGCTGGTCCGGTGGCAGAGGTTACCGTGGAAGATTTTAAAGAAGCAATGGATGTGCATTTCTGGGGACCTGTGTATACAACGCTTGCTGTACTACCCGGCATGAAGAAGCGTGGCGGCCGTATTTTAAATGTTTCCTCTATCGGAGGTAAGGTTAGTGTACCGCACCTGCTCCCATACAATGCAAGTAAGTTCGCTTTGGTAGGGTTATCAGAAGGCTTTAGAGCGGAGTTGAAACAGTACAACATTTTGGTTACTACAGCCACTCCCGGACTGATGCGTACAGGTAGCACTGGACAGGCTTTTGTAAAAGGCCAGCACAAGAAAGAATATGCCTTGTTTAAGATACTGGACTCAAGCCCGCTTACATCTAACAGTGCAGAGCAAACGGCACGCACTATTTTAAATGCGCTGCGCCATGGCGATGCTCAAGTAACTACTACACTGCCTGCCAAAGCTGCAGCCCTGCTGCATGGCATTTCTCCCTCAGTTACAACAGATCTACTTTCGCTCGTAAACAAGGTGCTACCGGGAGAGGGTGGCATTGGTAAAAACAGGGTGAAAGGGTCTCAGAGCGAGTCGGCCTTATCTATGTCTGGTTTAACCTCGCGTACGCAAAAAGCAGCACAGAAAAACAACGAGTAAGAAACCGGAAATTGAATAACACAATTTCATGTTAATTTTGGGTATGCAGATGGAGCCGCTGGTAGTACAGCTGCAATGGCATAACCTGCCTTATGAGAAATTTATGTAGAATATGCAGATAAAAAAACGTGAAAGAGCTTACGATGGCTTTTTTAAAATCGACAAATTAACTGTGGAGCAGGATGGGCAAAGCTTTGTGCGGGAACAGTTTATTAGAGGAGAAGCGGTAGCCGCCTTGGTCTATCATACAGGGGAGGGTAAGTACATCCTGACGAAGCAATATAGGGTTGGCCCCGAATCTGATCTGATAGAGATAGTGGCCGGCATGGTGGATGAGGGAGAAGATCCTGAGAAAAGTATCCGGCGCGAAGTGGAAGAAGAAATCGGGTTTGCTATCGATAAACTGGAATACATCTGTTCCTTTTACTCTTCACCCGGGGGCATTACCGAAAGAGTGCTCCTGTATTATGCAGAGGTTTCGCATCAGCATAGCAGCGGAGGAGGGAAGGATGAGGAAAACGAGCAAATCGAGATTATCACCTTTAGTCCGAAAGAGCTACAGGAACTGGTAACAGAAGATGCCAAAACTATTATTGCGCAGCAGTGGCTGCAGTTAAAAAACAGATAAAATAAAAGTGCCTGCGCTATAACAATCGCAGGCACTTTTACAGTTGCCGGTTCTAGTTGCGCATATCACGCATCAGGCTGCGGGCATCTGCCGTGCCTTCTAATGTCAGGTACTCTGCCTGCAACGAGCGGATTTTAAGTTTATCACCGCTGGAAATGTTACCTTCGAGCTGCCGCCTGCGCTGGTTTAGCTGGCTGTACACATGGTCTACATAATCCCAGTCGCTATCCGACCAGTTCTGGCGCTTTGTCCGGACTGCGCCAATAAAAGTTAAATAAGCTTCCCGCACATTCTGAGTAGTAATGGACCCCGGAGCAGCATATTCCCGGAGCAACTGCTCTTCCCACTGGTTTACTTTCTGTGGGTCAAGGGGTGTTTGCTGGCGGCGCTCCTGCCTTTCTTCCCATTGGCTGTAGCGGTCTTTCAGGCGCTTATACTCTTCTTTCGATTCGGTGGTCAGGCTGTCGAAGCCTTGTTCGATCTGTGCATTACGTTCGCGCAGCTTTTCCCTTACCTCTGGCCAGTCAGCCCGAATGGCTGTGTCTGCACGGTCGGTTTTTTCGTTCATCCAGGCACGAAGCTCTTCCAGCCTGTCCTGTGCAGTTTTTCCGGTCTTCATCACCGATACGGTATCTTCATCTGAGTGAGGGTCTACTGTTATTTCCCGGTTCTCAGAAGCCGGGTTTCCATCACAGCTTATCATACAGCAGACAACAGCTAATATGGCTGCTGATTTAAGTACATTGTATATAGTGGGTAGCATAGTGTTTCTGTTATTTATCAATCTTTTCCTTACGTATTGCAGGCTTACAAGATACTAAGCAGGTCAATCAGTGGTTTATCTTTGTTGATGCCGTCGCCTAACAAGAAGTTAGAATTAACAGTTACCGGCAACTTCCCCCTGGCGGGTATGTCTCCGGCCAACAATTTGGCGGCTGCTTCCTGGGCGTGAAAGTGAGCCTGGTATGCTACCAGTAACACCCGGCTTTGCTCGATGCCAGCAAATTGGTTGAGTGCATAGGCGTTGTCAAATAACGTAATCAGGGCTTTATTGCCTGCCGCCAGTTCTGTAACCAGCGCCGCAGCTTCTTTTGAGTATCCCAGGTTATTGCTGGGTCTGGTACTTGGGCCATATAACGCGACAACTACCAGGTCAAAATTGCGGAGTTGTTGCCGGAGTTTCTGGACTTCCTTCGCATTCGCTTTCCGAGAAATGATAAAATCTGTAGTGGTATACTGCCTCTTGAAAAAGCGCTGGAAAGCGGTTGGGCGCACAGCGCCAAACGAAACAGTGGCAATCCTGGTGTTTCTGCGTTGTTTAACCGGAATACTGTTTTTAGCATTGCGCAACAGCGTTAGCGATGCCTCTGCCAGCGCTCTGTTGGTACTGTCAGCCACAGGTGGGTTCAGGTCCTCGTAAAGGTTGTTGAGGTCGATAGGCTTATACTTATCCAGGCCTACCCATTGCTTGGCAGCCAGCATACGTTTGCAGCGCCTGTCTATTTCGGACTGCGTTAGCTCACCTCTGGCAATGGCTTGCTTTATTTCTCTGATAGCACGGGGCACACTGTTCAGGCGTTCGAGTATATCGTTGCCAGCCTGCAGGGCACGGGCCTCAGCCTCGCCGGGCGGAAAGTACTTGGTTACACCCTTCATGACCATGGCATCTGTGAAAATAAGCCCTTTGTACCCTAATTCCTGTTTCAGAAGCCCCGATACAATAGGTTTGGAAAGGGTAGAGGGAAGGTTACTGGTAGAGTCGAGTTGTGTAATGTGCATGTGTGCCACCATCATACCTCCTATGCCTTGCTTTATAAGCTCTCTGAAAGGATAGAGCTCCAGCGAATCCAGCCGCTCCCTGCTATGCGGAATAATAGGGAGGTCGTAATGCGAGTCAATATCTGTATCTCCGTGCCCCGGAAAATGCTTGGCGGTGGCAATGATGCCGTTATCCTGCATACCCTGCATGTAAGCCAAGCTTTTGGCAGTCACAGCCAATCTGTCTTCTCCAAAAGACCGGTAGCTGATAATGGGGTTAAGCGGATTATTATTGATGTCAGCAACAGGAGCAAAATTAACATGCATGCCCAGCCGCTTAAATTCAGAAGCCACTTCGGCACCCATTTTATAGATAAGGCCATTGTCTTCCAGGGCACCTAACTGCATCTGGAAAGGGTACTGTACAGTGCTGTCGAGGCGCATGCCCACACCGGTTTCTGCATCCATCGAAATAAGTAAAGGCACTTTTGAGGCAGCCTGAAACCTGTTGGTAAGCTTTGCCTGCCTGACAGGGCCCCCCTGGAAAAAAATAATGCCGCCAACCTTATACTCTTTAATGAGGCGCATCACATCGGCTTCGTAGCCAGGGCCTTTATCAGAAAACGCTTCGATGATGATAAGCTGTGCAATTCGTTCGTCCGGCGTTAGTGTTTTGAATACAGAATCTACCCAGCGGGAAGGGCTCTCCAGTGCCTCTATGACATTGGCCGGAGGATGGGTGGCATACGTTTCTTCTGGTGGAATATATTGCTGCTGCTGACCGGCCGTAGCTGTTGGTGCTTGTTTGTTATCGGCCCCGTTACACGAAAATAAACTAGACGCCAGTAAAATAAAACCTGCCTTTAATAATAATGTATATTGCCTGTTCAGAAGGAGGTGCCAGTGGTCCATTTGTATTGTAGAAGCTGAATGCCACATGTAATACTTGCTTTAAATTAATTTGTTGTGCCTCTTTGCTGCCCGCAGCTTTACATCAGCAAAGCTGCGCCGGAGGAAATGTAACGTACGAAATTTTAAACGGCAGGTATTGTTTTAGTAGAGATCTGCATGCACCAGAATAATAATGAAGGAAGAGAATTCTCGTTTTGCTTATAGTTTTTTACCAGGAACATTGTTTGTTCTGCTTCTTTGCCTGATCAGCTTTCTTACTTATCTCACTGATGCTGACCTGGTATGGTTAGGTGTATTACCACGCCACTTTTTTGGACTGATAGGCATCGTGACGGGGCCACTGGTACATAGCGGTCTGACGCACTTGCTATCAAATGCTTTTCCGTTGGTATTACTCTCAGGCTTTATTCTGTTTCAGTACAGAAAAACAGCCGGGCAGGTATTTTTGCTGGTGTATGTGCTAAGCGGTGTGCTCACCTGGTTTATTGGCAGGCAGGCCTATCATATAGGTGCAAGTGGAGTGGTATACGGGTTGGCCGGTTTTCTTTTATTTAATGGCCTGATCCGGCGCGACAGAGGATCATGGGCTGTATCGCTGGCGGTGCTGTTCTTATACGGCGGGCTGTTCTATGGCCTGTTCCCGAACGAAGAGCGCATCTCCTGGGAAGGGCATATAGGCGGAATGATAGCAGGACTGGTGGCTTCTCTGGCAACCGATAGCCGGCAAAAGACTACACCGGCAGGTGAGCCTGATGAACCGGCCAGCAAACTAAACCTGAACCATCCGCACCTGAGCAGTACTCTTGGTGCAGCATACAACAATATACACATTATTTATACCATTACCTCTTCATCTGAAAAGCCGAAAGTTATATATGCCGGTTCTGCCGGCCCGGAAGAAAATACCACGACGAATATCATAACCCCTGCTTCTCCTCCTGCGTCATAAGTACATATTGTTACGATACCTTATGACAGAAAATAAAGGAGAAACCAAGCAGAGCAAATGGCCATTAGTCTTAACGGGACTCATTCTTGTTGGCTTAGTAGCGTCTTATTTTTTTATACCGGCTTTTCAGGAAACCATAAGGGAGGGATGGCAGGTAATGACCAGCGGCGAAGAAGAACGGATCTCGGAATGGGTAAATCAGTTTGGTTTTTGGGGGCCTTTCTTTATTATATTAGCTATGGTGGCGCAAATGTTTCTGCTGGTAGTAAATGTCGTATTATTGATGCTGGTTGCCATTCTTGCCTATGGGCCAATATGGGGTTCGCTAATTGCTATCGTAGCTGTACTGGTGGCTTCTACCATTGCTTACCTGATCGGTCATGGTTTAGGAGAAGCGGGGGTGAGCAGGTTAATTGGCAGTAAAGCAGAGAAAAAAGTAGAAGGCTTTGTGGAAGAGTATGGCATATGGGCGGTAGTTATTGCCAGGATTTCCCCTTTCCTTTCGAATGACGCTGTAAGTTTTGTGGCAGGTCTGGCGGGTATGGGATACATCAAGTTTATAAGTGCCACACTGGGCGGCATTATACCGCTTACGGTGTTACTTGCCTGGCTGGGAGAGAATAACGACCGTTTAAAATCAGGTTTAATTTGGGTTTCGGCTGTTAGCCTGGCTGGGTTTATTGGCTATGTGCTGTACGACAAATACGTTCGGAAGAAGGACTAAGAAATGCTGTTTATATGTCCGTTTCTAAGCAGAGCAGGTGAAAAAAATCCAACCCGTTTTAGCAAAATCTTAACAGCACATTTTGCCTGAAATAAGGCTCCCTGAAAAAATATTTTAAGAAAAATAACCTCATATGCACAACCAGTTATATAGCCTCCTGTGCATTTTGAGTAAACAAGCCTATATATAAGTAATTCCTGCCTGGAACAAGAGCTGAAAAAAGAATTGTGCTTTAATTTCAAATATTTGATAATCAAATACTTGTAATGAGATTTAACAAAAAGAGCTGCAATAATTCTAGTAACCAGCCGCAGCCACCTGTTTACCTATATAGTTAAAGATTTATTTTGAATTTTTAAATAATATTTTGCAGAATACTTATTGCATCTGTTTGTATTAAAATATTTGATTTATATGCTAGAGGAGTAACATAGTATAACTCTTTCAATTAAGTTCCGTTTAAGCGGTTTATTGTTTTAAAAATGATGTTCCACTAAACGGATTGCCTATGTTAAAGTATAAATTACTAGCGACTGCATTTTCCATTTTTGTGGCCTTTGCTGATGAGATTTCAGCATTTCAAGCAGAACCTTCTGAACCTAAAGCAGAAAATATTGAACTAGAATGGCCCCCTAATGATGTTGAAGAACCCCCTGTTGATAAAGCCCCTGCCACTTTTACAGTTTCTGCTTCAGTTTACTACCCGGAAGTAGGCCAGACGCAGGGAGATCCCTTCACTACGGCAGACGGATCCAGAATCAATAAAAAGAACCCCGGCAAACACCGTTGGATAGCAGTCTCGAGAGATTTGCATAGCCGCTGGGGTGGCGATATAGAATACGGTGATTCTCTGTGGGTAACAGGTATTTCAGATGAACTTGATGGACTGTATATCGTAAGAGATACCATGCACAGAAGAATTAAAAACAGAATTGACATTTTAGTTGGCCGTCAGGATGGGGTGATGGGCTTCTGGAATGAAGTGAAAGTAGCTAAGCTTGATTAGCAGCCTCAACAGCCTCTCTCATTTCCCCTTCATCTCTAACTTAAAATACCTCTCCGTTTTGCCATTGGTGTAGATAATCCATTAATTTGAAGATTAAAGGTATGATGATGTCTATAACCAGAGAAGAAGCACAAGCTTTGCTTCAGCAAATGACAACAAGTGAAAGTCTTCTGCGCCACGCTCGTACTGTTGAGCTGGTTATGAAAGCCTATGCAGAAAAGTTAGGAGAGGATTCACAAAAATGGGGAATAACCGGCCTTTTACATGATGCCGATTACCAGGCCTATCCGGAACAGCATCCGAAAGTTATTGTAGGGTTGCTCGAGGAAAGAGGCGAAACGGAAATGGCCCATGCCATATCGGCGCACTATACAAAATGGGGCGTATCTTACGATACCTCGTTGGATAAGGCGCTGATAGCCTGTGATGAGATAACAGGCTTTATAGTAGCCTGTGCCCAGGTAAGGCCAGCCAGGCTGAGCGGACTGGAAGCTAATTCTGTTCAGAAGAAACTGAAGCAAAAAAGTTTTGCCGCATCCGTTGATCGTGATGAAGTACGCCTGGGAGCTGAACTTTTCGGGGTGGAGCTGAAAGAGCATATCGCCTTTATTATACAGGTGTTGCAACAGCACCAGGAAGAGCTTGGCTTAGAACCCCAGCTTCAGGGAGAGGCATAACAAAAGCGGCTGCCTCCAGAGGAAAGGTAGCCGCTTTTGTTATAATCCTGCATCAGGTATAAGGTTTGGTTAGCTCAGGTGCTGTAGTATCTTAAAACCTCCAGCCCTTCTTTATTGTCACTGGCCTCCACTACTTCATCTATCACGGTTTGAATTTCTGCTTCAGACCAATTCTCTTTTTCAGCAGCTTTTACGAAATCGTTCAGGGCCTCGAAGCGTGAAGCGGCAGGAGCCAGATTCATTTTTACTTTCTTCTTGATTTGCATGTCTGTTGTTTTGCCAATTAGTATTGGTTCTGATAGCTCTGCTCCTGGGTACTTCTGGACGGATTACTCTGTGCTTCTTTAGGTACACCCATTTTCTCTTCCCGCCTTTGCTGGTACTGTGCAAACTGCTGTGGAGTAAGCACATCTTTGATTTGTGAAAGCCTTGTCTGGCTGATCACATCCATCTGTTGTGCAAACTGCTTGGGATCTGTTTTATACTTTAGTCTGGCATCTTCCACCTGCTGCATGCTCAGCAGGTTAATAGACTGCACCTTTTTAACCTGGGCAGCAGTTAAACGAAGGTTCTTTGCCATGCCGGCTGTTAGTTCTTCGGCCCGTTGCTCCAGAGATTTAGAGGTCGTTTGGGTTGCCTGTGTGTTGGGGCCTTGTGCATACGAGGCAAAGGCTATAACGGTAAAAAGTATAGCAAACGTTAACTGTTTCATAAGCTTATTCTTGTTTTCACTCCTACTGCAAATTCTGTTCCTAAATAACAGCACTAAGCTAGCTTAGCTGCATAAGTGCGGGTGTTGTTTTTTAGATCAAACTTTATTGGGTTACGATTCGCTATGGAAAAAGACTTTGTAAAAGTGCATGCCTCGTTCTTCGTCGAACCCACGCTCTACATACTGCTCACTTTGCTCCGGATTGTAGCCGCTAAACTTAATTTCTATCTGTGTGTCCAGCTTTATAAAATTTCTGAACTTCCGTTTCATATTACGCACCGTATTTTTGTTGATGGCAAAATCCTGGAAACCTTCAATGTCTCTTTCCTCAGCAAAAGCCTGGCTATAGTTCTTGAATCTTTCTGCCGACTCAGGCTCATCGATCACGCTGCTGGTAAATTCTTCCAAATTGAAGTTATCGTTCTTGGAGAAGTAATCTACGGAGCGGCTGATAAAATCTATTTGTTCTTTTTTACTTTCACTTTTTGCAAATACTTCTTCTGAAAAGTCTTTGCAAAGGTTTAAGTACGTTTTTGTATTAAAGTTGGTGTCTTTAATTTCAGCAACGCCCAAAAAATCCTCTTTCCAGAAAAGGGCATCGGTGCTGTTCGCATCTACCAGTTTTACACGGTACCCATCTTCTGCTTCGGTATTAAATATCAGGCAGCCTTTGTCTACGCTTTTCAGGTTGATGCCTGCATGGTAGCTCATGCTCAGGTCGCCGCCAGCTTCTTCAAAAGAGAGGAAGTTATCTTTGTTTTCTGATTTGAAAATGCCAATGGCATCCACATAGTCTTCTTCCATTAAGCAGCCTGAAAAGTAAGCTACGTATAGCTCTCCGCTTTTTACCTTCGGATGGTCAGACTGCTCATACAGGTGGTTGAGAATATGTACAGTATAGGCATAAAATTTTTCCGGTTCGTTAAACATGAGCGTGGCATATGCAAACAACTCATTTAAAGCCAGATCAGAGGTGTGCGTAAAGCGGAAGTATTCTTCTTGTTTGAAAGGAGATAAGAAGTAGCCTAAGAGTAGCTGGCTAAGCTGCTCATCGCGCAGGTCTACCAGATCTTTTGCTATCACAACGCCTTCTTCTTTCGATTTATTTCCTACCCGGTGTACTGCTAATGTATTCAGGCGAACCTGTACTTTTTCGTTCATACTTTAATTTTCAAAACTGCTATAGCAGCCCAGAACTGCTATAGTTGCAAAGGTAAGGGAGCAGAATCATAATGTTAAAGTTTTTATTGATCAGGAACTGTTGCAACATGCAGAATATAGGTTGCTAAAAAATAAGCGCTTCTTCTTCAGCAATATACAATGATGTGTATACAGCTATTTCCACTGATTTAAATTTCTTGGCACGGTTTTTACATAACTCTATGTAAGCGGCGCGGCTTAAATTGAACAAGTTAAATGGAGGAAGTCATGAAAAAGATATTTTTACTTATAGCGGTGGTGCTAGGGATTGCAGCAACTAAAGTGAATGCACAGGACCAGCCAGTTCGCTTTGGGATTAGAGCAGGTGTTAACTTAGCCGACTGGCAAGGAGAAACAATGACAAGTGTTACAGATCTGATAGAATTATCTGACGGAGCCGTGAGCCGCAGCATGCGCGAAGGCTTTCATGTGGGTGGATATGTAACAATACCTGTATTACCAGGATTTGAAATTGAACCGGGCTTACTGTACTCTCAGAAAGGAACGCGTATTACAGGTACGTTGCCTATAGAGCAGGTTGACTTTTTAAATGCGAGAGTTAATATAACCAATAAAGCTGAGTATATCGATTTACCGGTGCTAGCTAAATTATATGTGGCCGATGGGCTGTATCTGTTTGGAGGCCCGCAGTTCTCTTACCTGGTATCCAATAAAGTAAAAGTACAGGCAGGTGCTCTTGGTTTTAACGCGTTGAACCGTGAGTGGGATATGAAAAGCGGTTTCCGCGAATTTGATACCGCCTTAACAGGTGGTGCAGGCTACCAGTTTACAAATGGTCTTAATTTAAGTGTTGGTTACGACCATGGTATGAGTACTGTAGATCAGAATGGAAACTTCAATACCTATAATCGTGTTGTTAAGGCATCAGTTGGATTCACATTCTAAGCTGATGTAGATAGTTAAGTGTTTTAGTGATAAAACCCGGTTGCTGCCCTGGCAGTGGCCGGGTTTTTAATTTACAGCATAATGCCACTCTGGACGCACAGTCGGTAGCCTTGCCCGTGCAGGTTTACAATCTCTACAGAAGCATCCTCTTTTAAATATTTCCGAAGTTTGGCAATATATACATCCATGCTGCGGGCGGTAAAGTAGCTGTCTTCATGCCAGATGCGCTGTAAGGCTGTTTCCCGTGGCAATACATCGTTTATATGCTGGCAAAGCATAGCCAGTAGTTCAGATTCTTTAGGCGAAAGCTTCTGTTCCTGCCCTTTAAAAAAGAGTAAGCGTAGTTTAGGCTGAAATGCATACTTCCCGATTCTATACTCCGATTGTTCTGTTCTAACGGCTGGTGTTCCTGTTTTGCGGTTAAGTACAGCTTTAATTTTGTAGAGCAGTACTTCAGAATCAAAGGGTTTGGTTATATAATCGTCAGCCCCGATCTTAAAACCTTCCAGCATATCCTCTTTCATGGTTTTGGCAGTCAGGAAGATCAGGGGCACAGCAGGGTTGAGCTTCTTTATTTCTCTGCCGAGTGTAAAACCGTCTTTTTCGGGCATCATCACATCCAGGATGCACAGATCATAGTCGGCTTTACGAAATGCTGTAATTCCCTGGCAACCGTCTTTGCAGAGCGTAACATCATAGTCGTGTAGCTCCAGGTAATCTCGCAGCACAATTCCGAAGTTCGGATCGTCTTCGGCCAGCAGAATTTTTTGGATAATTTCAGCCATAGGTTTTATAGGTATGATGAGGTGTAGACTAAGTAAAGGAATTTAAGGCAGTTGCCTGGTTAGCTCAACGGTAAATAAATTTCAAACCTGCTGCCTCTGCCTGGTTCGCTCTTAAGTTTAATGTCGCCGTGGTGCGCCTGCACAATAGCTTTTACATAGCTAAGGCCTAAGCCAAAGCCCTTTACATTGTGCAGGTTGCCTGTAGGTACCCTATAAAATTTATCGAATACACGCTGCTGTGTATCTTTCGTCATACCAATGCCCTTGTCCTCTACTGCAATCAGAATGCCGCCATTAATGTTCTGCGTACTCAGATTTATTTCAGGACTGCCGGGAGAGTATTTGTTAGCATTGTCGATCAGGTTGCAGATCACATTATATAAATGCACCTCATCCGAACGTAGCTCGTGTTCCAGGGCGTTCAGTTGCATCGAAATATGCCCAAGCCGCTGCTCTATCTGTAAGTTAATGCTTTCAATAGCTCTTATAATGAGGGTATGAACATCAACTTGCTGCAAATTCATTTTAAACTCGTTTTTTTCGAGCAACGCAATCTGCAGTACATTCTCTACCTGTGCATTCATGCGCTTGTTCTCTTCCCGGATAATGTTGGTATAGTACTTTATCCTTTCCGGTTTCTCATAAACCTTTGGATTGGTTATCGAATCAGTGGCAAGTGAAATGGTGGCTATAGGAGTTTTAAACTCATGTGTCATGTTATTGATAAAGTCGTTCTTCATATCAGAAAGCTTCTTCTGCTTGTAAATAATATGAATGGTAGTGCCAAAGGTGGCAATAATTACAAGTGTGAACAGGCAGGAAAGCGCCATCATACCCCACAGCGAGCGGAGGGCATAAGTTTTACTCTGTGGAAAATATATACCTAAAGCGTCTGACTTGTCAAATATGTCATTCGGAAATAAGCTGGCGCTGTAGCTATGCGTAAGATCGGATTTGGCCAGGCGCTCCACATGTTTTACAGCAACCGTATCCTGGTTGTTTGAAACTATCCAATAGCCAAAGTCCAGGGTAATGCCCTTGTTCTGTAGTTCAGTTTTTAAAATACCAGGCAGTTCAGTAAGGTTTAAGCGCTTTTCCAGTGGAACATCTTTTACCACATATTCCACCACCATCTTTTGAGCTACATCAAGAAGCTTGTCTTTCTTAATATCAACTCTTTCGATACTGGCTACGTTTTTCTTCAGGTTTGCCAGCGTTGGATTTTTCAGTTCTGAGGCTGGCTTAGTTATAAGCACAGGCGTTGCTGTTGCCTTTTTTATAGATGGTTCAGGGCGTGGTGCCGTAGCTCCCTGCCAGAAAGTAACGCCGGCACCGGGTGTGTTTCTTTTACCATGCACATAAACAGGAGGTACAAGGCCTTTCTGATAAATTAAAATACTGTCTGCGGATACGCGTATAGAAGCAATGTCGTCTGCTTTAATACGCTCAAAGAATTCGATATGCTTTAAGCTGT
Organism: Pontibacter sp. SGAir0037; assembly: GCF_005491705.1. Taxonomy (NCBI): domain Bacteria; kingdom Pseudomonadati; phylum Bacteroidota; class Cytophagia; order Cytophagales; family Hymenobacteraceae; genus Pontibacter; species Pontibacter sp. SGAir0037. The sequence continues at coordinate 2,854,377 of NZ_CP028092.1, read as the reverse complement.
CCAGCTTGGTGGCCATGTGGCGCAGTGTATCAAAAGAAAACTGAATAAGCCTGTTGTTGATCTTTAAGCGATTGTTTTTTCCGTTGCTGAGCAGGCTGTCCAGTTTGGTTGATGTTAAAGGAATTTGCCTGCCCTGAAGGCGGTTAAAGAAAATGGTATCGGACTGTACTACTCTGAAGGTTGGCTCTTTTCTTTCTGCCTGAGCAGGAGAGGCTGCTAACTGCCTTACCCCGCGTAAAGATAAACTTCGTTGTGCAAGCGCTGAATCAGCGCGCGCGGTGCCCATGATGATTACCTGATCCGTTGCACCATTTGCTTTATCGGGTGTAAAAGTACTATAAGTAGTAATAATCTCTTTCCCGTTGAGCTGCTTCAGCACCGTTGTTGATTGTGAGCTCTTTTGAGGAGCCGTGGCTTGTTTGGGTGGGGCTTGTGTGGGTGTAATCTGTGCGGCAGGTTTTGGTTTGGTTTCGGTTTGCGTTGGTTTTACCTTAACAGGCGAAGCTGGTTTGGGTGCTGGCACAGTGGAGGAATCTTCGAGCGAAGCCATCTGGTTGGTAACCACCGATACTGCTTCGTTTGTCTCCAGTTTTTCCACTACTTTGGCTAGCGCCTCATTCACGCTCCGGTCAAACTGCTCCTGCTTTACTTCAATGGCATTGTTAATCCAATACAGCTGCAGCCCCACTACGCCCAGTAGTGAGATGCTCATCAGCATGATTACTCCTATAATGGTATACTTATTCACAAACCAAATTTACATTATTTGCTGCGTACTTTTAATTTTTTAACTTTTCTTTAACCTTCTGGCCTTAAGGATGCTGTAGTAGTTTATATGTGCCTTTCGTGGTCTGATTCAGGCAAGGCAGTATGGGCAGGCAGACACATGTGAGATCCGGCTTTTCGCTTGCTAAAACCTTACATTAGCTAATTTCAGGCGTAGCTGATAAGTATAATTTAGTGTTCGCCATGGCTTTTTTGAGGCGATGTATCGTACATATTTTAATGCGCTGAAATAATTTTTTAAATAACTGATATTCAATACAATAAAATGAATATTTAAAGTCATTTTTTGCACTATTTGTGAGCTGACTATGTTTCTAATATGAACTAAAACACTGAAAGCTAAAGAGAATGAATCAACCAAGTAAAGAAACAAAAGTGCTGAAACGTTCAAAAATTGAAAGCTATGATATAGCAAAGTCTGATGAGACGATGCACCTGGCTGTTGACCTGGCTAAATTCATTAAAGAGAATAGGTTATACCAGAACATACAAGGCAAAGAATATGTGAACGTGGAAGGCTGGCAATATGCGGGTGCGCGTTTGGGTATTCTGCCTGTGGTGGAGCACCTGATCAATATCAGCACAGATGATGAAATTAAATACCAGGCGAAGGTTAACCTGCTTGATTTGAGAAGTGAGCAGGTGGTAGGGGCAGGTTTTGCGATTTGCTCTAACCGTGAGCAGGGTAAAAAGTACTACCAGGAATTTGCTATTGCTTCTATGGCACAAACCCGTGCTATTGGTAAAGCTTACCGTAACATACTGGCCTGGATTATACGGGCTGCCGGTTATGAGCCTACTCCTGTAGAGGAAATGGATTATAGTGGCAACGAGCCGGCTAAAGTAGAACAGCGACAGGTAGAGCCATCTGAAAAGAAAGCAACTATGAGGGCTGCATCTGCATCTGCATCTGCGAAGGAGGTTGAAGCATCAGCTCCGGCAGCAGCGGCAGAAACTCCTGCAGTAAAATATGCTTCGGCGAAACAGAAAGAGGAAATCATACGCCTGTTAAACAACCCTGTGATTACACGCCAGGAGAAAACTAAGATGTTGCTTAACATCAACAGGCTTGACGAAGAACGTGCTTCCCAAGCTATAGAGAAACTGAAGAAAGTAATAGAAGAGCGGGAAGACGGACAGTCGGCCGCAGCTTAAGGAACATGTGTACAAACAAGAAGGCCCGCTACTGTTTAGTGGGCCTTCTTGTTTGGGCGGTATAGCAACCGAGGCGGCTGTATGTGCCGCTACACTGGCACATCTCAAAAACAATTATAGCTTTTCAACAACCAGTTTTACCTGTTTGGGAGCATTATCCTGGCCTGTGCCCGGAAATGGGTTAACTTCTAACAAGGTAAATTGATAGGTGACATCTGCAAATTCTATAGCTGTTTGAGCTGTTGCTTCTATTGATGCAGACTGGCAATCTCCGGTGCAGAGCAGCAGTTGTTTGTTTTCTCCTTTCTTATCAGAAGCAAACAGCTTTACAGAAGCATAGCCGGCCCAAATACAGTTCGAATTAGCCGGGCATCTGCCATCTATAATTTCCTGTACCTCCAGCGACAAGGCAGCCTGGCCATTCGCACCCTTTAAAATAGCCTTGTCGCCTTGCCCCATGTTAAATTCCTTACCCAACTGCAGGTTTTTTAGGTTGCTGTAGGTGTCTGCTTTTCGGCATTGGCAAAAAAGTAAACACAAGAATAGCGGAAGTAGTATTGCTTTCATACATGGTGGTGGGTTTGTTTATAAGATACTTTAAGATATAAATTGGTTGCACAGGCTGCAAAGTTTTAAAGGATATTCGTTCTGGTTTAAAACGGAAGCAAGTAATCTTATAGCGTAGGAACAGCACAAGCAGCTAAAAATTAGGTGTTTTTAATTTGATAAGCTATATTCATACCATCTATAAAACCCCTAAATTATGAAAAAGATACTATTATGGCCCTGCCTTCTGGCGCTGCTGTTTACCTGCTGCTACTTTACAGAAAATGATGAGCCGGTTGCTGCTAAAGAAGATAAGATCCTGGTTTTTTCTAAAACAGTCGGTTTCAGACATGAATCAATTCCGGCAGGTGTGGCAGCTTTAAAGAAGTTGGGGAAAGAGCACCAGGTACAGGTAAGTGCTACAGAAGATGCTGCTGTGTTTAATGCTGATTCTTTAAGCCAGTATAAAGTTGTTGTTTTTTTAAGTACAACGCAGGATGTGCTGAACGATAAGCAGCAGGCTGCCTTTGAAAACTATATCAGAAAAGGAGGTGGATTTGTGGGTATACACGCTGCAACCGATACTGAGTATAACTGGCCATGGTATAATAAATTAGTGGGAGCATATTTTGTAAGTCATCCTGCTACTCAGAAAGCCGCTATCGATGTAGTAGATCATACCCATGCTTCTACCAAAGCACTTCCTAAACGCTGGGAACGTGTTGATGAATGGTATAATTTTAAAGATATGAACCCGGATGTAAAGGTTTTGGCCAAACTGGATGAAAAATCTTATAAAGGGGGCGAAAATGGCGACAACCACCCGATTGCCTGGTATCATGAGTTTGACGGGGGCAGAGCTTTCTATACTGGTTTAGGTCACACAACTGAAAGCTACAGCGAACCACTCTTTTTGCAGCACATCTGGGGCGGAATTGAGTACGTTATGGGAAAATAAAGTGGTGGTATCCGAAGACATGAAAAGCAGGCAAAGCGCCTGCTTTTCATGTTTATCAGAATCGCTTTCTTCCTGAAAATGTTCTTGCTTTCGTGCCTGCCGCCGTTAGTCCTTTTAATGTACTCACCTCCTCAGTAGTCAATTCTCTGTATTCACCTGGTTGTAGTGCAGCGAGTGTAAGTGGGCCAATAGCGGGGCGTATAAGGCGAAGTGTTGGGTAACCAACCGCAGCTGTCATGCGGCGTACCTGGCGGTTCATGCCTTGCGAAATTTTAATTTCTACCCAGCAGGTAGGTATGTTCTTGCGGAAGCGGATAGGCTTGGACCGTTCCCATACCTGCGGTTCATCAGGCAGCAGCCTGACCTTGGCAGGAGACGTTTTAATATTTTTAATGTATATCCCCCGCCTGAGTTCTTCCATTGCTTTTTCGCTGGGTATGCCATCTACCTGTACCCAATAAGTTTTCTCAATTTTAAATTTAGGATCGGAAAGGCGGTGTTGCAAGGCTTTATCGTCGGTAAGTAATACCAGGCCCTCACTGTCGTAATCGAGGCGGCCAACCGGGTAAATGTCCGGGATGTTTACAAAGTCTTTGAGAGTTGCACGACCCGTTTCGTCGGTAAACTGGGTGAGCACTTCGTAAGGTTTATTTAGTACAATGTATTTCAAAAAGAGCGGGTTTATAGTTACATGAGATTACCTGCTTTTTAAGCGTGAAGGCACCAGCAACTTCTTAATTCTTCGTATTCCGGGCGAAGCAGCGAAAGAATCAAAGAATCTTCAAGTATACCATCTACCATGTAATGACCACGCAAATTGCCTTCTTCAGAAAAGCCGTAGTACTTTAATAATTTGGCTGAAGGTATGTTATATGATGCTATCAGTGCCTCGATACGATACAGGTTCATCTCTTCGAAGCCAAAGATAAGAATTGCTTTTAAAGCCTCCTTCATTAAACCTTTGCCTTTGTCGTTATCACAAAAAAGCTCGTATTCAATTTCAGCGCTGCGATTAGCTTTTACCCATGTATGGTAGCCGCATTTACCAATCACGCTTCCGTCGAGCTTGTCCAGCAAATGAAAGCTTTTAAAATTAAATAAGTCGGTGCTATAGTCTTGGTAAAAGCTTTTCTTTTTTTCCTGCAGTGCTTCTTCAGAAGAAAGTCCCATATAGTCTTTTATTTCTTCATCGGTGCAGGATGTGAAAAGGCGCTTATACATTTCAGGATTCAGTTCCCTGAGATAAAGCCTTTCAGTCTCCAGGAAAACTGGTTTTATTTCTTCAGCGGCAATCATGTTACTTGCAGTTACAGCCTTGTAATTTATGAACCTAACTACTTAAAGCTACGAAGGAATAGGTTTTTTAATGGGATTTTAATCAATTATTTTATTAAATATTACTAAAAAGACTTAAAACTTAACAAATTAGTAACTGCCATTGTATTTCCTGATAAACCATTCGGAACAAATCAGAAACAGGATCACGAAGAAAAGCCACTTCATGTCTACCAGATCATTAAGTTCTTCAGAGCTATAGATAACATTTTTATAGTCGGCATTCAGTATGGCAGCTTCCAACTGACCGAACTGGGCGGGATAATATAACCTGGAGTTGGTATTGCTGGCCAACTGGTAAAGCAGGTTATGGTCTGCTACTGCATTTAAGGCCTCTAGTTGCAGTTCATCTACTATAAATTCGCCCTTATCCTGCTGTAAAGAATTGTTGATGCGGGCCGAAGCTGCATAGGTATAGCGCCCGCCGGGCAAAGTGCCGATATTTACGCCAGCCTGGTTTTCACCGTTAGCAAAATTAAATGTTTTCTTTTCACCCGCTTCATTTCTTACTTCAAGGGTAATATTCTGCCCGTAAATAGGTTCCAGCGCCTCATTATAGGCCTCTGCCTCAAAGCGTATCTCATCGGAGTTGGTGTACTCATTTTGCACCGGGTACACGTTCAGGCGTTTCTTATTACGGGGAGCACTCAGAAGCTGAACCAGGTTGGTGATTAACTTATCGTAAACAGCGGCTTGTTCGTGGTTAGCGGCTTCAGTTAAACGCCATTGCCAGGTGCCTGAAGCCAGCAGTGCCGCGTTTCGCTTGTCACCCACCGTTTGTACTGTCAGTAAAGGTTTGTTGGTACGTACACGCCCTACCTGCTGATATAGCACGGTTTCGGTGTTTGGGGTTAGCTGGTAATCACCGTAGGGCACAGTGGCCGGAGGAAACTGCTGCAGGCGTTCCGTTGCCTCCTCTGCCACCTTAAATGTGCTGAAATTAGGATTGATAGCGCTGGTAACCTCATCCGTTTGCCCGGGAGAGTTAATCCGAATGCCCACATTAAGATTATTGAACCCACCCAGATCACTCTGCGGGCCTACTATGTAAAGGGCGGGCAGATTCTTTTGCCGGACCAGGTTCAGGGCAGCTTCTCCGCCGGATGTGCGGCCTGGTAACTGGTGGAGTACCGCCACATCGTAATCCTGCTGTTTTAAAGTTGTAAGCCCTGGAATAAACAGTTCGGTTTCGTAGTTCTCGTTCGACTCAATGGCTGCACGAAGGGCTTTTATATCAGGGTGAGGTGCGGCGGCGGCTACAAGTATCTTTATTTTTCCTTTAACAACATCAATATATGCATGTTTGGTATTGTTAAGAGTAGTAAACTCTCCCTGCTGCGGTACTACCTCTACCTCATAATGACGTTTGCCCAGGCCACCGGCCATCACCTGGAAAGGCACCTGTTGGATTGACTGGTTTGCTTTGAGGCTGATTGTTTTTCGCTCCAGGGTTTTGCCGTTTTCCTTTAGAACCACCGTAGCTGTTGCTCCGCCGAATCCTTCGTGCAGCAGTTCAGCCTCTAACGGAAATCGGTTGCCGCTGTAGGTTACTTTGTTATAGCGCAGGGATGCCAGCACAATGTCCTTTTTGGGAACAGTATCGCCGACAGCTATTGGGTAAATAGTATAGTTGTAGTTTGCATAGGTGGGGGAGGTGCCCTGGTTAATGATACCATCAGAAAGTAAAACAACACCTGCCAGGTTCTGTTGCGCATACTCGTTGCGAATGTTGCTTAGTAACTGGCTCAGGTTTGTAGCCTCTGCTTCGTACTGCAGCTCTTCCAGGTTTTGAGGTGGCGCAGTTGTGCCAAGCGTTTTTACATTTGTTAGAAAGCCCTCGCTTTCTAATTTTGATCGTAGGTTCTGAAGGTTTGTTTGTGCCTGTTTGAGTTGCACCGAATCAGTAAACAGCGAAACAGATTGCGAGTTATCTACTGCAAATACTATTGTAGGTTTTTGGGTAGAGTTGGAGATATAGCGAACCAGAGGCCCCAGGAGCAGGAAGCACAAAAAGCTGACTACAGCAAATCGTAAAAAGGCAAGGCCGTAGTTAACTGATCTGGGCCAGGGGGTACGCTTACTGTACAGCAGCCAGGCATAGAGCAAACCTGCCGCTAAACAAGCCAACACTAACCAGGGCGAATAGGTAGTTATCAGTCGGAACGAAGACACTTATTTTGAATTATGAATTTCGAACTATGAATTGCTTGCGGGAGTGGATGCTGTTTGCAGTTTTGTTCTTGTAATGCTGCTTCCAAACACACAGATACTTAAAGATAAAACAAAAAGACCAATGCTACTAACGCAAAAGTTATAGCATTGGTCTATATTATAGTTATTATAGTTCTGGGTTATGAATTCTGAGTTTCAAAACATACCAACTCAGGACTCATAACTTAATCAGGTTAGCATTCCACCATCTACCTGCAGTACCTGACCAGAAATATAAGAAGACTGATCAGAGGCCAGGAATACGGCACAGTTAGCTACATCCTCAGGTGTTCCGCCTCTTTTCAGCGGAATAGCCTTACGCCATTCATCTACTACTTTCTGATCTAGTTCACCTGTCATTTCGGTTTCGATAAAGCCTGGTGCTATGGCATTGCTGCGGATGTTTCGGGAGCCCAGTTCCAGGGCAACAGACTTGGTAAAACCAATAATACCTGCCTTAGAGGCAGCATAGTTGGCTTGTCCAGCATTACCTTTGATGCCTACTACCGAGGTAATGTTAATGATAGATCCGCTTTTAGCACGCATCATGTGCTTGGTAGCACCTTTGGTCAGGTTAAAAACAGATTTCAGGTTCGTGTTAATCACCGCATCCCATTGGTCTACTGTCATGCGCATTAACAGTCCGTCGCGTGTAATGCCGGCATTGTTTACCAATATGTCTATTTTGCCGAACTCAGCCACTACATCTTCAATAAGCTTTTCTGCCTGTGCATTGTCTGATGCATCTGAGCGGAAGCCTTTTACTTTTCCGCCACTGGCAGCCAGTTCCTGCTCTAAAGCTTGCCCTTTTTCTACACTTGATAAATAGGTGAATGCCACCTGTGCGCCCATCTCAGCAAATTTCTGAGCAATGGCACGCCCTATGCCTTTGGATGCTCCCGTAACGAGAGCTACTTTTCCTTCTAATGCTTTCATAAAGCCAAAGTTAAAAAGATTTTTTTATCTGAAAGAGCGAAGCGGAACAAGAACTATAGCTTTTTACAAATATTTGATTTGTAATACTTTATTAACTTGAGTGTCAGAAAGATAAAGATAGGTTGGAAGAAGGGTATTGATGGGGAAGTGCTAATTTAATTTGTGTGGTTTGGAGTGCAACATGTTTACAATCTGAATATTGTGTGAATTCCTATTTTTATTTCTATGAGTTTAACTATATTTTCGTGGCGATCTTCGAACCAAAGATATTCTGTAATGATGAAGCGTAGTATCGGCTTTGTAGTATTGGTTGCCTTGTGGTTAGGCATTATTATTACAGGCGCGCAAACACTCGAGTTTATTCCCTCCAGTACCGTAGAAGAAAATAATAGTCCTCAACCCCGTCCTGCTGCGGCTATTGTAAAGAAACCGGCTCCTGTTCTATATGGCATTGCGACCGACTCGCTCGAAATAGTGGAAGGGGTAGTGGAAAGAGGAGAGACTTTATCTGAGATTCTGGGTGCCTACAATATTTCACCAACGGTTGTGGCTAATCTGGTTGACAAGGCCAGAAATATCTTTAACGTGCGGAAAATCAGTGCCGATAGAAACTATACCATTTTACACGCGCTGGACTCTGCACAAACAGCTCAATACTTTATTTATGAACCCAGCCAGGAAGAGTATGTTATTTATGACCTGCGTGGTGAGCTGAACGTGCTCTTGGAAAAGCGCAAGGTAGATACAGTAGAAAGAGTTATTTCCGGAGAGATACGAAATTCGCTTTACATGGATTTGGTGGCGGCCGGCGGATCTCCGCAACTTGTAAACCGTTTTGCCGATATTTATGCCTGGCGTATAAACCTGAACCACCTGCAGCCCGGAGATAAGTTTAAATTAATTTATGATGAGCGCGTATTGGATGGCAACACCATTGGATTTGGGAATTTGAAAGCCGCCTATTTTGAGCAGAATGGTAAGCCGATTTATGCCATACGGTTTAACGAAGGCAACAATACAGGTTATTTCGATCAGGATGGAAAGAGCCTGAAGAAAGCCTTTCTGCGTGAGCCGCTTGAATTCAGTCGCATCAGTTCCCGCTATACCATGAACCGCTTTCACCCGGTGCAGAAAATAAACAAGCCTCACCTGGGTACCGACTTTGCCGCACCAAGAGGCACACCTATCCGGACTGTGGGAGACGGTGTGGTGTTAGAAGCTACTTTTACCCGTGGGAATGGGTATTACGTTAAAGTTAAACACAATAGTACCTATACGACCCAATACCTGCACATGTCTAAATTTGCCAAAGGCATTAAAAAAGGTGCTCGTGTGCAACAGGGCCAAACCATAGGTTATGTAGGCAGTACTGGTCTGGCTACAGGACCTCACTTGTGCTACCGGTTCTGGAAAAACGGGAAACAGGTAGACGGCCTTAAAGTAAACCTTCCTTCTGCAAATCCTGTCGAGAAAAAGTATATGCCTGCCTTTACAGCTTTAAAAGAAGAAGTAATGCAAAAAATGGAAACCATTCCGGTAAATACCACTCCATCTGATTTAATAGCAACCGATAAGGAGGTAACTTCTAAGGATGCTTAAACGGCTTTTGTTTTATATACAGTAGGAGAGGCGCTTTTAAAGCGCAGGCAGGAGGCTTTTACGCTAGAGTAATTAAACAAGCTATCGTTTTAGAATTGGCAAGCCTAAGTTAGGATTCTAAACAGCTATACTTATTTGCAATAGCTTTGCAGATAGTGGTCTACGTCTTTAATGCCAAGGGCTTTGGCTCTGTTCCAGTCGGTGCAGGCATTGGCTTTGTCGCCGAGGTTGTAACGGGGTGCACCTCTGTTATAATAAGCCTCTGCATATTTTGTATTTAACGAAATAGCCTTGGTATAGTCGCTGATAGCTCCTGCATAATCTTTAATACCATAGCGGGCCAAGCCTCGGTTATTGTAGGCTTTCGCTTGTGTTCCGTCCAACTCAATAGCTTTATCAAAATCCAGGATCGCGCCCCGGTAATCTTTTAAATTATACTTTGAGAGGCCGCGGCTAAAATATGCTTCTGCGTGGGCGGGATCTAATTCTATTGCTTTCGTAAAATCCTCGATGGCACTCCGGTAGTTAAGCAGGCGATCTTTGGCTACGCCCCGGTTTGTAAGCGTTACGACATGCCCGGGTTCCAGTTTTAGAACCTCATCATAATCTTTGATAGCGTCTTCGTACTTTCCGGATTTAAACTTTTTATTGCCGCTTAAAAACATATCTTTTGCAGATTGTTGCGCAAAGCCTGAAATGGTAAGCAGCAGGGCAAGGGAAAGAAGTAGAATTTGCTTCATACTAATAACTTTTGATTAAGTCAAACGGGTGCAAAGTACAGCATATCAAAATAATCTTGAAAGTAAAAATAGCTGTTTTTATATACATAATTTTGCATGTAGTTGACATATAAGTTTTTATGAAATTTGTGAATTTGTTTAACAGGGCGACTGGGTTTTGGTAAGTTAGTATTATCGCTTATTTTTGTCCATCACTTAATTAACAGACAATATGGCATCAAAATATGATTTAGTAGTGCTTGGTAGTGGCCCTGGAGGTTATGTAGCAGCCATTCGTGCTTCTCAACTAGGTATGAAAGTAGCCGTTGTAGAGCGCGAGTCTCTTGGCGGTATCTGCCTGAACTGGGGTTGTATTCCTACAAAAGCATTGCTGAAAAGCGCAACAGTTTTTGAATATATTAAGCATGCTTCTGACTATGGTATTACTATTGGCGAATCTTCTGTAGATTTTGGTGCCGTGGTAAAGCGTAGCCGAGGCGTTGCCGATGGTATGAGTAAAGGTATACAGTTCTTGTTCCGCAAAAACAAGATTGATGCGATTTTTGGAACAGGTAAACTGGTTGCCAAAGGCAAACTGGAAGTTACGAATGCCGAAGGAAAGAAAGATATTGTAGAGGCAAATCACATTATTCTGGCTACTGGTGCCCGTTCCCGTGAACTGCCTAACCTGCCAATCGACGGCAAAAAGATTATCGGCTACCGCCAGGCTATGTCTTTGGAGAAAATGCCAAAGTCTATGGTTGTTGTAGGTTCCGGCGCTATTGGTGTTGAGTTTGCTTACTTCTATAACAGCATGGGTACAAAAGTTACCATTGTTGAGTACATGCCAAACATCGTGCCTGTAGAAGACGAAGAAGTTTCTAAGCAACTGGAAAGATCCTTCAAAAAATCAGGTATCGACATCATGACCAACGCCTCGGTAGAAGCAGTTGATACGAAAGGCGATATCTGCCAAGTAAAAGTAAAAACAGCCAAAGGAGAGGTATCGCTTGAGGCGGAAGTTGTGCTTTCGGCAGTAGGCATTCAGACAAACCTGGAAAACATTGGTTTGGAAGAACTAGGTATAAAAGTAGATCGTGGTCGCGTTCTTGTTGACGATTACTATAAAACAAACGTAGATGGTATCTATGCGATTGGTGACATTGTTCCCGGACCTGCTCTGGCACACGTTGCTTCGGCTGAAGGTATCATTTGTGTAGAAGCTATTGCTGGCCACCATCCGGAGCCTTTGAACTACGGTAACATACCTGGCTGTACCTATTGCTCTCCTGAGATCGCATCTGTTGGCTTAACAGAGAAAGCTGCTCGTGAGCAAGGGTTGGATATCAAAGTAGGTAAATTCCCATTCTCGGCTTCTGGTAAGGCAAGTGCTGGTGGCGTGAAAGATGGCTTTGTGAAAGTGATTTTCGATGCCAAATACGGCGAGTTCCTGGGAGCTCACCTGATTGGTGCTAACGTAACAGAAATGATTGCAGAGGTTGTAGTTGCCCGTAAGTTGGAAACTACCGGTCACGAAATCATTAAAGCGGTACACCCTCACCCAACTATGAGTGAAGCCGTAATGGAAGCTACGGCTGCCGCCTACGGTGAAGTAATTCACATCTAGCAATAGAAAACCGGTATAAGATCTATCCGGTAAATAATAAAAGGCCTCTTGCACCAGGTGTAGTTCTATCGCCGAAGCAGGAGGCCTTTACTGTTTCAGAAAAATTTCTTGCTACTGTTGGCTTTCTGTTAAAGCTATAAAAGCAGCAAAGGGGGCAGTTAATTAAACTGCCCCCTTTGCTTTTTAAGAAATATGAGGTGTTCTATACGGAGAAACTATCGCCACAGCCGCATGTACGGGAAGCATTCGGATTGTTGAAGAAGAAGCCTTTTCCGTTTAAGCCGTCTGAGAAGTCAAGCTCAGTGCCTGCCAGGTAAAGGAAGCTTTTCATGTCTACAACCACTTTTACCCCTTTATCTTCGAACTCCTGATCCATGGGTTTTACCTCATCGTCGAAGTCCAGTTTATAGGAGAGGCCTGAGCAGCCACCGCCCGCAACAGATGCACGCAGGCGGAAGGTGTCATCCAGATGAGCATCCTGCTTTAGCCTGATAACCTTTTCTTTTGCCTTGTCTGATACTGTTATCATATTGTTTATAGTTTAGGAGAATGAATGCAGTCCACACTAAATGCAGTCGTGCAGGTTCATATCTCTACCATATTATAATTTACCTTAATCAGGTTCAGACAGGTTTTGTTGTTTACCAGCCTGAACTCAAAAAGCAGACTGTTACCACCTGTACAAGTGGTTTTCAATCTGCTTCTGAATGTGTACACTTCTTACATGTACTTTTGTTGTTGACTCCATCGAGTCAGGCTCTTAGTGGTGAGACTTCGGCATTTCTAAAGCTGGTAAGCCATTCTTAACTCTGTAGTCGTTGATAGCAGACTTAATAGCGTCTTCTGCCAGTACAGAGCAGTGAATTTTTACCGGAGGCAATGCCAGTTCTTCCACAATATCCATGTTGTCGATAGCCAGTGCTTCGTCAACAGTTTTACCTTTTAACCATTCAGTAGCCAGCGAAGAAGATGCGATAGCAGAACCACAACCGAAAGTTTTAAATTTCGCATCTGTGATAACCTGGTTTTCGTCAACTTCAATCTGAAGGCGCATCACGTCACCGCACTCAGGAGCACCTACAAGGCCAGTACCCACACTGTTTTTGGATTTGTCTAGTGTACCAACGTTACGTGGGTTGTTATAATGATCAATTACTTTATCTGAATAAGCCATAGCTGTATTAATTACGAATTAAAAATTAAGAATTAAAAATTGAACCAGGAATTAAGAGGTAGGTGTCAATAAATCATTCCTCATTCTTAATTCCTAATTCTTAATTAAATTTTAGTGTTCTGCCCACTCAATAGAGTTCAGGTCTATACCTTCTTTGTACATTTCCCAAAGCGGAGACATTTCACGCAGTTTAGACACCGCTTCTTTTACGTGGTTGATAGCATAATCCACTTCTTCGTCGGTTGTGAAACGGCTTAAACCGAAACGCAGCGAAGAGTGAGCCAGGTCGTCACTTAAACCTAACGCTTTTAATACGTAAGAAGGTTCTAAAGAGGCTGAAGTACAGGCAGATCCTGAAGAAACAGCCAGGTCTTTCACTCCCATCATCAAACCTTCACCTTCTACATATTTGAAGGAGATATTGGCAACGTGGGGTAAGCGATGCTCACGCGAACCGTTCACGTAAGACTCTTCAATTGTAAGAAGCTCTTTCTCTAAACGATCACGCATAGCAGAGATACGAGCAGTATCAGACTCCATTTCCTGTCTTGCCAGTTCGCAAGCTTTGCCTAAACCAACAATACCAGGTACGTTTAAGGTACCAGAACGCATGCCACGCTCATGGCCACCACCATCCATCTGAGCAGTTACCTTTACACGTGGGTTCTTACGGCGCACATAGAGAGCACCTACACCTTTAGGACCATACATTTTATGCGCAGAGAAAGCCATTAAATCAATGCCATCAGCCTCTACATCTACCGGAACCTTACCTACAGCCTGTGTGCCGTCGGTAAAGAACAGGATACCATGCTTTTTAGCAATGGCAGATATTTCGCGGATAGGCTGAATAACGCCCACCTCGTTGTTGGCATACATGATAGAGATAAGAATCGTCTTATCAGTGATTGCTTCTTCCAGTTCTTTCAGGTCGATAAGGCCTTCTGCATTTACCTGCAGGTAAGTAACTTTACCGCCAAGTTTTTCGATATGCTTGCAGGTATCCAGTACCGCTTTATGCTCTGTGGTAACTGTAATTACATGGTTACCTTTAGATGCATACATCTCAAATACACCTTTGATAGCCAGGTTATCAGACTCCGTAGCACCGGAAGTGAAGATAATCTCTTTAGGAGAGCAATTGATAAGTGATGCTATTTGCTCACGCGCATAATCTACTGCCTCTTCTGCCTGCCATCCGAATGCATGGTTACGGGATGCTGCATTGCCAAACATGTTGGTCATGTAAGGTAACATTGCTTCCAACACCCGGGGATCAAGTGGAGTTGTGGCGTTGTTATCTAAATATATAGGTAATTTTAACATATTACTCATCGATTTATCTCTTTTTTGTACCTGTAAAATAACAGCTAATAGAAATTATTAGTTTTAGATTTGCCACAAAATTACAAAAAAAAGGTTACTTAGACTAATTACATATTAGAAATGATTAATGTAGAGCACATAGGTATTGCAGTTAAAGATTTTTCTGAGGCAAATAGTCTGTATTTCAAACTACTGGGGGTGGAGCCCTATAAGACAGAGTATGTAGAGTCGGAGAATGTAAATACTTCTTTTTTTAAAGTTGGAACCACTAAAATAGAGCTTTTAGAGGGTACTACAGAAGATAGTGCAATCTCTAAATTTATTCAGAAAAAGGGAGAAGGCATTCACCATATTGCCTTCGAGGTAGAAGACATCTTAGCTGAAATGGAGCGCCTGAAACAGGAAGGCTTTCAGCTTCTGAATGAGTGCCCGAAAAAAGGGGCCGACAATAAGCTGGTGTGTTTCGTACATCCTAAAAGTGCGAACGGAATTTTAATTGAACTGACGCAGGAAATACGTTAAACTGGTTCTGGATCTGTACCGGCTGTAAATGAAGTTTCAGGTAAATAACAATGTAATCGTTTTGCTATGAGCGAGAAAGAATTAATAAAAGCGATACAGGCAGCAGAGGAAGAACTGCTGCTGGGCAACACTATTCTTTACCCTACCGACACAGTATGGGGAATTGGCTGCGATGCTGAAAATGGACAGGCTGTACGTAAGATATTTGCAATAAAGGAGCGCGAAGAGTCTAAAACCATGATTGTTTTGGTAGCCGACACAGAAATGCTGCAACGGTACGTAGAAGATATACCCGCGGCTTTTTCTGAACTGGAAGAGAAGCAGGAGCGGCCAACAACCTATGTCTTTCCCAAAGCTAAAAATCTTCCCTCAGAAGTTATTGCTGCCGATGGATCTGTTGCTATCCGGGTTGTAAAAGATGAGTTCTGCCTGCGCCTGATCCGGCAGGTAGGCCGCCCGATTATTTCTACTTCGGCCAATATTAGCGGAGAGCCTGCCGCCCCATCTTTCAAAGATGTTTCTGATAAGGTAAAAGAGCGGGTAGATTATATTGTAACCTGGCGACAGGACGAGCAAATAACGGCCGTACCTTCCCGCATCATTAAAATAGATCCTAGCGGTGAGCACCAGGTGCTGCGGGATTAATGCCTCTGCTAATTAGAAATTAAAAATTATGGATCAGAAATGATCTTTTTGAAAGAGCAATTCTAACATTTAACAAGAGAATCTCTGACAGTGGGCATGCATGTGTTTGGGATCTGTGCCAGCCTGAATCTGGTATAGCAAAATTAGAATTGCCAACTCTATGCGGTTTTCCTCTTTTGTCTTTCGTCAGAAGATCTTCTGTCCGGCTATGCAGAGGTGCTTTAAATTTATTCTCCTTACTTTTGTACCTTAACAAAGAACGGTTCCAGAGGATTGGAAGAGAATATGGATACAGTAAAATTACCAGAACACCCCATTTTTGAAGTAGTGGCCGCGGCAGCTGCCGAACTAGGAGTAGATGCTTATGTGATTGGCGGCTTTGTGCGGGACCTGGTACTGAAGCGCCCTTCCAAAGACATAGATGTGGTGTGTGTAGGTGATGGTATAGCCTTGGCTGAACTGGTCGCACAAAAGCTGCCGCACAAGCCAAAGGTGTCTGTGTTCAAAAATTTCGGAACAGCTATGCTGCGGGCCGGCGAGTGGGAAGTGGAGTTTGTCGGAGCCCGGAAAGAGTCTTACCGATCTGAGTCACGCAAGCCGGAGGTAGAGCAGGGAACGCTGGAAGATGATTTGCAGCGCCGTGATTTTACGATCAATGCCTTAGGCATCAGCCTGAACAAGCATAGTTACGGGGAGCTGATAGATCGGTTTAATGGGCTGAAGGATTTGAAACGCAAAATTCTTCGTACCCCTTTAGAGCCCGGTATTACTTTCTCGGATGATCCGCTGCGTATGATGCGTGCCATACGCTTTGCCAGCCAGTTAAACTTCGATATTGATCCGGATACCTTTGATGCCATTACAGATCATAAGGATCGCATAAAGATAGTATCGCAGGAGCGGATTACAGATGAGCTGAATAAAATTGTGCTTTCACCCGTGCCTTCTTATGGCTTTAAGCTTCTTTATGCTGCTCAGCTGCTCCAACTGATCTTTCCTAAAATGGCAGAGCTACAGGGTGTGGAAACAATCAACGGGAATTCGCATAAAGACAACTTTTACCACACGCTGCAGGTGCTGGATAATGTGGCGCAGGTTTCCGACGATTTGTGGCTCCGTTGGGCTGCTATTATGCATGACATAGCAAAACCAGACACCAAACGCTTTTCCCCGAAAGTAGGCTGGACCTTTCATGGCCATGAAGACCGTGGTGCGCGTATGCTGCCGAAACTCTTTAAAGACCTGAAGCTGCCCCTGAACGAGCACATGAAGTTTGTGCAAAAGCTGGTGAAGCTGCACCTGCGCCCTATTGCCCTGGTAAAAGATACCGTAACAGATTCTGCCATCAGGAGGTTGTTGTTTGAAGCCGGTGATGATATTGATGCGCTGATGAAGTTGTGCCGGGCAGATATTACCTCCAAAAACGACACAAAAGTAAAACGTTATCTGCAGAATTTTGATAAAGTGGAGAAGCGCCTGGTTGAGGTAGAGGAGAGTGATAAACTACGTAATTTTCAGCCGGTTATTACCGGAGAAATTATCATGGAGACCTTTGATCTGAAACCTTCTAAAACGGTAGGAGAGCTAAAAGAAATGCTTACAGAAGCTATACTGGAAGGAACTGTAAAAAATGAATATGACGAAGCCTATGCTTTCCTGCTCGAAAAGGGGAAAGAATTGGGGCTCCGCCATACGCATTCTTCAAAAAACTAAACTAACTAACCTAATCTTTTTCAAATAAGTAAAATTTCTGTTTAATATCCTATTAAAATATTAATTTTTTATAGCTTTACTTAAATATTTATACTTAAGTAAACTCGCAGATTATCTTTTTTACAATCCGGAAAAATAAGTAAGTTGTCTTAAAATCGCCTAGGTAATGCCGCGGCCTGGTAAAAAGCCAGAAAAGCATTTTTCAGCAGGTATCGGCAATAGAAATAGGAGAGGGCAAATTCCAGCTTTAGTTCAACTTTGCATGAAGTCCTGGAATCGCAGCATGTTTCAGGCTAGATTGTATTAGCCAGCACGGGATGTGAAGTTTTATTTTGTACTAAGGCGGTTGTAAGAAGTCTGCTGCGCCATAAGAAAGTGGCGCAGCAGACTGAAAAATTATTTGCGTTTTACTTTGCTCGCACCCGAAACATCTGTTTGTACAGAGCCTGGGTTGCCACCGTAAGTGATGGAACTACCTCCAGAGGCATCAACTTCGAGAGAGTTATTGGCATACACATTGGCATCGCAGGCACCGGAAGCACTAAGCCTTACATTTTCTGAAATCATGTTGGCTGCATCTATTTTGCTTGCTCCGGAAGCATCCAGTTCAAAATGATTCGCCCTGCCTGCAAACGAAGTATGGGAGGCGCCTGAAATATCAGCTCGTATTCTATCGGCGCTAACGTTCATGGCTGCTTTTGTAGCACCTGATAAAGATAATTCCAGGTCACTTACCTCAAGCCTTCCCACATCGGCTTTTACAGCACCACTCAATTGCAGGCTGTTAAGATCCGGTACGGTAATCTGAACCAAAATCGGGTCTTTGCTGCTGAAGATATTGCTATACCGCTGCTTGGTTTCTATAACCAGTTCATTACCGTCTTGCTCAACATTGATTTTCTCCAGTTGCTCGTTGTCGGCATGAACACGCACATCATAATCTCTACCCTGACGGATCTGCACATGGAACATGCCTCTGATATCAATTGCGTCAAAATCTCTTACTTCAAACACTTTCTCGTTTTTATTGTACTCATCCAGCGCAAGTAAAACACTTCCGGCGCTCCCAACTGTTTCAGAAAATCCTTCGGCATACTCAGTTGAGTTTTCCTGGTCCAGCGTGTCAGCTTCGCAGGTAAGGCAGGTTAGGTAAGCGCCTTTAGCCTGCCAGGTGTTGCGTAATACTTTTTCACGGCTGTACTCTACATCAAACACTGCGTTCGGTAACAAGTATAAAAAGTTGCTGGTCAGGCGCAGTGGTTTGTTCTGAGGAAGCATGAGCAAGAGGTTTACCTTTTGCTCCCTTAGTGCTGCTCCTTTTTTGTACTCAAACGTGTTATCGAAACGGATGACAGAATCTTTCTGCAGCATCCGGTAGCTAACCATCTGGGCGTTCTGGCGTGCATCAGCTTCATCTTTTCCCTTGGCGCTTACCCGCTGAACTACCTCCAACGCGTTTCCGGTATGGCTTTGCAGTTCTATATCCACTCTGCTGTAGTCCAGGCTGGTGTCGAAAGCATCCAGTGTAACTGTGTTGTAACGGTCTACATTAAAAGATTTGGTAGACTCTATTTCACCGGTTCTTCTGAAGTTCTGGGTGTACATCATAATAATGGCTATCATGGTGAATAAACTTACCAGCCACACCGCAAACATGGACCAGCCTACAATCTGGCGCAGGAAGAACTGTTTGGAAATAAGGGCAATGCTCAGTATCCATAAGAAGGCAACCGGAATCAGCCCCACCAGAAAACCTGTAACCAGTCCGAGCCGGGGAAAGCCCTCCAGTAAAATGGAGGCCGGATAGTCACCTAACATAAAATTTTGTGGTTCATCAATAAGGCCTAGTCCGGCAAAGAAGGTCGTAAACAGGGCAATGGTAAAGCCAATCGAAATAATGAGTAGTATAACACCGGCCGCCACCCGGATAAAAGTGATCAGGAAGGCCAGAATGGGACCAAGTGTTCTGCCCAGCCAACTGAAAATTTGCGATATAAGGCGTATGGGCAGTAGAATTAATCTGGCAAAGGTGCTTTCCTCACCGTTGCTGTCTTTCATGTTCAGGTTATCTTTCAGGGTCTGCTCAATTCCTGAGAGTGTAACAGGATTCCCCTGCATCTGCATCCGCTCTGTTAAAGTAACGGCCTCGGGCACAGCAATCCAGATAACGATGTAAATCATTAAACCAAAGCCTCCCAGAAAGACCGATGCCAGGAACAGAATACGTACCACAGCCACATCAACACCAAAGTATTTGGCAATGCCACTGGCTACGCCGCCGATCTTTTTATCTTCCGGGTCACGGAAAAGCTTTTTCACAGTTGTTTCGGGCAACAGCGAGCTTTGCGGCATGGCGATCCAGAGAATAAGGTAAAGAACAATGCCAAAGCTGGTGAAGCCGTGTGTAAACGGAATACCTATCACCAATACCACAAACAGCAGGCGCACCCAAAGACTATCCACATTCAGGTAACTGGCAATGCCGGCGCAAACCCCTGCAACTACTTTGCGGTTTACATCGCGGTAAAGCCTCTTAGGACCACTTGTGCCTTGTGTATAGGCATGATCGCCTGTTCCGGCTCCGGAAGCTGCAGCACCGGCCGCGTGCGGTATCTCTTCTTCGGCCGTGTCTAATAATTCAAAATCTGTTACATCGCCCATTTGTGTAATCAGCGACTGCACATCTTCCTGGGTAATAACCTGTTTGCCAGGTGCAAGCCGGGCAGAGAAGATCTCAGCTATACGCGCTTCGATGTCCGAAATAATTTCCTCATGGCCTTCATAGTTGGAGAAATAGGTTCGGATGGAGGCCAGGTATCTGCTCAGCTGCTCATATCCATCCTCTTCTATATGGAAGATGATGCCTTGCAAGTTGATGCTTATATTCTTTTTCATGATTACTTAGCTTTCTTGTTTTGGATGATATATTCAGTAGAGGCTACCAGTTCCGACCATGTTTCCCTGAGTTGTTCGAGAAAGGTTCTGCCTGATTCCGTGAGGGTATAGTATTTTCTTGGTGGTCCGGAGGTAGACTCTACCCAACTATAATCGAGAAGCCCAGCATTCTTTAGCCTGGTAAGCAAAGGGTAGAGTGTACCCTCCACTACTATCATTTTTGCTGCTGTAAGCTCTTCCAGCATGTCAGATGCATATACCTCACCACGAGCGATAATCTCCAGTATGCAGAATTCCAGAATTCCCTTCCGCATCTGCACTTGTGTGTTTTCTACTTTCATGATGATCTGCTTTAATTTATGAACCAAAGATAGTATATAGTACTATGTAAAACAAGGTACTGTTTAAAATTTTTTTTGTTCGCCCGGAAAAGAGATTTTAATCCCGCGCTTTATTGTAATATTTCGTTAATTTTGATCCAAAATTTTTTAGCACAATAGTCAACTAATCAGTCGCTAAAGATGTTAGGCAGGCACGTTGACTTGCACTTTTCCCTATTCTTTTGAGGGGAGGAAATGGTGTTTTAATCTTTTAGCCAAATTTATTATTCGTATATGCCGAATTTTACCCTCCGATTGCTGTGGTCGGTATGCCTGCTTTTCCTGTGGTCAGCCGCTTCAGCCCAAGTTTCAACTCCTAAGTACAGTAACGAATTTCTTCATGTAGGTGTAGGTGCGCGTGCCCTGGGTATGGGTAACGTGCAGGCTGCCCTGGCCGATGATGCCACGGCCGGCTACTGGAATCCGGCAGGTTTGCTTCGGCTGCAGAACCGATATAACATCGGGTTGATGCACTCTGAGCTTTTTGCCGGTATTGCCAAAAACGACTTTGCCAGCTTTGCCATGCCACTTGATTCGAGCAGCGCACTGGCAGTTTCTGTTATCCGCTTAGGCGTAGACGACATTGCAGATACCCGCCGGCTGCAGAATGAGTTCGGTTATATACAGTACGATAGCATCCGGTTTTTCTCAGTGGCAGATTATGCCATGTTGGTGTCATACGCCCGTAAGAGCAACCTGATACCTGGTTTGCAGCTGGGTGCCAATGCCAAAATTATTTACCGCAATGTGGGTGAGTTCGCCAATGCCTGGGGCTTTGGCATTGATGCCGGTGCGCAGTTGCAGCGTGGCAACTGGCAGTTTGGGCTAATGGCGAAAGATATTACCACCACCTTTACCGCCTGGACGCATAATGTGGAAGCGCTGGAGGAGGCGTATTTGCAGACAGGAAACGATTTGCCTCAGAATACAGCCGAACTAACATTGCCGCGTGTGGTGCTGGGGGTAGGTAAAAGCTTCCGCTTCAACGATAAGTTTACTGCGCTGTTGGCTACCGATATCGATTTTACATTTGACGGAAAGCGTAATGTTCTTCTTAAATCTGATGTAGTGTCAGTTGATCCGCATGTAGGTCTAGAGCTGGCTTATGCCAACACTGTGTTTGTGAGAGGAGGCTT
Source organism: Pontibacter sp. SGAir0037 (assembly GCF_005491705.1). Classification (NCBI taxonomy): domain Bacteria; kingdom Pseudomonadati; phylum Bacteroidota; class Cytophagia; order Cytophagales; family Hymenobacteraceae; genus Pontibacter; species Pontibacter sp. SGAir0037. Next base: position 2,832,714 of record NZ_CP028092.1, on the reverse strand, counting down.
TAATAATTACCAGGAAACAAAGAATTTCGATGGCGGCTATACAAAGCGCATGCAGCCTAACTTTGGCGTAGGCTTTAAAAGCTATGGCTTTCATGTCGACCTTGCCATGTCCAGAGTCAGCGACAGCGAAAGCAATTCTATTTCGAGCATCAACACATCTTCTGTCATAGTTTCTTTAGGATATTCCTTCAACTAAGCCTTTTCCTGTTTAATAAAAACAGCCATGAGTCAGTATCGCTTCTTCAGGCACTTCATTTTTGTAGTTACACTTTTATTAGCCTTCGGCACCTTAGGTAAGGTGCAGGCGCAGAGTACCTACGGCAACGAATGGATTAACCATTCCCAAACATATTATAAGATCAGGGTGTTTTCTGATGGCCTTCACAGGTTAAACTACACTTACCTGGATAGCCTTGGTTTAAAAGGCGTGGATCCGCGCCATTTCCAAATATTCAGAAAAGGTAAACAGCTAGCCATTTATGTAGCAGGCGAAGAAGATGGAAAGCTGGATCAGCAGGACTTTATTGAATTCTTCGGAGAAAAGAACAATGGTGCCCTGGATAAGGAAATGTATAAAGATCCAAAGCACCAGATACACCAGTTGCGCAGCATCTATACTGATACGGCCGCTTACTTTCTTACCTTCTCCGCAGCAGGAGGCAAGCGTATGCGCGTGGCGAACACTGTTTCTGCTGGCAGAACCGCCGAGCCTTATCACATCCAGAAAGCAGCAACGGTATTCTTCGATGCTTTTTACAGGGGCAAAAAGTATGAAGAGAACATGATGCCCTGGCTGGATCTGGGGCAGGGCTATGTAGGCTCTACTTCCCGCAACCCCAAAAGCTGGAACCTGGATAACATTATCAATCTGGAAACAACGGGTTTTAAGCCGCAGCTGGCAATCAGTGTTTATACCCGGAACAATATTATCCATAATGCCTCCGTAAACCTGTTACCGGCAACAGGAGGGAGCAGGTTGTTGTCGAGGTATACCTTTGATGGCTTTGGGTTTGAAGTAAGCAAATTTCCGGTTGAGTTTTCTGAGATCAGCTCTGCCGGTAGGCTGGTGGTACAAACGGTGCCTGACTATTATGCCCCTTCCACCGAGAACCAGTTCAGCCTGGCGCATGGTATCGTTACCTTTCCGCAAAAGAGTATTGTAACAGGTAACCACATGCAGTTTTATACCGACTCTGCCCGCACTCTGAATCCTTATTATGAGTTTACCGGGGCAACTGCTGCAACTGTCGCTTATGATATTACAGACGAGGGGAATATTACCAGAATAGCAGGCGTAGCTGTGGGCTCGAAATTTGGCTATGCTATTGCGGCAGAAGATGGAAAAAGCCATCGGGTTTTACTGGCAAATACAAGCCGGGCGATCAGGCCAAAGGTAGCCCGAACAAGCCCGGTAAAATTCAGAACTATACAACCCGAAGCTTTTAACTATATTGTTTTAACGAACAAAATACTAATGCAGGCAGCAGGCGAGAGTACTTTGCCTGCACCAAAAGAGTATGCCGCTTACAGAGCATCCGAGGCAGGAGGCAGCTATGATACTTTACTGGTGTTTGTAGATGATCTTGTGAACCAGTTTCACTACGGTGACTTCTCATCGAATGCGATAAGCAGGTTCTTAAAGTTCATGTCCTCAACGCCGCGGGCAAAGCAAATGCTGATTTTAGGGAAAGGGGTTGAGTTCGACAGGATAAATTATCGTAATACGGCTTCCCGCGCCCTGGATCTGGTACCTACGGCAGGTATACCTGGTTCTGATGTGATGTTTTCGGCTGATTTCCGAAATAATTCCTTTGTGCCAGCTGTACCTACAGGAAGGCTTTCGGTAACCACTCCGCTGGAGATAGTGCAGTACCTGAATAAAGTGAAAGAATATGAAGCTGTTCCGCTGGGAGAGAAATGGCAAAAGAACATTCTTCATTTAGGTGGCGGAAAGAAAACAGAGGAAATAAACCTGCTGGCCTCTTACCTGAGCGCTTACGAAGGCATAGCTCAAGGGCCTTATTTTGGCGCGAATATCATCCGGAAGACAAGGAAGAACATAAGCGAAGTGGTTGAAAACATAAATGTTTCGGATGAAATAAACAAAGGTGTTTCGTTGGTTACTTTCTTCGGGCATAGCGCACCTGGTGCTACTGATTTAGACATCGGGCTGGCCTCAAATGCGATCAATGGTTACTCCAACAAAGGGAAGTACCCGATCATGCTGATGAATGGGTGCAGTGCAGGTAATATTTTTGTGCCATCGAGTGTCTCTTTCGGAGAAGACTGGGTTAAAACACCGGATAGAGGTGCTATCAGTTTTATAGCACACGTGGAAGCTGGTTATCCTAACTTCCTGAATATGTATAGTCAGCACTTGTACAACCTGGCTTTTCAGGATGTAAACTTCTACGGAAAGCCTATCGGGTTAATTCAACAGGAGGTGATCAGGAGAGTAAAAGCTTCTGCATCCAGTGATCTGGCAACGGCTATGGTGATGGAGATGGTGCTGCAGGGCGACCCGGCTGTCAGGTTTGCCTCGCCAGCCAAGCCTGATTACCTGGTGCAGGAAAACAGCATGGATGTTGCTCCCGTTGATGATACGGCTGTTACGGCCACGTCCGCTGAATTTTATGTGACATTAACCGGTGTAAATTATGGCAAGGCCATTACAGATTCTGTGCGTGTATCTGTGGTGCGTACACTGGCCGATAACACGGTGCTGGCTCCGCAGGTGATAAAGGTAAAACCTATCATATATGAAACGGCTCTGCAACTGAAGCTAAGTAATACCGGCATAGAGGCACTGGGCATGAATTTCTTTGAAATCACGCTGGATGATGACAATAGCATTGCAGAACTGAATGAAGGTAATAATACCGGGCGGTTTCAGCATTACTTTCCTGCGAGCGGACTTACGGCACTAAGTCCTTCTGCCTACAGTATAGTGGGTTCGAAGGATGTAAAGCTAATAGTGCAGGCCACAGCAGCCCGGAGCGACAGGCAGGGCGTTTATTTTGAACTGGACACAACGCAGCATTTCAACAGTAGTTTGAAAAGAACACATATCGTAGAAAACGCTTTGCTGCCTACCTGGGAGCTCTCATTACCTGCTGTTGGTTCCGATCGTGATAGCACAGTCTATTACTGGAGAGCGCGTTTTCAGTATTATGAGGCAGGTGAGGATACCTTATGGGCTTCGAACTCGTTCCGGTATATACCAGGCGCAAGCAATGGCTGGTCACAGAGTCACTATGGCCAATTCGATAAGGCAACAACTGCCGATATCAGTAATGAAGGCAAACAAAACCTGAACTGGCAGTTCAGCCCCTTGGTATCCAATATTGAAATACGGACTGTAGGCGGAAACATCCGGTATTCTACCCCAGCTTACGGTCTGGTGGTAGACGGAAAACCCGTAATTGAGTATTGGTGCTCTGATCCAGCCGCCTCTGCTACACCGCGTATGTATATGGTGGTGATAGAGCCTAAAACCTTGAAAATGGTGGAAAACCTAATCCCGGCTTATGCCTGTTCCCTAGAACCACATCTGTATGAGTTTGGTGATCTGAATAACGCTGGGAACAGAGCTAAGATAGAAACATTTTTAAAAGCAGTGCCGGCAGGATATTATGTGGCGGCTATCAGCATTAACAGTGTTCCTTTTGCAAGCTTTACAACTTCTCAGAAAGATGCCTTCAAAGCTATTGGTGCTGCTATGATAGATAACCTTAAAAATGGGTACCCTTATGCTATTGTCGGTAAAAAAGGTGCGGCCGCAGGTACTGCTGATGAACTTTCGGCCCTGGAACTGGAGACCTCGAATGCGCTAACAAAAGCTATTTTATTGAAATCAACGATCAGGTCCAGAAAGCAGGCTGGTACGCTTACTTCTACTTTGATAGGTCCGGCAGAAAGCTGGGGAACGCTGCACCATCATGTGGAGCGTACAAGCCTGGATGATAAGTACAAGCTAAGCCTTTTAGGTATAACACCTGCTGGTCAGCAGGTCGTGCTACAGCCTGAAATAACAGGTAAAACTTTCGATCTGTCCGGTATTGATGCCAAGGTTTATCCTTCTATCCAGCTTTCAGTTGCTCTGTCAGACTCAGCTGACCGTACTTCGCCACAGTTAAAGCAATGGCTGGTATACTATAATGCAGCGCCAGAAGGTGTTATACGCCCTGACCTGGTAGAGGTGAGTGAACAGATTTTAACAGACCAGGCAAATAAGAAGGGGTTGATTACCCTGCCAATGGCTTTCCAGAACATTACCTCATTCGCTTTTAAAGATTCTATTCTGGTAGAGGTGACCCTAACAGGAGACGGCATACAACGTACAGTGGCTTCTTTTAAAATTGCACCGCTTGATGCGTATAAAACGGCTAATTTTAGCTATAGCCTGAGTACATTAAACTTAAGTGGAAGCTATAAGCTAAGTATGTTTGTGAACCCACGCGCGCAGGCTGAGCAGCAGTATTTTAATAACGTTTATGAAGTGCCGTTCAAAGTAAAGGCGCTGCTTCACCCAATCCTTGATGTAGCTTTTGATGGCCTGCACATTATGGATGGTGATTTAGTGTCGCCAAGCCCGCTGGTAAGTATTACCGTTAAAGATGAACATAAGGAGACTTTTTTACAGGATCCTGCCGGCATGTCGGTTATTTTAATAAATCCGGAGGGGCAGGAGCAGGAGGTAAACCTGATGAGTAATGACCAGGAAGTCCGTTATTTTCCGGCTGATGAGAAAAACGACTTTAGAGTAGAGTATAAGCCTGCGAAGCTGGCAGACGGTAAGTATAGTCTGGTTGTACGGGCTAAAGATGTAGCAGGAAAAGCATCTGGAATATCGCCTTACCAGATCGGCTTTGAGGTAGAGAACCAGGCAAGCGTCACAAATTTCTATCCATTCCCCAATCCTTTCTCTACCAAAACACAGTTCATCTTTACTTTAACAGGAAGTACTGTGCCAGACAACCTCAAAATTCAGATCCTGACAGTAACAGGCAAAGTAGTAAAGGAGATTGAAAAAGAAGAGTTGGGGCCAATCCGGATCGGGAATAACAAAACGGAATATGCCTGGGATGGAACTGATACTTATGGCGATAAATTAGCCAATGGTGTATACCTGTACCGTGTGGTGATGAGCAAGCTGGATGGTGAGGAAGAAATGAAGCACCGCAACAGCTATGGCGATAAAGCATTTAAGAACGGTTACGGCAAGTTATACATTCTGAGGTAAGCCAGCCCCAATGGCTACCACAAAAAAGGAGCACTAAATCAGTGCTCCTTTTTTGTGGACGGTGGGTTTATTTTCTTCGTTTTAATTCAATAAAGCTATAGCTATACTTATTTTTCTCATCCGGTTCGTGAAACGCTTCTGCTACCTGTTGCCAATCTTCTGCCGGCAGCTCCGGGAAAAACGTGTCGCCTTCAAAAGTATGGTGCAGGCGGGTCAGGTAAACAGTGTCTGTAAAAGGTAAAGCCTGCCTGTAGATTTCTGCTCCTCCTATAATACTGGCCCGCTCATCGAGTTCTTTTGCTTTTGCCAGTGCCTCTTCAACAGAATGCACTACAACACAGTCTTCTACCTGGTAGTCTTGCTGCCTGGTAATAATGATAGAAGTTCGGCCAGGCAGGGGCTTGCCAATCGATTCGAACGTTTTACGGCCCATAATGATCGGGTGCCCTAACGTAAGCTGCTTGAAATGGCGCAAGTCGGCAGGCAGGTGCCAGATAAGCTGGTTGTCTTTTCCGATTACATTATTTTCAGCGATGGCTACAACAATGGCAATCATGGCGATACGTGAATTAGAAATTATGAATTATGAATGGGAGAAGAAGGTGCTGCCAACACATCAGGTAACCTTAAAACTATAGCCCCGGAGCAAATCCTGTATCGGCATGCGTTTTTTGCCTTCCATCTGCAGATCCAGGATAGCAAGTGCGCCAGAGGCTGTTTGCACGTGCAGGTATGTTTTGTTGTCTGTCTGCAGTTGCCCCGGCTCTACATCATAACTGGCCTCTATAAGTTCTGTTTTAAAGATTTTGAAGGTTTTATCACCTAGGCGCGTCCAGGCGGCAGGATAGGGGCTGAGACCTCTTATAAAATTCCGTACCTGTTCTGCCGGTTGGTTCCAGTTAATATGGCAGGTATCTTTAAATATCTTGGGCGCGTGCTTTGTATCCGCTGTGGTTTGCTGTGGCTGTGGCTGCACTTCGTCTCTTTCGATGGCCTGTACGGTACGCACGGCCAGTTGTGCGCCTAAATGCTTCAGCTTTTCATATATGCTGCCAAAATCATCCTCCTCCAGAATAGGCAGGCGCTCCTGAAATATCATATCGCCGGTATCAATCTCATGTTTCAGAAAGAAAGAGGTAACGCCGGTTTCTTTCTCGCCATTGATAATAGCCCAATTGATAGGGGCTGCTCCGCGGTACTGGGGCAGCAGGGAGCCATGTATGTTAAAAGAGCCCAAGGCCGGCATAGACCACACTACCTCTGGCAGCATTCTGAAGGCAACAATAATCTGCAGGTTAGCCTTGTAGCTGCGCAGTTCTTCCAAAAAAGCCTCCGATTTCAGGTTAGTTGGCTGTAATACAGGTATCTCCTGCGCTACGGCATATTCTTTTACAGGTGATTGATGTAGCTTCTGGCCACGGCCTGCAGGTTTATCAGGAGCTGTAATAACAGCTACAACCTGATACTGATTTTCAACAAGGGCTTGTAAAGTGGGTACCGCAAAATCGGGCGTACCCATAAATACAATGCGAAGGTCTTTTGGCATGGTTCTATTTAAAGTCTGGGTAAAGCAGGTACTGCTTACGTAGTTGTTTATAGTTTGTGAGAGCCGGTTCCCAACTGGCTTTAATCTCTGCCTCTGTTTTGCCTGCTTTTATCTGCTGGCGCAACTCGTTGGTGCCAACAAGCTTTTCAAAAAAATTATTGTTGATAAAGAATTTATCCTGGTTAGTTGAGTTCTTGTAGAAGTCTAGTATGTAAGCCAGTGTAAATGGGCGGGCTTTGGCAGGTGAAGTTAAATCGAGGCCATAGCACTTCTGGTTTTTGAGCGGAGGATCTTGAGCACCAGGGAGCGGAACGGGCGTGAATGAAAAGCTTTTGTCTTTATAGTAAGGGCTGCCGATTACCTGAAATGGCGTAGGTGTACCCCGGCCAAGGCTCACGTTAGTTCCTTCGAATAAACAAAGCGATGGGTATAAAGCGATTGCCTGTGCATTGGGCAGGTTTGGTGAAGGGCGCACAGGTAATACGTAAGGTGTGCTGTGGGTGTAGTTGGCGGCAGGTATAACTGTTAACTGACACTGTCGCTTTCCTTCCAGCCACTTTTCGCCATTAATCATGTTAGCCAACTCACCTACGGTAAGTCCGTGCACAATCGGAATCGGGTGCATGCCAACGAAGGACTTTAAACTCATATCCATCACAGGGCCGTCTACATAATGACCGTTCGGGTTTGGGCGGTCCAGCACGAGCACCTGTTTGTTGTTTTCAGCGGCTGCCTCCATAACATAGTGCATGGTGCTGATATAGGTATAAAAGCGTGCGCCTACATCCTGTATGTCAAAAAGCAATACATCCACATGCTGTAGCTGTGAAGGCTGTGGTTTCCGGTTACTCCCATAAAGTGAAACAATAGGAAGACCTGTGCGGGTATCTTTAGAGTCTTTAACATGGGCACCTGCATCGGCTTCGCCACGGAAGCCATGCTCAGGCGCAAAAATAGCGGTAATTTTTATGCCGTGGCTCAACAAAGAGTCCACCAGGTGCGTTTTGCCGATAACGGAGGTCTGGTTTACCACCATGCCTACCCGTTTGCCCTGCAGCAGAGGCAGGTATCTGGCTGTTTGTTCGGCTCCGGTTTGCAAAGGCGTTGCCTGTGGCATGGCTGTAACCTGTTCAGATGTATGGCTGGCTTCTGCAGAAGCACTAGCCTGTGGTTTAGAAGCACAGCCTGCCAGGTTCAGAAGCAGCGAAGTGTATAGCAGGATAAATGTGTATGTCATAGTAATAGAACAGAAATCAAAATTCATACCTATCTTTAAGGCAATTTAGCAACAAGGCGAGTGAACATCTCCAAATATATATCAGATAAAATATCTAAAGTAAAGACTGGCTCATTTACCTCGTCGGTCACAAAAATAGCAATTATAAGCATAGCGGCAGGCATTGCCATTATGATTGTGTCTTTTGCTATTCTGGAAGGCTTCCGTAGCGAAATCAGGGAGAAGATTTTCAGCTTTGGAGCGCACCTTCAGATCAGTAAATACGATACGAATAATTCTTACGAAGGAGCACCGATTAGCCGCTCTACAGGTATAAACAGCACCGAGGATATTCCGGGTATACAGCAGATACAGGCCTACGCCCGAAAAACTGCCATTATCAAAACAGAAGACGAAGTACTGGGGGTGGTGCTGAAAGGGATTGAAAAAGACTATGACCTGACCTCGATGCGAAACAACCTGGAGGAAGGGCATACAGTTACTTTTACAGATACTGCAGCCTCGCTGGATGTTATGATAAGCCGAAGCATTGCGAATAAGCTGAAGCTGAATGTGGGAGACAAAGCTACTTTTTACTTTATCCAGAGTCCCCCCAGAGCCAGAAGAATGAACATAGCTGGCATTTATAATACCGGCTTGGAAGAGTTCGATGAGATCTTTGTGCTGGGAGATTTGCGCCTGATCCGGGAGCTCAACAATTGGCCTGATACATTGGTGGGAGGAGTAGAGATTGTGCTGAAGAATTTTGAAGAAATAGATGCCGTAGCCGACCAGGTGTTTTACCAGATGAACTACGACCTGCAGCTGGAGAAGATTACAGACCGCCACCAGCAGCTCTTCGACTGGATGCAGTTGCTGGGTAAGAATGTGGTTATATTCCTGGTGCTGATCGTGTTTGTGGCTACCTTTAATATGGTGTCTACCGTCTTTATCATGATTATTGAGCGCATCAACATGATTGGTGTGCTAAAGGCTATAGGTGCTACTGATGCACAGATCAGGAAGATATTTTATTTCAGGGGGCTGAGGCTAACCTTAAAAGGAATGCTGTGGGGCAACATTATAGGTTTAGGCTTTTGTGCGTTGCAATATTATTTTCAGCTGATCCCACTCGATCCTGAAAACTACTACATGGATACAGTGCCAATCAGCTGGAATTTTGGAATTGTAATTGTCCTGAATGTGATTACGCTGGTTCTTACCATGCTGGCTATTCTTATTCCTGCCGCTATGGTATCCAGAATAAAGCCTGTAAAGGCGATTAAGTTTGATTGATAGGCGCTATACCTGCACAATCTCCCGCTTCTGGATAGGCGCAGGCATTTTAATGCCATTCTGCTCAAACACAGTTTTTACCCGCTCGTTCATTTCCCAGTTAAGCGGCCAGAATTCTTCTTTCTTAGCCCAAAGGCGCATGCTGATAGTTAAAGAATATTCTGTAAAAGCTGTTACGGCAATTACAGGAGCAGGGTCAGTCAGAATACGTGCATCGGCATCGATTAGCTCCTGCAACAGGCGCTTTACAGCAGCCAGATCATTTTGTGGACTTATCACGAGGTTAAGCTCCATCCGTCGGGTTGGCTCAACTGAATAATTAATAACCACACTGGAAGCCAGCGGACCGTTAGGCATATAGATCACCTGGTTGTTTCCTGTTTTAATTACGGTATTAAAAATGTTGATCATGTGTACGGTACCCATCTGCCCCTGTGCCTCGATAAAGTCTCCCACCCGGAAAGGCTTTATCGTTAAGATTAAAACTCCGCCTGCAAAATTCGAAAGGCTGCCTTGCAAGGCTAAACCAATGGCCAGACCAGCTGAACCCAGCACCGCAATAAAGGAGGTCATCTCTACTCCCAACTGCGCTATAACCAGCACAAGCAGTAATATGCGAAGAATAATGCTGATCAGGTTGTTCAGAAATGGGCGTAGCGATAGATCTACGTTTTTGCGCACCATCAGATTATAGATCATATTGCTGATGCGCTTGATAACCCATAATCCGATGAGTAGGGTTAGAGCAGCTGAAACCAGCTTCATGCCATATACCATTACAAAATTCGTTACCACATGGCTGTACTGCTCAAAGAAGTCTAATGAGAACATAAGGGGAATCGGGAAAATGGAAATAAAAAGCTACAGAGATAGTAATGTTTATGCTATAGCTGGCAAAGATGCTTTAAAATTCAGGCAAAGTCAATTACAGGGGCAGGTGCCTGCTTTGCAGGATCAGGTTGGGATTAGGGCAAAGTGCTTCGTAAAAAGCCTTATCCGAGCTTAATGCCACTCCAGGAAAATCGCCGGATTTACCACCCATATCACCTATTATCTGAAAGTGCAGGTGGGGAGGCCAGTTGCCGTTTTCTGGGTATGGGCCGAGGCTTGCAATCTGATCTCCTTTTTTGAAAGGCTTACCTACTTCTTCCAGTCCTGATAAAGATGTACGGCTTAAGTGCCCGTACAGCGTGTAAAAGGTACGGCTATGCAGTTCGTGCTGCAGAATAATGGTAGGGCCGTAGTCGCCAAAATGATCATTGTTCTGGAAACTATGCACGGTAGCATCGAGTGGGGTAAAAATGGGAGTACCGGCCTCCATCCAAATATCTATGCCGAGGTGCAGGTTTCGGTTAGCGGCAGGTGTGCTGAAGTGCTTGCTGCGACTGTAAATGGAACGATCTTCTAAATAACCTCCTATGCCTATAGTGGCGTTTTGCGCTGCAAGCATTTGCTGTACTGCCTTGTCGAATAAGGCAGTGTCGCGGAGATCGGTATTTAATAAAAGAGAGTTTGCCGCTGTAAAGTCTAAGCGGCAAACGTGATCGCTATTTAAATCAGAAGTAATTACTTTTGAAAAGGCAGTACTGTTTTGCCTTAGCAATTCGCTAAGTTCTTCCGGGGTATCCATAAGCTTTAGGGAGCGGCGTTTGTGCCGCCAGTGCAAGTATAAGAAGTTTAGGTTGCTTCTACATACTTTGAGAGTGTTTTCAGGCTTTTTGTTTTGCCAAACAACTCCTCTGACTTTTTGCTGTAGGCCAAAGCAGCTTCCTGTAGCGTTTCGAAGGTACCTAGGTTAATGCGTTGCTTGTTGTAATGGATAATAGCACGATACTTTTGTGCTTCTTTATGTACACCTCTTACACCTAACTTATTTTCTGTTTTTGAGGTATTGCGCACAATTTTGCAAAGAGGTGCCCACTCCAGATTATCGAGGCGGCAATCTAATTTATTGCCATTCTTAAAATGAACATAAAGTTTAATGTCGCTTTCAGGGCGCTCTACCAGCTGCTCGCAAATCATTTTGTGCAGGTAAATGGTTTCGTTGCGATACTTGCCATTTTTAAGTGGCCAGTTTTTCTGGAAGAAAGCATAGCCATTGGAGTGAATGCGCAGGTGCTTCAGAAATTCAATCTGCTGCAGATACGCATTGTTTTGAATGTACTCGTAGGTTCGGTCATCTACTACTACGGTTTTTTCACAGTTCTTAAGTGTTAATTTGTAAAGCATCAGTATTATGAATGGTCGTTATGAAAAGAACGGACTTGGAATAGATAATCCTCATTACCAAGTATATACTGCTCTAAGAGCTTAATGCAAAATTGCAGAATATTTTTAAATTATCGTTCTAATATTTATATAGATTTTGCTATGTGTAATTTCAAGTCTATATCAGAAACGCTATTTTAACAAGAATGTTTTTCTGTCCGTATCATATTATCGTAACTTTCGGGGCAGTTTCATGTTTAAGAGCAATAAATTTCTAGTTAATTCATAAGAATTATGAGTAACCCTTATTTAAATCTGAAGGTAGTGGACATTACCCACGAAACTTCAGATGCTATTACCTTACATTTTGAGCATCCTTTAAAAGAAACCATAGCTTATAAACCTGGCCAGTTCCTGACGCTGATTCTGCCAATAGGCGGTAAAAAAGTGAGGCGCTCGTATTCTCTTTGTAGTACTCCGAAAGAGGCACCCCGGTTGTCTGTGACAGTGAAAAGAGTAAAAGGCGGGCTTGTTTCTAATTACCTGCCCAACCATGTTAAGGTAGGGCAAGAGATGGAGGTAATGGCTCCTGTTGGTAACTTCTGTCTCACTTGCGAAGCAAGTAATAAGCGCAATGTTATTTTATTTGGGGCAGGCAGTGGCATTACACCGCTGATGTCTATTTTAAGAACAGTGCTGCTCGAGGAGCCTGAAAGTAAAGTAACCTTACTTTATGGTAATAGAAATGAAAATACCGTAATATTTAAAGAGCAACTGGCACAACTGGAGAAACAGTACTCTGAGCGCCTGCATGTTGAATATATTTACAGCCAGCCTCAGCAGGGGCGTAAAGGTCCGGGGCTTTTGCAGCGGCTAGGTCTGGCAAAGCCAAAGCCTGCTGACGCCACATCAGCCTTAAACCAGCACCAGGGAAGAATGAACCAGAGTATGATCATTAAAATTCTGGAGCGCCTCAACCTGTCCAAAATTTCTAATGGCGTGTATTTTATGTGCGGACCTGAAGGCATGATGGAGGAGGTGCAAAAGGGCTTGCAAGTTTTACATGTGCCTGCTGAATGTGTCTTCAGAGAAAGCTTTGTAAGCAGCAAAGGATTGGAGCAACAGGAGCAGCAGCATGGCGATGTGATGGCATCGGAAGAAGATGGTGAGCTTGCAACACAAACCGTAACGCTAATTTATGAGGGGGCAGAATATAGTGTTGAGGTGCTGCCGGACCAGACAATTCTGGAGGCGGCCCTGGAGCAGGATATAGACCTGCCGTATTCCTGCCAGGCTGGCTTGTGCACCGCCTGCAGGGGCAAGTGCCTGAGTGGAAAAGTACATTTAGACGAGCGGGAAGGCTTATCCGATGCCGAAATTGAAGAAGGTTATGTGCTGAATTGTGTGGGGCATCCGCTGTCTGATAATGTTGTGATCGAAATCGGATAGTCTGTAAAACCCGTATTAAAAAGCTGTGGTGTAGCATGTTTTCATGATACACCACAGCTTTTTTTGTACTTTGGAATGAACTACTTATATTACCTCATTATTACGTAAACTAATATGATCTCACCTGAAACAAATATCAAAGCTCTGAAGCGCAAGCCCAGAAACTATATGGCGGAAGATTTCGCAGTTGAAAAATGGGAAACTATCCAACCTTACCTTGATGAGCTTAAGACAAGGCAAATCAATTCAGTGGAAGAACTGGAGAAATGGATGTCCGACCGAAGTGAACTGGAAAGCGTTTTATCGGAGGATTTAGGCTGGCGTTATATTCGCATGACCTGCGATACACAGAACGAAGACAGCACCAAAGCATTTCAGTATTTCGTTACGGAAATTGAACCTAAAATTGCGCCCTACGATCATGATCTGAATCAGAAACTGATGCAGTCGCCTTTTATCGGCGAGCTCGATCAGGAAAAATACCGCATTTACCTGCGGCAGGTTAGGCGGGCGCTGGAAATTTTCCGTGAAGAAAATATTGCCCTGCAAACGGAAATCAGTACCAAGCAGCAGCAATATGCCGCCATTACAGGTGCTATGATAGTTACCCTGGATGGCGAGGAAGTTACCCTGCAACGTGCCGCTGATCGCCTGAAACGCAACAACCGGCAGGAAAGAGAGGAGGCATGGCGACTGATTCAGGCGCGTAGGCTGGAAGACCGCCAGAAGTTAGACGATCTGTTTGACGAGCTGCTTCGGCTGCGTAACCAGGTGGCTCAAAATGCAGGTTTCGCAAACTTCCGTGATTATATGTTTGCCGCTATGGGCCGCTTCGACTATACTCCGCAGGACTGTTTCGATTTTCATGCTTCTATTGAGCAAACCATTGTGCCGCTATTAACCAAAATAGACCAGGAAAGAAAGCAGCAACTTAATCTGGATGAGCTAAGACCATGGGATCTGGATGTGGACCCAAGTGGGAAAAAGCCACTGGAGCCGTTCAAGTCGGGGGAAGAGTTGCTGGAGAAAACCGTACAGGTGTTTTATAAGCTGGATACTTACCTGGGCGATTGTCTGGCTACCATGCGCGCCATGGGGCATCTCGATCTGGAATCCAGAAAGGGTAAAGCGCCGGGAGGTTACAATTATCCTCTGGATGAGATTGGTGTTCCTTTCATCTTTATGAATGCCACCTCCAGCTTGCGCGATGTAATTACCATGTTGCACGAAGGCGGGCATGCCGTGCATTCCTTCCTGACCCGTGGCCTTACATTAGGTGCTTTCAAACATCCGCCTTCTGAAGTGGCAGAGCTTGCCTCTATGTCGATGGAGTTGATTTCGATGGTTCATTGGGATACATTCTTCGAAGATGAAGATGAACTCCGCCGTGCCAAGCGTACACACCTGGAGAGTGTGCTCGAGACTTTCCCTTGGGTAGCTACCGTAGATAAATTCCAGCATTGGCTCTATGTAAATGCACAGCATACCCAGGAGGAGCGCAAGCAGGAATGGGTAAGTATTTATGAACAGTTTAATCATAAAGAGGTGAACTGGGAGGGGCTGGAGCAGTTTAAGCCGTATTTATGGCAAAAGCAGCTGCATATATATGAAGTGCCTTTCTATTACATAGAATATGCCATGGCGCAGCTTGGAGCAGTTGCCGTCTGGAAAAACTACAAAGGAAACCCGACAGAAGGTTTAGCCGCCTACAAACGTGCCCTGAGCCTGGGATACACTGTTTCGATAGGTGAGGTTTATGAAGCAGCCGGTATTAAGTTTGACTTTAGCACCGATTATATTAAAAGCCTGGCCGACTTTGTGCAGGAAGAGATGGAGAAATTATAGCGCTGATACATCCATAGCATTTATTGGCCCCGGTAAATCAACTTGCCGGGGCTTTATTTTTATAGCCGCAACAAAGTTAGGGATATATCTGCCGGATACAGGAGTTATGATAGGGGCCTTGGCCGCTACAATAGGAGACACGGCAACAAAGGTAATACGAAATGCTACAGGGGCTTAAACTGCTCAAACATTTGCCTGCAGTCGTTGCAGTAGTGCATGGAGCGGCAAAGGGTGGGACCAAAAGGGGTGCGAAGCGTTGTGTTAGTGCTGTTGCAATAAGGGCACGTTGCATACTCCAGAATCTCCAGATCAAGCACCATGTTATACTGTGGCGGGGGAGCCAGTCCGAATTCCTTTAATGCCTTACGTCCTTTTTCAGATATCTTGTTACTGTTCCAGGGTTCATCAAAAGTCATGGAAACAGTATAGCTGGTAATGCCGTGCTTTTCGAGTGTTAACTCTACTTCTTTTTTCATATATTCCATGGCAGGACAGCCGGCAAAAGTAGGAGTCATGTGTACCTTCACATCACCGTCAGGCGCTACTTCTACTCCTGTAATCACACCAAGGTCGAGGAGCGAAAGAACAGGTATTTCCGGATCTTTTACTTCCTCCAGCAGCAGCAATATTTCTTCTTTCGAGACAGGCATACTACCACTCCGCAGTAGGATCCAAGTTAAATACTTCAGACATTTCAGTTAAAAGTGGCTGTAGATATTCTGTATGCTGGCCATAGCGCCCACCAAGTATAGGCCGAACTGTTTCGATTGCTGGTAATCGTAGTTGGGTAGCATTCAGCACAGTTTGTATACGTTCCAGCCAGGCTGCTTTTGCGGCTTCTTCCCCGGCATATATGCCTTCGGCTATCATTTCCTCCTCAAAAGCCGAAAGTTCGAACATGCCTAATGCATAAGGAACAGCTTCGTGCAAAGAAGTCTGCAAGCGAAGTACAGCTTCTTCTGTGGAATTACCAAGATTTTTTATCCAGGTGTTGGCGTGCAGCACGTGGTACTTTATTTCGCCTTTAAGTTTGGTAGCCAGTTTGGCTAATGGCTCGTATGCGGATTGGCTAAACATCTCGAAGCGAATCATCTCTGCGTTGTCGTATAAGAAGTGGCGCATCAGGCTGAAATCATACTCTCCGTTTGGAAGCTCCACCAACTGGCAATTATGAAACCGGGCGGCACTGCGCGTAAAAGCTACTGTATCCGGTTCTGCTTCTCCAAGCTCCTGCAGCAAGGTATAAAAAGCAAGGCTGTGCCCGATTTTGTCCTGTGCCATCGACGAAAAAGCAATGTCTTCTTCCAGAATCGGGCCAAAACCAGTCCATTCGGAGTTTCGGTGCCCCAGAATAAGTTGGTCGTCTGCTACTTTATAAAATAAGTCTTTCAGTGCTTGTGCATTCATTAGTCAGGAGTATTTTTTTGAGCTTCTTTGAACTTGGAAATTTTGTCCAGCACTTTATAGGCAGTTGGCTCGCGGTATTTCTTTTCAGGTAGAGTTGCCCACATATCTTTATCTTCTTCGGCAGATTGTAGCACATGTTGCGTTTTTACCACCCACACGTTTACCACCGGAAGCAGATCGCCGAATTGTTCTTTGGCCTTTTTTAAAGCCTGCTGATAAGAAGTAGCCACTACACGCCCTGCACGCGTATGCGCTTTGCCTCGTTTTTTCAGGTGAAATATTTCGTAGGTTTCTTCAAGAGATGCTGAACCTGTAAGATCTTCGGGGTGAAGTATAGTGTATACCGATTTTCCATCTCCGGCATAAGGAGTTACCTGTATGCTGGTGGTTCGGGTAACCCACATGCCTGCACAAGAGGCCCGGCGACTGTATTGTTCTTTTGCAAAAAGAAAGGCAATATCTGCAGTAGGAGCATGCACGGGACCAACATAGGTATAAGGAGAGTTCTCTCTTTTCTGGTAGAATACTTCGTACGTCTCAAACTGATCTAACTCCTGCTTGGGCTCCATAGGAGTAAAATCATTGTCGGGCAGGTGTAGTCTTGTTACACGTGGATCAAGGGAGGTTAGCATAGCTTTATGTAAGTTAAAAACTTATCTTAATTAAAGAGTTAAAAGTGCTGAGTTAGAAGAAACCACTCCCGATTTTAAACTTTTAACTGCCTTTGGTTAAGCCAGAGGTCGCACGTATCTGGCTTTAGGGCTCAGAAGGGCTTTTCTTACCCAGGCACCACGTTCTTCAGCTGTCCTTCTAACAGCAATGCGCTCCGCATTACAAGGACCGTCGCCGTTTATAACGCGCTTAAATTCCTCCCAGTCGGGTTCAGTGTATTCCCATTTACCTGTTTCAGGGTTCTTCTTCAGCTTAGGGTCTGGCACTGTTAAGCCTAATTCCCAGATCTTAGGTACATACATATCCAGAAACTGCTGGCGGCAATCGTCGTTAGAAGCCATTTTTACCTTCCAGCGCATGAGTGTTTCGGTGTGCATGCTCATTTTATCGGGCGGGCCGAAGAAGGTCATGATAGGAGGCCACCAGCGGTTAAGTGCTTCCTGAATCATTTTACGCTGCACAGGTGTACCGGTAGCCATGTGTACCACCGCATCGTGCCCATACTTTAAATGAAAGGATTCTTCGGCACAAATGCGCTCCAGTGCCCGGCAGTAAGGGCCGTAGCTTCCTCTGGCATTCGCCATTTGATTTACAATAGCACCGGCATCAATAAGCCAGGAAATAATATTGGAATCGGCCCAGGTAAAAGCGGGATAATTAAATACATTGGAGTACTTGCTTTTGCCGCTGATCAGGTCGTTGAGCATTTGTTCACGGCTTTTACCTAATGTTTCGGCGGCACTATATAACAACTGTGCATGGCCAACTTCATCTTGTACTTTAGCCATTTGGGCCATTTTACGTCGGAATCCCGGAGCGCGCGTAATCCAGGTGCCTTCGGGAAGGGCGCCAATGATTTCAGAGTGCGCGTGCTGCTCTATCATGCGGATTAGCTGCTTACGATACAGTTGTGGCATCCAGTCATTGGGTTCTATTTTTTCACCGCGTTCGATACGCGCCTCGAATTCAGCTAATTTTGCTGCATCTTCTGCTTGTAAATCATCGAACTTAGTTGCTTCAAAAACATTTCCTCCTCCGTACATACTTATATAGTTTAAGACAGAAATAATTGCAGGGCTGTTGCCAGCCCTGCAAAGGTTAGTTAGATTAGTTAGGGTTAGTATGTAATAGGTTAGTTGTTTCTTAAACCGTTCAGGAGCATAGCCGAAAGGCTATCTGCGATCTCCTGCGCCGACATTTTACCTTCAGGTTTATACCAGGTATGAATCCAGTTTAAACTTGAAAGAATCGTTAAGGCTGCAAACTTTTCGTCTGGCACCTTAAATTCACCATTATGTATACCGGAGCGGATAATGGCTCTAAAATGTGCTTCGTATCGGTCGCGCATTTCCAGAAACTCAAGCAGGAAAGGCTCACTTAAATGGCGCCATTCGTGCAGGAAAACTGCCGCAGCCTCTGTGTTACGGGTAAGTACCGCTACATGTGCTGCCACTGCATTTTTCAGTCTGTCTACTGCCGTGCCTTCTTCAGATACGGCAGCTGTAATGCCTTCGAAAAACTCTTCTGCCATTCTAAAGCAAATGCGCTGAAGAATTTCTTCCTTCGACCGGATATGGGAATATATACTGGCAGCCTCTATACCTAGTGCATGTGCTAGATCACGCATAGAAGTAGCCGTAAAGCCATGAGCTTTGAAAAGTGCTGTTGCTTTCTGTTCAATCTGATCTTTTCTGCTCACGTTTAAATTCCCGGTGCGTATGAACAAATATAAGAAACCTAACGCTTGTTAGCAAATTTATTTTTCTTAACGTATAAATTCTTTAGAGGTTGTTTATAAGGGGCTTACACAGATGTTGCACTAACCATTGCTTTTTATTTGGGTAGCTGAAGGTCTAGGCTGTCTTAGCAGAATAGCTACAGTGTGATGCAGCAAAATGTAGCTGCTATTAAATTTCAGAAGATACTCCGGCTGGACTGTCTTTTGCATATCATTCGCTACTTACCGGGTAAGATAACTTTCTGTATTATTTTATCTGGTTTGTAGAATACAAGCAGCAACTGATAGCGTATAAAAATAACCAACCTTAAATCCCCATTTAATCTGATAATTGCTAGTTATGACTGAAACGATAAATACTGCGTCCACCAAAGAATATGTAAGCTATCATGTAAAGGATAGAATAGGCTATATAACCCTTACCAGGCCTGAGAAGCGTAACGCACTTAATTTCGATATGGTAACAGAGCTGAAGCAGGCGTTTGTGGCTGCCGAGGATGATGAAGCATGTAAAGTTATTGTGCTTCGTGCCGAAGGGAAAGTTTTCTGCTCCGGAGCCGATCTGGAATTTCTGCAACGTCTGCAGGAGTACGACTACCACGATAACCTGGTAGACTCCACTCACTTAATGCAGCTTTTCAGGTTAATATACACGCTAAAGAAAGTGGTTATTGCCCAGATTCACGGCCATGCCATTGCAGGCGGCTGTGGGCTGGCTGCTCTTTGCGACTTTAGTTTTGCCGTGCCTGAAGCCAGGTTTGGCTATACTGAGGTGAAGATAGGCTTTATACCTGCTATTGTAAAGGTGTTTCTGCTCCGAAAAATAGGAGAGGCAAAAGCCCGCCAGTTGTTGCTGACAGGTGATCTGGTTTCTGCAGAAGAAGCAAAAGCCATTGGTTTAATTAACTATGTGGTTTCAGCCGGGGAACTGGAGGAGCAGGTAAATGCCTTTGCGCAAAAACTTTGTAAGGAAAATTCACGTCAGGCAATGGAGGTTACCAAAGAGATGATCGCACGCGTGCAGGAAATGTCGCTGGAAGACGGATTGCAATATGCCGCCGAAATGAATGCCGTTGCCCGGGGTAGCGAAGATTGCCAGAAAGGAATCGCTTCATTTTTAAACAAAGAATCTCTGAGTTGGTAATTTTTGTTAATAGTTTTAAACATTTTGTTAAACTTGTTGTTCTCTTTGCATGCTGACAGGCATCGGAATCATGATCATAACATTTGTAGTAATGGAAGGTGTGGCCTGGGCCATGCACAAATATGTGCTACACGGGTTTATGTGGTTCCTGCATAAGTCTCATCATACAAAACATGACCATGCTTTTGAGTGGAACGATCTGTTTTTTGCCTATTATGGTACGCTGGCGATGCTGTTTTTTGTATTTGGCAGCGATCCCATTGATTACAGGTTCTGGATCGGAGCAGGTATAACTTTGTATGGTATTGCATACTTTGTTATTCATGATGTATTTATTCACAGGCGCTTAAGAGTTTTCGGGAAATCGTATAACGTTTATCTGAAAGCCTTAAACATTGCCCACAAAGTACATCATAGTTCAAGTGCGAGAGATGGTGCGGCTTCTTATGGTATGCTTTGGGTATCATGGAAGTATTTCAGGTCGGCGCATGAAATTATTCGGAAAAAGAAACAACAGGAAATAAATCGTGGGTCATTACTCAATCAAAGAACTTGAACATCTTTCCGGTATAAAGGCTCATACTATTCGTATCTGGGAGCAAAGGTATAGTATTCTTTCTCCTAAGCGAACCGATACGAATATCCGTTATTACGACGACCAGGACCTGAAGACAATCCTGAACGTTTCCTTTCTGAATGCGAAAGGCATTAAGATATCCAAGATTGCCCAAATGGAGAGCAAACAGATATCGCAGAAGGTACAGGAGCTTTCTGAAGATTCCGGGCAGTTTTCCGGTCACATTAACCTGCTCATCTCTGCTATGGTAGACATGGATGAAGAGGTTTTCGATAAAACTATCTCTACGGCAACACTTCAGTTGGGTCTGCGGGATACGTTTTTGCATGTTATCTATCCTTTCCTGAATAAGATTGGTGTTTTATGGCAAACGGGCAATATAAGCCCGGCGCACGAGCATTTTGTAAGTAACCTTGTGCGGCAAAAAATAATTGTAGCCATCGACGGACAGGTAGTGCGCAGGCAGCAGGGAAATCCTACTTACCTGCTGTTTCTGCCGGAGGGGGAGCTGCATGAGCTAGCGCTTCTATTCATGAATTATGTAATTAGGTCGCACCATTTTCAGGTTATATACCTGGGGCAGCACCTACCGTTCAAAGATCTGGAGATTACCTACGAACACTGTAGGCCTGCTTATATGTGTACAGTGCTTACCTCTACACCGGACCGTGATCAGGTGCAGGCGTACCTCGATAAACTTTCCAATCGCTTTCCGGAAGCAACTATTTATATATGTGGGGCGCAGGTGCAGTATGATTTTTTAGTGTTCCCCAGAAATATCCATCTCCTCCGCAGTGTGCAGGAGTTCCTGGCGCTATTTTAGGCAATATTTTTCTTATAGTTCTTATTCCTGAGCAAGCTCCCCTGAGCTTGCTCTTTTTTGTTTAAAGGTTTCTGCGATAGCCCATATCTAATCTCAGTTTGTTTTAAATTTATTATTAAATATTAAACAAAATTATCCATAAATATTTTTTAGTCGTATTTTTGTTTATACTTGTTGTGTTAAAGTGTAAACAATATGACAGCCATAGAATTTAATAATAAAGTACAGCATGTCGCTCAGACGTTGAGACCGGCAGCTATTAACCTCACCAAAGATCTGGATGATGCGAAAGATCTGGTGCAGGAGACACTTTTGAAGGCGCTTTCTAATCGGGACAAGTTTAAGGCAGGTACAAACTTGAAGGCATGGTTGTATACCATTATGCGCAATACGTTTATCAACAACTACAATAAAATAACGAAGCGCAGCAGCAACGTAGATAGCGGAGATTACCTGCTGTACTCCAATGCCGATGATTCTTTTATCACGCAAAATAAAGGAGTGGCTACCTTTGTTATGCAGGATATCAGGAAAGCGATTGCCGGCTTAAATAAAGATCATCGCACTCCTTTTATCATGTACTATGTAGGGTATAAATATGTAGAGATTGCTGACAGACTTCAGATTCCGATTGGAACAGTCAAAAATCGTATACATATTGCCCGTAAAGAGCTGAAGAACGTACTTACGGTTTACCAGCACGAAGCTTAAGCTAAGACAACAACCAACCTTTTATTCATGTTCAGAAACAAAGTTATAGTAATCGGGTCAGGTTTTTCGGGACTTTCGGCTGCTACCTGCCTGGCGGCAAATGGGTATGATGTTACCATCCTGGAAAAGAACAGTTCTCCGGGTGGGCGCGCCAGAAGCTTCGAAACAAATGGCTTTGTATTTGATATGGGCCCAAGCTGGTACTGGATGCCGGATGTTTTTGAAGCATACTTTAATAAGTTTGGCAAAAGCACCTCAGACTACTATAAACTGAAACGGTTGGACCCTTCGTACACCGTTATTTTCGGAGAACATGATTTTGTAGAAGTGCCGGCTTCTATGGATGAGATGCGGAAACTTTTTGAAAGCTGGGAGCCGGGCAGTGCTCAGAAGCTGGATAAATTCTTAGGGCAGGCAGCATATAAATATGAAGTAGGCATTAATAAACTGGTATACAAACCAGGGCGCTCGCTTTCTGAGTTTATGAGCCTGAAGCTTTTGCTGGACGTGCTGCGAATGGATGTCTTCCAGTCTATACATAAGCATATCCGTAGTTTCTTTAAGCACGAGAAAATCATTAAGCTGATGGAGTTTCCCATCCTGTTTCTAGGGGCACTGCCTCAGAATACGCCTGCTTTATACAGCCTGATGAACTATGCCGATATTAGTCTGGGCACCTGGTACCCTATGGGAGGGATGCATAAAATTGTAGAAGGGATGGTGCAACTGGCAGAAGAAAAAGGAGTAAAGTTTCTGTATGACCAGGACGTGCAGAAAATTGAGGTAAAAGACGGGAAAGCCAGGACAGTTCGAACCGCTAGCAGTACTTTTGAGGCAGATGTAGTAGTTGCCAGTGCCGATTATCATCATGTAGACAAGCATATGCTCGAGAAAAGCTTTCAAAGTTATTCTGAGTCTTACTGGGAGAAGCGAGTTATGGCTCCTTCGTCCCTTATATTTTACCTGGGGATTGACAAGCGGCTTCAGCATCTGCAGCACCATAACCTGTTTTTCGACGAAGATTTCGGACCGCATGCGCACGAGATTTACACTGACCCTAAATGGCCGGAGAAACCGCTTTTTTATGTTTCTGCTCCGTCGGTTACAGATGCCAGCGTAGCTCCGGCCGGTTGCGAGAATTTATTTATACTGATACCCGTTGCCCCCGGGCTGGAGGATACGGAGGAGGTGCGGGAGATCTATTATAACCTTGTTATGGATAGGCTGGAGAAGCTAACCCGGCAGGAAATCCGCTCTGCAGTCGTATTCAAGCGAAGCTATGCGCACCGTGACTTCATGGCAGATTATAATGCTTTTAAAGGAAATGCTTATGGTTTAGCCAATACGCTTTTGCAAACAGCATTGCTTAAGCCAAGCATAAAGAGTAAGAAAGTTGCAAACCTTTATTATACAGGGCAATTAACAGTACCCGGCCCTGGTGTGCCGCCTTCCCTTATTTCCGGTCAGGTGGTGGCTAAAGAAATACAGAAAGAGTATGCCATTTCAGAGGCAGTGCATTAACCAACAATCCCTACTATGGAACTATTCAAAGAAACTTGCCTGAAGTGCAGCAAAATTATTACCGAGGCTTACAGTACTTCTTTTACACTGGGTATAAAAACACTAAATCGTAAATATCATTTGCCTATTTACGCCATCTATGGTTTTGTGCGCTTTGCAGATGAGATTGTAGATACATTTCATGACTACGATAAGAAGAAGCTGCTGCAGGATTTTAAACAGCAGACTTACGAGGCGATAGATTCCGGGTTAAGTTTAAACCCGGTGTTGCATGCGTTTCAGGCGGTAGTAAATGAGTATAGCATAGACCGGTCGTATATAGAGGCTTTTCTTAAGAGTATGGAGATGGATCTGGACGACAGGGTGTATGACCGGGACCTGTATGAAGAATACATTTATGGTTCGGCTGAAGTGGTAGGGCTTATGTGCCTGCGGGTGTTTTGTGAAGGAGATCATGAAATGTTTGAGCGCCTTAAAAAACCAGCCTGTAGCCTGGGTGCTGCCTTTCAGAAGGTAAACTTTTTACGCGATATGAAGAGCGACTATAGCGAACGTGGCAGGGTTTATTTTCCGAAGGTAGAGTATAAAAGCTTTAGTAATGCCTGTAAAGCTGAAATTGAGGCAGATATACTACACGATTTTGAAGATGCCTATAAAGGGATACTGGCTTTGCCTGCAGGGGCGCGGATGGGAGTTTATTTAGCCTATGTGTATTATATGAAACTGTTCAGGAAGATACAGAACCTGCCTGCCACCCGTATACTTAATGAGCGTGTCAGGGTGCCGGATAATACCAAGCTGGCGCTTTTGCTGGGTTCTTATCTCAGGTATCGGCTAAATGTTATTTAGTTTTACAAATTTCTTAAAGGTTAAACTCTGATGTATATCTATTTGTATCTGAATATTTTCACGATCCTTTTTCCTTTTCTACTCTCATTCGATAAAAAAGTGGCCTTTTATAAAAATTGGGGTGCTTTGTTTCCTGCCATTCTGGTCAATGCCGCTTTTTTTATAGCCTGGGATATTCTTTTTACTGAAACAGGAGTATGGGGATTTAACCCGGATTACTTAACAGGTATTTACCTTTATAATTTACCTTTAGAAGAGGTTTTCTTTTTTATAACAGTGCCTTATGCCTGTGTGTTTATCTATGATGTGCTTAACGCTTACATAACGAGAGATTTGCTGGAGCCCTATACCAAAGCTATTGCAGTGCTTATCTTGTTAACATTGCCATTTATAGCTATATTTAATATTGAAAAAATATATACTTCTGTTACATTTAGCCTGTTGGCTATCATGCACCTGGTGCATATCCGCTTCTTTAAGATGCAGGTTTTAAGTAGATTTTACCTGGCTTATGCGGTGCATTTGGTGCCGTTTTTAATTGTAAACGGAGTACTTACTTATTTACCCATTGTTTGGTACAATAACGATTATAATTTAAATAGAAGGATAGGTACCATTCCTGTAGAAGATACCATGTATTCTATGCTGATGTTGCTGCTGACTATTTCAGTATACGAAGGTTTACGGCAACACAAAAAGGTGAAACAATATAAGCCTTTGGCTGTTTGATTTTTATGCAAAGCTTAAGTGTAACGATAGATATGAATTCTGGCTTTTGTTTTGGCGTAGTATATGCCATACAAATGGCAGAAGATATCCTGGAGGAGAAAGGGTATCTCTACTGCTTAGGCGATATTGTGCATAACGATGTGGAGGTAGAGCGTTTACAGCAGAAAGGGCTCCAGATCATAGACCACAGGCAATTGCGGGAATTAAAAAATGAGGCTGTTTTAATCCGGGCCCATGGTGAGCCTCCTGAAACATACCAGATCGCACTTGAAAACAAGCTTACTTTAATTGATGCTTCCTGTCCGGTGGTGCTAAAGCTACAGAATCGTATTAAAACTTCTTTTGATAAAGATGCCAATATCTTTATCTACGGCAAGCACGGGCACGCGGAGGTGATGGGCCTGCTTGGGCAGACTAACAACAAGGCGACAGTTTTTGAAAATACTGATGAGCTGTTCCGGCACCAGCTGCCTTCTAAAATTACCCTTTATAGCCAGACTACAAAAAGTACCGATAATTTCTATAACATCAAATCTTTACTGGAAGAAAAGGGTGTAGAGGTAGAAGCCAACGATACAATTTGTCGCCAGGTATCCAACCGGGATAAAGAGTTGCGCAAGTTTGCCCTGAATTTCGATAAAATTATCTTTGTGTCGGGTACGAAATCTTCTAATGGAAAAGTCTTGTATCAGGTATGCAAAAGCACTAACCATAACACGTACTTTGTTTCTAAAGTAGAAGAGCTGAAGCCGGAGTGGTTTCAAAAAAATGATAAAGTTGGTATTTGCGGTGCCACCTCAACACCTATGTGGCTGATGGAGGAAGTACGGGACGCCTTGTTGATGATGCAGATTTAATGCATTGCCATGAGCTTGTCTTTGTAGTTAGAAGAACTTAGCAAAAGAACCCGGTTTTGTAGATATGGTGAAGCAGAAAGAAAACAGAGGAATAGTAATTGCCGCAATTGTGATGTTAAGCTGGCTAGTATTGCTGATCTTTCTGCTACAGTTCTCTATTAACTTTGCCTCTCCTGTTCCTTACTTGCTCGCTTTAGTGCAAACTCACCTGTATACAGGCCTTTTTATTACAGCACACGATGCTATGCATGGCGTAGCTGCTCCGGGCAGGCCACGGCTTAACAAAGCGATTGGAACTGTTTGTGCTTTTTTATTCGCCTATAACTGGTATCCCCGCCTGCTGCCCCGGCACCATCAGCACCACCGGCATGTGGCCACAGACCAGGATCCTGATTACCATGGAGGAGGCTTCTGGCCCTGGTACCTGAGCTTTCTAAAGAACTATATTACCTGGTGGCAAATAGTGCTCATGGCTATTACTTATAATGTGCTGCAGCTTTTCTTTCCGCTGGAAAACGTGATTTTGTTCTGGATGCTGCCAGCCGTACTGGCTACTTTCCAGTTATTCTACTTTGGCACATATCAGCCGCATAAAGGAGAACACGAACAGCACAATCTCCATAAGTCTACCACGCAAAGTAAAAACCATGTATGGGCTTTTATAAGCTGCTACTTTTTTGGCTATCATTACGAACATCATGATAAGCCTTATCTGCCCTGGTGGCAGCTGTACAAAGCGAAAGAATAATACTGTGTGATACCGCTGAAACAGAAACGGGAGGTCGTTTACGACCTCCCGTTTCTGTTTCAGCGGTATTCTATATTAATGAGCTCCTGCTTCTTTTTTGCAGCAGTCTTCAAGCTTATTGTAGGCGCGTTCCTGTGCCGGCACATTGTCGGCATCGTAACCGGTTTCTGAAACTGCTTTTCTTATTTTGTCAGGATTGGTCTTTTTGCCATCGAAAACAACTGTCAGTACTTTTGAGTCTACATCCAGTGTGGAAGACTTTACTCCTTTTTCGTACGCCATTGCTTTTTCAAGGGTCTTCTTACACATATCGCATACGGCAGAGGTCTTGATTTTTACTGTTTCTTCGTTGCCCTTCTGAGCAAAGGCAGCCATAGACAAGCAGAACATGAAAAGGAATAATCCGATGTTTTTGAAAGTTTTCATTCTGTTAAATTATAAGTTTAGTGTTGAATAGTAAAGTCTTCTTTTGCAGGTAACCTCTGCCAATAGTGTGCCATTAATCTATTTTAAAGCGCATACCTGCATAAATGATGCGGCCCGTTATTGGCCCCCATACCATGCTGGCATCGAAAGCATGCCCAAACGGATCATCAGCTCCATAAATCGGGTTAGGCTGGCGGTAGTTGAGCAGGTTTTCTCCTCCTAAATATAGTTCCCAGTGTTTAAACGCACGTGAAACCTGGCCATTTAAGGTATAGAATCTGTCGGATGTGTTGCCTACGCCAGTATGGGGTTCTACACCACGTGGTGCCAATTGCATTTCACCAAAGTACTGTGTTGTCAGGTCGGCGCGCCATTTATCGAAAGGAGTTGCAAAGCCTAAATTAATAAAGAAGCGGTGTTGCGGGATCATAGGCCGTTGCACCAATAGACCATTGTAGGTTGTCTTCACATCAAAGTATTTATAGGCTGTCTTTACATCAAAGCCTTTGAGCAGCTCATACTGCAGCTCTGCCTGGAAGCTTTTAGCAAAAGACTTGCCATTCAGGTTGTAAAAGCTGATACTGTGGGCGCTGCTATACATATCGGCAATTACCTGGTTAGTGAAGGTGGTATAATAGTAGTCTGTTATAAATGCACCTGGCCTGCCTCCGAGTTCAAAATATTGTGTAAAGGAGCCGCCTGTGTTCCAGGCTTGCTCTGGCTGTAGCTGCTCTCTGAAGATAAAGCTCCTGGAACTAACCAAAGCAGCTGTATTTTCTGCAACAGGATTTGCAACCCGGAAGCCTTTGCCTGCTGAAAGTCTGAAGATAGTATTCGGGGTGAAATCATACTTCACATTAAGCCGGGGCGTAAAAATAGAACCGTATAAATTATGGAAGTCTACCCGGGCTCCGGCTACAACCGTTAAATTTTCACTGTTGTTAAAGATGTACTCTGCAAAAACTCCCGGCACGCTTTCGGTGCGTCCAAAAGAGGTGCTTGACAAAGTTTCGGAGTAATCGTCGTACAGATAGCTGGCTCCGATTTTATAGGTGTGGCCTGTATGCCCAATAACAGACTGGAAAATCAGGCGCAGATCAGCGTTATTCTGCTCTCCATTGTATATTCTTCGGCCATACAAAGAGTTAAACCGGTGGTGATTGAAGGCCGTAATTATACCAATGCTCTGGTAAGGTTTGCTGGGAAAAGTATACGACGTTTTATTAAAAGCTGATAAACGCTCTGTTTCTGACTCAGTGCCGTAATGTTGACCCGGACCAGCAGGCTCTCCTTTTTCGTAGTTCATCTGGCCCCCAAGCTTCGTTTCGCGGAGGGCATTTATACCAAATTCAGATACCCATTCGTCGCCGCTCATAAACTTCCACTTGTTAAAAACATTGTATTGGGTGCCTAGGGCCAGGTCCATAAAGCCATCATTGTTACGGTCTACGCGGTTGCCGAGATGGTCGGTGTGCAGCATCAGCACGGTACTCCATTTCGGGCTTACCTGTGCCGAAACGTTTACGTTCGCATCGAATTTAGCCAGGCTGTTCCCGTAGAGGTTTACGTACAGGCGCTCGCTCTTGTCCGGCTCCTTTAGTTTTACATTCACCTGTCCGGAAATCGACTCGTAGCCATTCAGTACCGAGCCCATTCCTTTAATAATATCAATAGACTCTATGTAGGTGCCTGACAGGTAGTTGAGGCGGTAAGGTGTGGCAAGTCCTCTTAAAGCAGGAATATTATCTGTTGTAAGGAGTGTATAAGAGCCATCGAGTCCGAGCATCTGGATCTGTTTGGCGCCGGAAACAGCATCGGTGGTAGATACTTCCACAGAGGCATTTGTTTCAAAACTTTCAGCCAGGTTGCAGCATGCTGACTTTTCCAGATCGCGTGACGTAATAACCTGCGAGTTGGTAGGAGTAAGGGCTGAGTAACGTGTCTGCTGGCCCTCTACAACAACTTCTTTTAAAGAACTGTTAGGTACCAGCGATACCACCAGTGGTGCATGATTACTGATTGTAGCTGCGTTTACCTGGATAGTATCGGACTTGTAGCCGATATAACTCACTATGATTTGAGATGTAAGAGAGTCGGCTGCTTGTAAGCTAAAGGTGCCCGAGGCATCCGTGGTAGTGCCCTTGGTGGTGCCTTTCCAGGCAACGCTGGCACCGATAAGCGATAGAGAAGTATTCGTCTGGTCTACTACTTTGCCATGCAATTCCTGTGCTGTGGCGGGTAGTAGAATGGTTGCCAGTAAAGCAATTGTTATAGCCAGGCTGGCCTTATAATGCGTTTTAATGGAGATAAACATACGTGCTGATTATTTAGAAACTACATAAGACATGCAAAACAGGAGCACAGGTAAAAATACCGGTGCAGATGAAGCAGGACAGTAGTCTATATAATCAGAATATGTATGAACTGTAGCAGCGTGCGCCCATACAAAGGAGGAGAACTATCTGCATAGGTTAAAACCCGTTGATCAGGTTTTGTTGCAACAGTCCTGAAAGTAGGAAAAGGTGATAATGGCTCCAGGAAGAAAACCGGTGCTTCCAGCTGGAAAGCCTTAAGCGTAGAAACAGGCTCCAGCTTCTCAAAGGATGTCTTAACCGCACAACAGTCGTCGGTTTTAGCGGCCTTAGCAGCAGGCTTTTCGCAGCAACCATCCATTTGCTCCTGGGCCGTAGCCTGCTTTAGGCCTGTCATCAGGCAAAGCTGTGCGCTTAGGGCAACGCCAACCGAACTCAGCAGGATGCAGAGCGTCAGAAACAGTGTTATGGTATGGCGAATGGTGGCTTTCACGTTGCAAATATACGAAAGGATTTCCACTTAGCTACCAAATTCCCCCACTTTGTCCCACTCTTTCCACTTTCCCCCACTTTTGTTGTGGAAGCGGGGGAAATGCATTAATAATTTAATAGCAAGTAATTAAAATGTTGATTTTCAATTGTTTATTGTTTTGTGTCTCGAATATTAACTATAAAATATATTTGATGCAAAAAAACTTATACCCAAAATGCAGGGCTAAGAATGTGGATAATGTGGATAAGTGGGGTGGATAACCATAATTTATCCACAAAGTGGTAAAAAGTGGTAAACTGTGGCGCAGGTATTTCGTTGAATTGCTACATTTGTATACTCCGAAGTATACTCGGACAAAACTGCTATATACATGAACTTCCTGTCTGGCGAATTTGAATGCAAGATCGATCCGAAGGGAAGGTTGGTTTTACCTGCAAAGATAAAAGCCAACCTGCCGGAGGCTTCTGGCAATCATGTGGTGCTGATGAGAGGGTTTGAGCCTTGCCTGGTGCTTTATCCGAAGGCAGAGTGGAAGGTGATTTATGATAAAGTAGCGGGTTTGAATGAGTTTAATGAAGAGTATCGTCACTTTCAGCGTAACTTCTTTCGGGGTAACACCGAGATTGAATTGGATGGAACAGGGCGATTTATTGTGCCGAAAACCATGGCCCGTTTTGCTGAACTGGAGAAGGAGGCAATTGTGGTTGGTTTAGGAAACAGGGTAGAGATCTGGAACCCGGACAAATACGAGGAGTTCCTGATCAAAGACCAGCAGAATTTCTCACAGCTTGCCCAGAAGTTTCTGGGAGATAAACCAACGGAGGGCCCTTTGATTTAATGGAATATCATCGCCCAGTCTTGTTAGAAGAATCGGTGGATGCCATGGAGATTAAACCAGAAGGTATCTATGTAGATGTAACTTTTGGTGGTGGAGGCCATTCGTCTCTCATAGCCAGCAGGCTTACAACCGGTAAGCTTTATTCTTTCGACCAGGATAGAGATGCCGAAGAGCAGTCGAAAAGGATAACAAACCCGGCTTTCACTTTTGTGCGGGCAAACTTCAGGGACCTGAAAAAGTACCTGCGCCTGTACCGGGTAAAAGAAGTGGATGCTATTCTGGCTGACCTGGGTGTTTCGTCGCATCAGTTTAATGTGGCTGGACGCGGGTTTTCTACTCGTTTCGACGGTCCGTTGGATATGCGCATGAACCCGGAAGCCGGTATAACGGCCAAAGAGGTGGTGGAGACTTATACCGAAGAGCAGTTGCACCGCATTTTCGGTATATATGGCGAAGTTAAAAACGCCAGAACGCTTGCCCGGCTGCTGGTTGAGAAGCGGGCGAGAAAAGCAATAGAGACAATCGGAGAATTTAAGCAGGCAATAAGTGCCTGTACTCCAAAAGGAAAAGAAAACAAATACCTGGCACAGGTTTTCCAGGCTTTGCGCATCGAAGTAAACGACGAGCTGAAGGCACTGGAGGAAATGCTGGAGCAGGCGGCAGAAGTGCTAAAACCAGGGGGCAGATTGGTGGTGATATCCTATCATTCTCTGGAGGATAGACTGGTGAAGAATTTTATAGCGAAGGGCAAATTTTTCGGAGAGGTAGAAAAAGACTTGTTTGGAAACGAAAAAAGGCCGCTTGATGCTGTAAACCGAAAACCGATTACACCAACTGATCAGGAGTTGCTGGAAAACAGTCGTTCCAGGAGTGCTAAACTTCGGGTGGCTGAGAAGAGATAGTGCATGGTGTAGGCAAGAAATAGTACTGGGAATAAAATTAACTTTAGAGATTATGGCTTCTAACCTTATGACAAAATCTGC
Organism: Pontibacter sp. SGAir0037; assembly: GCF_005491705.1. Lineage (NCBI taxonomy): Bacteria > Pseudomonadati > Bacteroidota > Cytophagia > Cytophagales > Hymenobacteraceae > Pontibacter > Pontibacter sp. SGAir0037. Next base: position 2,801,084 of record NZ_CP028092.1, on the reverse strand, counting down.
AGACGCACCCAAAGCAAACGCGGCGCGTGTGAAGCAAAAGGAGCAAGCCCCTAAGCCTAAAATCAGAGTAAAAAAAGGAGCAGGCTTATTTCATTACGTAAATAAGTTTACAAACGTGGATTCTCTCTTTGAAGAAGGAGTGCCGTTAAAGTACCTGCCTTACATCCTTTTTCTTACATTTATTACGCTTTTCTATATTGGCAATACACATTATGCCGAAAAAACCATCCGCAGGATAGATAAGATCAAAGTAGAGACAGAAGACCTTCGTGCCGACTATACCACGCTGGCCTCTGAATATATGGAAGCCAGCAAGCAATCTGAGGTAGCCAGAAATGTAGTGCCTCTTGGTCTTGTAGAAAGTTCATCTCCACCTTATCAAGTAGAAGTCCCTGCAGATGAATATTAAGAAATCCATTATCATACGTGTAAGAATAGCTTTTTTAGCTATCTGCCTGTTTGCCTGCGCAATCGTGTATAAGATTGTGCACATTCAGTTTGTAGATGGTGCTAAATGGAAGGCTATTTCGCAGGAGCGTCGCATCCGGTATCAGCCGGTGCATGCCACACGTGGTAATATTTTTTCTGATAACGGTAGTATTCTGGCTACTTCTTTGCCGTTTTACAGAGTTGCTTTCGATCCTTCCATTGCTGAAACAACCACGTTTAACAGCGGAATTGATTCGCTGGCTTTGCTGCTGTCGCGCTTTTACGGTGATAAGCCGGAAAGTTATTACCGTCAGAAGATCAAGAATGCGCGCCATGCCGGAAGGCGCTACATCCGTTTGAACAGCCGGCAGATTAATTACCAGGACAAGAAGATGATGGCTAAGTGGCCTATTTTCAGGAATGGTAAGAACAAAGGCGGGGTAATTTTTGAGAAGGTGGAGAAGCGCTTTAAACCTTTCGGATTACTGGCTGAGCGTACTATTGGCTTCGTGAATGAAGATAAGAACGGTGCCGGGCTTGAATTCAGCTTTAACGGCGACCTGGCAGGTACTGACGGAGAAGCGCTGTTCGAAAGAATTCCGGGCGGTAATAAGCCGATTTATGATGGAACCGAAGTGCAGCCGCAGCATGGCTATGATATCGTTACTACCCTGGACATAAACCTGCAGGACGTAGCAGAAAATGCGCTGTATAAAGCGCTTGTAAATACAGATGCTGAATACGGAACTGTGATCATGATGGAAGTGAAGACAGGGGAAATCAAGGCAATGGCTAACCTGGGTAAAACCAAAGGCGGTTATATAGAAGACTATAACTATGCTGTTGGTAACCAGGGACGTACAGAACCTGGCTCCACTTTTAAACTGGCTTCTATGATGGCCCTGTTCGAGACCACCAATGTGCAGCTGACGGATACGATTGATACCGGCAACGGCGCCTGGCGGAACAAGGGCAGAACCATGACGGATTCAAAGATTGGGGGCTACGGCAAAATTACAGTACAGCAGGTATTCGAAAAGTCTTCTAACATTGGCGTAGCAAAGCTGATGGAGGAGCATTTTAGCAGCAGGCCACAGGTATTTGTAGATTACCTGAACAAATTCGGACTGGCAAGTACGCTTGGCTTTCAGATGGATGGCGAGGCACGGCCTTATATCAAGAATACAACAGATAAAGGTTGGTATGGCACCACCTTATCTTCTATGTCTATCGGCTACGAAATGAAGCTGTCGCCTTTGCAGACGCTGGCTTTTTATAATGCAGTGGCTAATAACGGGGTTAAAATACAGCCTATTATTGTAAAAGAAATTCGAAAAGCAGATAATGTTATCCAGACTTTCCAGACACGTGTGCTGAATGAAAAAATATGCTCTGACGCTACCCTGGAAAAATTGCGCGAGATGCTGGAAGGAGTAGTAGAGTATGGTACCGCCAAAAACATTAAAAACCCGGATTATAAAGTGGCAGGTAAAACCGGTACAGCACGGAAAGTAAAAGACGGCAGGTACGTGAAAACATATTCTACTTCCTTTGCCGGTTATTTTCCCGCAGATAACCCAAAATACAGCTGCATTGTGATCATCGATAGTCCGAAAGGTGTGAATGTATACGGTGGCGATGTGGCGGCTCCTGTTTTTAAAGAACTGGCCGATAAAATCTATGCCCGTGATTTGGCTATGCATAAGCCGATGCTGGCGCGTGTTGTGCCAAACAAAGACAGTTTGCCAGGTGTGAAAGCCGGTAGTTTCGACGATTTAAGTATTATCTGCAATAAGATCGGGATCAGCAACCATCCGAACAATAATGATGAGGATTGGGTGAAAGTGGAGCCCCAGATGCGCTCTTTTAAGTTTGAGGCCAACCCGGTACTTAAAGAGCAGGTGCCTGATGTAACCGGGCTGACCCTAAGAGACGCTTTATACATACTTGGCAATCAGCATCTGCAGGTAAAGGTAGAAGGAATGGGCAAGCGTGTGGTCAAGCAATCGCTTGTGCCTGGTACGCCCATTGATAAAAACGGAAAAATAACACTAGTAGTGAGTTAATGCAGGTTCTGCAAAACATATTAAAAGAAGTAAAGGTGCTGGAGCACCATGGTTCGCTTGAAGTAGCGCTGGAGGCGCTTACCTTCGATTCAAGGCAGGTAAGAGAGCGGGTGGCGTTTGTGGCAGTGCGTGGTGTGCAGGCCGACGGCCATGCTTTTATACAGCAGGCTGTGGAGGCCAAGGCAGCGGTTATCGTATGCGAAGCGCTTCCGGAAGAACGGAGCCCGTCTGTAACCTATGTGGTGGTGAAAGACTCGGCGGAGGCTTTGGGACTTATGGCTTCTGCTTTTTACGGGCACCCTTCGCGTAAGCTGAAACTGGTAGGTGTAACAGGTACGAATGGTAAAACTACTTCTGTAACACTGCTGCATAAGCTATTCAGGGAATTGGGGTATCATGTAGGGCTGTTGTCAACCGTCCAGAACCAGATAGATGAAGACGTAATTCCTGCCACCCATACCACACCCGATGCAGTTGCTTTAAATGCCTTGCTGGATAGTATGGTGAAGGCAGGCTGTGCCTATTGCTTTATGGAGGTAAGTTCGCATGCTATGGTGCAGAAACGTGTGGCAGGGCTGCAGTTTGCTGGCGGCATATTCACCAACATTACCCACGATCACCTTGATTATCATAAGACGTTCGACGAATACATCAGAGCAAAGAAGCTGTTCTTCGATGGCCTGCCTAAAGGTGCCTTTGCACTGGTAAACGCAGATGACAAGCGGGGTGCGGTTATGGTGCAGAACACCCGAGCCGCCATACATGAGTTCTCGCTCCGAAAGGCAACAGAGTTCAAAGCTCGCATCCTGGATAATACCATTGAGGGACTGCACCTGGAGGTGGACGGGCAGGAAATATGGTGTAAGCTGATAGGTACCTTTAATGCTTATAATCTGCTGGGCGTTTACGCTGCGGGAGTTTTGCTGGGCGAAGATCCGGTGGAAACGCTTACAGTGTTATCGAGCCTGAATACGGCAGCCGGGCGCTTCGATTACCTGGTTTCCGCTTCTAAAATCACAGGAATAGTAGATTACGCCCATACACCGGATGCACTGGAGAACGTGCTGAATACGATCCAGCAGATCCGAACACCGCTTCAGAAGGTTATCACGCTGGTTGGCTGTGGTGGTAACCGCGATGCAGCCAAAAGGCCTGTCATGGCCGATTTAGCTTGCCGCTTAAGTGATAAGGTAATCCTGACTTCTGATAACCCCAGGTTTGAAGAGCCACAGGCAATACTGGAAGAGATGCAGAAAGGGGTAAAGCCGCTGGACTATAAAAAAACGCTGGCTGTACTAGACAGAAAGGAGGCCATAAAAACAGCTTGTATGCTGGCTGAGCCTAATGATATTATCTTGGTTGCCGGCAAAGGGCATGAAACATACCAGGAAATCAAAGGTGTGAAATATCCTTTTGATGACAAGCAGGTGCTCTTTGAAACGTTTCAGCAGCTGGGGAAATAGATAACAACTTAAAAAAGATTAATAAAAGAATAAATGCTCTACCACCTTTTTACATACCTGGATCGGGAGTTCGATTTCTTTGGAGCTGGTGTATTTCGCTACATCTCTTTCAGAGCAAGTATGGCGGTGCTTGTTTCATTGCTTATAGCAATGCTTTTTGGCGGTAAACTTATAAAAATCTTACAGCGCAAGCAGGTAGGAGAATCCATTCGTGATCTTGGGCTGGATGGGCAGATGGCAAAAAAAGGTACTCCTACCATGGGAGGGCTCATTATTTTAATGGCTATTCTGGTTCCTACGCTGTTATTTGCACGCTTAGATAACATTTATATCCAACTGATGCTGGTATCTACCGTATGGTTAGGCTTAATCGGTTTTCTGGATGACTACATCAAAGTTTTCAAGAAAAACAAAGAAGGGTTAGCAGGACGCTTCAAAATTCTGGGGCAGATAGGCCTGGGGCTGATCGTTGGCTTTACCTTATACTTCAGCGATGATGTAACAGTAAGGCAATACATTTTTTCGGACGGCACGACTTCAGCTGTAAACGCTTCGAGCAAATTCGTGGATGTAAAGTCGATGATTACAACCATTCCGTTTCGGAAAAACAATGAGTTAGATTACTGCAATCTGTTCTCATTTGCCGGAGCCGCTTTCCAGGACTGGTCCTGTTACCTGTATATTCCGTTTGTGATACTGGTAATCACAGCTGTTTCGAACGGGGCAAACCTGACAGATGGTATTGATGGACTGGCGGCAGGAACTTCTGCTATTATCGGTACAACACTGGCCATTTTTGCCTGGGTATCGGGTAATACTTTTTTTGCCGACTACCTGAACATTATGTTCATACCGAATTCCGGTGAGTTGGCTATTTTCTGTCTGGCCTTTGTGGGAGCCTGTGTAGGGTTTCTGTGGTATAATTCGTATCCGGCACAGGTGTTTATGGGAGATACAGGCAGTCTGGCCATCGGTGGTATCATAGCAGTGCTGGCCCTGATTATCAGAAAAGAGCTTTTAATACCTATCCTGTGCGGCATCTTTTTGGTGGAAAGCCTATCGGTGATGCTGCAGGTAAGTTATTTTAAGTATACGAAAAAGAAATACGGTGAAGGACGCAGGATCTTTAAAATGTCTCCTTTGCACCATCACTATCAGAAGCAAGGTTACCATGAATCCAAAATTGTTTCCAGGTTCTGGACAGTTGGAATCATGCTGGCGGTATTATCACTGGTAACTCTGAAGCTGCGATAGGTAAAACGAAACAAAAATGAAGATAGCCATACTAGGTGCAGGAGAGAGTGGAGTGGGAGCTGCTTTGTTAGCAAAAGCAAAGGGGCTCGAAGTCTTTGTATCCGATATGGGGCAGATAAAGGAGCCATATAAAATTAAGCTTCAGAATGCCGGTATCCCTTTCGAAGAAGGTACCCATTCAAAGGACAGGATACTTGCTGCCGATCAAATTATCAAGAGTCCTGGAATTCCTGAAAAGGCAACTATTGTACAGGAAGCCATCGAAAAAGGAATTGCTATTATTTCAGAAATAGAATTTGCAGGCAGGTATACCGATGCCAGGTTTATATGCATAACAGGCACGAATGGCAAGACCACCACCACCTTGCTTACTTACCACCTGTTACAGTGTGCCGGCTTAAATGTGGGCTTGGCAGGAAATATAGGAGAGAGCCTGGCGGAAAAGGTAATTGAAAATAAGCACGACTACTACGTGGTGGAACTGAGCAGCTTTCAGTTAGACAACATGTACCAGTTTAAGGCGCATGTCGGGGTGCTTTTAAACATAACGCCCGATCACCTGGACAGGTATGGTTATAGTATGGAAAAGTATGCTGCCTCCAAACTGCGCATTGCCCAGAACATGAGTGGCTCTGACTTTTTCATTTATAATGCCGACGATCAGCATATTGCCAGCGCTTTTAATCATGAGGCTTTTGGAGGTACTGCCGTGCCATTTTCGCTGGAAGGAGCAGAAAAAGCAAAGGTGGTTTACGAAGGAGATCAGGTGAAAGTAAATGTGCAGTTCTTCGAAGGAACAGTTGATACTGCTAAGTCTCCTTTAATTGGGAAACACAACCAGTATAATACCATGGCTGCTATAACTGTGGCTAAACTGCTGGACGTTTCTGACGAGGCGATTGCCGGTGCGCTGGAAACATTCCGGAATGCAGACCACCGGCTGCAACACGTAGGCGAGGCAAAAGGAGTTACCTATATCAATGATTCAAAAGCGACCAATGTAGAGGCTGTGTGGTATGCACTGGATGGCATAAAGCAGCCAATTATATGGATTGCCGGTGGTGTAGATAAAGGAAATGATTATAGTGTGCTGGAGGAGCTTGCACGTGAAAAGGTGAAAGTATTGATTTGTTTAGGTACAGACAATGCCAAACTGCAGGAGGCTTTTAAGCGTGTGGTGCCGATTGTGGCCGAAACTACTTCAATTGATTATGCCGTGCGCCTGAGCCGCTCGCTGGCAGAAGAGGGAGATGTTGTGCTATTGTCTCCTGCATGTGCCAGCTTTGATTTATTTAACAATTACGAACACCGGGGACAGCGTTTTAAAGAAGCTGTAGAGAAAATAGTTTTGAAAAAATAACTTTTAAACTTTTAGCCAAAGTTTATGATTAAGGAATGGTTGCAGAAGAACCTGAAGGGGGATGCCGTATTATGGGGCATCGTGATGGCTTTTTCATTAATTAGTGTTGCTGTAGTTTATTCGGCAACAGGTACCCTCGCTTACAAAAAAATGGAGGGCAATACAGAGTACTTTCTGATTAAGCATTCTTCTCTTATCCTGGTAGGTTTAGCTTTTATGTGGATGGCCCACAAAATTGACTATCGCTATTACTCCAGGCTTTCTTTGGTGGCGCTCATTATTTCGGCACCCCTGCTGATTGTAACGTATTTCTACGGATCTAACATTAACGAAGCTTCCCGCTGGATCACCATTCCTGTTATAAATCAGACCTTTCAGCCATCCGACTTAGCTAAGCTGGCACTGATCTCTTACCTGGCGAGTATGCTCTCCAAGCGGCAGGAAATACTGGATGATGTAAGAAGAACGCTCGTTCCGATCTTTATCTGGACCATAGCCATCTGTGGGCTTATTGCCATGACCAATACTTCTACAGCTGCTCTGCTGTTCCTGACCTGCATGCTGCTGATGTTTATCGGAAGAATCCGCATTAAATACCTGGCAATTGTAGTCGTAGCCGGACTTGCTTTCGGAACAGTCTTTCTGGCAGTGGGGCAGCGTATGCAGACGGCCATCAGTCGCTTCGAAGACTTTATGGATCCGAATGAGACGGCCTTCCAGCTAGAGCAATCTTATATAGCTATTGCTACAGGCGGCGTAGTGGGCAAAGGACCGGGCAACAGCGACCAGCGCGATATTCTGCCGCACCCATACTCTGATTTTATCTTTGCAATCATCCTGGAAGAATATGGTTTGGGAGGGGGCCTGTTTGTGGTGTTCCTGTACCTGGCGCTGCTCTACCGGGGCATGGTAACGGTAATGAACAGTAAGGGAGCCTTCGGAGGTTTGTTATCGGCGGGGCTGAGTTTTAGCCTTGTTATTCAATCGATGATCAATATGGGAGTAGCCGTAGGATTGGGACCGATTACAGGTTTACCACTGCCGCTGCTCAGTATGGGCGGAACTTCCCTGATTTTTACAGGTATTTCGCTGGGTATTATTCTAAGCGTTAGCCGAAGCGACCGCGATCAGGAACTGGCTGCTGTTGGTGTGCGTCCGGCAGGTGAACCTTTAAACAGAACAGTGAATGCCTGAGACCCGGAAACCATATCGTGTAATCATCAGTGGCGGAGGCACAGGCGGGCATATTTACCCGGCTGTGGCCATTGCGAACCAGTTGAAGCTGGTTAACCCGAAGGCTGAGGTGCTTTTTGTGGGGGCCAAAGGGCGCATGGAAATGACGCGCGTGCCGGAAGCAGGATATAAAATCATTGGTTTATGGATAAGTGGTTTACAGCGTCGATTAACGCTCGATAACTTGTCTTTTCCTTTAAAGGTGATTTCGAGCATACGTGCGTCGCACAAAATTATTAAAGAATTTAGGCCGGATGCTGTTATAGGGGTAGGAGGCTACGCCAGCGGACCACTGTTATATGCCGCTACTGCCCGTAAAATTCCGGCCCTTATACAGGAGCAAAATTCTTATGCCGGCATAACCAATAAACTTTTAGCAAAAAGGGTTAATAAGGTGTGTGTGGCTTATGAGAACATGAGCCAGTTCTTTCCGGCCGAGAAGCTGGTGGTAACCGGCAATCCGGTAAGGCAGGATATCATAGAAGTAGAGGAGAAGAAAAACGAAGCCTTACTTCATTTTGGATTAGCCTCAGCAAAAAAAACAATTCTGGTAATCGGAGGAAGTCTGGGAGCCAGAACAATAAACAGAAGCCTGGCAGCCGGACTGGGGCAAATAGTGCAGGCTGGTTACCAGCTTATCTGGCAAACGGGAAAGTTGTTTTACCCGGAGGCGCAGGCACTGGAAAAGGATTTTGTGGGCGAGGGAGTAAAGGTGTTTGATTTTATCAAGCGCATGGATTTAGCTTATGCGGCTGCGGATATCGTGATTTCAAGAGCAGGAGCGCTATCGATCTCAGAATTATGCCTGGCCGGAAAACCCGCTATACTGGTGCCTTCACCTAATGTGGCCGAAGATCATCAGACAAAAAATGCCATGGCGCTGGTAGAGCAACAGGCTGCCGTGCTAGTGAGAGACCAAGAAGCACAGGACAGGCTGGTGCTAACCGCTTTACAACTTGCCGGAAACGAGCAGGAGCAAAAGCGATTAAAAAAGGAGATTCTTAAACTGGGCAGGCCAAACGCTGCTGCAGATATTGTAAACGAATTAATAAAACTGATAAAGTGAGACTGGAAGATTATAAGTATATCTACTTTTTAGGCATAGGCGGTATCGGCATGAGTGCGATTGCACGCTGGTTCCATGCCAAAGGCTTTCCAGTTTGGGGCTACGATAAAACGAGTACCCCACTCACAAAAGCCCTGGAGCAAGAGGGAATTGTGGTGCACTACGAGGATAATCTGGTGCATTTGCCGGCAGAGGTACTTGAGAACAAACAAGAAACACTTGTTGTGCTAACGCCTGCCATTCCGGCTGAGCACCAGGAGTGGGCATACCTGAAAGAGAACGGGTATACCATCAGGAAAAGATCTGAAGTTTTAGGAATTATCACAGCATCTGCTTTTACGGTGGCAGTGGCCGGCACGCATGGTAAAACCACTACTTCTTCTATTGTCGCGCACCTGTTGCACCAGGCCGGTATAAGTTGCTCTGCCTTTTTAGGAGGCATCAGTGTTAACCTGAACTCTAACCTCCTGATCGGCACTGCAGCCGGCGAAAGAGAGACTATTGTGGTAGAGGCAGATGAATATGACCGTTCATTTCTGACACTACACCCTGATATTGCCATTGTTACCTCAGCTGATCCGGATCACCTGGATATCTATGGCGATAAAGAAGAGTTAATCAGAACTTTTCAAAAGTTCATAAGCCAGATTAAGCCAGGTGGCTGCCTCATACTGAATGAAAATACTGATTCCAGGTTAACGGATCAAATTCAGGAGGGGGTACAGGTAATCCGGTATAGCTTAGAAGCTGGCGATGGCGTAGTGCAAGGGCTTCATATTGAGGGGCGTTGGTTTAATTTCGATGTTCAGACGCCTTTCGGTAACATAGCTTCGCTGAAGCTGGGACTGCCTGGTTTTCATAATGTTGAGAATACTTTGGCTGCTGTTATGGTGGCGCAGGCCATGAGAGTTCCGGCAACTGCCATTCAGGAAGGAGTGGTAACCTTTAAAGGAGTAAGGCGCAGGTTTGATTTTGTGTTTGAAGGCAACGGCAAAGTATATGTCGACGACTATGCGCACCACCCCAAAGAGATTGATGCTTTCATGTCATCTTTAAGGGCATTGTACCCGGATAAAAAGCTGAAAGTAATCTTCCAGCCACACCTTTATACACGCACCCGCGACTTTGCAGATGAGTTTGCGGAGAGCCTGAGTAAAGCCGATGAACTGGTGCTGCTGGACATATACCCAGCACGGGAAAAGCCAATTACTGGTGTAACATCAGAAATCATTTTAAACAAGGTTACAAGCCCTGTCAAAACCCTGTTGTCGAAAGAGGAATTACTGGGAAATTTGGGCAAAAACCGAGAGTTTGACGTTTTAGCTACTGTTGGGGCCGGTGATATCGATACACTTATCGAGCCAATTAGAAATTTTTTAGAAAAAGATGCTTATGGGCTTGAATAGGAAAATAAAATCTCTAATTTTTGCAGGTTGTAGCATAATTACAATTGGTGCTTTGGCAGGTTTTGCAAATTCTAGGCAAAATGAAAAAATCTGTAAAAAAGTATATGTAAATATTGATAATGAATACAAGAATTACTTTATTGGAGATAAGGAGGTAAGAGACTTGCTAACCCGGGAGGGGGAGCGCAAACTGGAGGGACTGCCAAACAGCAACATTGAGCTTAAGAATCTTGAGAAGAGGCTGGAGGCACACAAATTTGTAAAAGCTGCTGAAGTGTACAAAGGACTGGACGGAAATGTACATGTTATAGTAAAACAGAACAGACCTATTGCACGCATTTTACGCTCTGACCAGGATGTATATATCGACGAAGAAGGAACGGTACTTCCTTTATCAGACACCTATACTGCACGTGTTATCCCTATTACTAAGTCAGCTTATTCTAAAGCTTTGGATAAAGGATTTTTTCAGGACTCTACGGGACAGGCTTATCTATCTCTGTTAAAATTCATAGAGAAGGATCAGTTCTGGAAGGCTCAGCTCGCGCATATGCATATAGACGGCAAAGGAAAAGTGTCGTTTTTGCCCCAGGTGGGAGAACATACTATTGAGTTCGGAAAGCCGGACGAAGTAGAGACTAAATTTAAGAAACTATTGGTCTTTTATAAAGAAGTGCTGCCCGTAATGGGCTGGGACAGATATAAAAGAGTTAATGTGGAATTTGAAGATCAGATTATTTGTGAATAACTTATACAGCATATGCAGAACGACAAAATAGTAGTAGGCTTGGACATCGGCACCACAAAAGTTTGCGCACTTGTTGGTCGGAGAAATGAATATGGCAAGCTTGAGATTTTAGGCATGGGCAAAGCTACTTCGGAAGGAGTAGTACGCGGTATTGTCAGCAATATCGATAAAACTGTTGATGCTATAAAGAAAGCAATTCGCCAGGCCGAAGAACAGTCGGAGATTAACATTGGTGTTGTAAATGTTGGTATTGCGGGGCAGCATATTAAAAGTCTGCAACATAATGGAAGTATTACACGGCAGGTAACAGACAATGAGATTACCGTAGACGATGTGAATCGTCTGACGAACGACATGTACCGATTGGTTACTCCTCCGGGCAGTGAAATTATTCATGTAATGCCGCAGGAGTATAAAGTAGATTACGAAGAAGGCATTGTTGATCCGGTTGGTATGACGGGAGTTCGTTTAGAAGGTAACTTCCATATCATAACAGCCCAGTCTAATGCCATCAACAACATAAACAAGTGCATTCACAGAGCAGGTCTGGAGATCGATAACCTGATTCTGGAGCCGCTGGCATCTTGTATGTCGGTTCTCAGTGAAGAGGAAAAAGAAGCAGGTGTTGCGTTAGTGGATATAGGTGGTGGCACAACTGATCTGGCCATTTTTAAAGACAATATTATTCGCCATACAGCAGTTTTACCATTCGGAGGCAACATTATTACTTCCGATATAAAGCAAGGCTGCATGGTGATGCAGAACCAGGCAGAACAGCTGAAAGTTAAATTTGGTAAAGCTATTGCTGATGAAGCCTCTGAGAATGAAATAGTTTCTATTCCTGGCTTACGTGACCGTACACCGAAAGAAATTTCTTTGAAAAACCTTGCATATATAATAGAAGCAAGAATGGAAGAAATTGTTGAACTCGTTTACGCGGAGATTGTTAGGTCTGGATATGCTAATAACTTAGCAGCTGGTATTGTAGTAACGGGAGGGGGTGCACAGTTGCAGAACCTGGTACAGTTAATAGAATATATCACAGGTATGGATACCCGCATCGGATATCCGAACGAACACTTAGGTAAGTCTAAGATTGATGCCGTAAAAAGCCCGATGTATGCTACAAGCGTAGGTCTGGTGCTGGCCGGTTACCAATCGATAGACCAGAGAACAAAAACCTTTGCTGATGTGGAACCACATAAAGAAGTGGCCAAACCAGTTCAGAAAGCACCTAAAAGTGCTCCTAAGGAAGGTGGAAGCGGCCTCTTCCAGATGATCAAGGGCTTTTTGTCAGATGATATTGACAACAACAAACAAAGTTATTAACCCATTTAGAGCAGGAGAATTTTAGCATGACTTCAATGTATAGTTTCGATTTGCCATCCAGCAGTAAGTCTATCATAAAGGTAATTGGTGTTGGGGGAGGCGGAAGTAATGCCGTAAACCACATGTATAACCAGGGCATCAAGGATGTGGAGTTTATTATCTGCAATACCGATGCACAGGCACTACAAAGTAGCGCTGTTCCCAATAAGCTTGCCATAGGCCAAAACCTGACAGAAGGACTTGGTGCAGGTGCTAATCCTGAAAAAGGAAAGCAGGCTGCTTTGGAGAGCAAAGAGGAAATACGTGAAATGCTTAGCCATGACACTAAAATGGTGTTTATAACGGCTGGTATGGGTGGTGGTACCGGTACAGGTGCTGCACCGGTTATTGCTAAAGTAGCGAAAGAGCTGGGAATATTAACGGTTGGTATTGTAACAGCACCCTTTGTTTTCGAAGGTAAGAAAAAGAAAACGGCTGCTGAGAACGGTGTAAAAGAACTGAGCGAAAACTGCGATACAATTCTGGTTATCCTGAATGACAAGCTACGCGAAATGTTCGGCAACCTGACCATTCGCGAGGCTTTTGCGAAAGCAGATAATGTGCTTACCACAGCAGCAAAATCTATTGCTGAAATCATAACAGTTACAGCTGAAGTTAACGTTGACTTTGAAGACGTTAAAACGGTTATGAAAGATTCTGGAGCTGCAGTAATGGGTTCTGCAACTACAGAGGGTGAAGGCCGTGCACTTCGTGCTGCTGAAGAAGCTTTGTCTTCTCCGTTGTTGAATAATACTGATATTCATGGCGCTCAGAAAATTCTTCTTTCTATTATGTCTGGCGAGCAGGCTGAACTTGAGATGGATGAACTGACGGAGATCACTGAATATATTCAGGATAAAGCGGGCCAGGAAGCAGAAGTAATCTTCGGGCACGGTATCGATTCTTCTTTAGGACAAAGCATTCGTGTAACGGTTATTGCAACTGGTTTTGCCAGCACGGCAGAAGCTATCATTGAGCCAAAAAAAACAGTTTTTGATTTAGACAGCCAGAAGCCAATTGCAGTAGCTGAACCAGCAAGACCAGAAATGGCCGAGGTGCCAGCGTTTGCTGCTCCTAAGCCTGTAGTTGCTCCGGTTGCAACGCCACAGCCTCCGGTTACGCCTCCTCAACAATATGAGACGCGTAAACCTGTAGAGCAGCAGCAACCTACCCGCATCGTTTTTGAACTGGACGGAGACGAGCAGCAGGTAACACCTAATGCCGCTAGCCGACATGATGAAATGGCGCGTGAGCGTGTAGATGAGCGTGAATTGATGCGTCGCAGGGCAGAGGAAAGAAGAGAACGTTTAAGAATGCTGAGTTCTGAAATCACTTCTGAGGCTATTAAAGAGAAATTAGATGTGCCAGCTTACCTGCGCAGAAATGTTTCTTTAGAGAAAGTAGGTCATTCTTCTGAACATCGTATTTCTCGTTTCAACCTGAACGATGATAACGAGATATTAGGAGATAACCGCTTTTTACATGATAATGTAGACTAATAGTTTCGCTATACCAAAAAGACAAAAGGCCTGCTGTATCACAGCAGGCCTTTTGTCTTTTTTTTGTATAGCTATTCAGAAGTTAAGAAATGCCTCTACCTGCTCTTCCATTAATTGCCGGTAAAATTCATTTGTTACTTCTTTCCCATTAAAGTTTTTACTGATATGGGCAAACTTCATTTTCTGAGCCAGCACGTGCATGCCCAGGTAGTTAAAGATGTCTGTTAAGTGGCTTAAAGCCAGCAAACCTCCCTGCATTCCGGAGGATAAGCCAACCAAGGCAGCTTTTTTCCCCTTAAACGTGAAGGGGTAGGCTAAGCCATCAATAAAGGACTTAAGTACTCCCGGAAACGATCCATTATACTCAGGAACTATAAAAATAAACTTATCGGCATTCGAAATGAAGGCACTCAGTTTGTTGAACTCCTCATTTTTGCCAGTATAGCTATACAGAGCGTTGTTGGTAAAGTCAGCTGGCAGATCCACGAGGTCCAGGATCTGATAAGGTTGCTGGCGTGCTTCCAGCATAGAAGCATATAAACTGACAATAGCTCTTGTGTTGGAGTCAGGGCGATTAGTGCCGGATATAAGTGTTATCATTTTGCTGTTCTACTTACCCCAGTAAACAGTTATGAGGTTTATGTGTTTAATTTCGCTCTCCTGCAAGTATACAAATATGTTGGGTATACTTCTAATGATAGAAATGAAAAGGGCGAGAACTAAACAGCCTCGCCCTTTTCTGAGATGATCATAGTTACGCGATACTACACGTTTTCTGACGTAGCTTTGGCAGCTATAAATTCTCTTCTAAGCATGTTGATGTTCTCTAGCGAGATGCCTACAGGACACTCTGCAGCACAGGCACCTGTGTTTGTACAAGCACCGAACCCTTCAGCATCCATCTGAGCTACCATGTTTTCTACGCGTGTCTTGCGCTCCACTTTCCCCTGAGGAAGCATTGATAGCTGAGATACCTTGGCACTTACAAACAGCATGGCAGATGCGTTTTTACAGGCTGCCACACAGGCTCCACACTGAATACAGGTAGCTGCATCAAATGCCTTGTCTGCTATAGACTTTGGAATCGGAATTGCGTTTGCATCTGGTACACCACCTGTATTGACAGAAATGTAACCACCTGCCTGCTGAATACGATCCAGAGCAGAACGGTCTACAACCAGGTCTTTGTGCACAGGAAAGGCAGCTGCTCTCCATGGTTCAATGGTAATGGTGTCTCCGTCTTTAAAGTGACGCATGTGCAGCTGGCAGGTGGTTGTTCCTCTTTCCGGACCGTGCGCACGGCCGTTGATAAACAAGCTACACATACCGCAGATACCTTCGCGGCAATCGTGGTCAAAAGCGATTGGCTCCTGGCCTTGAACAAGCAGGTCTTCGTTTAGTACATCAAGCATTTCCAGAAAAGACATATCAGGTGATACACCTTTTACAGGATAAGTTACTAACTGACCAGCAGAATTTCTATCTTTTTGGCGCCAAACCTTAAGCGTTAAGTCCATCGGTTTTGCATTTGGATTACTTCCAGCCATTTCTTTTTCTAATTATGAATTACGAATTAGGAATTAGGAATTAAGTAAACGGAATAAGCTGAATTGCTTTTGGGCCA
Organism: Pontibacter sp. SGAir0037; assembly: GCF_005491705.1. Taxonomy (NCBI): domain Bacteria; kingdom Pseudomonadati; phylum Bacteroidota; class Cytophagia; order Cytophagales; family Hymenobacteraceae; genus Pontibacter; species Pontibacter sp. SGAir0037. The sequence continues at coordinate 2,785,568 of NZ_CP028092.1, read as the reverse complement.
TTTATAATTCATAATTTTTAATTTCTAATTTTCTTATTTATAACTACGCTGCGTTAATTTCACGTTCTCGAACTTCAGCTCTTCTTTGTGAAGTACCGGATCGTTTCCAACGCCAGTGAATTCCCAGGCAGCTACGTATGCAAAGTTCTCATCGTCACGAAGAGCTTCGTTTTCCGGTGTCTGGTATTCTTCACGGAAGTGACCGCCGCACGACTCATTTCTGTGAAGTGCATCATCGATCATCAGTTCGCCCAGCTCCAGGAAGTCAGCCACACGGTGTGCTTTCTCCAGTGTCTGGTTAAATTCTTCATTCACACCAGTTACTTTCACATCATGCCAGAATTCATCGCGTAATTTACGGATTTCCTGTTTCGCAAACTGAAGGCCTTCCGCATTACGGGCCATACCGCAGTAGTCCCACATGATGTGGCCAAGTTGTTTGTGGAAGTAATCTACAGTTTTAGAACCCTTAATAGAAAGAAGCTTATTGGTCATAGATACCACATTTTGCTCAGCTTCTCTGAAGGCAGGATGATCCGTACCTATTTTATCGTATGGCATTTTTGCCAGATAGTCACCGATTGTATAAGGTATAACGAAATAGCCGTCGGCCAGACCTTGCATCAGGGCAGAAGCACCTAAGCGGTTAGCACCGTGATCAGAGAAGTTACACTCACCTGTTGCGTATAAACCTGGCAGATTGGTCATCAGGTTATAGTCTACCCAAAGGCCACCCATGGTATAGTGAACAGCCGGATAAATACGCATTGGCAATTCATACGGGTTTTCATCGGTAATCTTTGCGTACATATCGAAAAGGTTACCATACTTCGCAGCAATTGCAGCTAAACCATCGCGTTTAATGGCATCGGCAAAATCAAGATAAACAGCAAGGCCAGATGCACCTACGCCACGACCTTCGTCGCATACCAGTTTGGCATTTCGTGATGCCACGTCACGTGGTACCAGGTTACCGAAAGCCGGGTACTTACGCTCCAGGTAGTAATCTCTGTCAGCTTCAGCTATATCAGCTACTTTAATTTCTCCTTTGCGCAGTCTCTGAGCTATTTCTACTGTTTTAGGCACCCAAACGCGTCCGTCGTTACGGAGCGACTCAGACATCAGCGTAAGCTTAGACTGATGCGTACCTGTTACCGGAATACAGGTTGGGTGAATCTGAGTATAGCAAGGGTTAGCAAACAGCGCCCCTTTCTTATAAGCTCTCCAGGCTGCTGTTGCATTAGAGCCCATGGCGTTTGTAGAAAGGAAGAATACGTTGCCATAGCCACCTGTAGCCAACACAACAGCATGGGCGCTGTGAGATTCTACTTTACCTGTAACCAGGTTTCGGGTAACAATACCACGAGCTTTGCCATCTACCATTACCAGGTCCAGCATTTCTGTGCGTGGGTAAAGTTTAACTTTACCATAAGCAATCTGGCGGTTAAGGGCAGAGTAGGCACCTAACAACAGCTGCTGACCAGTTTGGCCGCGGGCATAGAATGTACGCGATACCTGAGCACCACCGAAAGAACGGTTAGCCAGCAGGCCGCCGTAGTCACGTGCAAAAGGTACACCTTGCGCCACGCACTGGTCGATGATGTTAACAGATACCTGTGCCAGGCGGTAAACGTTAGCCTCACGTGCACGGTAGTCACCACCTTTAATGGTATCATAGAAAAGACGGAACACAGAGTCACCGTCGTTCTGGTAATTTTTTGCTGCGTTTATACCACCTTGTGCTGCGATGGAGTGTGCACGGCGAGGGGAGTCTTGGAAGCAGAAAGCTTTTACATTGTAACCTAGTTCTCCGAAAGTAGCAGCTGCAGAAGCACCGGCAAGGCCAGTACCCACTACAATAATATCATATTTACGTTTGTTAGCCGGGTTAACCAGCTTTACTCCAAATTTATGCTTATCCCATTTTTCGGCTAAAGGGCCTTCCGGGATGTTTGAATCTAAAATCATAGCAACTATAGCAACTTAGTTAATACCAGTGAAAAAGAAATACAATGGAATGATTGCAAAGCCAAGGCAAACCAAAACTGAAAACGCATAACCGAACGCCTGGATGAACGGAGTGTATTTCTTATGATCAAGACCCAGAGTCTGGAAGGCACTCTGGAAGCCATGGATAAGGTGATAGGCCAGGGCAACCATCGATATCACATAGATGGCTACATACCACCAGATCTGGAATGACTGAACAACTTTCAGGTACAGGTTGTCATACTCCACATCTTCAATTACAACTCCCTCCAGGCCACCGAAGCGGGCAGGTACAAAGAAATTCCAAAGGTGTATGATCAGGAATACAAGAATCACGGTACCCAACAAACCCATGTTGCGGGAAGACCAAGTACTGTTTTCCTGAGGGCGCTTTTCAGCATAATCTATCGGGCGTGCAGCTTTGTTACGGCGGGTAAGAGCAATGGCATCGTAAATGTGGAATACAAACCCTAGAACCAGGACAACTTCCATAATTCTGATGATAAAACTATGCGCCATAAAGTCTGAATAAACGTTAAAGGCTATACCTCCATCGTTCTTAAACAGCTGCAGGTTCCCAATTAAATGGACAACCAGGAAAGAGCACAGAAAAAGGCCTGTGACCGACATAACTATTTTCCGTCCAACGGTACTGGAAAAAGTTTTAGTAAACCAATTCATCTGTATCAGTTAAAGTTTAAATTAGTAAGCTTTTTTTTACGCCCAAAGGTACATTCGGAGCGTATAGAAAACAATTTTAATATTATATTTTGAATCAATCTAAATTGCCCTGCGTAGGACTAGGAGCCTTACCTATAACCGATAATACCAGTGTTTGTTGATAATAATATGACGAAAAATTAGTTAATATTATACCTTTGTTCCAGCCAAACCCTATCTATATGCCAAATAGTTTACCTCTAAAGTATCTGTTACCTGGTAGTTTATTGTGTTTGTTGATAGTATTGTCGGGTTGTTTTATAAGCGCACAAGCTACTCACATTCGTGGCGGAGAAATTACTGCCGAACGGGACCCTGCTAACCCGCGGCACTTTTACTTTACCATGAACATCTACCGTAACTCTATGGTAGATGCCCAGGATCCTGTTGCAACTATTTATATGGGGGACGGCAATTCAGTTACGATTGACCGTACCGCTTTGATAACCAGTCCTGATTTTCCGGCAACCCAGGTACAGGTTTTCAAGTGGGAACATACCTATGGCGCCAGTGGCGAATACAAGGTGTTCTGGATAGGAGTGAACCGGGATGATCAGATTCTCAACATAGCCCCTCCGTCGTCTCAGGTTTCCTTTTACATCTCCACAACCATTGTTATAAATCCTTTCAGGCCGAACAGTACGCCTGTTTTTGAAGTGCCTCCGTTGGATCTTGCAGCCGTTGGCCAGCGATTTGTGCATAACCCCGGTGCCTACGATCCGGATGGCGATAGCCTGGTTTTTAAACTGCGTGTGCCACAACGTACGATTGGAAATAATACCACACCGCGTGATGTGCCGGGTTATTCACTTCCTCATTTAACCTTCACGGGTGGCAATTGCCAGACGGCTGATAATTCAGGGCCTGCAACACTAACATTAGACCCCCGAACGGGCCAGTTAACCTGGGATTCTCCCTGCCGGCAAGGGGAATATAGTATAGCCTTTGTGGTAGAAGAATGGCGGGTATCCAGCAATGGTGCCGCAGTAAAAATGGGAGAGATTGTGCGCGATATGCAGATACTGGTAAGGGAGACTCCGAACAGGCCTCCTGTCCTAACTCCGAAAGATACATGTGTGGTAGCCGGAACAACTATCAATACTACCATCCGGGCAACAGATCCTGACAACCATTCTATCCTTTTGACAGCTTTGGGTGGTATTTTGCCTCCTGCCACCTTTACGCCAGCTACCAACAACCCCGGCCTGGCTACAGGCAAGTTCAGCTGGAGTACAGCCTGTTCTGATGTAAGGGCATTGCCGTACCAGGTTATTTTCAGGGCAGTAGACAGGCCTGCCGGTAATAATCCTGTTCCGCTTACAGATTTGCAGCCCTATAATATTACTGTTGTGGGGCCTCCTCCGCAAAACCTGAGTGCGACCGCCGACGACAGGAACGTGGTGCTGAACTGGGATTCCTATATTTGCCAGAATGCTGCCACCATCAGAATTTACAGGCGCGAAGGCCCCAGCGGTTATGTGCCCGGGCCCTGCCAGACTGGTGTTCCACCTGAAACAGGCTACGTTTTAATTGGAGAGGTCGACAGAGCCCAAACCACCTATACCGACACTAATAATGGACAGGGGCTGACTCCTGGTGTAAATTACTGCTATATCATTTATGCTGAGTTTCCTGGTCCGGGAAGAGGCCAGAGTATAGCTTCTAATGAAGCCTGTATTGCGCTGGAACAGGATATCCCGTATATGACACATGTTACGGTGGATGCAACCAGTGCAACGGCCGGCCAGATAACTGTTAAATGGACGCAACCAACTGAAGTCGGAAGTCTAACGGCTCCTTTCCGTTATCGTTTATCCAGAAAAGTAGGGCAAGGTATTGAAGGTGGCAATACTTATACACAAGTATATACTACTACTAATTTAGCCGATACCGTTTTTACTGACAATAACATCAATACCCAGGATAATGCCTACCGCTACCGTTTAGAGTTTTTCCACTCGGGTAATACTGGAGCCGCAACCGTGCTTCAGGATAGTACTTCTGCATCCAGTGTACGCTTATCCGGCGAACCTGCTGCCGATGGTAGTGCGGCCATTTCGTTGAACTGGACGTATAGGGTGCCCTGGAAAAATGAGGTGCTCACACACAGGGTATACAGGCGTATTAATAATGCTTTCGTGTTGATTGCGGAAGACGTAAGTGCAACGTCCACCAGCGGAACATTTACCGACCCGGGCACCTTTGATGGAGGCACAGGTTTAGCGCGTGGCGAGGAATATTGTTACTATGTTGTAACCCAGGGAACTTACGACCAGGAGGGGCTGCCGGAGCCATTGCTCAACAGCAGCCAGCAAATCTGTGTATTGTTGCCGCAGGTCGTTTGTCCGCCTGAATTATCCATTGTCGCGCTTGATTGCGAAGCCTTCCTGGCAAACCCGACACCTCCTCCGTATCAGAACGTGCTGAACTGGACGCCTAACATTACAGGTGATTGTACTGCTGATATTGCCTTCTATTCGGTTTACTTCAGAGGGCCAGGTCAGACAGAGTATACCAAAATTGGCGAAACGACAGAAACTACCTATACACACCGTAACCTTGAGTCGTTTGCCGGATGTTATGTTGTAACGGCTACCGATGCTGCAGGCAACGAGAGTGCTTACAGCAACGAGGAATGCAACGACAATTGTATCTCTTTCATGCTGCCGAACATCATTACCCCGAACGGCGATAATAAGAACGACATCTTCCGCCCAGATGACAGAAGCCTGTTTATCCGGTCTATGAGTTTTGCGGTATTTAACCGTTGGGGTGTCAAAGTGTTTGAAACCAACGATCCTCAGATTAACTGGGCGGGTACCGATACAAAAGGCAACCGCTTAAACGATGGTACCTATTATTATGAAGCTAATGTGGAGTTCTATACAATAGATCCTTCCAAAGAAAGAGCGAAATATAAAGGATGGGTGGAGATAGTAAGATAAGTACATATGAACTGGCACAACTGCAGGATAAGCTAATCGTTTTTTACGATGGCACCTGCGGCTTTTGCCAGGCCAGTGTGCAATTCATACTAAAGTATAACAACAAGCAGAATATTCTGTTTGCAACTTTGCAATCAGGCCTGGCAGAGGCGCTGGTACCACAGCAACAGTTACCGCAGCCCTTGCCAGACTCTATGCTGTTCTATGAAAGCGGCCGTTTATTCATGGAATCAGAAGCCGCCCTTCGTATTGCCAAATACCTCAACTTTCCACTTTCCTGGGGGTACTATTTCAGAATTATTCCCCTGTTCATCCGGAATGCCGCTTACAGGTTTATTGCCCGTAACCGCTATCGTATAGCAGGCCGGAGAGAAGCTTGTCTGTTGCCTTCTCCGAAAGAACGTATGCGGTTTCTGAATGTACAGCTTTACTAGCTATGCTCGTGTTTCTCTGAATGGCTGCATGAGAAATAGTGGCCTAACTGCCTTTATACCTTCTTTTTGATAAATACATTTTTGTTAGAGTATTAGTGAAAGCACCAGTTTGGCTGCTATAGGAGCATCTCTGTGCGTTGTTTTTACAGCGCTCGATATGCTAGCGTGAATAGCGCAAATAAGCTGGCTGGTATAGATTTTACTGCTAAGCCTGGTGTAAAAATCTGTAAATTTTAAAAGGGGCATGGCAATTTCAATGCATTGACAGGCGACATAAAGAACTTCGTGCGCTTGAAAGATACTGTTTGGCAAATATTTTTAAGTAATTTTGCCCAGGTTTATCTTTTAAAGCGGGTTATCAATCCCCTAACTGATTATACCCTTTGTATCTAATTTATTAACGAAATCATACATTTATAATACGTTTTTATGAAGGCATATATTTTTCCTGGCCAGGGATCTCAGTTTGTAGGTATGGGCAAAGAACTTTATGAGCAGCATGAGGAAGCCCGAAAGCTGTTTGATAAGGCAAATGAGATACTGGGTTTTTCGATCACAGACATTATGTTTAATGGAACTGAAGAAGAACTGAAGCAAACGAAAGTTACCCAGCCAGCTATTTTTCTGCATTCGGTAGCACAGGCAGCAGTGGCTGCAGATTTTAAACCTGATATGGTGGCAGGCCATTCTTTGGGAGAGTTCTCTGCCTTGGTTGCCAGTAAAGTACTGAGTTTTGAGGATGCTTTACGACTGGTTTCCAAAAGAGCACTGGCCATGCAGGCTGCCTGTGAAGCAAACCCTTCTACCATGGCTGCCATTCTTGGTTTAGACGATGAGAAGGTAGAGCAGGTATGTGCCGAAGTAGAAGGAGAGGTAGTAGTAGCCGCCAACTATAACTGCCCTGGCCAATTGGTCATTTCTGGTTCGAATAGAGGAATAGAAATAGCCTGCGAGAAAATGAAGGAAGCCGGTGCAAAACGTGCCTTGCCTTTACCGGTAGGGGGCGCCTTTCACTCTCCGCTTATGAAGCCAGCCGAAGAAGAACTGGCAAAAGCTATCCAGGAAACTACTTTCAGCCAGGGAATTTGCCCGGTATACCAGAACGTAGATGCCAGACCGCACACCGATCCGGAAGAAATTAAACTAAACCTGATTCAGCAGCTTACTGCGCCTGTACGTTGGACCCAGTCGGTGCAGCAGATGATAGCCGACGGCGCTACGCATTTTGTAGAATGTGGTCCAGGTAAAGTATTGCAGGGCCTGGTGAAGAAGATCGAACGTACTGCTGAAGTTAGTTCTGCTGTATAAGGGGGTACTCTTGCCGAAGCTTGGAGCAGGTTCTTTCCGGCAGGAAGGAACCTGTTTTGTTTAAGTGCCTGCCTCCGGGCTATTCTTACAGAATCCTTACCTCCAGCTCATCAGGGCATTCCTCTAATAGCTGCTGAACAGTTTTACCTAAAACCGGATGCAGGTATTCCGGGGCAATCTCAGCTAAAGGCTTTAATGTAAACCTACGGTTGTGTAGTTGCGGGTGCGGAATTGTTAACCGTTGGGTTTGCTGCACCAGGGTATCATAAAACAGGATGTCTATGTCTATAACGCGCGAACCCCAGTGTTCCTGCCTCACACGCCCAAGCTCCAGTTCGATGGTATTGATGTTATTCAGCACTTGCTCCGGTGTTAGCGCTGTTTGCAGTTCCAGCACCTGGTTCAGAAAGGCTGGCTGATCTGTTTTACCCCAGGCTGCTGTTTCATAAACAGAGGAGCTGCACTGTAAAACACCTACTTGAGAACGCAGGCTTTCGCGTGCCTGCTCTAAGTACAAGGTGCGGTTTCCGAGGTTGCCGCCCAGTAATAAGAATAGCTTAGGCATGTTTTCTGAAGAATGATATAGTCAGGTTGGCTGCCTGCTGTGCCGCGGCAGGTAAAGTGCTTTCGTGATAAGGGTGCATGCCACCGAACGAGTGGTTGGTATCGGGCAAGATATGAAGTTCAGCATCCGGCTTCCTTTTTTTCAGATCATGTGCCATCAGCAAAGGTACTGTTTCATCTACATCGCCATGTAAAATAAGCATAGGCTGCCGCAGGTTTTTAACCAATTCCGGTATGTGCAGGCGATGCTTGTTGGCATTATAGTTTTCTACAATCTGGTAGTATAGCGGCATCTGCTGGCCGGTCCGGGCATTAGGTATCCACTGCACGCCTTCCTTTTCCCATTGTTCCATTACTTCAGGCGACCACCTCTGATCAAAATCGCTTACAGAAGCCCAGGTAGCAATGGCTTTAACTCTTTTATCTTCAACGGCTTTTAAAATAACAGAACCGCCGCCGCGGCTATGGCCAATCAGGTACAGGCGGTCCAGGTTTATTTCCTGTAGCGGAAGGGGCGTATCTCCTGTGTGCAGGTTATCCAGAAGCGAGCCCAAGTCATCCAGTTCCAGGCAAAAGTTGTTCCGTCCAAATGCTTCCAGATCGTGCATGTCGGAGCAATCTGCTACACTGGTGCCATTGTGCGAAAAGTTCAACTTAATAAATACAAAGCCCTGCCCGGCAAAATACGACGATAGCAGGTTAAAGTGCCCCCAGTCTTTAAAGCCTTTGAACCCATGCACAAACACCACAACAGGTTTCGGTGTATGGTCGGGTATATAGCTCGCATCGGCAGTAAAACCTCTTCCGTGTGCCGGGTATACAACAAAGTTAACTTTGGTTATTTCGGGCATAGCGTTGCTCTTCTTAAGATTTGTGAAATGAGTATAGCAGCAAAGTAGGTGGCAAGTTACTAATTATACTGTGCCAGGAGATGCTATTAACTAGTTTTGTGGAAATCCTGCTAATTAAACGGCAATTTGCGCCACTCAGTTTGGAAACCATTTCTTAGCATTGTAATATTGCGCACTTAACACATGAGCATCAGCCTAGACGATATACAAGCGCCTATTGCGCAGGAAATGGAACTGTTTGAGAAGAAATTCCGGACTTCGATGAAGTCTAAGGTACTGCTTCTTGACAGGATAATGAGTTACATTGTAAAGCGCAAAGGCAAGCAGATGCGTCCGATGTTCGTGTTCTTCATTGCCAAGCTTTTCAAAGATAACATCGGGGAGGCCACCTATCGGGGCGCTGCTCTGGTAGAGTTGCTGCATACAGCAACGCTTGTGCATGATGATGTGGTTGATGATGCAAACTACCGTCGTGGGTTTTTCTCTGTTAATGCCCTCTGGAAAAATAAAATAGCTGTTTTGGTTGGCGATTACCTGCTGTCCAAAGGCTTGTTGCTGTCGCTGCAGAACGATGATTTTGAGATCTTGAAAATCATGTCGAATGCGGTACGGGAAATGAGCGAAGGGGAACTGCTGCAGATGGAGAAAGCCCGTCGTTTAGATATAACAGAAGAAGTATACTTCGATATCATCAGACAGAAAACAGCATCTTTAATAGCATCCTGCTGTGCCGTGGGAGCTGCGTCGGCCGGTGCTTCAGCCGACGATATCGAGAAAGCCCGCTTGTTCGGTGAAAAAGTAGGCCTTGCCTTCCAGATAAAAGATGATTTGTTCGACTATGGTACAGCCGAAATAGGCAAGCCTGTCGGAATAGATATCAAAGAAAAGAAGATGACGCTGCCTTTGATTTTTGCTCTTAGCAAAGCTGACTGGCTTACTAAGAGGCGCGTTATATATAACGTGAAAAACAACAATGGCAATAACAAGCGCGTGCAGGAGGTAATCGACTATGTTAAGAAATCCGGCGGTATCGAATATACCGTTCAGGCGATGAACAGATTCTATGCCGAAGCACTCGCCATTTTGAGTACCTTTCCTGCTTCACCCTCGCGTACCTCTCTCGAGCAACTGATAGCCTATACTATCGAAAGGGAAAAATAAGCCGAATTCAACTTTTACACCTACAGCTAACTTCCTGATTCAAATACCTGCTTCCCCTAAAGCAGGTCATTTTGGTGCCTGCTGCTGTGGCCATACGCTGCTTCTTAGAAATATCACTTAGGTGTCAGATTAAAACTGCTTGCCGATTTGCAATTTTCTCCCATTACCTCAACCTTATAAGTGTAGTGGCAGGCGGTAGATATGTTACTTTCAATGCTTTTTGACATCGGGTTTAGGGATAAACATGATGTTGTAACAGTTGTTTTTGTTGTTATAGAAATAGTTAATTGGATGATCTGTGGCTATTGTGGAAATAGCATAAATGCCGGCTTCTGATTTTACATGTTACTTTTGAACCCACTCTTTCCTTTTTTTATGGCAAGATGTGCTGTATTCTTGTATCATTCAAAAGAACCAGTACACGACAAGAGCATAAACCAGCATAATTGCTTAACAGAGAAATGGACGTTTTTAAAAAACAACTGGAAAAAGGTTTGCTGCAGGTGGTAACTCTTATGCTAACATTGCTACAATTAGCATGTTTAAAAGATCCTGATTTTATTGGGCCTGACAACAAAAAACAAAGCTGGCTGCGATGGCAGCAAAGCGCTTTTAAATACTGAGAATACCCATATACTCCAAGCTATACAAACAAACAAAAAACGGGCACTATCCAAATTTTCGGTAGTGCCCGTTGGTATTAACAGGGGAGTGTAACAGATCAGCTTTCTGCCAGAAGCTGTTGCATCGTGGCATTAAAATCGGCTACCCATTCTTCATAATACTTTCCTGTTCCCGGCCCGGAGAAACCTGTATGAATTTTTCTGACTTTACCTTGCCTGTCAATAAAGATGGTTGTTGGGAAAGACATAACACGGTTCAGGGCGGGTAAGGCCTGCGATGCGGCTTCTTTATCGGCTATACCCGCTACCAGCAAATCATACTGAATGTCGAAGCGGCTTTTCATCTTTTGCAGGCGGGCTGCAGCTTTTTCAAATTCAGGACTACGTTCGAAACCCAGGCCTATAATTTCTAAGCCTTTGTTGTGGTTTTGTTTGTAATAAGGTGCCAAGAAAGCTGTTTCGTCCATGCAGTTAGGGCACCAGGAGCCAAGTAACTGTACCAGCACTACCTTTCCCTTGTACTTCGGGTCCTGCAGCGAAACCTGCTTCCCTTCCAGGTCAGGAAAAGAAAATGTAAGAGATTCATACCCTTCTTTCAGAAAGGTCAGGCTATCAGCGTTGGCCAGGGCCGCATCTTCGTTGCGTCTTGCTTTCCAGGTTTCGTGTCCTGTTAACCCGGAAATAAATTCGCCCTGTATGCTGTCTGCACTAACAGCTGAAGCGGTGAATAACCAGGCGTGGTTGCCGTCGAAGGTAGACACCTTTAAATTGTTACCCGAAACTTCTCCTTCCAGGTAACGGTAGTCGCCGGTAGTGGTTAAAAAGGTGCCGGTAACGTAGTTCTTTTTTTGTTCAAATATACCTACAGCCTCGGTCGTGGCGCCCTCTGCATCGGTAAACATAACTTCCCATTTGCCGCTGTAGTCGTAGCTGGCTGCTGCCGGGCTTTCTGAAAACCGCATTTTCTTGCCATGTTCTGCGGTAAACGGAATAGAATAAGGTTCAGGAGTATCGTTCTTCACAAAACGCCCGGCCATTTTATCGCCGTCTGCTTTAGCAATCAGGTCGGCATCGAATATGTGCAGGCCGATTTTTACAGAATCATTTTGCTGTGTAACATCGTTCAGCAGAATACGCTCCTCTGCATTTAGAAGGTATAAAACCTGTTTTCCTGCAGAATCAGCGGCTTCCAGGATAAAAGGAATTTCCTGCCCCTGGGCATGCAGCACAACGCGCCAGGAACCATGTTTTATAGCATTTTCGGATGAAGTTGTGGAGGTACAGGCACTTATAAGCAGCACAATGGCAAAACTTAAGAACAAAAAAGCTCTTACCCCTGTATTTACATGTATGTGTTTCATACAGCAAAAATATACTATACTTCTGTAATTACCGAAAACCCTATAGGTAAGATCGGAATAAAGATTATAACGCGCATTCGTTTGCACGATTATTATTCAATTTATAGGATACTTTGTATATTTGTGAACTTCATATTGAAGCAATTAAAAAACTAAGAATAGCAAAACTATGGCATTTGATTTAGAAATGATCAAGGCAGTTTATGCCGGTATGGCTGAGCGGGTTTCTGCTGCCCGTAATGCAGTAGGCAGACCGCTTACCCTGACAGAAAAGATTCTTTACTCGCACCTTTACAACGGGAATGCTGAGCAGGGTTTCGAGCGTGGTAAATCTTACGTAGATTTCGCTCCGGACAGGGTAGCTATGCAGGACGCTACGGCACAGATGGCCTTGCTTCAGTTCATGCAAGCAGGTAAACCTACTGTAGCTGTTCCGTCAACAGTGCATTGCGATCACTTGATCCAGGCAAGAGTTGGGGCTGACCAGGATTTACAGGAGGCTTATGATGAGAACAAAGAGGTTTATGACTTCCTTGCTTCTGTTTCAAACAAATACGGTATTGGTTTCTGGAAGCCGGGTGCTGGTATTATTCACCAGGTAGTGTTGGAAAACTATGCTTTTCCGGGTGGTATGATGATCGGTACTGATTCGCATACGCCGAATGCCGGTGGTTTGGGTATGGTAGCCATTGGTGTTGGTGGTGCAGACGCTGTAGATGTAATGGCAGGTATGGCCTGGGAGCTTAAATTCCCGAAAGTAATCGGTGTAAAACTAACTGGTAAAATGAGCGGTTGGACTGCACCAAAAGATGTGATTTTAAAGGTAGCAGGTATTTTAACTGTTAAAGGTGGTACAGGTGCCATCGTGGAATATTTTGGTGAAGGTGCTGAATCCATGTCTTGTACTGGTAAGGCAACTATCTGTAACATGGGAGCTGAAATTGGTGCCACTACTTCTGTTTTCTCTTATGATGACAGTATGCGCACTTACCTGAGAGGCACTAACCGTGACGAAGTGGTAGAGCTGGCTGACGCTGTAGCGGAACACTTACGTGCGGATGATGAAGTACTGGCGGATCCTGCTTCTTATTATGACCAGTTAATTGAAATTGATCTGTCTACTCTGGAGCCTCACGTAAATGGTCCTTTCACGCCTGATGCGGCCTGGCCAATATCTCAGTTTGCTGCTGTTGTAAAAGAGCACAACTGGCCTGCTAAACTAGAGGTTGGTCTGATAGGTTCCTGTACAAACTCTTCTTATGAAGATATCACCCGTTCAGCTTCAATTGCAGAACAGGCTATTAAGAAGAACTTGATTGCCAAAGCAGAATTTACGATTACGCCTGGTTCTGAGCTGGTGCGTTATACAACAGCCCGTGACGGGTTATTAGATACGTTCGCACAAATGGGTGGTGTTGTACTAGCCAATGCCTGTGGTCCGTGTATCGGGCAGTGGGCACGCCATACTGACGATCCTACACGCAAAAATTCAATCATTACTTCGTTTAACCGTAACTTTGCCAAGCGTAACGATGGTAATCCTAATACGCATGCGTTTGTGGCTTCACCTGAAATTGTAACCGCATTCGCCATTGCAGGTGATCTTACCTTTAACCCTCTTACCGATACGCTTACAAACGAGAACGGAGAGGCTGTAAAGTTAGACGAGCCCAGAGGTCTTGAAATGCCGCCACAAGGTTATGCCGTAGAAGATGCCGGCTATACGGCTCCGGCAGAAGACGGAAGTGCTGTAGAGGTTATAGTAGATCCTAAGTCTGACCGCCTGCAGTTGCTGGAAGGCTTTAAGCCTTGGGAAGGTACAGACCTGAAAGGACTGAAGCTTCTGATCAAAGCGCAAGGAAAGTGTACAACAGACCATATTTCTATGGCTGGTCCTTGGTTGAAATACCGTGGCCACCTGGACAACATCTCCAATAACATGTTGATCGGTGCGATTAATGCTTTCAATGGCGAAGCGAACAACGTGTATAACGATATGACCCGTGGTTATGATACAGTACCAGCAACTGCCCGTACATACAAAGCGGCTGGTATCGGAACTGTTGTAGTAGGCGACGAAAACTATGGTGAAGGTTCTTCCCGTGAGCATGCTGCCATGGAGCCTCGCCATTTAGGTGTTCGTGCGGTTATTGTGAAATCTTTTGCACGTATTCACGAAACTAACCTGAAGAAGCAGGGAATGCTGGCACTAACGTTTGTTAACAAGGCAGATTATGATTTGATAGAAGAAAACGATTCTATTGATATAGTTGGTCTGGAGAGCTTTGCACCAGGTGAGCCATTGAAAGTTGTTCTGAACCACAGCGATGGTTCTATAGATTCTTTCCTGGTGAACCATACTTACAACGAAGGACAGATTGAGTGGTTTAAAGCTGGTTCAGCTCTTAACCTGATTCGTTTACAGCAGAAAGAGCAGCAAACTGCATAAGCAGCTGTTGCTTTAACATAAAAAGGAAAGGCCTCACCAGATGGTGAGGCCTTTCCTTTTTATGTGCTTTTTTTTAACTTACTGCTTTAGCAATACCAGCTTCTTGGTTATGCTTACTCTGTTGTAGGTAATCCGGGCAAAATAAACTCCCTCTGCCATACCTGTCATATCCATAAACAGTTCTTGTTCACCAGCCTTCTGAAGCACAGCTTTACTGCTTCTGCCTACCATATCTGTTACTATGATTTCTGGTACAGCTATAGCGGCAGTCGTTAATTCAGGCAATATTATTTTAATGATGCCTGTACTTGGGTTAGGGTACAGCCTGATTTGCCCGTCAAGCGCTTCGGCGGTTGCATTGGGGCTTGGAGCAAGAATTGTAATTGTTTTGCTGCTGGTTTCCGAGCAACCAAAACGATCTGTTACCTGTAGCGTTACCTTATATTCGCCTGTCTGCGTGTAGGTATGGGTGGGCTGTTCTTCTGTTGATGCTACACCGTCTCCGAATTGCCAGAACCATGTTTTGCCGTCCTGGCTTTGGTTGTTAAACACTACTTCGCGTCCCTGGCGAAGTTGATCAGGAGTTACAGAAAATTCGGCAACAGGTCCGGTGGCCACTGTATACCGGGAAGGAGTTAAACTGCTTTCAAACAGCGAATCTATATTGCTTACATATACAAGCACTTGTTCCTGCAGTTGCGGTATTGTGTAGCTTGCTCCTGTTGCCAGTAAAGTCTCTTTGGCCTTATCAGCATAAAAATTAAAGTTACTGCCACCTGCCGGAGAAAGCACAACACGAGAATCGAGGCAGAGGGTGTCTTTTACAGCAAGGGGAGCCGGGCCGGATTTGATTTTAAAGTACTGGTTTTGGGCTGCCTGTGCATGAACTTTAAGTTTATCAAGATTATCAGCGGCCAGAACTGCAAAAGCCACAATTTTAGTTTGGCCTGGGGCAAGGTTCTTAAACGAGCTACCTACTACATGCGACACATCGTTGCCATTGCCAGCAGAGCCTGCCTGTTTGCGGGCAATTCCGTTTGCCAGTGTATTATACTTTTCCTGTGCGCTAAATCCGTCAATTACGTTAATGCCGGCAGTTCCCTGGTTGTTGGCATTATCTATGGCATAGTAAGAAGGCGAATCATGGGTAAGCAATTTTATGCCGCTAAATGGTTGCGCCTGGTTCTTACTGTAAATGTAGCCCAGGTTCAGGTTTTCAGTCCAGTCGGCAGTGTTGGCGTTAGCGTTGCCAATATCCCAGTCGGCATAGAGCCCTGCATAAACATTTTTAAGTGTGTCCGGGGTGGCATTTTTCAGAAAGTATTCTAAAATGATAAAGTCCTGGTTTTCATTGCTGGTCCAGGCAAAGGCTTTATGCTTGATCTCTAAGCCAACAACAGTCGGATCAGGATATTTATCCTTCATCACGCCGCGTACTTCCTGGTCGGCTAGTTTCCGGCTATAGTCCATTTTAGCCTGCGTTACTGTTCTGAAATCATTATCGAGCCTTTGGGTGCTGTTATAGATATTATCACTTACACGAGTTGGTTCAGAAGCTACCATGAGGCCGCCTGTGTAAAGCAAAGAATTACTCCCCTTGTATTTAACACCAATTCCCTGAGATGTATTTAAGCCATTGTAACCAAAGTTCCCTTTGTTGTTTACTGTAACCTGTAGCTTGCCTGTGTTCAGGGTAATATAATCCGGGTTTACAGTAAACCGGATGTACTGGAAGTCCTGGTAGCTTCCATCCGTAAACGAAAGCCGGAAATTTACTTCATGGTTGGCAGGTGTTAGCGGAGAGAGGATAAAACGGAAAGGTTTAAGGTTGTTGTTCGCTGTAATGAGAGTACCCATTGCTCCCAATGCGGCCTCATTCTGTAAAAACGTAACAAAAGGAGAGGGAGAGGATATGTTTACAAGCAGGTTTTCTACAGGAGCCAGGAAATTGGTGAAATTCACCTGCAGCAATATCGTATCGCCAATCTGCGCGATTCTATCATCCTGTATGGCATAGGAAGTGCTTCTGACAGACTTGACATTGTTTTCCTTCAGTGCCCGCTTCACATTAAGGCGGCCTTTACCGAGCATGTCCAGGTAAGGTTGGTTGCCCGCCAGGTGATAAATGTTATCAGCAGTTGCCCTAACCCGTTCTATTGCCTGGAGAGCAGTTAGTTGCGGATATTTTGATCGGACTAAGCCTACAGCTCCGGCTACCATGGGTGCTGCAAATGAACTTCCCCAGCCATCTTTGTAAGCATTATTGCTGCTGGCGGTGGTGGTACGAACAGCAATACTGGGAGCAGAAATGTCGATCAGATAATTATAGGAGTATTCTGTATACCTGACGTCGCTGCGATTTGTTCCGCCCACAGCCAGCACATTTTCGTAGGCAGCAGGATATAAAATCATGTTTGCATCTGTGTTGCCGGCAGCGGCAACTACAGCGGCATCCTTAACAAGAACCGCATAATTTATGATGTCCTGCTCATATTGAGAGTAGGTATTGCCACCCCAGGAGATATTTATTACTTTGCAGCCTTTGTCAGCGGCATATACAATGGCATCAAAACCGGCAAACCCCCCGGTTTCCGAGGAGCTGAATACTTTTAATGGCATAAATTTGAGGTTGTAGCCTACACCAGCTATACCAAGTGCATTGTTACTGGCTGCCGCCGCCACGCCTGCTACGTTGGTGCCGTGGTCCGGGTACATCGGGTTTGTAGTTACATCGTTGTCGCCGTCGGCAAAATCCCAGCCCCAGTAGTTATCCACCAGTCCATCGCCGTCGTCATCTATGCCGTCTATAGGGTCTGCATAGTTCCGTTTTACTTTAGTTTTAAGATCTTCGTGCGTTAATCGGAAGTTGGTGTCTAATATGCCGATCACTACACCTGTATCGCCCTTTTCTACGGCCCAGCCCTCATAAGCCTGAATCAGTTTTAAATAATACTGTGTGGTTCTGAGAGAATCAGAAAGCGGATCGTTGGGCTGGTGTAAAGGTTTTCTGATGTAAAGCGGCTCCACATATTCTACCTGCCCCGTTGAAAGCAGTGCCTTCCGGACCTCTGCAAAGCTCTGGCTTGAATTATATTGTAATTCATAAATAGAGGAGAGGTCGCCTTTTAAGCTTTTTCTGGCGGCCGGAGCAGTTGCCCCGGGAAATTTCTGTTTTATATTTCGGGCTCCTACCTGCTTGTGTACTGTAGAAATGCTTGGTCTCAAAGCAGGTGAAATTCTGGCTTCGGTGGCTTCTGTGGTTTTAAGCTTATAAACTACTGTAAAGGGAACAGTAGCCTGCCCGGCTTCTGCAGCTGGTGATTGCCCGAAAAGTTGGATAAAACTACCAAGGAAGAGCAGGCCGCTGGCAAAGATGCGCATGAGCACAGGCTGAAGATTATCCATACTGGTATAGTAATTTTTTGAGATTTAGTCTAATTGTGGTTGCGGCACTTCTGCTGAGTATGAACCTATTGAATTCAAAGGTAAAGACAATAAAAATAACCTGTAGCGGTAACTTTCATAATTTTTTGTATCTTCCCTCAGAATGCAATGCTTTTATAGGAATCATCACAAAAAGAAGTAACTATGAATTTGAATTTAATTGATAAGTACCAGGATACCCTGCATAAAGCGATAACGGCGCTTCATAAAAGAACATTTTTTGCATATTACCCGGAAAACCCGTCTTCGGAAATATACGGCGAAAATGCCGACCAAGAAGGAAGGGAAAAGTATAAAACCTTTTTGAATAACAGGTTTGAAGAGCTGCTGCAACAAGAGCCGGTTAAATGGGTAGGGCAGGAGGAGTCGCCATACGAACAACAGCCATTAGGTGTTAAATATCCTTATTTTGAAATTGAAACTCTTATAAACCGTGCTGAAGAAGCTTTTCATCAGTGGCGTAAAGTAAGTGCTTCCGACAGAGCAGCACTGCTGGTGGAGTCGCTTGAGCATGTTAGGAGTCGTTTCTTTGAAATTGCCTATGCCACCATGCACACCACTGGTCAGGCATATATGATGTCGTTTCAGGCTTCCGGACCGCATGCGGCAGACAGGGCCCTCGAAGCTGTGGCGGCAGGTTACGAAGAGTTAGGCCGCTTTCCGGAAGCTACAGAGTGGGAAAAGCCGATGGGGAAGTATAACCTGAAGCTGAACAAAAGCTGGAAGGCGGTTCCGAAAGGCGTGGCTCTTGTGATTGGGTGCGCTACCTTTCCTACCTGGAACACAGTGCCGGGTATGTTTGCCAGCCTGGTTACAGGTAATCCGGTTATCATTAAGCCTCACCCGAAGGCTGTTTTGCCTATTGCTATTGTAATTGCCGAAGTACAAAAAGTTTTGGCTGCTCATGGCCTGAACCCTTCCATCTGCCAGCTGGCGGTAGATGCAGATGATCACTTGATCACAAAAGAGCTGGCGGAACATACAAAAGTAAAGCTGATTGATTATACTGGAAGTACAGAGTTTGGCAACTATATTGAAAGCCTAAAAGGTAAAACGGTATTTACAGAAAAAACCGGCGTTAATTCCATCATACTGGATTCGATGCCTGACCTGGATAAGGTGCTACAGAACCTGGCTTTTTCACTTACCTTATACTCCGGGCAAATGTGCACGGCCCCGCAGAATTTCTTTGTGCCTGAAACCGGCGTGCAGGTTGGAGGGGAAACAGTGCCTTATGAGCAGGTGGTTCAGAAATTAGCCGATGCCGTAACAGGTCTGGTCAATAATCCCAAGGCTGGTCCGCACATACTGGGAGCCATACAAAACCCGGCAACAACAGAACGAGTGAAAGGAGCAGCCTCTGTAAAAGGGAAAGAAATACTAAGTAGCTGCGACTTCAGCAACCCGATATTTGCCAATGCCCGCACCTGCACACCTGTTATTTACGAGGTAGATGCCACTGAGAAAGAGAGCTATAGCCGTGAATTGTTTGGCCCGATTGCGCTTATCATTAAAACCAAAGATACTAATCAGTCTATAGAGATAGCAAAGGAGATGGCCCTAAACTACGGCGCAATTTCTTGCGGCGCCTATACCACTGATGCGGATGTGAAAGAAAAGATAATGGATGAAATGGGCTTAGCGGCAACACCGGTAAGCTTTAACCTGACCGGCGGACTCTACGTGAACCAGAATGCCAGTTTCTCCGATTTTCATGTGACAGGTGGTAACCCTGCCGGGAATGCTTCTTTCACAAACCCCGAATTCGTGATCAAACGCTTTACCTGGGTTGGCTTCAGAGAGCCGGTAGGGAGCTAAGTAGAAAGGTCCAAGATAGCAAAGTAAAGAGGCTGTTCTGAGATTCAGAACAGCCTCTTTACTTTGCTGCTGCAGCCTTAGTGCTTCTATGGAGCATATCCCAAGTCAGCCTTAACCTCTTAGCTTGTCTGCGTCGCGGTGAAGGTCGTCGAGGCCGCTTTGTAAGTTTTGCCAGCCGCTGTTGTCTTCGCCGCTGGTGCCAAGTTTATTTGCGATGAGGCCTCTTTTTTGTTCAAGGGCAGCTATGTGCTCATGAAACGTATGATGAGAATCGGCCGTTGTAGCGTTTACCTTAGCTTTTAAGGTTTTAATTTTGCTATCCAGCTCATCTAAGCTCTTTTGAATCTCTTCTCTTGTCAGATGATTCGGAGCACGCATGTTTTCGGGTTTTAGGTGATATGTATCCATTGTTTAAGTCTTATATCTGTATAGTGAGATAAAATTTCTGTTTTAAGAATAGATACTGTAAAAAGCAGAAAAAAGATGTAGGAGGTACGGCATGAAGTGTCTTATGCCTTGGTAAAGAATGTTATAACAGAATATGGATATGAGAAAACAGGCTACTGCATGAATCTATGTAAGTGCTTAAAAGAAATAAAATAGCCTGATATAAATACTGATATTGCCTTCCTGATTTCGCACATTATATTTTGTTTTATATCTTGTAGCTTGAACCGGATACTTTCATTAAAATATTTTATCTCTGAAGCTCCGGAAGCAGGTACGGAATTTTTAATATATTAATATTCAATATCTTAATTAAACTGTGGAACGCAAAGTTTGAACTTTGCGTTTTGTAAGCACTATTTGGGTAAGTTATAATGATGTTATAACTCTTAATTATAAACTGGTACACAACTTGTATGAATGAGCAGACTACGCAGCTTGACTTGGTATTATTAGTAGACGATGATGAAACTACTAATTACCTGAACAAGCGACTTCTGAATGAGATGAAGGTTGCTAAAGAAATAATGGCCTTAAAGAACGGGCAGGAGGCGATTGAGTACCTGGATAAGGCATACAATACCGATGGCGACCCGGCGTTTAAGCGCCCGGATCTTATTTTCCTGGATATAAAAATGCCTGTTATGGATGGCTTCTCATTTCTGGATGAGTATCATAAGCGTGGGCTTGATGCTGCAGATCATGTGATCATCTTAATGCTTACTTCTTCAGCCAGTTTTTATGATCTGCAGCGGCTTAAAAACTACAAGAAGGTAAGAAAGC
This sequence comes from Pontibacter sp. SGAir0037, assembly GCF_005491705.1. Classification (NCBI taxonomy): domain Bacteria; kingdom Pseudomonadati; phylum Bacteroidota; class Cytophagia; order Cytophagales; family Hymenobacteraceae; genus Pontibacter; species Pontibacter sp. SGAir0037. Next base: position 2,764,671 of record NZ_CP028092.1, on the reverse strand, counting down.
ACTATTCCAAAGCGCTTACAAAACATGACATACGAGAAATTATGGCAGAGTATTTTAAAAGAGTAAGCAACTGATTTGCCTCAGAAATCTCAAGAATAAAAAAGGAGAGCCTGTTACTAAACCAGCAGGCTCTCCTTTTTTATTCTTCTTTTACGATCTCATCGGCAGGCCAGGTAAAGATAAACTTGGAACCACGCCCTTCAGACTCTACCCAGATACGGCCTTCTTTTTCTTTGATGATTTTATGCACAATGGATAGCCCCAGCCCTGTGCTGTCAGAACGGTTGCTGCTTTGCCCCAGCGTTTCATATTTCATAAATATGGCCTCCTGGTGCACGGGAGCTATACCTGGTCCGTTATCTGTTACGCTAAACTGAAGTACATCTCCGAGTTCTTCATAGTGTATTTCAATGCTGGCATCCTGTGGCTTGTCGTGGTATTTAACAGCATTGCCGATCAGGTTGCTGAATACCTGGTACAAGTATATCTCCTGGGAATAAAGCAGTGGCAGGCGTTGCGGAACCAACAGTTTAAAGGAAGAAGGCACATTCAGCGATTCGATAACCTGATGCAAGAGTACCTGCAGGTCGATGATTTGCTTGCTCAGGTTGTGATGGCCTGCTAACGAATAAGCCAGTATGCCTGTTATCAGACGATCCATTTTAGTAGTCTGGTCACGCAGGAGAGGGAAGACAGAGTTAGCGTCTTCCATATCGTTGGCTTCCAGGCATGCCTCCAGCACTACCGTCAGGGCATTTATATTCTGGAGAGGTGCGCGCAGGTCGTGCGAAACCGTATGTGCAAAAGAATCGAGGTCCTCGTTTATTTTTAACAACTGCTGGTTTTTTCTATCGCGCTCTTCCAACAGCTGGCTTATTTCCTGGTTCGAAAGCTGCAGCTGGCCGTTCAGGCGGCGAATTTCCTGGAGTTGTTGTTCTGCCTCCAGGTTGCGCAGGCGCAGTTGCTCCAGTAACTCGAGCAGGTGCATATTCTGCCGCTTTATTTCGGCATAAGGGGAGATGTCTTCTTCGTTATCGAACTCGCTGGCCCACCTGTCTATGGTTGCTTTGGAAATAGTATAGGCCTGGTTCGGCAGCCTTTTCCGAAGTGTAACGCGGGTACCTTTGTCAAACTCGCTGGTTACATGAAAATAGTCTACCAGCTTTTTAGAGTTAATGAGTCCGGTCCCCTTACCGGAAGAATTAAAACCTGTATGGTTCAGCAGGCTGTCTACGTTACCGATGCCGCGCCCCCGGTCGCTCACAAGGGCTTCTAAAAAGTTATAGCCATCCTCTTCGTGTATACCGAATTGTATGCTGCCATTGCCAACATGTTCTACCACATTGCGGCATATCTCAGAAACAGCAGTCGCAAATTTTGTCTGGTTAGCCAGTGCAATACCCACCCGCTCCGATAACTGCATAGCTCTCTTATAGGCCAGCACCACATCGAGTTCATTCGTTATATTGATTTTAGATATTATGCGCTGCATTTGCTCTGCTATAATTTTGCCTTGCAAACCAAGACTAACGTATCGTCGGTATGGCGGCTGTTGTCTTTATACAATACGGCGGCAATGATACTGGCATGGTGGCGGTGCAGGCCCGGGTATTTACCTAAATCCCAGCGCGACTTCAAGCCATCTGAATGTACAATCAACAACTTGTTGCGTCCCCAGTCCAGTTGTTGATTATGCAATGATGTAGGAATATTGTGGCCTATAATGCCATTATAAGAAATTATATTTTTATAGCTGCCACCCATTGTACCCCCATCCGCAGAAAAAAGTTTTCCGGCTATGTTTCCAACGCCACAATACGTAATGTGCTGTGCTTTGCCTGTAATATGGGCTGCAAAGCCAACAGCTCCGCGGGTTTTTCTGATAGCATCATGTATGGTACGCAACGATTCAGCCGGGTTTTGACTGGGGGCTTTGCAGAAAGTCTCAACGGCTTGCTGGGCAGCGGCATGGGCTTGTTCGCCATGGCCGAGGCCATCCAGTGCTAGCATAAATAAATCTGTACCTTTGGTAACAATGGCAAAGCCGTCACCACAATCTACTTCCTGTGGTTTAGGCACCATTACAGAGCCGATCTCAAACCTTGTGATGGATTGAACAGGAGTAACAGCAGGCTTGTTCTTGTATATACGGGAAAGTATAACTGTGCCGATGCCTGTATGGGAATAGATGTCAAATTCATCCGACTGCCGCTTTATGGCTCCCAGACCTTCTCCGGCAGAGCCATACGTAGAAACGCCATCCTGCATCATACGGTGCAGGTCACCTATGCCGGGGCCATTGTCGTAGCAGATAATTTCTATGCCTTTTACAGGTTTGCCTATCGCCTTTACCAGAATTTCTCCGCCTGAAGGGGAATGTTTAGCCAGGTTAGAAGCCATTTCGGCCACAATAATATTTACCCGGCCTACCAGGTTTGGCGACAGGCCATAACTCTCGGCAAGCCGGGTAATATCACGTTTTGCCAGACTTGAGAAGCTCCTGTCCGGTATAGAAAATCGGTTATGGTGGTTAACGTCCATGCTTCCAATGAATAATGGAAACAGTAGTTCCTTCTCCAACTTTGCTTTTAATGTCAAACTCATTCACAAGCCTTTTAGTGCCAGGTAAACCCAGCCCCAGGCTTTTTCCGGTGGAGAAACCGTCGCGCATGGCAGCCTGAATATCAGCAATACCAGGGCCTTCGTCAATAAAAGTTAAACGAACGCCTCTCTGTGCGTTTTTGCTGATAATTTCTAAAACGACCTTTCCTCCATTGGCGTATTTGAGCATGTTACGAACCAGTTCGCTTGCAGCAGTAATAAGCTTTGTTTGGTTTACAAGGCTCATTCCTATTTTTGTGCTGAATTCACGGACTCTGTTCCGAAAGAGAACTACATCCTGCTCCCGCACAATCTGCATTATGTCTTTACTCAGTACTATCATCCGCGTCTCCTTCTTCTTCGTCTTCTTTTGCGGAGAAGGTATCGAGGTCGATTTTAGTATACAATAGCTCCATTCCTTTTTCTACGTTAAGGGCGGTATATACCCCCTGTAGCGTCAGGCCCAGTTCTACCAGTGTAATGGCTACAGCAGGCTGCATTCCTACAACAACAGTCTCTGCATCCATAATACGAGACATCGAGGCAATATTGCCCAAAATGCGGCCCATAAATGAATCCACAATGCTTACAGCAGAAATATCTATCAGCACTCCCCTTGCACCCGTTTTGCTCACCATTGTTATCAGGTCGTTTTCCAGGTTCAGGGCAAGCCTGTCGTAAAGATCAACCTGTATGGTGACTAGCAGGAAGGGGCCCATCTTTAGAATAGGTATCCTTTCCATGTATTATCCGATTATTTTAAATTTATTTGATCTGTCGCTTCCGCGCTTTACTTCCAGGTTTAGCATACTGAAAGCAAGCTGCAGTGCGCTGGCCAGGGAGGCTTTTGTTTTGATATTGGATAGGTCTATACCTAAATGCACAATGGTCTGCGCAATTTCAGCTCGAATACCGCTAATGATACATTCAGCACCCATCAGGCGGGTAGCACTTACAGTTTTGATTAAATGCTGCGCAACCAGAGAGTCAACGGCCGGCACACCGGAAATATCCAGGATAGCGATGCTGCTGCCGGTGTTCACAATTTCCTGAAGGAGGTTCTCCATCACAATCTGTGTGCGGGCACTATCAAGGGTGCCGATAATAGGCAGGGCCAGTATACCATCCCACACCCGTATAACCGGCGTCGATATTTCGCTTATTTCATCTGTCTGGCGAAGAATAACTTCTTCGCGGCCTTTGATAAACGTTTCAAATGTAATAATGCTTAATTGATCCAGTAGCTTGTGGATACGCATTATCTCTGTATAGAGCACTACTGGCTGGTCTTTTAATTCAGCTTCCAGCACATCGCTCAATGCCTGCTTCAGACCAAGCACATATAAGCCAGTCTCACGCGGACTAAAACCTTGTCGGGCACGGGTAACAGACAAGTCGCTCAGAATATCAGTTACCTGTTCGAAATCGGAAGTATAGATATCCTCAAAATTTCCTTTACTGATGGCACGAAGCAGGCCGTTTAGCAGCTCTTCAGACTGTTCCTGCAGCTCATCATTCGACATAAGGTCGTCTCGAAGAGTAGCATCGTTCAGCTGGTTGCTTATCCATTTTTCAAGGATATTGTCCTTGTTTCGTAGTAAAATATCTATTATGTTATCCATGAGTTGGCCTAACGAGGCTTTTTAGAAAGATGTTTTTTCCTGAAATTAAAAATGCTTTAAATTCCACGTGAATTTAGCACAATTTGTACGAAGTGGAAAGTTTTGTACTAAGTGAATTCCAAATGCATGCTGATTTTGTCCTGTGTTATATATGTTTATAGATATTATCCTATATCCGGATAGTGCTGGTAATGTATGTTTTCCTGCCGATAAATAACACAAAACCACCCTGTGCGTAACCATAAATGCTAAAGCAGAAAGCTACCGGCTTTTTTCTAAATAGGATTAAATACGCTTTATAAATGAAAAATATAGCTATCATCTGGTGTTGCCTGCTTGCCTTGGTGGCACTAGCCTGTTCGCCTGTTACTATTCTGAACACAGAGGCATCCGAAAATTTTAGCCTGGGCAATTACCAGACATTTGGCTTTTATGAGGTAGATGCCAGTGGAGATGCCCTTGGAACAAATTATGGGCCTCAGCTGGAGTATCTAAAGCAGGAGATCAGCAGGCAGCTGGCAGCTCGGGGCCTTGCAGAAAATGCTACGGAACCGGATCTGCGTATAAATATAGGTGTCGTGGTGGCAGAAGAAGTGCAGACCCGGGAAACTAATCTTATTTCGGATCCGCCTACGTACATCGGGCAGCGCCGTTATACCTGGAGAAGCCGCGAGGTAGAAGTGGGGCGTTATCGGGAAGGAACCTTGTCGCTGCACCTGGTTGACCGGGAGCGTGAGGCACTGGTCTGGCAGGGAACCGCTGAAGCTGTAGTGCCAAAAGATCCTGAAGATATCCAGGCGCGTATCTCGAAAGGCGTGGAGAAGCTGATGAGCCGGATTCCTTAGCTTCTTGCTTCGCCCTGCGCTACGGCTATTACCCAGCCAATCATGATAATAGCAGGGTGAGTAAGCCCGTTTGTCTGTATCATTTCAGGTAAATCCTTTACCACACCTATAGCCGATTTGCGGTGTGGGAGCGAAGCATGCTGAATAATGGCCGCAGGTATATGTCCGTTGCCGGCTTCTATATACGTATAGGCAATTTCTGCCGCTTTTTTCATACCCATGTAAATAACCACCGTAGCATTGCTCTGCATTGCCAGGCGCAGATCATCTGAAAGTGAACCGTCTTTCTTAGTGCCTGTTAAAACCCAAATTCCTTCACTCACGGCGCGGTGTGTTAAAGGAATATCCTCAAATCCGCTTGCCTGCATGCTAGTAATGCCTGGTATATACTGCGTGTTGATGCCGTGTTCCCTGGCAAACAGTATTTCCTCGAATCCACGGCCAAAGATAAACGGGTCACCACCTTTCAGCCTTACTATTACACCTTTGGTTTGTGCCTTTTCTTTGATCAGCTCATGAATGGTTTCCTGTGGTGTGTAGGAGCCATAAGGATGTTTCCCGACATATACCTTCTCGCAGTCCTCGCGTGTCAGGTTTAGTAATTCTTTGTTGGCAAGGTTGTCGTACAGCACCACATCCGCCTGCTGCAAAACCTTGTATGCTTTTACCGTAATAAGTTCAGGATCGCCTGGTCCCGCTCCCACTACATAGAGGGTTGGGTTCGTTTTTTTGTCAGACATACTGCATAAATAGTTTATTAATTTTAAAAATAATACCTGCTCTGCTCTTTATTTACTCCCGGCTGCCTATTTGTGCTGGTTTACTGTTGCTTACAGACCAGCGTACAGTCTGTTGGCAGTTCATATTACATCGCTTCGCATACAAGAGCACAGAGGGCACAACCTAAAATGATAGCTCTGACTGCCGGCAGTGCAGTTGCTGACAATAACATATATTGTTCAGATTCCTTTCCCGTTCATTCTGCACATAAGCTATTAATGGGTTTTTGCCTGCACTTTTTTTCTGATATAAATTTTTCAAGCAGGAGCTAATAAGTTAAGAATATAAAAATTAGTTAAAAGCCAGTTCCAAGCATTTTTAACAGATAAAGTAAAATTACTTAAGTATGTGTTTGAAAAGCAACAGTTGAAATATATTTATAAAATAGTTAAGTGGGTATATGTTTTGATATCGAATTGATAATTAAATACGTAAAAAATTAACATACCCCCCTTGCTATTGTAGGGTGTGTCTATTATGTTTATGGTAAAATTAAGTAATAACCCCTGAAATATATAGGGGCATTACTTAAAATGATAATTTTAACATTAGGTATATATGCTGTTTAAAGTGCAAAAATGCCATAAGTAAATTAAGAGCCTTTAAGAGTGAGTGCATACTAACAGGTTTTGTATTGTTCGAAGAAAGCTAGGTTAAAGCAGGGTATATTGTAGTAGGTTCTGCTGGAGTTATTTAAAGAATAGATTAACATTAAGTATTTATAATTATGGCACAGCACCGTCAGACAATAGTTGTTATAGGAAATGGCATGGTAGGATATAAGTTTTGTGAAAAACTAACCGCCAGAACAGCTGACTTTAACATTGTGGTTTTTGGAGAAGAGCCTCGCCGGGCTTACGACCGCGTGCATTTAAGCGAGTATTTTAATGGCAAGTCTGCGGAAGATCTCTCACTTTCTTCAGAAAACTGGTACCAGGAAAAAGGCATCACGCTTTACCTGGGAGATACCGTGCAGGAGATAAACAGAACAGAAAAAATGGTGCACTCTTTAAAAGGAGTAGTCCAGCCCTACGATTACCTGGTGTTTGCGACTGGTTCCGCTGCCTTTGTGCCTGATATACCTGGAGTGGAAAAAGACGGTGTTTTTGTGTACCGTACCATTGAAGATCTGGAAATGATACAGAAATATGCCGGGTCGGCTAAGAATGGAGCTGTGCTGGGAGGAGGACTTCTAGGACTGGAAGCCGCCAAGGCATTACTTGATTTAGGAATACAGGAAGCGCATGTGGTGGAGTTTGCCCCTCGCCTGATGCCACGCCAGATCGACTCGGCGGGCAGTGCCATGCTGCAGGCAAAGCTGGAGGCGCTTGGCCTGCAAATGCACCTTCAGAAAAGCACTAAGTGTATAGCAGGAGAAAATAAGATTACCGGGCTGCAGTTTACCGATGATACTTTGCTGGAGGTGGATATGCTGGTAATATCGGCTGGCATCAGACCACGCGACGAGCTGGCAAAGCTGGCAGGATTGGAGACGGGCTTACGTGGCGGCATTGTGGTAAATGAGAAGATGCAGACCAGTGATAAGCACATTTTTGCGATAGGTGAGTGTGCTTTGTATGATGGGATGATCTATGGACTGGTGGCGCCGGGCTATGATATGGCAGAAGTGGCGGCTACTACCATATGTGCAGGTAAGCGGAATTTTACCGGTTACGACATGAGCACTAAACTGAAACTGATTGGTGTGGACGTTGCCAGCTTTGGTGATCCGTTTGTGTCGGAACCCGATAGCAGGTCTATTGTTTTCGAAGACAGGCACAAAGGTGTTTATAAGCGCATTAATATTTCCAACGACGGCAAATACTTGTTGGGAGGTGTACTGATAGGCGAAGCAGAAGCCTATAATATGCTGTTGCAGACGGTCAACAACAAACTTGTGCTTCCCCCTAACCCAGAAGACTTGGTGTTAGGAGCAAGGGGAGGGGAGTTTGCCGGTGGTGCAGGCGTTATGAGCCTTCCGGATGAGGCCCTGATCTGCTCCTGTGAAGCTGTTTCGAAAGGTGCCATCTGCGCAGCTGTAACAGAGGGAGGTGCTACCAACCTGGAGGAGATTAAAAAGCATACCAAAGCGGGTACCTGCTGTGGGGGATGTGTGCCTCTGGTGAAGGATCTCCTAAACGATACCCTGAAAGCAAACGGTTCCTATATCAAGAATACAATTTGCGAACACTTCGATTTTTCAAGACAGGAGTTATTTGATCTGTTAAAGCTGAATAGCATTATAACATATGATGAAGCCCTGGATGTATTCGGGAAAGGGGATGGCTGTGAGGTATGCAAACCTGCTGTAGCCAGTATCCTCTCCAGCCTCTGGAACGATGTGATTGTAAGGCAGCAAACCATCCAGGATAGCAATGACCGTTACCTGGCCAACATACAGAAAGGCGGTACATATTCGGTGGTGCCGCGCATACCGGGAGGGGAAATAACACCGGATAAACTGATTGTGATCGGGCAGGTAGCCAAGAAATACGGCCTCTATACCAAGATAACAGGCGGGCAAAGAATTGATATGTTTGGGGCGCATTTAAGCGACCTGCCCGACATCTGGGAAGAGCTGATTGAGGCCGGATTTGAGAGCGGGCATGCCTATGGCAAAGCCCTGCGGACTGTGAAAAGCTGCGTGGGCAGCACCTGGTGCCGCTTCGGCCTGCACGACAGCGTTTCCTTTGCCATTGAGGTAGAAGATCGTTATAAAGGCATCCGTGCTCCGCATAAAATCAAAGGAGGTGTAAGCGGCTGCATAAGAGAGTGTGCCGAAGCACAATCGAAAGACTTTGGCATAATAGCCACCGACAAGGGCTGGAACCTGTACGTGTGTGGAAATGGTGGCTCCAAGCCGCAGCATGCGCAATTGTTAGCCTCTGACATTGATAAAGATACTTGCCTTAAATACCTCGACAGGTTCCTGATGTTCTATATTAAAACAGCTGATGCCCTTACCCGTACCGCCACCTGGCTCAATAAAATGGAAGGCGGCATGAGCTACCTTAAAAATGTAATCATAAACGACAGCTTAGGTATAAGTGAGCAACTGGAGAAGGAAATGCAACTGCTTATTAACAACTACCATTGCGAGTGGAAAGAGGTGGTGCAGAACCCGGAGCTGCGGAAGCGTTTTGTACACTTTGTGAATGCTCCCCGCGAAAAGGATCCGAACGTGAAGTTTGAATTGATGCGGGAACAGGTAAAAGCAACGGAGTGGTAATTAGCTGCGCCAAGTGATAAATTAGAAGGTAGTAAATAACCAGATTCTATAAAGTTTTAAATCAGAAACAATTATGGAAGTAGAAGTTTTAACATCCGTAGACTGGGTACTTGTCTGTAAGACAGACGATGTGCCTGAGAATGGCGGTGCTTGTGTAAAACATAACGATGAGCAGATCGCCATCTATAATTTTAGCAGGCGCGGAACATGGTATGCTACACAGAATCTATGTCCGCATAAGCAGCAGATGGTGCTTTCGCGGGGCATGATTGGCAGCTCCGGCGACACCTGCGAACCGAAAGTAGCCTGCCCTTTTCATAAGAAAACCTTCTCGCTGCTTTCCGGCGAATGCTTGTCGGGGGAAGATTATCAGATTAAAACCTACCCGGTAAAAGTAGTAGGAGATGAAGTATACATTGGCATATAGTAATAACATTTCTGCTACTTTAGCTGGCAGAAAAGAAACAGGTTATTACTAAACAGGAACTCATGCACGATTTAACGTCTCAATCTACTGCCTTGCAAACAGCACAAGCCATTGGCGTAGTGTTCTGTACCGCAGAAACTATTGCACTCCTGGAGCAAGGAGGGTTGCCTGGTGGTAGTCCTTTTAGCTTAGCCAGAGCGGCAGGTTTTATAGGTGCAAAAGCTACCCCGCAACTACTGCCACAACGCCATGCCATACAGCTCGACAGCCTGCAACTGGAGTTCGAAACGCTACAGGAAGAGCTGCATAAGGGTATACTGGAAGAAGGGGTGCTGCAGCGAAGCGGGATTCTGATAAAGGCAGTGGGCAAGGCCATAGGGCGTGCAGGAATAGAAACAGAAGTACTTACTGCGGTGTCGGTAGCAGCCCTGGAGCTGTTTGACCTGCTGAAGACAGTTGATGCACAGCTGGAAATCGGACAGCTGAGGGCGCTGGAGCAGAAAAAGAAAAAGTATTTTAATACACCGCCTGTATGTGCCGTGCTGGTATGCTCCGATTCTACTGCTGCCGGTGAGCGTGAAGACAACAGCGGCAAAATAATCATGCAGATGCTGGAAGAGGTGAATGCGGAAGTAAAGCATTACCTCGTTTTGCCCGACGATAAAGCGCAGATACAGCAGCAAATCAAGAAGTGGGTGGAGGAAGATGTTCAGTTCATTTTTACGACAGGCGGTACCGGTTTAGGCCCCCGGGACAATACGGTAAGTGCTGTAAAGGAAATGCTGGAAAGAGATGCCGATGGTATAGCAGAAGCTATACGGGTACACGGGCAAATGCGTACGCCACTTGCCATGATGAGCCGTGGTGTGGCAGGGGCCATAGGACATACCCTGGTTGTAACCTTACCGGGCAGCTCGAATGGTGTCCGGGAGTCTTTAGAAGCCATACTGCCAGCTGTATTTCATGCCCGCAAGATGATGAAGGGCGGAGGACACTAGCCGCTGTAAACCGTGCCCGGTTTCACTGCTCAGGTGAACTGTTCATCAGGTGGAGGGTTTTTGAATTTGTTCTGCGACACGAACAGGTTGCAGGAAAAGCTGGCGGTATCCTACTTCTTTAAATCCATTCGTTGGGCAATGCACATGTACTGCCCAGGGGGGTAACCTTAAATTTATTCCTGCTTCCGGTTTTAATGAGCTGAGCAGGATTAAAGCAGAATCTCCAGCTTCTCCTTCTTGTATCTGCAGCAGATACTTGTGACAGACTAAATTATTTAAACCTCAAATAACCTAAAACCAGATCACATCATGATGAAAGTTTCAAACGGCAAGGCAACTTCGATTAATCTTTTTAGCCTGAAAACCATTCAGATGCGTACGTTCCATCTTTCCTGGCTGGCGTTTTTCCTCTGCTTCTTTGGTTGGTTTGGCATTGCTCCGCTAATGGCAGTTGTACGGGAAGAACTGCATCTTTCCAAATCTGAGATTGGCAACATTATTATTTCTTCGGTGGCTATTACTATTCTGGCCCGCCTGGCGATAGGCTGGCTATGCGATAAGATAGGTCCCCGTATCAGTTATACCCTGATTCTGTTATTGGGATCATTACCTGTTATCTGTATCGGGTTTAGCAACAACTATGAATCTTTTCTGCTTTTCCGCCTGGCGATAGGGGTAATCGGTGCTTCGTTTGTAATTACACAGTACCACACCACTGCCATGTTTGCCCCAAATGTGGTAGGCACCGCGAATGCAACAACAGCAGGCTGGGGTAATCTGGGTGGTGGTATCACGCAAATGGTGATGCCATTGATTTTTGCCGGCTTTGTGGGTTTGGGCTTTGTAGACGCACAGGCCTGGCGCTATGCTATGGTCGTGCCAGGTGTCTTAATGATCCTTTGTGGGATCGCCTACTACTACTGTACCACCGACTACCCGGGTGGTAACAAGGCTGATCTGGCAGGAACTGAAGGCTTCCGGAAAAAAGATAAAGTTCCTTTTTGGAAAGCGGTTGCCGATTACCGGGTGTGGGCGCTTTTTGTGCTGTATGGCGCCTGCTTCGGAATTGAGCTTACTATCAATAATATTGCGGCCATTTACTACCACGATAACTTTGCGTTAAGCCTCGAAACAGCCGGTCTGATAGCAGGTTTGTTCGGGTTGATGAATATCTTCGCCAGAACACTGGGAGGCTTTTTCGGCGACAGGGCCGGAATGCGTTGGGGCCTGGCCGGTAGAGTGTGGTTTTTAGGCGCTGTTATTCTGGTAGAAGGGCTGGCCCTGGTGCTGTTTTCGCAAATGACCATGCTGCCGCTTTCCATTATGGCGCTGATCGTTTTCAGTCTGTTCGTGCAGATGTCGGAGGGAGCTACTTTCTCGGTTGTTCCTTTCATCAATAAAAAAGCAATGGGAGCCGTGGCGGGTGTGGTTGGAGCAGGCGGAAATGCCGGAGCAGTAGCGGCGGGTTTCCTCTTTAAAGTGGAAAGCCTTTCTTATCCCGAAGCCCTCTTTATTATTGGCCTGGTGGTAGCTGCTACCTCTGTGCTTGCTCTGCTCGTGCGCTTTTCTCCCGAAATGGAACAAGAAGCCAGGCTGGAAATGAAGGCGCTACTGGCTGAGAAGGATAATAGGCCAGCTCCTGTGAAAGTGTATGCTGAGGAAGCGGTGGAAAGCTGAGAGAGCTTGGGAGGTAGAAAGTTAAAAAGTTAGAGAGTTAAAAAGAGGGGGCAGTTGTACTTCCGCAAAACCCCAGCCTCTGGTGCCTGTATAGAAATGCTCCTTTACCTGAGCTGTATCACAACCAAACCTGAGTAAAAATGCCTGCGAACAAATTGCATAAAGAATCTTTTACCAGCACCTGTTGCTACTGCGGCGTAGGTTGTGGTGTGGTGGTGAAAAAAGAGAAAAATGGTACTGTAACCGTAGAGGGCAACCAGCATCATCCTGTAAACAGGGGCATGCTGTGCAGCAAAGGAATGAACCTACACTATACAGTGAATGATACGTCTGATCGCCTGCTGTACCCGCAGATGCGCTACAACAAAAGTATGCCGCTGCAACGGGTGGGGTGGGAAGAAGCCTTGCAAAGAACGGCTGCTGTTTTTAAAACCTTTATCCAGAAGTATGGGCCTGACGCTGTTGCCTTTTATGTATCGGGACAATGCCTGACAGAGGAGTACTATGTTGTGAACAAACTCATGAAAGGCTTTATCGGGAGCAACAACATCGATACAAATTCCAGGCTTTGCATGAGCAGTGCCGTGGCAGGCTACAAAATGGCTTTGGGCGAAGACAGCGTGCCTGTCTGCTACGATGATATAGAGCTGGCAGATTGCTTTTATGTAACCGGTGCCAACCCGGCCTGGTGCCACCCGATACTGTGGCGCAGGGTAGAAGCACATAAAACCGCAAACCCGAACGTAAAAGTTATAGTTGCAGATCCGCGTGCCACCGATTCTAGTGCCCTGGCTGACCTGCACCTGCAACTGAATCCCGGCACCGATATTACCCTTAACCATGCCATCGGCAGAATATTAATTGAAAACGGTGACATAGACGTTGCTTTTATCAGCAGGCATGCGGAGGGTTTTGAGAAGTACAAAGCATTGGTCTTTGAAAAATCAGTAGCTGAAGCGGCAGAGATATGTGGGGTGCCCGAGGAACAACTGAGGCTGGCAGCCCATTACATCGGCAATGCCAAAGGCTTTATTTCGATGTGGACCATGGGGTTGAACCAAAGTTCGATCGGTGTGAGCAAGAACCTGAGCCTGCTTAACCTGAACCTGATTACAGGCCATATCGGGAAACCCGGTTCGGGGCCTTTTTCTTTAACCGGGCAGCCCAACGCCATGGGGGGCAGAGAAGTAGGTGGCCTGGCCAACCTGCTGGCAGCCCACCGCAACCTGAACGATTCGAAGCACCGGGAGGAGGTACAGAAGTTCTGGGGAGGAACAGCCATCGCAGCAAAGCCAGGGTTATCAGCCACCGAAATGTTTGAGGCGCTGCATGCTGGAACTTTAAAAGCGATCTGGATTATCTGTACCAATCCCTTAACGAGCTTACCCAATGTGCGGGTGGCAGAGGAAGGGCTACGGAAAGCTAAGTTTGTGGTGGTGCAGGAGATTAGCAGTAAGCCTGAAACACTGCAGTATGCCGATGTTATTCTGCCTGCGGCAGCCTGGGCAGAGAAAGAAGGCACTATGACCAACTCTGAGCGACGCATCAGTTACCTGCACAAGGTGCTGGACCCGCCCGGTGAGGCGCTGCCAGACGCAGAGATTATCTGCAGGTTTGCCCGGCAAATGGGGTACCAGGGATTTGATTTTGCCAATGCCGCAGCTATTTACCAGGAGCATGCCCGGTTAACAGACGGAACAAATATCGATATAACCGGCCTGAATTATGAGGTGCTGAAAGAGAAGGGAACGGTGCAATGGCCATATAAAACCGGAGAAGCTGGTCAGGGGACAGCACGCTTATTTACAGACAAAGTATTTTATACTCCGTCTGCTAAAGCCATTATCCATCCGGTGCCCGATGAGTTCCGAAGCGAAAAGCCTGACCAGGATTACCCGTTGATCCTGACCACAGGGCGCATCCGGGACCAGTGGCACACGATGAGCAAAACCGGCAAAGTAAACAAACTTAAAAAGCACATCAGCCAGGCTTTCCTGGAAATGCATCCTTTGGATGCCGATCTGTTAGGTATAAGTAACGAGGACATCGTGGTGGTTAGCTCCAGAAGGGGGGATGTAAGAGTAAAAGCTAACGTTTCTTCCTCAATTAAAAAGGGCGTGGTGTTTCTGCCCATGCATTGGGGCAAAATTCTGGGAAGCGACCTGAACCGGGCCAATAACCTGACAAGCGACCTTGTCGATCCTGTTTCCAAAGAACCTGACTTTAAGTATTGTGCCGTTAAAGTTGAAAAGTATAAAAAACCTTACCAGCGCATTGTGATAGTGGGTGCCGGTGCCGGAGCTTTTGGCTTTGTGAAGTCTTACCGGGAACTGAACCAGGACGATGAAATCACCATTTTCAGCAAAGAAGATTTTCCATTCTACAACAGGGTAATGCTTCCCGACTACATTAGCGGCCAGCAGCAATGGGAGCAACTCGTGAAAATGAAAGACGCTGAGGAACCAGCCTATCGTATCCGTTTACTGCGTGGGGTAAGTGTAGAGAAGGTGGACAGGGAACGCAAGTTTGTTACTGATTCACGTGGAATCCGCACCGACTATGACATTTTGATCATGGCCACTGGTAGCCGTGCCGCAGTGCCGAAGCACGTGCCGAACCTGCCGGGCATCTTTACCATGCGCAGCCGCACCGATGCCGATAACTTTAAAAGCCACCTGCCGGCAAAGGCGCATGTGGTAATTGTGGGAGGTGGTTTGTTAGGACTGGAAATGGCTGCTTCGCTACGGGAGATCGGCACCAGGGTAACCATTATACAGCGTATTTCCCGTTTCCTGGACAGGCAACTGGACCCGCTCGGGAGCCAGCTGCTGCAGGAGGAAATGATGGATCAGGGCTGTGATTTATACTTTAATGATGAAGTACAGCTCTACTATGGCCGCTCCAGACTGACAGGAGTGGGATTGCGCAGTGGCCGCCGCATCGACTGCGATGCCATGATCATTGCTATTGGTACCGTGCCTAACCTGGAGCTGGCGCGGGAATGCGGACTGGACTGCAAGCGCGGGGTGCTGGTAAACGAACGACTACAAACCAGCGATCCGGACATCTTTGCTATTGGCGAGATTGCGGAGTTCGAAGGAGTCCTGTATGGCATCACGGCTGCGGCAGAGCAACAAGCTGACATTGTAGCCCGATACCTGGCAGGAGATATTGCCAGCCATTATACCGGCAGCACCTTTATGAACATCATCAAAATACACGGGTTCGACTTGTGCAGCATTGGCATACCCGAATGCCCGGATGAGGAACACTATGAAGAAGTGGTATTTATAGACAAGGCCAAACGCTATTACAAGAAATGTATTATTCACCAGGACAGGTTAGTAGGGGCTATCCTAATCGGAGATAAAAGTGAGTTCCAGGAGTTCCGGGAGCTGATCTCGAACAAAACCGAGCTAAGTGAAAAACGCCTCCAACTGTTGCGCAGCGGAAGCAAAGCAGAGCCTGTGATCGGGAAACTGGTATGCAGCTGCAACAACGTGGGCAGTGGCAACATCAAAAACAAGATAGCAGAAGGCTGCACCGATTTTAAACAGTTATGTACCGCCACAGGTGCAGGCACCGGCTGCGGCTCCTGCCGCCCCGAAGTAAAGCAGATACTCGAAGAAAGTATGAAGCAGGAGGTGGTAAAGGTGTAGTGAGAAAGTTAAGAAATTGAAATGTAGCAATGGCAGCAAAAGACTATACTATAAAAATAAACCTGACAGGTGGCATTGTATCGGCTGGTGATTTGTATCATATACTGGAAGCGGCGGAGAAAGCACAAGTGGAGCATATCCGTTTCGGAAACAGGCAGCAGCTTTTTTTTTCAGTGGCAGAAGAAAAACTGTGGGAACTGCAGCAAGATTTAATGGCCGCCGATATCATTTTTGAACTTAACAAAGACCTGCACCCCAATATCCTGAGTTCTTATGTAACCGAAGACGTTTTTTACCATGCTAACTGGCTGCGGGAGGGTGTATACAAAGACATACTCGACCTGTTCGATTACCGGCCACAGGTAAAGATAAACCTGGTAGATAGCGAACAAGCCTTTGTGCCTTTTTTTACAGGTAACCTGAATTTTATCGCCTCCGAAACGAGCAATTACTGGTTTCTGTACATCCGTTTCCCGAAAACAAACATTATTTACCAGTGGCCGTCGCTTGTTTATTCAGAAGATATTCCCGGGCTTAGTAGCCTGGTTGAGCAGGTGATTTTTTCGAATAAGGAGCGGTTTTACGACCAGCGGGCAATAGACGGAAATCTGCTGCATAACATGGTGCGGGCAAGCGGAAACTTTGTAATTCAGCCTATCACCCACCCGCTAAGGTTGCCTGAGTTTAAGCTGCCCTACTACGAAGGTTTTAACCGCTATGGCAACAAATTATGGCTGGGTATTTACCGCCGGGACGAACAGTTTCCGCTCTCTTTTCTGAAGCGTATATGTACCATATGCCTTCAGACCAGGATCGGTCAGTTGTACACTACCCCCTGGAAATCGCTGGTGATAAAGGGTATTGAGCTGGCTGACCGGAACTTGTGGGACAATGTGCTAAGCAGGTACCGCATTAATGTACGCCATGCCTCCAATGAGCTGAACTGGCAGGTAGAAGACCTGTGTGCGTATGGCCTGAACCTGAAAAACCACCTTGTCAGGAAATTCAATGAAGAAGATGTAAGAACCTATCGCTTGTGTTTTGCCATAAAAACGCAGCCTAAAACGGGGCTTTTCGGCTCTATCATTATCCGTACACAGCAAGATATTGGCAGTAGTGCCGCACTAACAGAAGAGCTGTTCGAAATACTTTATACCCGCGATTTTAATCCTAATTCAAAAGATTTTATTAGTTTTAAAAAAGGAGTAGCCAAAGAAGACCTGAGCACGTACCTGATAAAGCTTTGCGACGATTATTATGAGCAGCAAAGTGAGCCTGAACTGCTCTCGGTCGCTGCGCAGCCGAATGAACAGGTGCCTGGTAAACCGGAAGAACTGGCAGTATATAAAGTATACCAATGCCGCAACTGCTATACCATGTACGACGAGCATTATGGCGACGAAGTGAACGAGGTACAAAATGGTACTCCCTTTACATCTATTCCGGATTATACATGCCCTACCTGCGGAGCACCAAAGGCAGATTTTGTAATAGCCGGAAGCTCATTATCATTACTACAAAATGGAACCTGATCTACTTATAGCACTGGCACTTCTTGTTGTTGGATTTTTGTATG
Organism: Pontibacter sp. SGAir0037; assembly: GCF_005491705.1. Taxonomy (NCBI): domain Bacteria; kingdom Pseudomonadati; phylum Bacteroidota; class Cytophagia; order Cytophagales; family Hymenobacteraceae; genus Pontibacter; species Pontibacter sp. SGAir0037. The sequence goes on along the minus strand of NZ_CP028092.1, from coordinate 2,747,257 downwards.
CCTCTGTAGGCCATGGCGGAGCAAGTGGTTACCTGGCTGTGTTGTCGATTTTTGCGGTACCGGTGGTAACTTATAAGCCCATGATTTTGGTGCTGAACATGGTGGTAGCCGGTATGGGCTTTGTGCAGTTTTACAAGGCAGGCTACTTTAAGTGGAAGCTGCTCTGGCCTTTTCTGATTACTTCTATACCGCTTGCTTTTCTGGGTTCTAAAACAATACTGCCGGCCGGTAATTATAATCTGCTGTTGGGCCTGGCCCTGATCGTGCCTGTGATCCGTTTGCTGGGAATGGGGCCAAAAGAAAAAGAGCAGCAGAAAGAACCTGTGCTGTGGGTGGCCCTGTTATGGGGGTGTGCCATCGGGTATTTGTCTGGCTTGCTAAATATTGGCGGCGGAATCTTTCTAAGCCCGATCCTGATGCTTTTAGCCTGGGCCCGAGCAAAAGAGGCAGCTGCTGTGTCCAGCCTCTTTATTTTCTTTAACTCCTTCGCCGGATTACTGGGGAATACAACTTTTGACACAGCCTTTAACAGTTCTGCTTATATCTGGTTTGCTGCTGCCGTTATTGGCGGCACAAGCGGTGCCTATTTTGGCAGTCATCGGTTTGGGCAGGCTACAGTGCGCTATCTACTCACAGCTGTACTTGGCATTGCTTCCCTGAAGCTTATTTTCTTTATGCCGGGGTAATGCATTCTCGGATCAGAGCTCATAAATGAAGATGACAACAATTGTTGATGATTTATGAGCCGAAGAAACAATACGATAGCTTGTATAATAGTTACGGATAGGATGTAAACAATGAGTGGCTTAAGAGGTGGTTTTAAGAATAGAAAAATGAAAATACAGGTTTATGCGGCCCTAAAAGAGTATTACGATAAAGAGTTTGAGCTTGATGGTGATATTCGGGATGTGGCAGCTTTGAAAGAGCAATTAAGGAAATTGAATGGAGCTGCGGACGGAGTCCTGCGCAGTTGCAGGTTTGCCGTAGACGATACTTTTGTAGGAGCAGATTATCAGCTGAAAGAAGATGATGTTGTGAGCGTGATACCGCCCAGCAGCGGTGGATAAGCTGATGGTGCTTCCGACAGAACTAAAAACTTAGCATTTTACGATGGAATATATTTCAGCAAAGCCTTTGGACCTGGTAGGTCTGCTGGCAGAGTCGCATCATCCGCAGGCCGGGGCAGTGGTATTGTTCAGCGGCGATGTGCGCGACAATAACCTGGGCAGGCAAGTGGCTTACCTTGATTATGAAGCACATGAATCTATGGCCTCTAAAATGGTGGCCGGAATACTAGCAGATGCTAAAAGCAAGTGGCCCTTGAATATTGCTCTTGCGCAGCATCGTGTGGGCAAAGTAGGAGTGGGAGAGTCTGCCGTAGTTGTTATAACAGCCTCTCCGCATCGTACTGAAGCCTATGCTGCTAACCGCTATATCATTGACCGCATTAAGCACGAAGCTCCTATCTGGAAGTGCGAGTACTTTACCGACGGAACCAAGAAGTGGGGCGGCAACTGCAATTGCCACGATATTACTGGCGATGCCAACAAGCATGTGTATGAGTTTGATGAGTCAAAAGTAAAATAATTGTGGAAAAGCCCGTTGTAACCATTGAATATTGCCCAAAGTGTGGCTGGATGTTGCGTGCCGCTTACATGGCACAGGAACTGCTCACTACTTTTTCGGAAGAACTGCACGGTGTGTTGCTACAGCCAAGCGAAGTAAGTGGGAGGTACAACATTCGGGTAAATGAGGAGCCGGTTTTTGATCGCAAAGAAGCAGGCCGTTTTCCGGAGATGAAGGAGCTGAAGCAACTGATACGTGACAAAGTAAGCCCCGGTAAAAGCTTGGGGCACTCTGATAAAAAGTGAGCTGCTATGGCTAAGCTGTTGGGTGTGGTGTTAAGTGGCGGCGAGAGCAGGCGCATGGGCCGCGACAAAGGCCTGCTGCCTATACAGGATACTGCCTGGGCAAAGTATGTAGCAGCAAAGCTGGAGGCATTGGCACTGCCTGTTGTTGTTTCTGTTAATGCTGCTCAGTGGAGTAACTACAACAGGCTTTTTTCTTCTGAAACATTGGTGCTGGATACGGTAGCTATAGTAGAGGGGCCTTTGCGTGGTCTTCTGAGTGTGCACCAGCAATATCCTACACAGGATTTGCTCCTGCTTGCCTGTGATATGATTGATATGGAGCAGGCAACTCTGGAGAAGCTAATAGCTGTGTATCAGCAGGAGCCGGACTACGATGCTTATGTATACCAGAATGAGGAATTAATAGAGCCATTCGGAGCTGTATATACAGCAAGATGTTTGGCAAATACCTTAAGAAAAGCAGTGTCTGGTGCTTTGAGCAGGTACAGTTTGAAAAGCGTGGTAGAAAGCGGGGATGCCAGGAGGCTTTTAGGGGTGCAGGGGAGCAGCTTTAAAAACTATAACACTTGCACCAATCAGAAATAAACATTCCGCCATTAAAAACCTTTTACTTGGCAAAGGGCTTTTAATGGCGGAATGTTCCTGTTACGCTTAGATAAGTATATAATCTTCTTCTTTTGGATTCTCGCCGTACCTGTTTGCACCTGGAGTACTATCTGTAACAAGCAGCACAAATAGCCAGATAGCGCCTGCAATTGGAATAAACGACACCAGGACCATCCAACCGCTTTTTCCTACATCATGAAGCCTTCTGACTAGAACTGCCAGGCTGGGAATAATCATGGCAAAGACGAAGATGCCGTAAATCGGCCCATAATTCAATTCCTCGACAGCAATACCAAGCATGTTATCTAAAATCATGGCAACTATCGCAAAAAGGATGTAAAAGAGCGAAAACATCCAATATTCTTTTCTTCTTGCTCTGCCGCTAAATACAGCATACTTTTTTAATACTTGTAAAAACCAATTCATAAAATGTTAAAGTTTCGTCTTCCTACTCCTAAGGCTTTTCGGCTCTGCCCCGTTTTTTATATGGTTTCTGGACTCCACAGTTGTTTTAAAATTGTGTATTAAAATCCAAAGCAAAGCCAAGGTATTAATGGTGCAACTACTGGTGTAGTTTCTATTATATATTAAAGTATTTGTTGGTAAATATAATATTTAGAATTTAATATATGTATCTGTTGTTATTAAATTTATGCTTCATTTAAAGTTAAAGTTTGTAACCGGACTTATTGAAAATGAAATGTTTGTGAAAGGTAAAATGGGGTGGAGTGATTGTAAGAAAACCAGGTGCCATAAAAAAGCCTTCTACAGCTAAGTAGAAGGCTAATAAAGTCGGAGTGGCGGGATTCGAACCCACGACCTCCAGCACCCCATGCTGGCGCGATACCAGGCTACGCTACACCCCGGATATTTTTGGCGAACATACTAAAAGGACTGCAGCTATACAAGTGTTTGCGGCAAGCATTATTGCATTAACATCAGGCCGGAATGTAAGTTGCTGTCTCTGAAACCGGAAAATTTTACCTGGTTCAGGCAGTAAGCCACTCCAGGGCTGCTTCTTTGGTTTGAAAGTTCCGGAAAACAAACCGAGGTTTTGTCTCCTGCTCCACCTGGTTTACTCTTTCTTCTCGTGTTATATCAGCAGATAAGATACGGGCCATCTTCACCAGCCTGGTTTGCATCAGGTTCTGCACAAATTTTACCATAATAGGTTTGTAATCGGAGTCGCTCAGGTCCACAACCGTACCGCTTGAATCTATAAGCAGTTTCTTTACATCATAATTTCGAATAGTTTCCAGAATAATATCCAACGACTGTTTCACCTCAGGCAGTACGAATTGATGAAAGTCGGGCCATTGCATAAATAGAATGTCGGTGGCTGGATCATAGTCCAACTGAACAATACCGTTACTATAAAGAATCATGTAGAAGCAGATGTATAGCTTTTATCAAATAAAGGTAGCTAAATTTGTTAAAAAAAAACAAGCGGCGTACAAGGCAGGAGTTTTATTTTGCGGGCTGTGGTAAACACATAAAAAAAGCCCTCATAGGAGAGGGCAGGTAGTGTAGCTGTTACACCCATTTGATATCGATTCTGTTCAGGCCGATCTTGTAAAGCTTATTGGTCAGAGACTCCAGTTCGCTTATCAGTTCCAGGTCGAGGGCACTATGACGGCTCTTCAGTTTAGCAGCGGTTACTAAATTTCGGAGTGTTTGTAATTCACTTGATGTTATTTCTACAGAAGTTGTAAACCTGTTGTCTAACCCGTTCCCCATTGTTTTCATAGTTTGTAGCATCATAGTAGCTTATTTGGTAACACACTTATTAAGCAAAGAATAAAACGAAATAAAAAGTTCAAATGTGTAACCTTATTTTAGAAAGATGCGTAGCCGAGGCTTCCCGGGTCATGCTTTTTTAAGTAAGCCTTTGCATTGCAAAAGAGGGTGTAGCCTTACAAATAAATTTTGTTAACATTTTGTTCCTGCAGTAGGTTAAATGATGTAGGCATTAACAAAGGTGCCTCAGAAAACGCTACTCATCTCGCTGACAAATTAATTTACTAAACGTAAGATGGCAATCATAGTAGGTTAATAGTTATGGCTTTATACAATTGGCAATGGACATAAACAATAACTTCGAAATATTCGAAAAGCTGATCAATCAGGCCGAAAAGGTGCTGTTTTCTTTCGATACAGCCGCAAACAGTGTTTCATACCTGAACCACGCCTTCGAGCTGATCTGGAAGCAGAGCAGAGAACGTTTTGTTTCCAACCCGGCCAATATTCTAGAAACAGTTCATCCGGATGACAGGGATTACCTGGTAAAGAAGTACCGAGAAGTATTAAAAGGGAAAAGCAGAGAGAATCTGGAGTTCAGGATAGTGCATCCTGATAATGCACTAAGATGGCTGCAGCTTACGCCACAACGGGTAACCGATAAGCATGGCAGGGAATATGTAGTGGGTTTAATTGATGATGTAACTATTATGAGGGAAAACATCAGTACGATGCAGAAGTTTGGGGCTAAGAAAAACTCTATTCTGGAAATTCTTTCTCATGACCTGGCCGGACCTTTAGCCAACATTAAAGTTTTGTCGGAGGTACTTTCTGAAAGTACAAGGGAATACAACAATCCTGAAGTAAACGAAATTATCAGCATTATCAGGGAAAGCAGTGACCGTAACATTCACCTGATCCGCAACTTTGTACAGCAGGAGTTTTTAGAATCAGTAGATGCAGGCCTTGTGAAGAAGAGGATAGACTTGGTAGCCAAAGTTCAGGAGGTGATGGAGCAATACAAGGATGGCCAGAACCTTATCCACAAAGAGATACGGTTTAGCTCGTCATCTGATAAAATATACGTAAATATTGATCAGACAAAGTTTATGCAGGTGATTAATAACCTAATGTCAAATGCTATCAAGTTTACAGAAGACAACGGTATTATTGCTGTTGACCTGAGCGAAAAGGAATCAACCGTACTTATAAAGGTGCAGGATAATGGTATCGGAATACCCAGAAAATATCATGATGAACTTTTTGAGAAATTTACCAGGGCAAGGCGCGAAGGCTTAAAGGGAGAGCCTTCTACAGGTTTGGGGATGTCTATTATCAAAACCATAGTAGAATGGCACGATGGCAGCATATGGTTTGAAAGCGAAGAAAAAGCAGGCACTACTTTTTATATTGAGCTACCGAAAGATGCTTAACCTCACATAGGGTTAATGCATTTTCTCTTCCTGCTGCGCCACATCTGAAGAAGCTGATTGACTGAACCAGTTAATAGCTTCCTCTTTTTTAACAAAGTACTGAAAATCGAACGTAGTATCTTCTTTCCCATGTACCATAATAGCAGCAATGGCCATGTGGTTATACAGGTTTTCCGGAATAATAATCGCTACCTTTTTTACGCCCATTTCCGAAAGGCCAGGCAATAACACTTTGCTGGTCCAGGTCTGGTCTTCCGGTTGAATCAGATCTATTTTGCTCGAGTTTGCCAGCCAGTACCTGAGCTTATAGGTAGCCACTATATCCATACAATCCTTAACGGCTTCCCGGAATTGAGCAGAATTAAAAGTGCCGTTCCAGTCCATAATAATGGTGGAATTAAGCTCATCAACTTCAACAGTTAAAAAAGGGTATTTTCTGTAAGCCATGGAATTGTAAACGTATGGGCGCTATTAATAGTCCAGAGGTTCTTGTTTTTAATTATAGTCAGATAGAGACAAATTTATATGAAATATAGCTTAGGCCTCTGTCATAATTTCAAATTTACGACTTTATATACGTATTTTTTTAATTTTTAGTATTATTTAGTTAAGTGTTTGTTTAAAAAAGTTGATTTACCCTTTTCTTTAGTAAAGTTTGGTTTGCGCAGTGTGCACAGTAAGCCTTCGCTTAACGTACATATATAGCAGATTTATTGTTGTGCTTATGAAATCAGCTTACTTTTGCCGAAAGTACATTTCATGAAAAAGCTGCTGTCTATATTCGTTTTCTGCTGTTTTGTTATTCTAATTTCTTTTGCCCTTTTCGGACAGGTAGAGCAGCAAATTGAGCAAATACTAAGTACAAAGGAGTCGCTGGCTGCCTATGCCCTGGTTAGCTTTGCTTTTCTAACCTCGGATATTTTTCTGCCCGTACCTTCCAGTTTTATACTAATCCTGAATGGGAAAATATTAGGTGTTGTTTCAGGTACTTTGCTTTCAACTGTTTCGGGTGTATTATCGTCGGCTATCGGGTTTTATGTAGGCAGAAGAGCAAACCAATATCTGAACAGGTATTTCGGTGAAAAGGAGCAGCATGCCAGCAACTGGCTTTTTCAAAAATTTGGGAATGTGGCCATTGCTATATCCAAAGCTTTGCCTATACTTTCAGAAGCCATTTCGGTGGTAGCTGGCACAACCTCCATGTCGCTTAAGGTGTTTCTGGTTTATTCGCTGATCGGGCACTTTTTCGTTTCGTTAGCTTATGCCTACGTAGGCAGTTTTTCCTCTTCGCTTAATTCTGGTGTGCTGTCAGCCATTGTTATATTGGCAAGCCTCGCTTTCGGTTGGGTGTTGCAGTACTTTATTCAAAGAAAAGAAGCCGGAGGGGCGTTAAAACGCTGAGAGGCTGCTGGCATTGGGCGTGCCAGATTATATTTCTACCCACATTAAGGCATCTTCGTCATTGGTGAAGTTTTTTACCTCAAACTTTGTAATACCCAAAGCGTCTGCTCTGGTAGCCACCGATTCCAGAGCAATGCGGTAAAAGACATTTAGAGGTAACACCCGGGCAATTTTTTGAAGCTTTGTTTTGGAGAGCAATTCATAGAAAGTGGTAGACATCCATTCTTTTGCTTCCGCACTCAGTGTTTCGAAAGCCTGTGCATTGGCTATTACTCTCGTAATCCTGGTGTCGCGTAGTACTTCATAAAGCATTGTGCCACCAGCTTCCACTTCTTCCGCATTAACGCTCTTTAACCATTTCGACCTGATTATATTATTTTCTACGTCTGCCTCAATTCTGTAAAAAGCAGATTCATACATTGTTTTGAAAGCCATCAGGGATATATGGTGGAATAATTAATCGCAAAGATAGTAAAAAGACTGCATATACTGACTAAACGTTTTGGCTGATGTAGTTGAGGTGGTGCTGCGGCGTTCATATAAGTTAAATAGACATTTGTTAAGCTAGTAGTTGGCTAATTACATCTACAATGTAGTTAGACAACCTTAATTATCATTCAATAATATAGCTTTCAAGATTATTGAATGATTAGCCCGAGAAAGAAGCTGTCCATTAAATGCTGCCTTTCATTATTTTAAAGGTGGTTGTAATAGAGTTATAAGATAAACAATTCAGATTAACAGCAATCAAGCATTTCAGGAATTGTTTCATTGAAAAGTTTTGAAGTTAACAAAAAACGCTGGCTACAGGTGGTGTAGTCAGCGTTTCAGTTTACTTCCCTTGTGCACCCGAGAGGATTCGAACGTATGTAAAAATGTGCTTTACATGGCTAAAAATGAGGTTTTGCTGAAAATGTTGTATCAACTGTTGTATTAATTTATATTAATACAACTATCTTTGCCATAAAGAGATACCTGATATTAAATTCCTGGCATGAGCTTCACAACAAAAGCATATCTTCAAAAGGCAGACAAACAAGGCATAGGCAGAGTTTATCTTCGTTACACTTACAAACGTAGACCTGATGGACTTAATCTAAGCCTAAAAGTTCACAAAAGTAAGTTTGATTCAGCGAAGGGATTCGTTAAAACCAGCCATCCAGAAGCATCGGAAATAAACGCAGCTATTAGACAAGCGCAGCAGTTGGTTGAAGATATTGCCTCCAAACTTCCGGACCCAGATTTCAAGCAGGTTAAAAAACTTTATGTGCAGAGGCTGGTGGAGATTAAAGAACAAGAGCGTATTGCCGAGGACAAAATACGCAAAGAGCGTAAGGTTCTGAAGATAGACCACCTCATTAATCACATAGATTCAGAAGAGATACCTGAGCAGATTAAGGCACTGCAAAAGAAAATCGCTGAACTCACCGAAAGGCAACAGGAACTAAAGCAATTAGGGTACAGAAATGAGACGTATGAGGAAGCGGAGTTTAAGCTACTCTTAGATGAATACCAAGAAACGTTCAAAGTCAAGAGTAAAAGTGCCCAGGCTCACATAAAAGTTTGGGCCAGTACATTATTAGAGTTTTCCAAAGACACAAATACATGTCTGGTTTTTAGCGTGTTTGACCGCAATTTTTACCTTGCGTATGCTAAATACCTTATGCATGGAGAGCGTGATTTTTACAATAACACGTTTGGCAACCATATCAAAGACCTTCGTGCGTTTCTGACCTGGGTAGAAGATGAAAAGGGTGTTTCGGTGAATAGGGGATATAAAAAGTATGAACGTACGAAAGATGATATTGAGGTTATTTACCTTACTGCTGAAGAGTTAGAGCTTTTGTGGGATTACAGAAGTGAGGTGAAGGAGGAATATAAAAAGTACATCGACCTGTGCGTATTTGGAAATCTGACCGGGCTACGCATAAGCGATATTCTACGCTCTTACTGGAAAGTTGAAAATGGAGTGTTGATGGGTAAAACGAAAAAAACCAAGGGTCACTATCAAGTACCCCTTATTCTGGACCCCAGAATTGAAGAGATACTAAAACGCTATAATTATAACTTAAAGTTAGTTAGCAGTGTGAAATACAACGAATATATCAAGGTCATATTGAAAGCTTTATTTATGAAGCATGAGATTAACCAACAGCCTATTGCTGTAATGCGCTATAAACTTAAAGAAGAGTTTGTTTTCCACCATTATAAGTATGAGCTAATGAGTAGTCATAGCAATCGTAGGGGCTTCTGCACCAGGCTGTGGCAAGAAGGCCACACTGAGCGTGATATACTCTTGATGTTGGGAAGTAAGTCTAATCAAGTGCTGCGGAAATATATTCATAACGACACTGAAAACCTTGTAAGGAAGGTAACGGAGAAAGTCGCTGAAAAGAAAGCAGCCGTGCAGGCTGCCTTAGCAAGGGTGGAGTCAGAAGTAGCGTAGGAAAGATTGAAAACATCCTAAGCCCGCTCTTTTTGCTTTATATAGCTATATAGAGTGGGCTTAGTAATGCCAATCATGGTGCAAATTTTATCGACTGTGTGTTGCTTTTCGTTGTAAAGTCTAATAGCAAGCTCTTTTTTCTCGGGGCTTACCTTTGGAGGTCGGCCACCTTTCCTTCCCCGTGCACGAGCGGCAGATAAGCCGGCCATCGTTCGTTCCTTTATTAGGTTTTTCTCAAATTCTGCCATGCTGGCGAAGATATGAAAGACAAGTCTGCCAGTAGCGGTGCTGGTATCAATGGCTTCTTGCAAGCTTTTAAGTGCTATATTATGCTCTTCCAAAAAAATCATCCATTCTATTAGGTCTTTCAGTGAGCGACCCAATCTGTCGAGGCGCCAGACAGTGAGCGTATCCCCTGGGCGAAGCATATCTTTTAGTTTACTTAACTCAGGTCGAGCCGCAACTGCACCAGATATCTTATCCGTAAATATTTTTTGACAACCAGCCTGTGTGAGGGCGTCAATTTGCAAGTCCGTGTTTTGCAAAAGAGTAGAAACTCTGGCGTAGCCTATAATCATAGTAAATAAACTTGTTTAGCAAATATAAATATTTACTTTGATATATTTACTGAGTTTATTTACTTTTTGTGTGCCCTATACGCTTAGTATAGTTGGCTTGATAACATGTAGCTTAATAGTAAATTATACCACCGTTTATTTTACTCCTTATAGTACGTTGTTTAGAATGTAAGCTGTATTAATCTAAATCACTATTAGCTTTCGATATATTATTTACGAATTCAGAAAAATGCATTATCAATTTATCAGCCTGGGAAGAAGAGTCGAATCTGTTACTTGCAGGTGTAAATGTCACAGCTATTTTTAGAGGCTGAACTGTATGTAACTTCAATATTGGGTCAAAATATATTCTCAATATATCTAAATTAATATCCTGTGCCTTGCTATTCGATTTGATATAGTCTGTAACCGCACCAAAATAATCTTCCTCTGGCATCACCAAATCAAAGGTTGTGGCTCCTGGGATTTCATCTACAACGTGGGTTTGGTAACTTCCCTCTTGATTATTCACCTTAAATGGCTCAGGCCAACTACCGGATAATTCCTTATATTCTATGACATCTACATCATTCTTAGTTCTTTTCATGTTCAATACTTTCATTTTTTAGACGTGTAGTAAATACTGTCATAGCGAGCCTTATAACATCTCCTTTTGTAAGCTTTATGTTCCTTTGCAGGAAGAATAGTTTAGCCTTTTCGATTTGTAAATCAACGTCATTGTTCAACTTAACGCTGCGTTTTATATTTGGCATACTTATGTAATTTTATTTATGATATATATCATAAATAAAATATACTTTTCTACTATTATACCCATTCTTACAGGCGACCTACCATTCTACTTTTGATATATAATTAAAAGTAGAATAAGAAAAATGAAAATAAATAATGCTAACATAGATACTGAGATTGAGTACAGGATACCTGTTTCCCAGATTAATGATAAACATCTACGAGAGGCAACTAACAGTAACATACCTTATTTTTGGGAGTTTGGTGATTATCAAAGGAAAAGAAATGATAAATTATACTGCATCGTAGACTCGCACCTGGTACAATTTCCAATAAGAGAATTTGTAATGATTGCTTGGTATGACCATTACGAAAATAGAGGTGAAGATATTCCTGCCTCCGCTATATTTTATATTCACAAGAAAAGCAACAAAGTCTTTATGCTCCCAAATTTCGATTATCAGTTGCATGTAATCGCTGTGCCTATTGACTTTTCAGCACCGGAAGTTATGGATACAATTGAGGGAGGCGGCAATGATAGCTACCAAGTATACAGGGAGAGGTTTAAAAAATTCAACATGGTAAACAGAAAAAAAAGAATCAAATCAATCATAGGGGCTTTATGACAACGATTAAGGCGTTAGATAATGTAAAATGTTTAACGCCTTAATCGTTACCACACAATCTATTCCTTGCTACAACTTTTGATAGTCACTAAATTTAGGCCCACCATTTTTGCCATATCCCAATATTGTGTGAAAGTACCGGAGCCAGTTTCTAATATAGTTCTACGAGAACCTTCTTTGCATATAATATCAAATTTCCAGAACTGTGCTGGCATACAGGTAACATAAACTTTGATTAGGTAATCTTTTGTCTCGACAGAGCCTAAGTCAGTTTCTACACCAGTTTCACAAACAAATTCCCTTAATCCAAGCCCTAATAGCAACGGTAAATCTTCTTTGTAAGGAGTATTAATTAGGTCAAACATTGGCTTTATATATGATTTGACTACTAAGATAGAATTTTTGTTCTGTTGTAGTTTAATCTATGATGTATTTTTAATCCTACGCTATAGTTAATTGTATTCATCATTTCCTTCCATTTCTAATTGCACAACAAAATTTTGACCTGGGTTGACAAGCTTAACATCTTTTAATGAAAAAGAATTTAAGCGATACACGCCTTGTTTATTGGAAAGGCAAAAGCTTAAAGACATACAAATATTCGAATGATACTTATTGTATGTGGATTAGCGGTATCAAAACCAGGTTATTTGGAAAGTGGAAAGTGAACTTCTATCAAGATTTGGCAAACGGATTAGACAACTCAGAGTAGCCGAAGGCTGGACTCAAGAAGACCTTGCTGAACATACCCAATTTCATCGCACATACATTGGTATGGTGGAAAGGGGAGAGAGGAACATATCCATAAAAAGTGCAGAAGTGTTCGCTCGTGCCTTTAATATTCCTCTTTCCAAACTCTTTGAGCTATGATAACAGAAGCTACTCTCTCTGTCCTGGGAGATAGATTTCAAATTCGTGAACAAGTCGTAAATGTATTTCTCAACGAAGCACCCGGTAGAGGTAATGGAGATTTATGCTCCAAATACATCTACTATGTTGAAGATACAATAAGTAATAAAAGGATATTTCTAAAACGGCCAGCACGTCTTAATAAAGGCTTTGATTTTGAGGTACATGTTGAATCAACTCTTTTTGGTGACAAGAGAAAATCAACCAGGCCACGCCATATTGATATCTACACCGACTTATCGAATAAAAAGCTCGAATCAGCAGCCGAATATCAGAAAGTCAGACCACTTCTCACAAGCCTATACGATTGCCAAGAACTTCAACCAAGTGACTATAACAGCCTGAATTTTAAAACAGGATATCCGATTGATATGATGCTTAAAGCTATTAAGTGGCTTTTCATTGAACAGGACATCACCTATTGGAATTGGTCTGGACGAAGCATGTTTTATACATCATTAAATGAAATATAGATTATGATTAAAGGTGGAGTAGGTGGAGCAAACACTACCACGGGATTGGTTTTTGAACAGAAAACAAGCTTAGAAAGTGCTATTACAAAAATTGATGGCTATCGAGTTGTTGGAAGTACTGTGTATAAGGAAAATACAGTAGTTGGCACTTTATTAAGTAAAGGAAGCTTATATACTAAGTTACTTAAGCCACGTGGAATTGACTACAAAACAGTTATTTCTAAAAAGTTGCTTCCAGATGATGCGTATTTAAATCACACAAGTAACACTCTTTATATAATTGAGAAAAAGTATCAGCAAGGTGCAGGTTCCGTTGATGAAAAATTACAAACCGCTGATTTCAAAATAAAACAATATAGAAAGCTTTTAGCTCCACTAAACATTGAGGTGGAGTTTATTTATGTACTAAATGATTGGTATCTACAAGAGTGTTATAGTGATGTTTTACAATATATTACTGATGTAGGGTGTAGCTATTATTTCGGTAAAATACCGGTGGAAGTGTTAGGCTTAGGTGAGTAGGAGCAATGTCTAATTTGAGAAAGTATTCCATGGGTGGAGCTTCCCAGGTAGCTGATAAAGCCGCTGCTGATATAGAAGCTTTGTTAAAAAAGCAAGCAGTAACACTCGAAGTCATTAATGTTGAAGGCGACCCTGTTTATAGAGAAAAAGACATAGACCTTCTTTGGAAAGTAAAACTAAGTGATGGTACTTCTAAAACTGTAAGTATAGAAGTCAAAGGAGACCGATGGCACAAAACGGGCAACTACTTTTTTGAAACACTTAGCAACGAAGGAAAGGGTACTCCTGGTTGCTTTATGTATACAGAAGCTAACTATGTTTACTACTACTTTGTTGACGAACGAGAACTTCACATTTTGCCCATGCCAGCTACCAAGGAATGGTTTATAAAGCATCTACCAGAATTTAAGGAACGAAAGACTTCTACTCCTGTTGGTAATGGGGAATACTACGTTACAGTAGGTAGGTTAGTACCACGGCACATTGTTTTAGCTAATGTGCCGGGTGTAAAGATTCTAAAAATTTAACTGCTTATTAATATTGATTGTTGCTGCCTGGTAGCATCAAGTTCTTTTTTCCTGCATATACTTAAGTTTAGAAATTCTGGAGATATATCTGTTCCGATGTATCTCCTATTGTGCGTGTTTGCAGCTATACCAGTAGTACTACTCCCTGCAAACGGGTCAAGAACCAAATCGTCTTCCTGGGACGAGGCTAAAATTATTCTATTCAATAGTGACAATGACTTTTGTGTTGGATGTTTGCCACAAGTAGTTTCTTTTTTTGAGACAGCAGGCAAAGTCCAGACATCCTTCATTTGCTTACCCTGGTTAATAGACTTCATTAATTCGTAGTTGAAGTAATGAGCCTTATTCTGGTGCTTCCTTGCCCAGATAATATGCTCTGTTGAATGAGTGAAGTACCTGCACGATAAGTTAGGTGGTGGATTTGTCTTTTGCCAAGTAACTATGTTGAGTGTTTTGAACCCCAATCTTTGTAAAGCGGAGCCAACATCAAATAAGTTATGCATAGTGCAGCTTACCCAGATGGTTGCACTATCTTTCATAACATGGCGTACCGCTTCAAGCCATTGTTCAGTAAATTGAATTGTAGAAAGATGGTTTTCTTTTTTATCCCAATCGCCTTTGTTAACACTTGCTACTTTACCGGCCTTGATTGTAAATCCATCGTTGGACAGGAAATATGGAGGGTCAGCAAAAACCAAATCAACTTTCTCATTGATTTTAGGTAATATGTCAACGCAGTTCCCCAGATATAATTGAAAATTACTATCAGGCGAGTTATAATATACTTTATCCATTTAAAATAAAGAAGTTTGTAATGCAGCTTTATGTATGGATGAAATATCTCCTAAGACACTATCATTAGATATTATTAATTCAAAAATCTCGCCACGCCCACTACCCTTGGAGTTTATGGCTCTTTTAGCCTTTACTCTTTCAATCGTGTAGTCAGCGTATAACTGTTGAAAGAAGTTATTGCTTTCATCATTATTTGTTGTATCCGAATTGCTCTGTACAAAGTAAGCTTTCCCGCCATTAACTAAATCGCAGAAAGACTTCAATCTTACTTGGTCTTCGTCTACGAAACCTTCTTTCGCATATGAGTTAAATGATGCGGTATTACTTATTGGCTTATAAGGAGGGTCAAAGTAAAAGAATGCATCCTCATGAATGTATTCTTCTGTTGCTGTAAAATCAGTATTTAAAATTTCAACTCTCTGTAAGGCCGCACTATTTGCTCGTATTACTGAGGCGTTACATATGTTTGGCTTTGCGAACTTGCCAAATGGCACATTAAAGTTGCCTTTAGAGTTCACCCTGTACAAACCATTGAAACAAGTTTTATTTAAGAAAATCATTAGTGCGCTTTTGCGAATCGGATTATCTTTTATGCAATTAAACTCTTCTCGTTTTTCTAAGAAAAGCTGTTTTCTGTCTTCTTCTTCAGAAAAGCTAAAATACTGTTGCTCAAGCTCAGCTAATTGATTTATTAACAAGTCCGGTGATTGTCTTATTGTTTTATAACAATCTGTTAGTACAGGGTTAATATCATTAATAACAGCATGTTTAATGTACTTACCATATACCCTAAGCATAAAAAATAAGACAGCGCCACTTCCAGCAAAAGGCTCAATAAAATCTATGCTCTTTTTGTTGTGTAGACGTTGAATAAGCTTAGTTTCAATTGCCGGTAACAATTGAGTTTTACCACCGGCCCATTTTAAGAATGGTTTAATATCTGTTTCTTTTATTAAATTATTTGACATCTACTTTGTAAAGATTTGTAATACAAAAATAGTCAATATAGTTGAAGCCAGCAGGAAATATATGCTAAAGTACAAGTATCAGATAGATGTTGCGTAAGCAATAGCATCATCATAAGCACCTAAGTATTTAGTCGCTTTGATTATACTATTATTAAGAATAACCCATTCTTCTCCTATTCTGCTTCCCACAGTAGGTGTTTTGTACAGTATGCTGTCGTAAGTATCCCTTAACTTGTCTGCTATAAGTTTATCTAATACTTCATAGTTTTCACCACCCAGGTAACGGGTAACGTCATGATTAGGGAATAATTGCTCAAATGCACTGAACTGGTCAAGAGTAATGAAAGTGTTTTTAGGTGCTATTTCTAACATAAAATAATAGGAGCCGCCAACAATATTGATAGAGGGCCTTGTGAAAGTAAATATGCCTTTATCATTCCGCATGATATCATTGCTATCTCTGGACTTGTGATATACTCTTTTGAATTCATTCATGGTTCAATATAGAAGAAGTAAATGTACTTTGCGCTTAATTAATAACGTATCACCGGTTTAGACTTCAGTTAAATATAATAAAAGTAAGAGAACAATTAATAAGCTAATAACTAAATTAGATTGTAACCAGATAGTAAATATGATTTAATAAATAAATTTAAATAAAATATAAAATAATTTAATTCAATTAAATGGTTAATAACTAAGTGTTTTAACTAATAAACAAGGCTAAATATCATATATTATTAAATTGTACTTTATAAAATTTTAAAAACAAAAACGATTCTGATTATATAATGAAAAAATCAGAATCAAATGAATACTATAAACAACAGCAACTACGAAGAGATATACACACCTATCAATTTCGATTCCAAGGAAATACTAAAACAAGAAGGTTGGAAAGATTATGTTATCGAAAGACACCATCAGAAATTAGACTTCATTCTCCACCAGATATACATCAATCGAATCTTACACGATAAGTATGAGCGTGATGATTTTATAAAGCTATCATCTAAGCACCACATTGAACGCTATTTATACGCTGATACAACTATTAAATTAAAGCCATTGCTGTATAAGTATGGAGTAATCGAAGACAATGATTATTTCAGAATCGCCCAGGAGGAAAATGGCTTTCATGGCGAGTGCTTGGGATATAGGCTAACACCAAAGTATGATGTACAACATAGGCGTATATCAGTAGATAAACATTCAACTTTATACAATAACATCATCCGTTTTAGAAAAGCAGATTTTAAAAGACAAGACCAGGTTACGCAATGGATTGGCACTAATATGCAGAACATTGGTATTCGCAGAGATGATGCAATAGCCTATGTGGAAGAATGGTATATCAATGCCATACTGTTCTATAACCCAGATAATGTAAAAAAGAAGCAACTAAATGATGATTATCAAAAAATCATAGAGGGTAAAAGGGAACGCTATCTGTACATTATAAACGCAATCCATAATGGCTCCATCTTCCCGGCAAAGCGAGATGGTAGAGGGGAACGTGTACATCATGCAATAACTGTGCTTTGGAGAGAGCTTAGGCAGTTCCTTTTTTTAAAGAACAAGCCCGATGCTTTGCTATGTAACCTCGATGTAGCAAACTCGCAGCCATTTTGTCTGACTAAAATACTGTTAAATATATTTAAAGATAAGGCTATGCCTGATAGTGTTCAAATCTACACAAAAGAGGTGAGCCAAGGTACATTTTATCACTACATGGCTAATGTTGTTGGCTTGACCGGGAGTGACTTCTCAAAATTTAAAGTTGACCTTTTTGCTAATGTATTTTATGGTGAGAATGAGAAGACTTTTGATAGTAAGAGTGCGCAAGCATTCATGAAAGAGTTTCCATCTGTTTATCAGGTTATCGAAAATGAAAAACAGGGTAACTATAAGAAGCTTGCGGTTCTAATGCAGCGAATAGAATCAGAGGCCATTATAGATGGTGTTATGGTTGACTTGATGAACAAATACAATGATAAGTATTTCTTTACCTCGCTGCATGACTCTGTTATTTTCGAATACCATCCTGGGCTGGTTGATGAAATCAAAGAGTTGATGATATACCACATGAATAAGGTTGTTGGCCTTAAACCGAAAGTTAAACAGCTTGAATACTTCAATTTGCCACCAGCGACTGGCAGTGCGGTGCAGCAGTTCAAAAATGCAATAGAGATGTTTGACCATTACGATGCTTTATATGAGCATCAGGCAGCTTCCATTTTATAATTTGGCATTCAAGCTACCCAGGAAAAAATAAATGAAAATTTTTAAAACAAGAGTCTTTGTCAAATCTATAATAACCATCACAACATTTAATAAATAGCAATTGAAATGACAAAGAGTTTAATAATCAAATTTTTAGCGGGTATAAATGCAGTGGTAGTAGACCCAGGCGGTAATGATGGTGCTGTACCAGAAGTACTAATCCAGGCAATAATCGGAAACTGGCCACAAAGAATTGGCGACTTATGCCTTTATGCTACCAGTGACGAGCGTACAGAAGTGAGTAATTCTTATGTGTGGGTATATAAAGATGTAATTACTGGTTCACTATATGAGCTTGTCATGCAAATTAAAGACACTAAGATTATAGCGAGAAGAATTCCATTCTCGGACAAGTTTCTATTTGAGCAGCTAAGATATAAATCTCATATTAGTGTATTTAATGGTGTCAATCGTAATCGCAAAATTAAATTATATCTAACCGATAAAGGTCCAAGCGAAATCTTTTAATATCATTCAAGATACATTACACATGAAGGAAAATAGTGAACCATTAGTGAGCATAATTAAGCAGCAGCTATGGCAAAGTGGAGGTGTAGTAACAGACGAGATTCGCATCTTGATAGATGAAGACATTGAATCTAATCCTTGGAAATACGATAGCTTTGATGAAATCGAAGGTTATGCATCATGGTTAGAAGATTTACCAATCGACCCTCTTGAATATCACTTTCAACCAGAAATTAAACTGAAATGCGGTGGGGCTTTGATAGCATTTGAAGACCTGTATATGTATGCCTTCCGTGAAGACAGTAGTGGGTATGAAAATATTCGATACTGGGTATATAAGCATATAAGGACTGGTGAAATGTTTGAAGTTGCAGGTTGTTATGACATCTATGATGAATTTGAATCTTCGAGAGTAAGAAGAGTTAGCTCTACAGACAACGATTTACTTGAATTAGGCTATTTGCCTGATACAACTGGGTACAACAAGGTTAGTAGAAAGTACAGACTTGCATTTTTGCTATAGTGATTCCGGTGCCCAAAGCACCAGCGATAATTATAAAGTAAATGAAGGACAAAAGACAAATATAATGCATATACTTGTAAAGTACAATTAATTTGGCTGTTTTGTTGCATTAAACATTGAATAGTAATATATTTGTAGTATTAATTATGTCGTATGTTTAATTTACAAGAGCTAAAAGTGAGACCTATAAAAATAGAAAAGACATTAAAGAAATATATCCAGGATGGCCTTAATAGAGGCGCAAACGAATGTGGATTACTTACAACATTAAATGGTAAATGGGTTTTAACGATGGATAATGATGCAAGCAAAGCCACAAATTATTATTTGATTAGCTTTTACATTGATGGTGCCGCTTTTAATGCAATTAGGAGGCTACTCACTTCACAAGATAAGATGGGTGCATTGCGTAAATATGTTAGGAAGGAAAGAATTAACAACTTACTCTTAGAATAATACGTGATACGGTTATTCAAGTCGTAAATACAAGCTTCTCTTATACTATAACCGGCAAATGACGTGTGTAAATATAAATTTTCTTAAAGCCCTGTATCAAAACTTAATCTAACATCAGTATGTTTTAATCTAACATTTATGAGATAAGTTGGATTAAGCCACCTGTCTAAAAACACAAAACGCTGACTATCAGTATGACAGTCAGCGTAAGTGAATGATAAAATGTGCACCCGAGAGGATTCGAACCCCTAACCCTCGGAGCCGAAATCCGATATTCTATCCAGTTGAACTACGGGTGCTTGTGGTGGTGCAAAATTAGCAAGTATGTGCACAAATGGAAACTTTCTGCTTAAAAATTATCAAGAATTTCTACAGCTCAGGTGCTATGGCTTGCTCTTTGGTTTACATTAAACCTGATACCTAAAACATTACAGGTACTTTCATAGTTAAAAAGGGGAATGTAAAGCAAAAACAATTTAAGCTATGGAAAAACTGTATACAGCAGTAGTAACTGCTACAGGTGGCCGCCAGGGCCAGGTAAAATCTTCAGATGGAATCATAGACATGAAATTAGCTGTACCGGAAGGCCTGCTGGGCGGAAAAGGTGGAAGCACTAACCCGGAGCAGCTGTTTGCTGCCGGTTATGCAGCCTGCTTTCAGAGCGCGCTTTTAGTAGTGGCCGGTAAACACAAAGAAAAACTCGACCCTGAATCTACTGTTACAGCGCATGTTGATCTGAACAAAACAGATGAAGGAGGCTATGGGCTGAGCGTAAAGCTTTCAGTAGACCTGAAAGGTGTTGACAAAGAGAAGGCTAAACAATATGTAGATGAGGCACATGAAATATGTCCTTACTCAGTAGGCACAAGAGGCAACATTAATGTAGAGCTGGAAGTTGTTTAAGTCGGTTAACTTTTTAAAAAGCCAGAAGGCCTTGGGGCTGAGCTTTTTGGGGTTACCTGGCTTTTGCAGATCGAATTTTTATAAAACAGAAAAGGCTGCCTTTCGGGCAGCCTTTTCTGTTTTATAAAAAGGAATATTAAGCTTGCGCTAATACTTGCTTAACTTTTTCAGCAGCTTCTTTCAAGGCTACGGCAGAATATACTTTAAGGCCGGATTCATCAATAATACGGGCACCTTCTTCTGCGTTTGTTCCTTGCAGACGCACAATGATTGGTACACGGATATCGCCAATGTTTTTGTAAGCTTCTACTACACCATTGGCAACACGGTCGCAACGAACAATACCACCAAAAATATTGATCAGGATAGCTTTAACATTAGGGTCTTTCAGGATAATGCGGAAACCGGCTTCTACCGTCTGAGCGTTAGCACCACCACCTACATCCAGGAAGTTAGCAGGCTCACCGCCAGAAAGTTTAATGATATCCATGGTAGCCATAGCCAGACCAGCACCGTTTACCATACAACCTACATTACCATCCAGCTTCACATAGTTCAGGTGAGATTCACTGGCCTCCACTTCCAACGGATCTTCTTCTGAAAGATCACGCAGGGCAGCAAGGTCTTTGTGGCGATACAGGGCGTTATCATCTAAGTCTACCTTCGCGTCTACTGCTAATATTTTATTATCAGAAGTTTTCAGCACAGGGTTGATTTCAAACATAGAAGAGTCTGTTTCCACATAAGCCTTGTAAAGGTTGGTTACAAACTTCACCATTTCTTTGAAAGCTTCACCTTCTAAACCGAATGCAAAAGCAATTTTACGAGCCTGGAAGCCTTGTAAACCAACTGCAGGATCGATCCACTCCTTAATGATTTTCTCAGGAGATTTTTCAGCAACTTCCTCAATGTCCATACCACCTTCGGTAGAAGCCATGATCACGTTCATGCCTTTAGCGCGGTCCAGCAGGATACTCAGGTAAAATTCTTTTGGCTCAGAATCGCCAGGATAGTATACATCCTGTGCAACAAGTACTTTATGTACATCCTTACCTTCAGGGCCGGTTTGGTGTGTAACCAGGTTCATGCCAATGATCTGAGAGGATATCTCTTTCACCTGCTCCAGGTTCTTGGCAAGTTTAACACCACCGCCTTTACCGCGACCACCCGCATGTATCTGCGCTTTAATCACGTGCCAGCCTGTACCTGTTTCTTCAGTAAGTCTTTTGGCAGCCTCTACAGCCTGCTCTGGCGTTTCGGCCACAATACCTTCTTGTATGCGTACGCCGTAGCTTTTCAGAATGTCTTTAGCCTGATATTCGTGTATGTTCATGCTTTCAGTTTTATTGGACGCACGAAAGTAAGCCTTTATTGGCTTAAATTCAAGTAAAGCTATTTTAAATCTTCCGCACGCATTTAAGTATTACAAATGCCGCCTGTAAAGTAAGTTCCGGAGCTTTTTTAAGGAACTCCGGAAGTACAAAAAATAACCTTTATACCGATTTCTTACGTTTGTTTTGTAGCTTTGGAAGCTATACTGCTGAACCTTCAGATAAAACACGTAGATAACCAGTGCTTCAGGTAATAAATATTCAAAAAAAATACGGCTCTTTAGCTGTTCTAAAAGGTATCGATCTGCTTATCTCTTCCGGTGAGGTGGTGTCTATTGTAGGGGCTTCCGGTGCAGGTAAAAGTACTTTACTGCATATACTGGGTACTTTGGATACAGCTGATTCGGGGCAGGTGCTCTTCGATAACAAGAACATCGAAAAACTGAATGCCACAGAACTGGCGCGTTTCAGAAACAGGCATATCGGCTTTATTTTTCAGTTTCATAATTTACTGCCGGAGTTTACAGCGTTGGAGAATGCCTGTTTGCCGGGTTTTCTGGCGGGCAGGCCGGAAAATGAAGTACGGGAGCGGGCAAAGGAACTACTGCACATGCTCAACCTGTCGCACCGCTTGGATCATAAACCTTCCCAGATGTCGGGCGGCGAGCAGCAGAGAACAGCTGTGGCGCGGGCACTTATCAATTCTCCCCGTATTATTTTTGCCGATGAGCCCAGCGGCAACCTCGATTCTAAAAATGCACAGGAGCTGCATGAGATCTTTTTCCGTCTGCGCGAAGAATTTAACCAGACCTTTGTAATCGTAACCCATAACGAGCAGCTGGCTTCTATGGCCGACCGTACGCTTGTAATGAAAGACGGCCTGATTGTGCAGGAATCCCTGGATTCTTCTGAGCCGGATCAGGCAGAGTAGCCTAAGCCATTCTTTCCGGTATTGCTGTACTCTAGGCTTTGCAGGCCTGGGGCCTACGCTGCTGTCGCAAATTTTAACGCTTCTTTAACATTTTTTAACTCCTCCTTAACTATACCACAGGATTTGGTAAAGTAGCTTTGTTGTGTTCAGTTATACCGAATGCTCCCCGAATAAAACTATGAAAATGGCTCTTTCTGTATTCCTGTAGCCAGGCGCGGGTGCAGGAATACAGAAGAGTACAGATAAATGGGCAGGTATAACGAAATAAAAAAGCTTTAAAAAGTTAAAATGGAAAAGATGCTGAACCCTCGTATTCTTGTAGAATGGTTTTTACTGCTTCTACTCTCATTGCTGCTGAATTTCAATGCCACTGCTCAAAACAAAGGAACGGACAAGGCGGGTACAGACGAAAAGAAAGTGCGTATCAGGATGATGCAGACTATTGATGGAAAAACGTTAATTGTTGATACCCTTATGGCTGCATCGGATTTTGAAGCTTCTTTTGGCAAGCTGAAAGGCTTGCATGCTGATGCAGCAGCGCTCAGGCTGCAGATGAGGGAAATGCGGCGCCTGCAAAACCTGGATTCCCTGGCCTTCGCAGGAGGCAGGCGCCAGTTGTTTATTTACAAAAATCCTGTAGGAGATACGGCTTTAAGCAGGAGACTGAAAATGCTGGTGACAGATAGCCTGCACACCCGGTTTAAAAATGGAAACCTACTTCTGAACAGGTTTCCTGTAAAAGGCATAGATTCCTTAACCTGGAAAAGAATACAAAAAATAATAATAGCAGACAGTGCAGCAGCTAGGCTGAACAACAGGCTCAGGCTTAGCCTTAAAGGCGATACGATTATATTTAAAAGAACCAATCCTCAAATTTTACGGAAAGTACCCCAGGATTCCGGGCAGATTTTTCTGCTGCCTACTTTTAATAGTATAGCCGATACGCTGTTTATCATAAAAGGCAGGCATTATGATTCGCTGGCTCAAAAAGCAGTAAAATCGCTTAAACACATAAAAACAGGCGATGGCTACATCACTTCTGTTACCATCGTTAAAACCATGGTGGCCGATCTGTCTAAAGAGGAAAAGAGCACACTTACATCAGCGGGCGCTCCCGTAGAGACTCCTGCCACAGCACTAGGAGTAGAAGACTTCAGCTTTTATCCCAACCCCAGCGATGGCCGCTTCGAAATAGCTTTTAAACTGAAAAATGAAGCAACTGTAAAAATCAGGATACTCGATATAACCGGAAAAGAAGTGTACTCAGAGGCTTTGAAAGGAGTTGGTGGGGAGTATAGGCAGGCGGTGAATATCGCAAAATTAGGGAGCGGTATGTATTTTCTGCAGGTGATTCAAAACGAAAAATACCTAACAAAAAAGTTAGTAATACAGTAATTAAGAATAAGTTAGATTAGTTAGGAAAGCCCACTATATTTTATGGTGGGTTTTTTCTTTTCATCTGAACCTGGCTCTCAAGCCTATACTTAAAATGATTAATGATGGTGGTGATGCCCTCCATTTTGATTGTCGTCCCTGAGATTGGCTATAGTGCCCAAAATAAAGAAGGCAGTCCAGCAAATGTAAAGCGCCTCAAAATTATCGATTGTCTTGCCAATAAACAGGATGATGATATGTGCTACCAACGACATAATAAAGCCGGTTGCGGCAACAAATTGATAGGAGTTCATCTCCTGCGGATTGTATATTTTTGAAAGTTTCATGAGCCGCGCTTTAGCTGGTATCTGATTATAGTTGAGAACAGAGAAAGAGCAAAAGTGGTGCCTTTTCCTGATTAATTCTGTGGCAAAGATAGCAGTTGCCTGCTGTTTTATGGCAGAGTCAACGAGTTCTGTCGGTAAATAAACCACTTTATAGGTGTACCGGATTATCCTTTCTAAAGTTATAAGATACAAGCCACGCTACAAAACCTTCTCTGTCTAATGTGCCGGCTTCCGAACAAGTGGTGTTGCCAAGCGTATAGCTATAGGAACTAATCAGAAATAAATCATGGCTAATAACGATAAAGTAAACGACAATGCAGATAATGTAAAAAGCGTGAATGACGACTATCATAAACGCGTAGGCATGAATAACAATCCGGATCCATCGGCCAAACGAAATATTGGCCCAAATGGCGAAACAGAACGGAGAGGCCAGAAAGATAAGCTGGAGAATATGCACATTGGTGGGAATGAAGCTACTGGTTATGGTGCCAATACCCAGGAAAACATAGAAGCAAGTGCCCAGGGACCGGGTTTCGAGTTCGAAGGCAGCGATACAGCTATGGACGATGATGTAAACGGCGTGCGCAGCAGCCAGCAAGGTTTTGGCGAAGATGAAGCCAAGAGAGATAATGCAGACCACAGTCGCAGATAAAATATAAAACAAACAAGCGGATAAAAGGCAATGGCAGTGGCAATAGCTACTGCCATTGCCTTTTATTTAGCAGCATCAGGGCGGGAGAGTATCCGGCTATCGCTATATCTAAGTGAATTTTAATTAAGTTTGTAGTGTTTTAAATTCTATAGCATCAGGAATATGAAAAAGAATGTTTTAAGAATTGCACTATGGGCAATGGTAGCCGGAGCAGGCACATCAGGAATGGTAGCCTGTTCGGGAAACACAGATAACACGGAGAATACCGACCAGCTGAAGCAGACAGAAGAGGAAGCAGCAGTAGAAACAGTAAATGCGAAATACAGCACTCCTGAGGGATTTGTGAAAGCAGCCGACAGCTACCTGGCCCTTAAAGATGGCTTAGTGGAAAGCAAGGCTGCCGAAGCGCAGCTAAGAGCAAGCGAGCTGGTAGTAGACCTGCAAAAAGTAGATGCCTCTGCCCTGGAAACCGAAGTGGCAGCAGAGTGGACTAAAATGGCCGGCACTTTACAAAACGACGCCAATACTATTGCAAGTACCACCGACCTTGCCAGCCAGCGGGAAGCCTTTACCAGTTTATCGAACAACATGATTAAAGCGGTAGAGACATTCGGAGCAGATAAAACCATGTATCTGCAACATTGCCCGATGGCAAACAATAACAATGGCGGCAGCTGGCTTAGCAGTAACGAAGAGATCCGTAACCCTTACTACGGAGACGCGATGCTGAAGTGCGGAGAAGTTCAGGCTGCTATAAACACAAAATAGTTGAGCAGGTTGCCTGTTCTGTTATATGGCTTTATACGCGCTACATATCAAAAACATGGTTTGCCCGCGCTGCATAAAAGTAGTGGGGGAGGAGTTGCAGCGCTTAAACCAACCTGTGGCAGAGGTAAAGCTCGGGGAAGCTTTACTGAGCCAGGAGCCATCTGATAAAGCGCGTAAAGAAATAAAAGAAGCCTTAGCTGCTAACGGCTTTGAAGTACTGGAAGATAAAAAAGCAGAGGTGATCGAACAGGTGAAGCGTGCTGTCATCGCGCTAATCAGAACGGGGCAGGTAGAGCATCTGCAGACCAATATATCGGATTACCTGTCGGAGGTTACCGGTAAAGAGTATACCTATCTGAGCAGCGCTTTTTCAACTGAAGAGGGAACTACAATAGCCAGGTTTGTGATGCTGCAAAAAGTAGAGCGGATTAAGGAGTTGGTAACCTACAACGAGTTAACCTTAAGTCAGATAGCCTATCAGTTAGGCTATAGCAGCGTGGCTCATCTATCTAATCAGTTTAAGCAGGTAACGGGGCTTACTCCTTCCGAATATAAAAAATCGGCTTCACATCCGCGCAAACCTTTAGACCAGGTACTGGATAAGTAGCCGGAAAAGGCGGAGCATAAATAAAAAACCTCGCTATGAGTATGGTAGCGAGGTTTTTTTATGATGCCAGGCATGAAAGCTTACACCTGTATAAATTCTTCTTTGATAAAATTAAGGATTTCAGGTGACAGGGGCTTTGAGAAGAAGTCTCTTACTTCCTCATGATTTTTTGCACTCACAATATCCTTTCTGTCTACGGCAGATGAGAGCATAAACAGGCAGCAATTCTTCGTTGCTTCTACAGGTAGTTTCCGGTATTCGTCAATAAACGACCAGCCATCCATACCCGGCATGTTGATGTCCAGAAAAATTAAATCAGGAAAGGAAACAGCTCCATCTTTGGTTGCATCTTTTAAGAAAGACAATGCATCCTCAGCCATCTGGAAACTAATTACCTCTTCAGCAAATTTTTCATTCCGGATGATGCTCTCGCAAACAAAATTGTTCACCTGATCATCATCTATCAAAATCACTTTTTTTAGAATACTCATCTACTACACTTAGTTCTTAAAATAAATACTGAAGGTAGTTCCGATATTTGGTTGACTTTCCACTTCCACTTTCCCACCTAAAAGCTCAGCCTGAGTCTTTACAAGGTGCAGGCCAATTCCTTTGCCTTCTGTTTTAGGGTGAAAGCGTTTATACAGACCAAATACCTTTTCCTTTTCCTTCTCCAGGTCGATGCCCAAGCCGTTATCGCTAACGCTGAGACAAATATAATTAGGAAGTAGGAAAGTTTTAAGTTTTAACTGCAACTTTCTTGTCGGGCATCGATATTTAAATGCATTGGTAATAAGGTTTTGCATGATGCTGTGTATGTAACTCCTTACTGTTGTGACAGTTGGCGCTTCATTAAAGTTGAAATCGATTTCAAAATCTGCCCCGGTAACATGGTCTTCTATGCTGGATAGAATGTCTTCGTACATATCCTGAAAATGTATTTCTTCCCTTACCTTGGTAAGCTCGCTCCGTACTGTCAGGATATCGTTCAGGTCACGTATAGTCGCATCCAGTAAATTCGCTGATTTATACAGGTTATCAATAACAGTATGGTTAATCAGGTCGTCCGGAGCTTGCTTGTTATAGATAGAAGTAAGACCCAGTATATTAGCAATCGGCGCCCGAAGGTTATGCGATACAATATAAGCAAATTGCTGCAGATTCTGGTTCTGTTTCAGCAGTTCGTCTGTCAGTTCTTTTCGCTTTGTTTCAGCCTCTTTATATTGCGTCATGTCAGAAGCAGAGCCGTCGATACGTATAACCAGGCCATCTTCGTTCCGCAAGGGAGAAAGCCTGAACATAAGCCATTTTACTTCACCGTCACGCCTTGTTATGCGCAATTCGCACTGCTGCCTTTGGCCGGCATACAGGGTCGGCAAAATTTGCTCGAGCAGTAACGATCTGTCTTCCTCAAACATCATTCCCCACCACAAGTCGGTATCCTGCAACAGTTCTTCTTCATAATACCCTGTCAGCTCATAGCACTGCGGGCTTATATAGGTCAATTCAAAGTTACTGTCAGCAGAGAAGATAATCTCCGGAATGTTCTCCAACGTAGACTGAAGCAGGTTTTTAGCTTCTCTAACATCTTTTTCGGCTTGCTTACGCGCAGTAATGTCCTGTACAGAGCCGGAAATTTTCACTGCGTTTCCTTCGTCGTCGCAGTAAACTTCGCCAATCTCGAATAATACCCGCTCCGATTTGTTTGGCATTACAATACGATGTTCTACCTGTATCAGCGATTTTTCAGCTATCGCCTTATTGAACTCCGCCTGTACCTGTTCACGGTCAGCAGGATGTATAAGCAGCATGAAATTATGAAATGTAGGCCTGAAGGTTTCCTTCGAAACGCCGAAGATTTTGTACGCATCATCAGGCCATGACATGATATCGCGTTTGATGTCGTATTCCCAATTGCCGAGCTGTGCCAGTTGTTGCGCCCTGGCCAGTTGAGACTCGTTCCGTTTTATAGTTTCGAGCACCTGCTTCTGCTCCGAAATATCCAGGATGCTTAAAGACACCGCCAACACATCTTTGCTGGAAGATAAAACAGGCCGGAAAGCTATCTCATGCCAGTAGTCGCCCCGTCCGGACTCATACAGGATTGTATCGCCTTGCATGGCCTTTTCATGGTTCTGAATGATCTCGTCTTTCAGCTCCGAACTGATAAAGTTTAAGATGCTTTCTCCCACTTCCAGCTTTTTAAGAAGGTGCTGGCGCACTTCCTGTGCTGCCACCGCATTGTAGAGTACTACATTTAAATCTTTATCCAGCAAGTAGATAGCCTGAGGTGAACTGTCAAGCAAAGCGCGAAGGTTTGCTTCGCTGTTTGCCAGCTTATCCTGGGCCTCTTTCTGGTGTGTGATATCAATAAGGGTTCCGTTCCAGATAATCGTTTTGTTTTCGCGGAGCGTAGGCAGGCCGTGGCCACGTATCCAGCGCCACTTGTTTTCCAGTGGTTGCCACTGCCGGTATTCAATTAGCAATGGAGTAAGGCTCTGATAAGACACTTCCAGTGCCTGGCCCAACTTTACCAGATCGTGGCGGTGAATTGTTTTAAACAAAGTCTGTGGATTAGCCAGGATATCTTCCGGGGTTAGGCCGGAAAGCGCTTCAATACCATCACTGATAAATGTAAAGGCATAGCTGGTGGCATTGGTTTGCTGCATCTGAAACACAGCTCCCGGTATACTGGAGCTGACTTCACGCAACTGCTTCTCGCTTCTTTCGAGCATGTCGATAGCACGAAGCCTGTCTTCGATATTTACGGCAGTTACCAGCCTTGGGTGTATCTCGCCGTGTACCGGCATAGCGTGAGAGCGTGTCTCAACAGGAAATACGGAGCCGTCTTTGCGCATGTGCTGCCAGTTACCAGAAGCAGTAGCCCATTTATCAGCCTGGGTAAGCTTAAGCAGTAAGTGCGGGATGTCCTTTTTAGGGCGAATATCTAAAATGGTGGATGACAGGAATTCTTCGCGGGTAAAACCGTATTCTTTCAGCGCAGCCTCGTTGATTTCCAAAAAATTATAAGTATGCTGGTCGAAGAGCCACATCGGGATTGGGTTGTTGTCGAAGAGCATTTTGTACTGCCGCTGGCTTTCGCTCAGTGCATCCTCCAGCAACTGCCTTTCCTGGATTTCCAGGCTAAGCAACTCATTGTCTCTTTTCAACCTTCTGAACACTCTTTGCACCAATGTTGCTGCCACCAGAGTAGCACCCAGGGCCAGAAGCAAGGCCATTCCATAAACATTTACAGCATGGCTGATTGCACCGATTGTTTCATTCCCGTTCCGGCGCATGGTTTCACGTACATTGTCGCTTAAGCCGGAAAGGAACTTCTGGTGCGCCTGAAAAGCAGGCGTCATGATCTCGTTGTTAAAGAGGTGCGCCTTTTGGTCTCTGCCCTGCCTGCTATATGTAAGGAGTGTGTTTAACTGCTGGTTAAAACGGTTCCGTTCCTGGATAAACTGCTCCAGAAGCGCTGCGTTTTCATTTTCCTGTAGTAAGCCGGACAGCAGTAGTATGCTGGAGTCGCTTTTTTGGATGTTCAGGGCAATTTGCTGCTCATAGGCATGCTTCAGAAGCGGGTCGTTTGAGCTCAGGTGTGCCAAAGCCGCATTATAGGTAGCGTCTTCGTTATGGTTAAGGGTGTTTATGATATCCAGTTTTACCAGCGCTTCCGAAACAAGGCTGTTGTAGTTTTCCTGAACGTTCTTTGCCCCCAAAAAAGATAGTACGCTTAGAGAAAGTAAGGTAATAGCGAGTATACCAAACGCAACTGCTACATACCTTGTTGTTTTCCCGTTCTGCCGGAGCAGAGAAAACTTATTTGCAGATACATTCATTTTTTAGGACTGATCCTAATTCTTTGGCTAAAAGAACTAAGTGTTTTGATTAAATCAACTATTAAGTTTAGTGATAAGGATTTGTATGTAGAACTATTATACATACCCTTTTTAAGGGGTTAATAGTTCCACCTGTATCTATTGTTTCAAAGCATGCCAGGAATTCCTGGCATTATTCGGGCTACGGGCGAGGTGTTAAAAAGTTGTATAATGCTAAACTTGTTTTGTAACTGGCTGGTTGATAGATGTAATTTTGAAAATAGGTATTGTTTAGTTATATCGTGTTCCTGAAAATTTGTAAACCTTACTTTAAAATCTGTAAAATACAGGCCTTTGCTGTATTTTATCTTTGTAACATCAACAAGAGAAGAATGTTTAAAAATGAATATAGTAGTAGCGCAACCTAAAAAGGCAACATATCCTGTCGAAGGAATGAGCTGTGCCTCCTGTGCCGCCAGCATTGAAAGCATGCTCAGGGCAAGGGAAGGGGTGCGGGAGGCAAACGTAAACTTTGCCGTTAAAACGGTGCAAATAGCTTATGAGCCTGCTGTCGTTTCTCCCGGCCAACTGAAGGAAACGGTACAGGAAATAGGTTTTGATCTTTTAATCGAAAACCAGACTGAAGAAGAGCTGGAACAGCGGCAAGAAGCAACGCTTTCCCGCCTCAGGCTGAAGACTACGGTGGCAGCCGTACTGGCCGCGCCTGTTTTTGTGCTGGGGATGTTTTTTCATAATGCTTTTAGCTGGGGAAACTGGGTTATGCTCCTGTTTACAGCGCCGGTGCTGCTTTGGGCCGGACAAAGCTTTTTTGTAAATGCGTTTAAGCAGGCCCGGTTCCTACGGGCTAACATGGATACCCTGGTGGCTTTGAGCACAGGTATTGCCTTTTTGTTTAGTTTATTCAATACGGTTTATCCACAGTTTTTTGAGAGCAGAGGCTATATGCCCCATGTGTATTATGAGGCTGTGGCTGTTATTGTTGCTTTTATTCTGTTAGGCAAGTACCTGGAAGAGCGCGCTAAAGACAGCAGTTCTGAGGCTATTAAAAAGCTGATTGGACTGCAGCCTAAAACAGTGCGTGTGATCAGAGACGGTATGGAGGCAGAAGTTAAGGTGGAAGAAGTGCAGGCGGGCGAACGGGTTGTGTTACTTCCCGGCGACAGGGTGCCGGTAGACGGAGAGGTGCTGCAGGGATCCTCGTATATAGACGAAAGTATGTTAAGTGGCGAACCTTTGCCGGTGAAGAAGGAAACAGGCGATAAAGTGTTTGCCGGTACCATTAACCAGAAAGGCAGCTTACAACTTTTAGCCGCTAAAACCGGCGGAGAAACGATGCTGGCACATATCATTAAGCTGGTGCAGGAGGCGCAGGGCAGCAAAGCGCCGGTGCAAAAACTGGTTGATAAAGTGGCCGGTATTTTTGTGCCTGTGGTCTTGGCTATAGCCATACTTACGCTGGTTGCCTGGTTGGTTTTCGGAGGGGAAGCTTACCTGACAGAAGCTCTGCTTTCAATGATTTCTGTACTGGTTATTGCCTGCCCATGTGCACTGGGGCTGGCTACGCCAACTGCCATTATGGTAGGCGTTGGCAGAGGGGCTGAACAGGGCGTCCTGATAAAAGATGCTGAAAGCCTGGAGCGGGCACATCGTGCTGATGCTGTTGTGCTTGATAAAACTGGTACTATAACAATAGGCAAACCTGCCGTAACGGATGCCGTTTGGGTGGAAGAACTACAAAACAAAGAGCAGCTGGAGCAGCTTTTCTTTTCTATGGAAGCCCAATCGGAACACCCTGTTGCACAAGCTATCTATAGCTTCTACAAGGAAGCCGGAAATCAGGCTTTACAGCCAGACTATTTCAGCAGCCTTACCGGCCTGGGAGTTGAGGCCGGTTATAGTGGAGAAACCTATTATGCCGGCAATGAAAAGCTGCTAAGGCAAAAAGGCGTTGCCATCTCTGAAGAGCTGATGCAGCACGCGCATAAGCTTCAGCAGGAAGCTAAAACTGTGGTGTTTTTCGGGAATGCTACCCACGCACTGGCAACGTTTGCTGTTAACGATCCTGTAAAGCCTACTGCTGCCGAGGGTGTTAAAGCACTGCGTGATGCCGGTATAGAAGTATATATGCTTACAGGTGATAATGCTCAGACAGCGGCCACTGTAGCAAAGCAGGTAGGAATAGCGCATTACCAGGCGGAGTTACTGCCACAGGATAAAGCTGCCTTTGTGCAGGAGCTACAGGCAGAGGGTAAAACTGTTGCCATGGTGGGAGACGGCATTAACGATGCACAGGCCCTGGCAACAGCTGATATAAGTATTGCGATGGGGCAGGGAACAGATGTAGCTATGGAAGTGGCCGGCATTACCCTGATACGCTCAGATCTACGGCAATTAGCTGCTGCCATTCGCCTATCCAGGGCAACAGTGCAGACAATCAGGCAGAACCTTTTCTGGGCCTTTATTTATAATGTGATCTGTATACCAGTAGCGGCAGGCCTGCTGTACCCGTTCACCGGTTTCTTGCTGAATCCGATGGTGGCCGGTGCGGCCATGGCTTTAAGTTCGGTATCTGTAGTAGGCAATAGCCTGCGCTTACGTAAAAAGAATCTTTAAGTAATATTTAATTAAATTTTTGACTATGACAACCTATAAATTTAAAACAACTATAAATTGTGGAAGCTGTGTAAGAGCTGTAACACCTCACCTGAATAAACTGGAAGGGGTGCAGGAGTGGAAAGTTGATACCGAAAACCCGGATAAAGTGCTGGAGGTAACAAGCGATTCGCTTGATGCCGAAACCATTAAAAGTTCGGTGGTGAAAGCAGGATTTAAAGCGGAGCAGCTGTAAGCAGCTCTGGCCGGAAGCACAGCTTGAAAAGCAAAGGAGGGCTGCCAAACGGCAGCCCTCCTTTGCTTTTCAAGCTGTGGCGTGCTTTACCAGGCAAACTGTGGGCAAAGTACCTTACGGGTATTCCGAAGTTTAAAACCCAGTACTACCTCATGGCTTCCCGAATGGGAGGCACCTAAGGGAGAAGCGCTGGCATCGTAGGAGTAACTTACATCTAGTAAAGGGCTTACATTAATGCCTGCCATGGCTGCCAGGGCATCTTTATGACGGTAAGAAGCGCCTATCCAGAACCTGTCAGCATAAATTGCTTTCAGGTTTGCATCAACAGAAAGTGGGCTTGGCTGGGCCATTTTAACCATGACAGAAGGAACCAGTGAAATATCCGGAGTGGCTTCCAGTCGTACTCCACCTGTGATGAAATATTGCTTCTGCAGTTCTCCTGTATTGTCTGTAAAATCATAGTTTGCTATATCTTTTCGCTTGCCGGGAGCTAACTGTGCTCCGGCCAGCCCGATGTAGAAGTCCTGGGAATATAGCCACATACCCAGGTTCAGGTCCAGTTTGGTTTCATTTACCCGTCCATCCTGCACCGCCTGATCAGCTACATCTTTGGAGGCCAGTGTCACATAGTCCTGGTTCAGAGTATACTGTATCAAACCGGGAGATACACCTGCCGATAAGCGTATGGAACGGGTAAGTGGCACGTGGTATGCATAACTTACATTCAGGCTTGTACGCTCCAACGGGCCGGTTTTAGTGGTCATGACCATGGCGCCTATACCGTGGTGAGGCCGGACCGGGCGATGCGAGTTCTTTTTAAAGCTACCGCCAGAGCGCTGCGAAACAGGGAGCATGTCTTTCATGATAGGAGCATGAAAAGTAGCATAGTAGGAGACAGGAGCGCCCTCCAGCCCGGACCACTGGTGCCTGCTGCCTAGCTTCAGGTCGGCATAATCTTCTATACCGGAGATGGCAGGATTAAGAATGTAATTGTTCAGGGTATACTGGGTATAGTGTGGCTTTTGCTGTGCTACCGCCTGGCTTATAAGCAGTATGCTGAAAAAAGTAATGGCTAAAAGTTTGTTCATAGAAGGAGCTTATTTAACAATAGTTACACTGCCGGATAAGGGCTTTTCATTTACATCGTAATGGATAATATAGTAGTAAGTGGCTAGCGGCAGCTCTTTGCCGTTGTGTCGGCCATCCCATGGAGCACCATATCCTTCAGAATGGAAAATCAGGCTGCCCCACTGGTTAAACACCTCTACTTTGCAGTTCGGGTACTGTGCCAGGCTCTTTATTTCCCACGTATCGTTAATGCCGTCGCGGTTAGGCGTAAAAGTGTTCGGTATAAATATGTTTTCCTTAACTGTAATGGTTACTTCGTCGGTGTAAACACAGCCTGTAGCAGAAGTAACCGTCAGGGTGTAGGTTGTTGTTTGCTCCGGTGTGGCAACCGGGTTAGCCACATGCGGGTTGCTGAGGCCAATGGCAGGTGACCAGCTGTAGGTTTCTCCGCCGCTTCCGTTTAAAGTTACCGCTCTTCCTTTTATAGTAGTCATGTCCGGTCCGGCCGATGCAGTTATGCCTGTTACATGCACTGTAACCGGAGTGCGTTCACTGGCACACGACAGTGCTACCTCCTGCACATAGTAGGTAGTGGTTTCGGTTAGGTTTGGCGTATAGAATGGCGCGCCTGCAGAACCAACAAAAAGCGGTGAACTGTCTGTAGCCGATGCATACCACTCAAACTTCCGGTTGCCGTTTACTTTTGTATCGATGGTTGTGATAAAAAGTGTTGTGCTGGTGCCCGGGCAGATATTGGTTACACCCTGCACAAGCGGCGCATCTGGTACAGGCGTGATGTTGATCACAACAGGTGTGCTGGCCAGGTTATCGCAGGATTCTGAAGTTACGACTCTTCTGAACCAGGTCTTTTCACGCAGTACCCCAGGTTGATAATCGGCCTGATTGTTAGCGCCGGGTGCTGTGATAAAACCTTTGTCTGCTCCTTCGGTGCTGTATTCCCACAGGTAATAATAGGTGCCGCTTCCTCCTGCAGGCGCAGTACCGGTTAGCTTGCCGGGTGCAGTTCCATAGCATACAGTCTGGTTTGTGCTGATTCTGTTATTGCTTAATGCCGGCTTAACACTAATCAGAACAACAGCACTGGTATCTGGATTTGGGCCAGAAACGGCCACACGCCTGAACCAGGTATCCTGTGTTAAAGCCTGAGGGCTGTAGTGTTGCAGGTGGCTGGTGCCTGGTGCTGTTGTAAATCCTCGGTCAGGCCCTTTGGTGCTATACTGCCAAAGGTAAATATAGTCTTCGTCGCCACCGGTCGGGATTGTGCCTTTAAGTGGGGCCGGGCGATTATTGTAGCAGATTACCTGACTGGCTTCAATTGTGTTATTGGAGATAGCCGCAATTACGCTGATCATGATCGCCTCTGATACACTTTCGCAACCACCGGACAATACGCGCCTTCTGAACCAGGTTGTTTGCGTTAAAGCCCCAGGTGTGTAATGCTGCTCATCACTGATTCCTGTTGCCGTCGTGAACCCGCTGTCTCTGCCTGTTGTGCTGCTTTCCCAAACGTAGGTATACGTACCGGCTCCGGCACCTTTACCAGGTACAGAGCCTGTGAGGGTAGATGGAGCTTGTCCTGCATATACGCTTTGTGGTAAGCCTACGGTATTGTTTACAATTGCAGGAGAAACCGTTATTTGAACGACATTGGATACATTTGAACAGGCCCCTGAAGTAACAACTCTTCTGTACCAGGTATCTGCCACCAGTGTTCCCGGTGCAAAGGAGGCGTTTGTGGCATTATTTATCGCCCGGAAAGAACCATCCTTTCCGGTAGACGAAATTTCCCACTGGTAGGTAAACATGCCATTCCCGCCCGCAGGAGCTTCTCCTGTAAGTTCAGCGGGCGCTGCGCCTGTGCATATAGTTTCATCTTTCGAAATAATGTTTTGTGCAATGGCAGGATGTACTGTTACCAGGATCGGCTCTGAGTAAGACTCACAGTTGCCGGAGCTTACTTTGCGCCTGAACCAGGTGTTCTGTTCTAAAGCTTGGGAAGGAGTATAATCCTGTAGATGATGAGGTCCTGCTGCTTCTGTAAAATCAGCTGGCCGGCCGGTAGTACTGCTTTCCCAGCTATAGCTATAGTTGCCATTTCCGCCGGAAGGCAGGCCAGCTGTCATCTTTACCGGTACGTCGCCTGTGCAAATGGCCTGGTTGCCAGAAGTGATGGTGTTTTTGACAATGGCTGGCTGTACTGTGATAACAACAGGAGCACTTATATTTTGCTGGCATGGTCCGGAATAAACCACTCTTCTATACCAGGTAGTCTTTATAAGGGGAGCAGGAGCCGTATACTCAGGTAATGTGTTTTCACCTGCAGCAGCTGTAAAGCCTTTATCAGGTCCTGTGGTGCTACTCTCCCAGAGAAAGGAATAAGATCCGGCTCCACTGCCACCTGTTACCTGCTCTCCGGTTAACGTTTCGGGGGTGTCGCCTTCGCATATAGTTTGGTCGCTTTTTATATTGTTCAGGCCGATGGCAGGTACTACCTCTACTTTTACAGCGTTACTGATATTTTCGGCACAAGGTCCTGATATGGCTACTCTTCTGAACCAGGTAGTTTTAGTTAGGGCACCTGGTTTATAAGAAGCTGCTGTTGCATCCGGTATTATTTTATAGTCGCTTGCCTCTCCGGTTTCACTGCTTTCCCAGCGGAAGGAGAAAGGATATTCTCCGCCGGTAGGTATTGAGCCGGCCAGTTCTGCCGGAGATTGCCCGGCACAGATTGCAGCCGTAGGAGGAGTAACAGTATTGTTGCTGATGTTGTTTACATACGTTTCGAGTACAGTTACTTTTACTTCTGTTAAAGAGCTGAGGCAGCCATCTTTGGAAGCCTGAACAAAAAAGGAGGTGGTAACCTCTAAAGGGCGGGTTTTATAGTCAGAGCCGGTAAAAAGTAAGGTAGATCTGTCTTCTGAGCTATACCAGTTAAAGGCATCTGCATTTCCTGTTGCTACCAGCGTAGCAGAATTGCCGACACCGCATAAGGTAACTGGCTCTACGGATGGTGCCGTAGTCTCTGGTAGCACTGTTACGGTAACAGCGGTTCTGGGGCTGGGGCAGCCGCCATCGATGCTGGTTTCCACATAATAGGTGGTGTTCTGCTTCAGGTCAGGTGTCTGGTACTCATTGCCGGTATGGAAAGCGAGGCCGCCGGTTTTCTGAGTATACCAGGAATGTACTCCCTGCGGAGCTTTTACAGAAATCGTGCGGCTGCTATTATAGCAAATAGTCTGGTTGTCGATTTTAGGGGCAGCTGGTAAAGGGTCAACTTCAACCGTAAATGTAGTAGTGGCGGCGCATCCGGAGCCGCTGCTGCCTGTTACCGTATAGGTAGTTGTTCTGGTAGGGTTTACAACAACTGTGCTTCCCGTTGTTGTCTGCAGGCCGTCTGCAGGCTTCCAGGTAAAGGTGTCGGTGCCTGTAGCCTCCAGTGTTGTGCTTTCGCCATAGCATATCCGGGCTTTAGGCGATGTTATACTAACTTCTGGTAACTCTCCAATGGTAATGGTTTGCTCCTTTGAGCTGCTTTGGCATTTGGAGGTAGGGTCGATTGGGCTGGCCTCAATGGTTATTTTGTATACGCCTGCCGTGTTAAACTTAACATCCACGGCTGCTGACTCCAGACCACCTGACACTATCTCCCAGCCGGTGGCAGGGCTGATGGTCCAGCTGCGATTATGTTTGTCAGATTTTGAAGTGGCATCGTATCCGCTTTTAGAAGCATCCTGGAGTTTAACCACCTGGCCAATACATCCGGAGGTGCTCGCTTTGATGTCTGCAACCGGTCCGGTGGAAACTCTTATACCTGTGAATGTAGCGAATGAGGTGTTGCAACGGTTCGAAGCTGTTCCTGAAAGCGTAAATCCGTTTGGTTTAGATTTGGAAGATTCGCTGAACGTATGGCTGATAACGGAATCTTTGGGAAAGTTTGCGTGTGTGAATTTGATAGGAGGGGTGCCGTCATCAAATTGAAAGGTATATTCTGTCTGAGGCGAATTACCCTTTACACCTGAGATTTTAAACTGGTAGGTAACAGGAGAACAATCAGTGTTATTGCCCAGGCTGGTTATGCCCAACCCTGGATTGCTGCCTATAAACAGGCGTTCCGTTTTGCTGCTTTTGCACCCGTTTGCACCCGTAACAGTAACTGTAATGTCGTAAGTACCTGCTTCTTTATAGATATGAGAGGCTGTTGTAAAGTTGCTTCCTATTGCTTCTTCCGGTGTTTTATCGCCCCAGTTTATGCTATAGCCTGTGTTAGTGGCTTTTGTCTTTGAGGTATTTTCAATTGTAAATTTAAAAGATGATGCGGAGCTTGTATTGGTACAGAAATTAAAGTTGGAATAGATCGGATCAGTAAAGCTTGCATCAGCTGTACACTGTTGTGCCAATACACTATTGGTCTTATAACAGCACAGGAACAGAAGCAGAACAACTACTGTAGCTCTTGTAAACGGTTGCATGTCTTTTGTAAAAGTTTGTTATGATAGTTGCTGTGGTCGTGTTGTAATATGTCGGTAGTCAGCGTGGCGGTATATAGCAGTCAGGTTAGTTCCTGGATGTGGTTAGCAGGTGTGTAATTATGTTTTCATATGGAGGCCTCTTGATTAATTTATATTTAATTATGTGGTTTATGTAAAATTTATCGCCTTACAAACAGGCTTTATACTATCGATTTATTTTGTGTTTTTATATTTTAAGTAGAAATGAATTGCAGCAGTAATTAGTTCATTGATTTCTTAAAAAAGAGAGTAAATAATATGTATGCTGATTATTAAGTGTTTTGGAAATGTTTTTAGATATACAATGCATTGGGATGAGAAC
The DNA here is from genome assembly GCF_005491705.1 of Pontibacter sp. SGAir0037. Classification (NCBI taxonomy): domain Bacteria; kingdom Pseudomonadati; phylum Bacteroidota; class Cytophagia; order Cytophagales; family Hymenobacteraceae; genus Pontibacter; species Pontibacter sp. SGAir0037. The sequence goes on along the minus strand of NZ_CP028092.1, from coordinate 2,708,375 downwards.
AGTTTATCAGTCTGTTTGAGTTAATTAATTGTATTATATTTATTTTAATATGATAGATTTTATAGAGGGTGTTAAATTGTTTGCTTAAAGTTGCTTGTATATAAAGTTATATTATAATAGTTCGGAAGAATAGCGGAAAAGGCTCCTGCAACATGGAAAAGACATTGATGCATACAAGGAGCAGAGGCTTTGTGGAGCGAATTAGATTTATTGTAGAATTAGAAAAATAAAGCCTAAAAAAAGCAGAAACAAAATTATTTTATATATATCTTTAAATTTAGATGTTTATTATAAAATTCATATATATTCTTTTTTAAATCTTTTTGTGAGTTCAATAAGTAAATATACGGATACAGAAGAGCCGGAATATAGGGTTTTTAAATATTTTACATTAATATAAATAAATTAACAAACCTTACACATGGTAAGCCGTAATTAAGCCTGAAGTTTCAGTGAAGGAAGACAGCAGAATGAAGATAATATATTAATAGTCTGATTTTTATAGGAAAATATAGCCAAATTCTGTTAAAGCTCTGTTATGCGGCCTCACTAAAAACAGAAAGCAGTGAGTAAGTCTTTAGTTAAAATACACAAGCCGTGCTAAAGGAGCAGCAAAAAAAATAATGATGATTAAATAAGTACATAAATACTATGAATAGGTCCCTGCAACATAATAGTGTTAACAGAGTAATGCTGTTGATACTGGATATTACCCTTATTGCTTTTGCATTCAATGTTTCTAACTATATACGATACGGAAGTTTAGATCTGCAACATCAATACAATGTATTCTTTGTCCTCTTTACATTGGTATGGTGGATCGTGTCAGGTTTTAAAAACTTTATTATCAGAATCGACAGCGTTATAGCATGTGATAAGCGATTCGCAAATGTTGTTAATGCCTTTATCATGCATGCCTTTATTTTGGCAAGTTGCATTGTGATCTTTAACCTGGAGGCCCTGTCCCGTTTGCTGCTGCTGTATACGTATTTATCAACAGCTCTGCTTATCGGCTTTAGCCGTCTTATTCTGCAGCTCATTAACAAGTACTTCTCTAATTCGGAAAATGCTTCTACTAAATTTGTGATAGTTGGTACCGGGCCTGCTGCCATGTCGCTTCACCAGACCTTCAGTAACGATGAGAATCCTGGTGCAAGATTTATGGGCTTCTTTGATGATGCCCCGGACAGAAACAGCCCCTACGCCAGCCAAGTGAGAGGCGGAGTAGCTGATCTAAAAGAGTATTGCCTGGAAAATGGTATTGATGAGATTTATTATGCAATGCCTCTAACCAGCAAAGAGCAGATAGACGATTTGAGTGATTTTGCCGACAATAACTTCATGTACTTCAGAATAGTGCCTGATTTCAGTGCGATTGTGAAGCGAGATGTTAATATGTATCTCTATAACAATGTTCCGATGATCAGTATACGTAAAGAGCCGCTTGAGCTGATCTCGAACAGAATTATTAAACGAGCATTTGATATTGCTTTCTCACTGACTGTTATCATGTTCCTGTTCCCGATCATACTGCCTTTAATTGCACTGGCAATCAGGTTAGATTCTAAAGGGCCAATTTTCTTTAAGCAGTTGCGCCCGGGTAAGAAAAACAGGCTGTTTGTTTGCTATAAATTCAGAACGATGCATGTAAACAACCAGACAGAGGTACAAGCTACCAAACATGACCCACGTGTGACCCGAGTTGGCCGTTTCCTTCGAAAAACCAACCTGGATGAGATTCCGCAATTCTTCAATGTATTGTTAGGAGATATGTCGGTTGTAGGACCACGTCCGAACTTGGTGTCTCAGCTGGATCATTATTCTAAAGTGATCACAAAATATAAGATGCGTCATTTTGTTACCCCTGGTATAACTGGTTATGCGCAGGTAAGTGGTTACAGAGGTGAAACAAAAGAGCTACACCTGATGGAGAAGCGTGTGGAGTATGATGTGCAGTACATGGAGAACTGGAGCTTTATGATGGATATGAAGATAATTTTCCTGACTGTTTGGAATATGATTAAAGGAGAAAAAAATGCATACTGATTTTACCCCTGATACCCTGGCTGCTCCAGTGCAGCCGCCTTTAAAAGAGAAGCGCCAGCTGTTCTCTTCTAATATATCAGCAGGCTCATTCAATGATTTTGTAAACCATATTTTTTGGTTAACCGATAATAAAAAGTCTTCTTACGTATGCTTCGCTAATGTGCACATGCTGGTAGAGGCGTATAAAAATAAAGCCTTTAACCAGGTGTTGAATAATGCGGATGTGGCTACGCCGGACGGAGGACCGCTTTCCAAACTAATGTACATGCTTTATGGAAAGCAGCAGGACAGAGTAGCCGGAATGGATTTAGTGCCACGTTTATTACAGGAAGCCGCAGCTAAAGGAAAGTCTGTTTATTTTTACGGCTCAACAGATGAGGTGCTTGAGAAAGTGGTGGCAAGAGCAAAAAGCGAGTTGCCGGAGCTGAAAGTGGCGGGTTACTATTCGCCTCCATTCAGAAAGCTGACAGATATCGAAGATACAGCCATCACCAATATGATTAATGAGGCAAATCCGGATATGGTGTTTGTAGCACTGGGCTGTCCTAAGCAGGAGAACTGGATGGCCGATCATAAAGATAAAGTAAATGCTTGTATGTTGGGCGTGGGACAGGCTTTTATGACTTATGCCGGACTGGAGAAACGCCTGCCCAAATGGGCAAGAGATCTATCGCTGGAATGGACTTACCGGCTGTACCTGGAGCCGAAACGTCTCTGGAAGCGTTACCTGTTTACAAATACAACTTTTATGTTTTTAACACTTAAGTTACTGTTACAACGTAAGCTGCAAGGCAGTAAAGTGGCCGCTAATTAGTACCATTACTGCTGCACTGGCAACCCTTTTCAGGAATAAATTTAAGCTGTGAAATGCACCTGTTGCGTTTCACAGCTTTTTTATTTTAAGCTGATTGTGCCCGGCAGCATTCGTTATGGTGCCAAAAGAGCACATTTGGGCGCCGCATTAAAATTTAATTAAAAAAATATGACAAAAATTTTCTCTTAACAACATCTAAATATAGAGTTTACCGTATCAATCAACAATTGAATAAATCAACTAAGCCCGTGATTTCTATTCAAATATGATCCAATTTTTAAACTCTAACCCTTATAATAAATGAAAGCTGTTATACTTGCAGGTGGCTACGGAACAAGAATAAGTGAAGAAAGCGGCGTGAGGCCAAAGCCAATGGTAGAAATTGGTGGTAAGCCTATTCTGTGGCACATCATGAAGATATACTCTTCCCACAACATCAACGAATTTGTGATCTGCTGTGGCTACAAAGGCCATATGATTAAAGAATACTTCGCAAATTACTGCCTTTATAACTCAGATGTAACCTTCGATATGCGCAAAAACAGCATGGAGGTACATCAGAATAATACAGAATCCTGGAAAGTAACACTGGTTGATACCGGCGAAGGCACTTTAACAGGTGGCCGTTTAAAGCGCGTAAAAGACTATATAGGCGACGAAACGTTCTGCATGACCTACGGTGATGGTGTAAGCGACGTGAATATAACAGAGTCTATCCGTTTCCATAAAGAGCAGGGAACACAGGCTACTTTAACCGCTGTTCAGCAACCTGGCCGTTTCGGTGCTTTTAACTTAAGCGGAGATACAACACAAATCAACCAGTTTCAGGAGAAGCCGGAAGGTGGTGACATGCCTTGGATAAACGGAGGTTTCTTTGTGCTGGAGCCAAGCGTGCTGGATTATATAGAAGGAGACCAGACAATCTGGGAGCGTGGCCCGATGGAGCAGCTGGCTAAAGAAGGTGAGTTGTCGGCTTACCGCCATACAGGCTTCTGGCAGCCAATGGATACCCTGCGCGATAAGCACTTACTGGAGGAGTTATGGCAGAAAGGCAAAGCTCCCTGGAACGTATGGCAGAAAATGTTATCTGAAGCAATCAACTAATTAATACACAAATCTCTTAAGACCTCTCTTAAATCAAATAATACATTTCTCTATGAAAATCCTTATTACTGGAAATATGGGTTATGTTGGGCCGGGTGTTGTTAGCCGCCTGCGCAAAACATTCCCGCAAGCTACTATTGTAGGCTACGATATGGCCTATTTTGCACCATGTTTAACAAATGCTGCTGTGCTGCCGGAAAGTAAACTGGATGTGCAGCTATACGGCGATGTGCGTACTATGCCGGCAGAAGTGCTGGAAGGCGTAGATGCTGTTGTGCACCTGGCCGCCATTTCGAACGATCCTATGGGAAAGAAGTTCGAAGATATAACAATGGATGTAAACTACCAATCAAGTATCCGGATTGCTGAAATGGCGAAGGCAGCCGGAGTAAGTTCTTATGTTTTTGCTTCCAGCTGCAGCATGTATGGTGCTTCTGAAGGAGTAGCTAAAACAGAAGATTCGACACTTAACCCGCTTACAGCTTATGCGCGTTCTAAAGTGGCTACCGAAAAAGATTTGCAGCCACTGGCTGGAGACGGCTTTAAAGTTACGTGCCTTCGCTTTGCTACTGCCTGTGGTATGAGTGACAGACTTCGCCTTGACCTGGTACTGAATGATTTCGTGGCAGGCGCTATTGCAACAGGTAAGATCAATATCCTGAGCGATGGTACACCTTGGCGTCCGCTGATCCACGTGAGAGACATGGCCCGTGCTATCGAGTGGGCTATTATCAGAGACAAAGAGCAGGGAGGCGAGTTCCTGGCTGTGAATGCCGGCTGCAACGAGTGGAATTATCAGGTAAATGAACTGGCTGAGGCTGTAGCCGAAGTAATACCAGGTACTACCGTTACAGTTAATCCTGATGCAGTGCCTGATAAGCGCTCTTACAAAGTAAACTTCGACTTATTTAAATCGTTGGCTCCGGAACATCAGCCCCAGGTATCGCTCAAAGAGGCTATTGAGGAATTGCGCGACGGACTGAGTAACATGGAGTTTAAAGACGGAGATTTCAGAAACTCCTTGCTGATGCGCCTGATGGTGCTGAACAGCCTGCAGGAGAAAGGTTTGATAGATGAGCAGCTACAGTGGGAGCATACGAAATCTAAGTTGCCAAGAACTGAAACAAAAGCAGAATTAGAAACAGCCTAAGTTCATACAACAAGATGATATTTACAGAAACAAAATTAAAAGGCGCGTTTATTATTGATGTAAAGAGGCTTGAGGATGAGCGTGGCTTCTTTGGCCGTTCCTGGTGCCAGCGCGAGTTTGAAGAGCATGGCCTTACAGCTAACGTAGTGCAGGCGAACGTGTCCTACAATAAGAAGAAAGGCACGTTGCGTGGAATGCACTACCAGTTATCTCCTTACGAAGAAACAAAACTGGTTCGTTGTACCCGTGGTGCTATTTACGATGTTATTATAGACCTTCGCCCCGATTCACCAACCTACAAGCAGTGGATAGGAGTAGAGCTTACGGCTGATAGCTACCGCATGCTGTTTGTGCCGGAGCAGTTCGGCCATGGCTTTATCACGCTGGAAGACAATACAGATGTTACATACCAGGTAACACAATTCTACACTCCTGGAGCTGAAAGAGGAATCCGTTACAACGATCCTGCTTTCAACATCGAATGGCCTATTGAACCACAGATCATTTCTGAAAAAGACAAAGCGCACCCAGACTTTGTGAATGAATTTGTGAAATCGAACAACGGACAGCTACTGGTATAACCAGTAGCTGTTTTTACGTATCAAAAGCAAAAAACCTTAATAAGAGATCATGATTATAGTAGATACTGCCCTGGCTAAACGCCATGCAGAACAAAATCCGGTGAGAGTAGCCCTGGTGGGAGCAGGTTTTATGGGACGTGGTATTGCCCTTCAGATCTGCCAGTATGTGCAGGGAATGGAACTGGTAGCTATCTCGAACCGAGATACAACAAAAGCAAAGCGTGCCTATACAGAGGCAGGAGTACTGGAGGTAGAAGAGGTGTCTTCTGTTTCTAAACTGGAAGAAAACATCCGCCAGGGGAAATACAGCATTACGGACGATGCCATGCTGCTTTGCGAAGCAGGAGGTATCGATGCCATTATAGAAGTAACCGGTGCCATTGAATTCGGTACGAATGTGGCTCTGCGTGCCATCCAGAATGGCAAGCACATCATTATGATGAATGCTGAAGTTGACGGTACAGTTGGGCCAATCTTAAAAGTTTACGCCGACAAGGCAGGCGTAGTATTCACCAATGCCGATGGCGATCAGCCTGGCGTTCAGATGAACCTGTACCGTTTTGTGAAATCATTAGGCGTAAAGCCAGTAGTTTGTGGCAACATTAAAGGCTTGCACGACCCATACCGCAACCCAACTACGCAAAAAGGCTTTGCAGAGAAGTGGGGGCAAAACCCTGCCATGGTAACATCTTTTGCGGATGGTACTAAAATATCGTACGAGCAGGCGATAGTAGCTAACGGTACGGGAATGCGTGTGGCTAAGCGCGGGATGCACGGGCCTACAGTACCAACCGGAACACCATTAAAAGAGGTGGTGCAAACGCTTTATCCGCTGGAAGATGTGTTGGAAGGACCTGGCATTGTAGACTATGTGGTGGGTGCTGAGCCCGGACCAGGTGTGTTTGTGCTGGGTACGCACGATCATCCGACACAGCAGCATTACCTGAACCTGTACAAGCTGGGCGAAGGACCGCTGTACCTGTTCTATACACCATACCACCTGTGCCATTTCGAAGTGCCGTCTACTGTTGCGCGTGCTGTGCTGTTTAACGATGCAGCCTTAACACCAATTGCTGGTCCTGTAGTAGAGGTAGTGGCAGCTGCTAAAATAGACCTGAAAGCTGGCCAGGTAGTGGATGGTTTAGGACATTATATGACCTATGGCTTGTGCGAAAACGCAGATACGACGCAACTGGAAAACCTGTTGCCAATCGGTGTGGCAGAAGGTTGTGTGCTGAAGCACGATATTCCGAAAGACAAAGTGCTGACGTACGATGATGTTATTTTGCCTGAAGGCAGATTAGTAGATAAACTCAGAAAAGAGCAGGCTGCTTACTTTGCTTCAACAGAAGCTAACCGTGACCATTTGCTGTCTCAGCTTCAAAATAAAGCGGAAACGTCTGTAGCTTAAATTTTTCTAACCATATATGATAAATGCCAGGCGTCCGTTGCAGGAGCCTGGCATTTCTTATGATACCTGTTTAAGATGTTTAGTTCAGTATGCGTAAAGATGTAATAGGTTTGGTTCCGGCAGCCGGTATGGGTACACGGCTGTCTCCGTTGCCATTCAGCAAGGAGCTTTACCCGATTGGTTTTGAAAGAAGCCGGGAAGATAGTACAAAGGAATACCCCAAAGTGGTTTCTGCTTACCTGCTGGAACAAATGCGTGCGGCCGGAGCTGAGAATATTTATTTTATCATACGTAAAGGCAAATGGGACATACCTAATTACTTTGGCGACGGAAGCCGGCTGAACCTGAACCTGGCTTACCTGATTATGCAACAACCTTATGGTGCACCCTTCTCTCTTGATCAGGCTTATAATTTCGTGCGCGGCAAAACAGTAGTCTTTGGCTTTCCCGATATTCTGATAGAACCCCAGGACGCTTTTACGCAACTACTGGCGCATCAACATCAAACAAATGCAGATGTCGTGCTGGGTGTACACCAGGTAGAGCATCCGCATAAGTGGGATATGGTAGCCCTGACAGAGACAGGTGAGGTGACTACCATCCTGCCAAAGCCTGAAAAGTCGGATCTAAGCCATGCTTGGGCCTTTGCCTGCTGGGGAGAGCTGTTTACCGATTTTATGCACCAGTACCTGTACGAGTTACTGGCCAGGCAAAGAAACACCGAAGCTTCTTTTGAAGTAAGTGTAGGAGAAGTTATTCAGGCTGCTATCGACAACGGGTTGCGGGTGCAATCCGTATGCTTTCACGGATACAGCTGCCTGGATGTAGGCACACCCGAAGACCTTAAAAAAGCCATACAGGCACATACACATTAGTACATTCATACCCTTATATAATGCGCATTCTTTTAGTTCATAACCACTACAAAATATCAGCAGGAGAAGATACCGTTTTCTATGCCGAAGCAGCTTTAATGGAAGAGCACGGGCACCAGGTCGAAATGCTCACGCTCAGCAACAACGATGTGAATACGATATCGGAGAAACTGGGAGCAGCCCTGGGAGTGGTGTACAATACCAAAAGTGCCAAGCTGGTGGAAGAGAAGCTGCTGACTTATAAGCCGGATGTAGTGCATGTGCATAATTTTTTTCCGCTTATTTCTCCGGCGGTTTTTTATGTTGTCCAAAAGCATCAGGTGCCGGTTGTAATGACTTTGCACAACTTCCGGCTGATTTGCCCAAGCTCCTATCTGCACTACAACGGGCAGGTGCATATGGAGAATATTCATAAGGTTTTCCCCTGGAAAGCGATACGGGATAAAGCCTACCGGAATTCTTTTACAGAAACAGCTTCTGTTGTGCTTGCCACAGGGGTGCATAAACTGCTGGGCACCTGGCGGGAGAGGGTAGATCGTTTTATTGCGCTCACACCAGGGGCGTCTGAGCTGTTCCTGAACTCATCGCTGAAGCTAAGCCCGCAGCAGTTGGTTGTAAAGCCTAATTTTACTGCTGATTTAGGCTTAGGTGCAGGTAGCAGAGCGCCTTACTTTCTGTATGTTGGCCGTTTATCACCGGAAAAGGGCGTAGAAACACTGTTGAGAGCAGCTGCTGATTATCCATTTAAACTGAAGATTATCGGCGACGGATCCTTAAAGTATATGGTAGAAGAATATGCCGGGAGGTTTGCCAATATTGAGTATCTGGGGTATCAGAAGCGGGATAGGGTAGTGCAGGAATTAAAGCTTTCTACGGCTCTGATCTTTCCTTCGGAGTGGCCTGAAATGTTTGGAATGTCTGTGATAGAAGCTTTTTCTACCGGCACGCCTGTTATAGCTTCTAAAATAGGCGGAGGGGAGCAACTGGTGCAGGATGGTGTGAATGGCTTCCATTATAGCCCGGGAAAGGCAGAAGAATTGGTTGCCAAAGTTAAGCTGTTAGAGCAGGATAATACTTTATGGAACCAGTTTAGCAAGAATGCCCGGAACAGTTACGAAGATAACTACACAGCTGAAGTAAACTACCAGCTGTTACTGCGTATTTACGAAGATGTGATCAGAAACAGGAAAACACGTGTGCAGTCGCAGACAGCTGTAGGGGAACCTTTAAGCACTTGAAAATTGCTTCTCCGATTACATGGAGGAAGACAGCGTATTAGCTTTAGTAGATGCCTCCACTTCAGTTCTTTTGCCATTTAACATCTGAAGCAGATCCGTTACCTTTTCGATGTCTACGTGCAGGTGCTCATGCTGGCCCTGCGAAGCATTTTTTACCTTGTTATTGCCTCTGCATATAATATACTCATAGTCGAGATCTATTTTGGTAGCAATGTCAAAAAAAGGCTCGACTACAAATCCTTCATGAAAAATTTCGATCAGCTTGGTGCCCGGCTGGCAAAACAGCATGCTAATGAGCCCGGCTCCGGTTGGAGAAATTACAGCTTTGGCTTTGGAGAAGAGTTTTACCTTTTCTTTGATAGAGAATTTACTGGACACCAGGCATTGAAAACCATAAGGCTCCAGCTCCTGTAGTAGTTCCTGCTCGTTTAAAACTCTGCGTATAGCCGAATCACTCCGGCTGATGTAAATGCTATCGAAATCCAGCTTTTCTTCATTCTCCAGCTCCTCATTGGCAAAAGGTAAAAACGCACTTCGTATATACTCGCATAACCAGATTGGAACCAGCGTATAGTTGCCTCTTGGCGCTGTAGACGCTATAATACAATCAGCTGTGATATGTGTATAGGCGTCGCCTGTAATCAGTTTTTCTTTTGGTATATGAAGCATCTCCAGCGTTTCCGTCTGGTAGCTGTAGCGGAGGCTTGGTACCAAAAACCAGTCTACCTTATCGAACAAGCCGCTTTCTTTGAGCAGGTGCAGCCGGGGCAGTACATCCAGGAACCAATGACTTACGTTGTTGATGCCCGCACCTCCCGTTAACATAGAAAAGACCACACCTTCCAGATGAACCGGCTCAGAGAAGTACTGCTGTTCAAAAATATTATTTAAGTTATGATCGGTTACTTTGCCGTTCTTCAGGCTTAACGATACATTATCTACAATACGATTCTGCTTGGTGATAATAGCCACACTGCTTTCGTTGTCGGTGTATAGCCGCCCGTGCGGTACTTCCGCAACAATGTAATCTGTAGCCACCCGGCGTTGTGATCTCCAGTAGGGGGAGCTGGCCTCATAGAGGTCTTCGCTGATATCGAGCGTTGTAATGTATTGGGGGTAAATAGAATGTACCTTTATTTCACGCTTATCAAGAGAAGGAATAGCATCAGAGTTAATTTTACAAACTCCGGAAGGCCTGTAACTTGAATTGTGAGGAATAATACGTCCTAATACCTTAATAAGCCGTTTTGATCCTTTTGTAATATAAGTTTGTAGTTTCATAAGGTACAACTGAGGCCTTACAAGCAGGCCTTTGCAGTGCTATGTTCTATTTAAACGTTTCTAGTGATTTTGTTTTTTGGTATAATTAACAATATACTTCTCTTCTGATTTCGGGTTCTGCAGATGCCGCGCCACTATAGACGCTGCTGCCTCTACTGCTACATTGTTCCAGTGAGCATCATCTACCGGATATAAAGCAATTCGTTCTTTTTGATACATATCTTCGAAGGTGCTTTGGATATCGAGTACGTCTACTTCGCGTTTACGAAGTTCTGCAAGTAAGCGTGGTAAAAAATCGGGTTTCTTTTGAGAAGGTAATAACTGGTAGTAGATGTTCTCTTTATTAGGTATAGGCAGGAACAGGAACCGGATGCCTTTTTCCTGTAAAACGGTTTTATAATTTTCCAAAGTGGTGGCTATCTGGGAAATTTCTTCATCAGAAAAATCACGATTCGCTACTTCTCCTTCAATAAAGAATTCGTTGTTGTAGGATACGTATTCTTTTCTGCCGAAACTGCGCTCAATGCTGGCAAGGGTGCGGTTATAGAGCCCCAGCTTAGAAATACGATCAGCTGTAACAGCAAGCCAGGTAAGGGCAGAGGAGGAGTTGATAACATTGCCGGTGAAGTTTCTTATTTTAGAGCCCACTCCGGTAGCACCGATAGGTTGTAATTCAGGAATACGCCTTTCTATACTCGATACAATAACAACTTCGGGCGGTGTTTCATGAAACCTGTCTGTGGCCAGAAACCGGTTCATGGTTGCAGGTGCAAAGGAATATACATCTTTGTGCAGCTGTCTTTCCAGTACTTCAGCAATCGTTTCTTCCTGGGTTAGTTTAGCGCCGGTAATGTTAGAGTCGCCAATCAGCAGCACATCACACTTGGAATCACGGTTGCGGTAGCCGTATTCATCGGTATACCACTCCACCATTCTTTTTTCGGCAAAAGGAGTATGTGGTGCTAATTCTCCTTCTTCCACCATTTTCAGGTGCATGTTCGGGTAGAACGGGCCCGACATAACCCGCATTTTATTGACAGATATTGTTTCCCAGATCCTAAAGGTGAAAAGGTTCATCGGGAGAATGGTAGCCTCCAAAACAGGCCACAGGAGAAAGGGTAGCATGAGTAAGGTTAATTTTACCAGCAGCCTTTTTACGCCATTGTTTTGCATAACCTTAAAGTATTAAAATTGAAAATAGATAAATTCCTGGTTGCCATACTGCCCGAACAAGAGAACAGCTATGATGGCTACATAATAAAAGCTCCAGCGGACCCATACCGGCCTTTGCAGTATTACACGAGAAGCACTGCCATTTCGTTCTATCAGATGAACCGTTTCCATGATCAAAACAGAGACAACCGAAACAGAAAAAATTTTAAGGCCCTGGTCCATAAATAACAGGTGGTTCAGGTTAGTACCGGCTAAAAGTTCGCCAACATTGCCTATACCTGTTACACTGCTTCTGATAATGTAGAAGGCATCCCCGATATTGTTGGCCCGAAAGAAGATCCAGGCAAAGCAGACAAGGAAGAAAACGGTTAACACTTGTACCCATTTATATAGCACAGGGTATTGTGTAAGCCCGATTTTATCTACAAAGGCGTTGCGCTGGTTTTTGGTTATGATGCCGAAAACCTGGTAAATGCCATGCAAGGCTCCCCATACGAGAAAGGTCCAGTTGGCACCATGCCAGAGGCCGCTTACCATAAACACAATAAACAAATTGTAGTACCAGCGCCACTTTACCACCCGGTTACCTCCGAGCGGAATGTACAGGTAATCTCTAAACCAGGTAGATAAGGATATATGCCACCGGCTCCAGAATTCCGGTATCGATTTAGAGAAATAAGGGCGGCGGAAGTTTTCCATTAAATTAAAGCCCATTACCTGTGCCGCACCAATGGCGATGTCGGAGTAACCTGAAAAGTCGCAGTAGATCTGAAAGGCAAAGAATATAGTGGCAATCACAAAAGATATTCCTTCAAATTCTCCCGGGTTGTTATAAACCTGGTTTACCATCAGGGCCAGGTTATCTGCAATCATTAATTTCTTAAAAAAGCCCCAGCCCATTCTTCTAAGGCCGGTTACTACTCTGTTATAGTCAAAGCTGTGGTGCTCGTGAAGCTGCCCGATCAGGTTGCCGGCTCTTTCTATCGGCCCTGCTACCAGCTGCGGGAAGAACGATACGAATAAGGCAAAATATCCTAGATGTTTCTCAGGCTTAATTATACCGTTGTACACGTCAATCGAGTAGCTCATGGTCTGGAAGGTATAAAAGGATATGCCCATTGGAAGAAGCAACTCAAAGGCAGGCATTGCATAGGTCATGTTTAATGATTGGGCAATGTCCTGTGCACTCTCGTTGAAGAAATTGTAATACTTAAAGAGCAGGAGCACTCCCAGGTTCGAAAAAAGGCTGATGTACAGAAATGGCTTTCTCTTGTCCTTTTGTTCCTCATCGAACCTGCCCATGGCTTTGCTGCAGAAATAATCTACTATGGTAGAAGCAACCAGTATGATAGTATAAGCCGGTTTCCAGGACATGTAAAAGTAGTAACTCGCTAGCAGCAGAATTATCCATCTGCGGTTAAAAGGCGTTAAAAAATATAGTGTTACTACTACTGGAAAGAAAATAAAGAATTCAGTAGAGTTAAAGAGCATAGAACTGAAATTAAGGGTATTTTCTGTATAAGGGTATCACTCAAAAAATATGACCACCTTCTGAATTCTAACTGAAAATTAGTGCAAAAAAAGAGTAGTCTATATTTTCTATATTATATAGAAGTTTGAGGAAAAGGTTTGGGTAAAGCGGATTTATTTTTTTTATGAGAATAGAAGGGTAAAATAAAGTCATAAACGGTGCCTAAAACGTTACAAAAAAAAGCATACATTCTCTGTTAATGAAGCGGCTGATGGCTTAATAAATTTGGGAGTGAAAAGCGCCTGTTACTTTTAAAGACAATTAACATCTTCCTGATGCATCGGAGCAGTTTTCTGTTGCATTAAGCTTATATTCTGATAATGAGCTATTTCTCATCTATAGTTGTTTGCGGGATATAAAACAGCTTCTTCTTCTAAACTTAGTCATTGGATTGGCGTAATATAAAAAGTTTCTAATAGATGAACTTGCTAATAAACATTTAGAAGCTATCAGGTGCGTTTCATGCTTTTGCTGATACAGTAGAAATTCGCATATATAAGATCTGAATGTTTGCAGCGCATTACACCCGCTCAAATGATAAAAACAATGTACACTTGGTGCAGACTGGCAAAGAGCAGGAAAAGATTAGAGAAAAAAGAAGAAGTAACAGGTGCCATTTCCCCATATAGAAGTTCTCACATATTTCTTTCTCTGCTTTTAACACTTATTTGCTATAGTACCCCCAAAGCCAATGCAGCTAATGTTGGCTCAAGCTTTAACAAACTGGTTACAGAACCTGAGGTGTCTGTAGAAGAAGCCATGCTCCTGGCTGAAACTCCCTGCCCCGATAATTTAGTCCATCATTTTGGTTTAGACGAGAAGGAAAGTGGTGCTTATCTGGACTACAAAGGTGCAGCCAACCCCTCCTGTACCAACTGCCCTACACCTGTTGAAGGCCTTTTTGATGGGGCGCAGCAATTCAATGGAAAGGGCAACAGTATTACCATCAACGAAATCCAAAATTTTGAATGGGGACCTAACTCTAATTTTACGATTGAGTTCTGGGTTAAAACAACCGGAACCTCTTCCGAAGAGCAGGTGATTATTGGCCGTAGTGCCTCAGACTCCCAGTTCAGGTGGTGGGTGGGTATTGATGCTGCCGGTAATACTGTTTTCGAAATGTACGATGCCATGGGCATAGGTTTCAGGATGCTGGAGCGAGACGTAAAAATAAACGATGGCAGGTGGCACCATGTAGCCGTTGTGCGCGACGGTATAAACCTGATGAACAAGCTATACATCGATGGGTATAAAGTAGAAGAATCCAAATTTACCTATAAAGGCAACTTCGAGAGCAACTCACCTGTCTCGATTGGTAGTATGAGCCTGCTGAACCGGTACTTTTTTTCAGGTACTCTGGATGAGGTGATGGTATACAAAAGGGCTCTTGGAGAAAATGAGATGAGAGCGCGCTATAACAACGGAGCCGGTAGTTATTGTGGCCCTCAGAATGTAAAGCCGGTTATAATGTCGGCACCCATTTTGTTCGGAGTGGAGGGGCAACCTTATATATACGATGTACAGGCGGTGGGTACACCAGCTGTACAGCATGAACTCGTAGCAGCTCCTGCCGGAATGACCATAAACGCTGGAACAGGAGAAATAAACTGGACGCCAACCACAGCCGGCTCTTTTGATGTGGTGGTAAGGGTGCGCAATGCTGTTGGCCAGGCCGAACAGGCATTCAAAATAGAGGTAAAAGCGGGAATGGGAGAGAAGGCCGGGTTAACGCACCACTGGATGCTGCACGAAATCATGGGCACCCGTTATAAAGATTTTTATACTCCTTACGATGCCATCTGTGATGAGCCAGCCAAACCAACTCCCATTACAGGTGTTGTTTCTGGTGGCCAGCGATTTAATGGCACAGATCAGGGATTGGATGTTTCGAACAGCAGCAATTTCAACTGGCAATCGAACGATAGCTTTACTATTGAGCTCTGGATGCGTTCCAGCTCCGATGAAGGAGAGAACAGGGTAATAATAGGCAGAGATGCATCTGATTCAGAAATGCACTGGTGGTTAGGAATGGATGATAAAGGCTTTGCACGATTTGTTTTGTTAGATATTGGCTGGCAGGGTAATTATATAGGTGACACCGGGCCTCTTTTAACAGACGGGAGATGGCACCAGCTTGTAGCGGTAAGAGATGCCGGTGCCAGTGCTACCAGGCTTTATGTGGACGGTCAGAAAATCAAAGAAGGTAACTTTACCTACCCGAATAGCTTTGCTTCCATGTCTCCTGTAAATATCGGATATCTTAATTTGCCGGGAGGTTATCACTATGAAGGCGATCTGGATGAAGTAAAGCTTTTCGGGCGTGCATTATCCGATGCCGAGATTGCGGAACGCTTTGAAACCGTTTATAACAACATTGTTGAACTGATCCGTTTTGAAGGTTCATATGGCAATAAAGTAGTTACACTGGAGTGGGAAACGCAAACCGAGCTGGATATTGCCCACTTTGTGGTAGAGCGATCAGAAGATGGGGTAACGTTCACTGAAATTGGTACTGTTGAGTCGCTCGGACCAAGTAATAGTAACCTCAACTACAAATTCACAGATACAGAGCCTGTTCAGGGAGATGGCTTCTACAGGTTGAAGATTGTAAAGGAGAGCGGCTATGCTACTTACTCCAACATTATACTGGTAAGCTTTAAAGGACTTATTTCTTCTACTTTCTACCTGTACCCTAATCCTATTATGGCAGGAGGGGAGGTAAAGATAGAGGTCGATAACCTGGAGCCTGATGCAAAAGCAATATTGCTCGTTTCTGACCTCGCCGGTAAGAGGTTATTGCAAGAAGACATTACGATAGGAGCCGATGGAACGCTAAATCTGCTTTTACCGCTACCTACAACTATAAGGCCCGGTATTTACAACATATCGGTTATGACAGATGTTAAAACAATAAGCAGGCGGTTGATCGTAGCTCAGTAAAACAGAAAAGGGGGGTAGTTAACTACCCCCCTTTTCTGTTTTACTGAGCTATTAATAATGGCTTAAAAGATATAGATTATATAAAGTATAAAGTATAGGTAGATTTTAATTAAACCATTCAATTAAGTCTGCGTAATCAGACACGAAAGATGTGCTAATGGTGCATAACTAGTCCAGCCTCGTTGCCTTTTCTCAGGCAAGTATGGAACAACAGGTACATAAAATTCGAATTTCTTTATTTAATACTTTTTTGCTATGGTAAAACTTTACTTTAAGAATTTAAATTTCTCTCCGGTGCGGGTTTTCTCCTGGTGGGGTAATTTAAATGGCTTAACATCCTTCTTCAGTACCAGAACCTCATCCCTGAAATTATTGCTTTTCTTTATAGCGCTGTTTACCGGTTTTGTAGCAAATGCACAGGCCGTTACAAATTTGCCGGCGGGCTTTGTGGAAGAGAAAATTGCAGATGGCTGGGAAATGGCAGTCGGGCTAAAGTTCTCGAAAGACGGGGACAGGATGTATGTATGGGAAAAAGCTGGTAAAGTCTGGATTGTAGAAAATGGCGTGAAGCTACCTAACCCGCTTATCGATATTAGCGAAGAGGTTGGTGATTGGGGCGACCATGGTTTGCTTGGATTTGCCCTGGATCCGAATTTTAACAGCAATGGGTATATCTATCTGCTTTATGTAGTAGACAGGCATCACCTGCTCCACTATGGTACTGCCAACTATAATCCTCGTGCAGATACTTATAACCAGGCCACCATCGGCAGGTTAACCCGTTATACCGTTTCTCCAGGCAATAATCGCACAATAGTAGATATGAACAGCCGTAAGGTGCTGATTGGCGAGACCATCTCATCTGGCATTCCTGTACTTTATGTTTCGCATGGGGTAGGATCGTTGGTGTTTGGCGAAGACGGCTCTCTGTTAGTTTCCACAGGGGATGGTGCATCGGCTGGTGGTGCAGACTATGGTCATATTGAAGGAAATACTGATCCTAATATCGCTAAAGACACCTATGCTAAACAAGCTTTGGCCGATGGAATAATAAAGGACATAGAAAATGTGGGAGCTTACAAGTCTCAGTTGGTAGAATCTTTAAACGGTAAAATATTACGTATAGATCCGGCTACCGGCAATGGCTTGCCTTCCAACCCGTTTTACAACGCTGCAAATCCTTCTTCGCCTGGTTCTAAAGTATGGGCACTTGGTTTCAGAAATCCCTTTCGTTTTTCGATCAAGCCAGGTACCGGAAGTGCGACTTCACCCGGTGTGATTTATACTTCAGACACAGGCTGGAACGATCATGAAGAAATTAATGTGGTGACCGGGCCTGGAATGAATTTCGGCTGGCCCATGTATGAAGGCCTGAGTGGCGTGACCACTTATTTAAGTAGAAGCATAGCCAATAAAACGGCCCCAAATCCATTGTACGGGCAGGGCAACTGTGGCATAGAATTTTTTACTTTCCCCCAGTTGCTGCAGCAAGTAAGAAAAACAGAAAGCCCTGTATTCAGAAATCCCTGCAATGCCAACCAGACTATTCCTGCCAATGTACCAACGTTTGTCAACTCCCGTCCTTCGATAGATTGGGGCAACGGATTTGTGCAGACAAGAACAGGTGGCTTTGACGGAGAGCAGGCAGTGGCCGTCGAAATAAACAGTCCGGGCTCATCTGTCGTTGGAGTGCCGTTTTCCGGTGGTTCTCCTACAGGCGGGGTTTGGTATACCGGAACAGATTTCCCGGAAGAATACAGGAACACCTACTTCTTCGGCGACTATGTCGGTGCCTGGATCAGAACTTCTGTATTCGACGCATCAAATACTTTGAAGGAAATTAAAGAGTTTAAAGGCAGAAACTCTGTAGTGGTGTGCATTGATACAAACCCTGTAACCGGCGGTTTATATTATGTAGATTATGGCAGAGGCGTGTATAAAATCACCTACTATGGCGATAATTTGCCTCCTACAGCTGTAGCCACTGCCGATAAACTATACGGTATGGCGCCCCTGGCAGTACAATTTACCGGCAGCGCGTCTTCTGATCCGGAAAATGGTGAACTTACTTTTGAATGGAACTTCGGCGACGGCACCACTTCTAATGAAGTAAATCCTTTACATACGTTTAGAGCAACAGGCGTATCTTCTTTTAAAGTTACCCTGAAAGTTACCGATGCAAAGGGACTGGTTGCAACAACCAGCCTGACCGTTGCTGTAAACAATACTCCTCCGGTTGTTTCCATTACAAGCCCAGAGGATGGAACTTTATATCCGCTTGGAGAGCAATCTACTTACCAGCTAAGAGCCAATGTAACGGATGCAGAGCATGGCGCCGGACAACTTAGTTACAGGTGGCAGACTGTTTTGCACCATAACACACACACCCACCCGGAACCTGTAGATACAAAACCTGAAACGGAAGCAATTATAGAGCCGATGGGCTGTGACGGTGAAACTTATTTTTATAGAATACATCTTACTGTAACAGATGCAGGTGGCCTTTCAGCAGAAGATTATGTAGATGTTTACCCAAATTGTTCGGAGGGAGTCGTATTACCTGTTGTAATCGCTTCTCCTGAAAACAACGCTACCTATGCAGCCGGTGAGCAAATTAATTTTAATGTGCAGTTTACAACAACAAACCGTAGATGGGTTAAAGTTGAGTATCTGCGTGGAAATACACTGATAGGCGAATCTACCACTGAGCCTTTTAGTTTCACGTGGGCTGATGCTCCAAATGGCATCTATACCATAACGGCTAGGGCAACCGATGATGAAAACCATACCTCTACCTCTGCAGCCATACAGGTTGTGGTAGGCAACGGTGGCAAATTAGAGTTGCCGGACTGTATAAGCAGCATTACGCACTACTTTGGCTTCGATGAATCTGAAACTGGTATACATAGCGACTATGCCACAACCACCACGAAAGCTGTTTGCAACGAATGCCCGACTTTGGTGCCAGGTAAATTTGATGGAGCGCTTCGGTTCAATGGCTCTTCTACAAGAGTACAGTTAGATAATTCGGAGAGCTTCGACTGGAGCAATGACGCCAGTTTTACAATGGAACTATGGATCAGGACTACCGCAACTGCTTCAGCCTCTGCTGGTAACCAGGTAATCGTAGGCCGTAACTCTACTGATGCCAGATTGCATTGGTGGATTGGGCTAAATGAGGCAAAGCAGTTCACATCAGTCATTTATGATAGAACGCATGATGGTAAACAAATGGGAAAGGTTGGACCGGCGCTGAATGACGGCGAGTGGCACCATCTGGCTGTCGTACGAAACGGAGTTGATAAAATGAACAGGTTGTTCCTGGATGGCGAGATGGTACAGGAGATAGAGCATGATTACACCAGTGGCTTCTCTACTATTTCGCCTGTAACACTTGGCTACATGCCTCTGGATGGAAGGTATCATTATGATGGGGACCTGGATGAATTCAAATACTACAGCAGAGCTCTGACAGCAGAAGAAATTGCTTCTTCTTACAACCAGGGCGAAGGTTATTTCTGTGGCGGCACTACCTTGTCGGCCAAACCTAATAAAAGTTTTGCGGGTACTTTTGAGGTGTTCCCTAACCCGGCACCGGGTGCGAAAGCAAACATTGTGGTTGCTGGGCTTAAAGCAAAAGTAAATGCTACTTTATTAATGACGGATATAACAGGCAAGAAGATACTGCAACAGGATGTTGTTACGAGCCTGGATGGTTCTTTAAATTTAAAATTAGAACCAAACAAGCGGCTTCAGCCAGGTTTGTATAACCTCACCATTACTTCAGAAGGACTAAGCATCAGTCGGAAAGTAGCTGTGCTGGAGTAGAAGAATAGCCTCAAAAAAGCCAAACAGTATAGTCGAGGGCGGTACAGTTTTTTAATTTTAATGCTGTGCCGCCCTCGCATTTTACCTGATCATAACCCTTCCTTATTCATTTTCTGAGATAGCGCAGGAAGGCCATACTCAAAATAAATTCCAGGATATCAGCTAACAAAAGAATAGTGATGGCTTTAGCAAGCAATTTTTCGCCCATAGGACTCGGAACCAGTCTGATTGCATCGTTGGGAAATAGTATAACACAGAAAGAGGCCGGTCTTCTTTTTGCAAAAGCGCTGGAACGAGGAGTAAGCGTAGTCGATACTGCTGATACCTACGGATCTGGTGATGCCGAAAGAATGATAGGTCGCGCTATCAGCGGAAAACGGGATAATTATTTCCTGATAACCAAAGCAGGCTTCCCTTACATGTCCCTGCCCGGCAGTTTATCTCCTTTGAATCAGATAGGAAAGAAGCTTTACCAGAAAGTAGGCTTCAAGAAAAATTACTCTAAGCGCTATTTATTACAAGCAGCTCAGAAGAGCTTGCAGAGGTTACAGACTTCCACGCTGGATGCTTTTCTGTTGCATGAACCGGAAGGAACTGAACTTAATAGCTTTCCGGATTTCGGGGAAGGACTGGCTGAGATAAAGAAATCAGGCTTGGCTCGAAATATAGGTATTTCTACCAATGATTTAGGAACTTTAAAATTTGCTTTAAGTAAAACTTCTATTGATATTGTGCAAACATCTGTGCCCTATTCGCCCGAAGATAATACTGTATTCGATTATTGTAAGAAGAATAAGATACCTGTAATTGCTAACCAGGTATTGCGTGCAAGTAAGAAGTTCTCAGAAAGTATATCTCAAAACTCAAAATTAGATTCATTAGGAATAACAAAGAGCGACATACCACCTTTACTAATTTCTTACACGCTTCAATATAGAAATGCTGATTGTGTTTTAATTGGCACCAGAAGCCCGCAACACCTCCTGGAGAATACGTCCGGTATTCGTTTTAATGATAATCTTGATCTTATTTTCTCTGAAATTTCAAAAATTAGCTTATGATAATTTATGCTAATCAGTTAGATGAAAGTGCTTTCTTAGAAGCTGATGTATGTATTATTGGTGGCGGACCTGCCGGTATCAGCGTGGCATTGGAACTGCAGCCTACAAATAAAAAAATTATACTTCTTGCCGGAGGCACAGAGCGGGAGACAGTAGCGAACCAGGATCTGAACAAAGGGTATGTTACCCCAAAAGGTTCGCATGAGCCTTTAGAGGAAAACAGGAGAAGAGCTTTTGGTGGAGCCAGCACTGTTTGGGGTGGAAGGTGTATTCCTTTTGATCCCATAGATTTTGAGGCCAGGGATTGGATTCCCTATAGTGGCTGGCCTTTTTCTTACCACGAGCTTGAGCCTTATTATTCCAGGGCTATGGAATTATGTAAGGCTGGGGCCAACAATTTTAATGCGCTGGAACAGTTTCCTAACCATGCCAAAGAAATTTTCCAGGGTTTCGATACAGAAGCGATTGTTTCGCATAAACTGGAGCGCTGGAGCACGCCTGTAAATTTTGCCAGAGATTATGCGGAGGTGCTGGGCAATTCTGAAAACATCACCGTTCTTCTGGGTGCTCATGTCACCAAGATCAATACTGAAACAGACAAAGAGAATGTTTCTTCCGTTTCTGTTGTTACACGCGATAAGTCTTTCACAATCAAAGCCGGGCAATATGTTTTAGCCTGTGGCGGTATCGAAAACCCTAGAATTCTCCTGGCTTCGAAAAACCAATTTCATCCTCAGGGTATTGGCAACGACCATGATGTGGTTGGCAGGTACTACATGGCTCATTTAAACGGCACTTTTGCTGAAGTGGCTCCCAGTAACAGAAAACGTATATTATTTGATTTTGAAACCGATAACGAAGGGGTTTACTGCAGGCGTAGGTGGTGGATAACTGATAAAGCACAGGAAGCTAAAAAAATAGGGAACGGGATTTTCTTTCTGCAGCAGGCAAAGAATCAGGATGGGCACAGAGATCCGCTTTTCTCAACCGTTTTCGTTGCCAAGTTTGTGATTTCTGTTTTGAAAGAAAAATCATTCAGAAAAACGAAATCGAGGTGGCTCGAAGAAAAAGACAAAATAGTTGACCATACTAAAGTTATTCTGAAGCATGGTTGGAAGCAGGTGCCGGTTATATACGAAATAGCTAAAAAGAGATTTAGTGACAGGCGCTTACCTTTTGTTTTGCCTTCTGTTAAAAGTAAAACGCTTGGGCTTTATTTTCAGACGGAGCATTTCCCTAATCCTAAAAGCCGGATCACGATTTCAGATAATCAGACAGATGAGTTTGGGATGCCGCGCGCTGTTGCAAGCATAACCTTCTCTGATTTAGATGTAACAACCGTTGTGGAGGCGCACAAGATTTTTGCAGAAAGATACTCCGAAGCAAATATTGGCAAGATTAAGTTTAATGCCTCAGAATTGTTAAAGTTTGTAGAAAAGAATATAACCAGCTTTAATACATCGGCACACCACCTTGGGACTACAAGAATTTCAAACGATCCGAAATTGGGCGTTGTTGATGCCGATTGTAAAGTGCATGGCATGAATAATTTATATGTAGCAGGAAGCTCGGTTTTTCCAACTGGTGGCCATGCGAACCCGACGCTTACGTTAGTTGCGCTTTCGGTGCGGCTTGCAGAACATCTGAAAAAAGCGGCAGCTACAGTAAATGCAGAAAATACGAACTTGCACGTTCTCGATCAGGAAGAACTTCTGAACAAGGTAGCGGTGAGCCATTAGCTGTAATATTGTCATTTATTCCTAAAAGCGAAGAGGCTGCCCGGTTTACCGGGCAGCCTCTTCGCTTTTAGGAATATTAACTTATTGCTTCATGATCTTCTGGCTGCTGCTATGGCCTGCTGCGTCTGTATACTTTAAAATGTACAGGCCGGCAGGTAAGTTTGTATTAGCCAGGTTAAGCTCTACTTTGTTGTTTTCGAAGCTGAAGTTGTTGTCTTGTTTGTAAACAACTTTACCAGTCTGGTCCATGATAACAATTGATGTTAATTTAACCTCTGTTGCACCAAAGTCTACTGTCACAACATCTTTGAATGGATTTGGATAAGCTGTTACCTCAGAGAAATAAGGGTCAAATTCTTCAGATTCGATCACTGATTTAGAAGCTACAGTAGCAGTAAGAGAACCTACAGGAGACAATCTGTTACCAGCTATTGGTCTTTCCTGCGCTCCGTTTGGCAGCTGCCATCCCACGGCCAGGTTGTCACCGCCACCTCTCTCCAGGTGTACCGCCTCTATGTAGTAGCGCTTGCCGGCCTCGAGTCTGATCTTGGCAGACTGCTGTCCTGCGTGCTTTGTCCACTCGCGGGAGTTGGTCCAGTCGGAAGCGTGGGCGATTCTCTTTTTCTTGGCAGGGTCCTCAGAGCTGCTCAGGTAAAGCTCGGCCATGTCGTCGGCCGCTATCCAGAAGATGTAGTCGCCGGTGGTAGGGGCAGTTACGTAGCCTCTGATGCGCTGGCCGTAGTTGTCGCCTACGTTGGTCGGAGCCTCGAACAGGGTCAGCTCAGATGTGTTGCTAGGGTTGCTTGATGGCACTACGTTGATAGAGTTTCCGTGTACGTTTGACCAGTATTCACGGGTAACCTTGCCTGTTGCAGTTGCGCTGCTTCCTGTAGTTGTTGCAGGAGTTGCAGGTTGAGTAGCAGTAGCTGTTGAAGGGGCTGCTGTAGAACCCATTGGAGAAAGTCTGCTAGATGCTATTGGTCTTTCCTGCGCTCCGTTTGGCAGCTGCCATCCCACGGCCAGGTTGTCACCGCCACCTCTCTCCAGGTGTACCGCCTCTATGTAGTAGCGCTTGCCGGCCTCGAGTCTGATCTTGGCAGACTGCTGTCCTGCGTGCTTTGTCCACTCGCGGGAGTTGGTCCAGTCGGAAGCGTGGGCGATTCTCTTTTTCTTGGCAGGGTCCTCAGAGCTGCTCAGGTAAAGCTCGGCCATGTCGTCGGCCGCTATCCAGAAGATGTAGTCGCCGGTGGTAGGGGCAGTTACGTAGCCTCTGATGCGCTGGCCGTAGTTGTCGCCTACGTTGGTCGGAGCTTCGAACAGGGTCAGCTCAGAAGTGTTGCTAGGGTTGCTTGACGGCACTACGTTGATAGAGTTTCCGTGTACGTTTGACCAGTACTCACGGGTGATCTTACCTGTTGCAGTTGTGCTTCCAGTGGCAGCGGTTCCGCCAGAAGTTGGGTTTTTGACTTCAGCTACAGGAGCAGGAGTTGGTGTTGGCTGTGGAGCTGGTGTAGTAGCTACCGGAGCAGAACCGTTAGGACCAAGAACAACATTGTTACTTCTCAGTTTATTTGTCCAGCGAGAATACTCATCAGCTTCCATTTGGCGGGTAATTGTTCCGGTGATATATGTATTATCTACTAGTTTGGCATTACCTGTGTTGTAAATGGTGTTGTTGTTCCAGGTACCTGTCTGGCCTGTTACGCCAATTACGTTATAAGCCATGGTGTTATTGAACGTGGTGCCCTTCTTGTAATAGTCAGTACAAGCAAAAGAAGTGGTGTAGTTCATGTATCTGGTGCCATCAGCAAACATAGCTGCATTTATGGCTCTGTTGTGGTGGAAATTAATATTGTTGCCACCAGCAATTTGCATGTTGTAGTTACCCAGGCCTACCAGTATGTTTTCGTAGCCTTCGATATGGGCAGGTGCAGAATCTAAACCTCCGTCACCATCTGTGATAATACCACCGCCAGAGTATTTTACTGCGTTTGCAGGGAAAGGATAAGCACCCTGGATATAGTTGTTATGGATTTTAATTGGAGAACCGGCAACACCTTGTGTGTTATACATGTTGATATTGTCTTCTACAAGAGAGGAGTTTGGTTCGTTTATTACTTCATTCCATGAAATCTCAGCGTGTCTGATAGCATTTCTGAAGTTAAACTGCACAAACTGAGAATGTTCTCTGGCGCCATTAAAGACACGCCCGTCTATGTTTTTTACTTTGTTGAAGCGGATTTTGATGGTTTCAGAAGTGCTGCCGTTACCTTCGTAACGAGTACCGATATAGATACCTGAAGTTCCTTCTAAGTAGCAGTTTTCTACAACAACATTTTTAAAGTTGTTTACTGTTAAGAAACGTCTGGTTTTGATGTAACCTTTATAGGCTGTAGGAGTACCGCCGTAACCTTTTGTGTTGCGAACTGTAATATTTGCCGCATAACCCCAGCTTTTAATCAAATAGCCGGCACCACGGATATTTGAATTAGTAATGATAACTGGCTCGCTAGTACGAATCTCAACAGCTGGAACTTCAGTGTCTTTAGATTCCCAGTTTCCTGAATAGGTTCCTCCTTTAGTAATTACGAGTGGACCTGAATAAGATTGTGCATTAACAGTGAAAGGATTTACTACACAATTTAGTAGGGTAATCAAAAGAACAAGCATAGAAAGGCTTGTCCTCTTTTTTTGATAAGAGGTTACTAATTTCATCTTCTTTGGCTAAAAGTTGAAAGTTTAAAATAATTTAGTTTGCTTCTTTTTAAGTTTAGTTTCTACAAGTAGTAACTAGTGTTAAGGTGTAAGCTTTTAAAAATTACATTGATCTTTTGCTGTGAAGTATCTGCTAGATCATGTATTAATTGTTACAAATGTAGAGAGAAAATTTTCAAAAAAAATAACATATCTGATAAATTTCTTTGTTAATTTATATAGACTGCAAAAAGTGCTATGCTTTTTTAGTTAAAAAAACATTGTTTAAAGCATTATAAGCGTTATTTTTGTTATTTTCATATCTTTAAAAAAGTTTTATTTATAAAATTAGTTATATTTTTTTAATGTAATTAATTGCTAAATTAAATTGTACTTTTTATGGCAAAAAATTATTGTTTCTGAATATTAAATAGTTTATATGTATAGAAAACGCACAATTTTATTATTAATATTTATATATATTAATAATCTAATATTTAATATATTTAAGATTGTGCTTTAACGGGAACAAAAGCATTTAAAATAACCTTAAGTATTTGTATAATGGAATATTTCTATAAATAGAAGAAGTGTGGAAGAGACTTAATATAGCTGAATTTTCAGGCTTAAGTTTTAACTGTTCAGCGCCAGGTTTGAAGGTAATCCAGAATAAAGGGAGCTTGTACGCGGCTGATTTTAAATAAGACTAATAGGATTAATGCGCTTGAGCAGCTGTTTATGTAGTGAATAACTTAGGAAGTGGAGGCAGGCTATAGTAAGATGCACTGTATAAGAAGCGTAGGCGATCAAGCAGCAGGCTAATTTGGAGCAGCCAGGGTCTCAGGACCTAAGGTAATATGTTGGCTGTTGACTTTGTCTTGCCACAGCTCAAATTCTTTTCGTTCAAGATCTTTGGTGACTTCTGATTGAAGTATGTTATTATCGTATACCTGTGCTACAGCGGAAGTGCTATCAGCTATTTCGTTGCGCCAGGTTCTTTTTTGACCTGCAACGGCTAATATGTTTTTGTAGAACTTATTTTTAAAGGTAGCCTTTCTCTTATAATAATCTTTAGCCCATATACCGCTTGTCCAGGAACTATAGGCTGTACCATCATCAAACATAGCTGATACAATGGCTCTGTTGTTATACACCGAAATGTTGTTGCCACCTGCAATGCCAATGCAATAATTACTAAGCGCTACAAGCTGGTTGTCGTGTATGTGTACAAAGGCCGTTGAAGAAGTGGAGTCTGCGTCGGGAGAGTCGGTAATAATACCGCCGCCAGAATACTCTTTACTAGTAGCAGGCAAAGGATATGCTCCTTCTATATAATTATTATGGATCTGTATCGGAGACGAAGGCAGGCCACGGGTATTATAAATGTTAATGTTATCTTCAACACGAGACCTGTCAGGCTCATTGGTAATTTCATTCCAGGAAATTTCGGCGTGAGGCAAGGCATTTCGGAAATTAAACTGCACAAACTGCACTCTGTACCATCCGCCGTGAATGCGCCCATCAATATTCTTAACCTTATTGAACCTGATTTTGACTGTTTGCTCTTCTGTGCCGTTTCCTTTGTAGCTGTCTCCTACATAAATGCCTGCCGTGTTTTCCATATAACAGTTTTCCACAACTACATTTTTAAAGTCATTCACAATCAGGAAGCGGCGGGGCTTTTCATATTCTTTCCAGGGGGTAGGGGGTAGGCCATAGCCTCTCGTCTGCCGTACGGTTACGTCGGCATCATAGCCCCAGCACTTTATCAGGTAACCAGCGCCTTTTATAGTAGCATTCTCTATAATTACTTTTTCAAAGGTGCGGATTTCCACCGCCGGTATTTCAGAATCTGTGGATTCCCAGTTACCCGAGTAAGTGCCTCCTTTTGAAATAACGATAGAGCCAGGCTGTGTCGATTTGCCAATAGGTGGAGCGGAAGCTGTGTCTGGCTTGTTGTTCTTTTGTACAATTACCCAGAAAGCAAGTACTGTTAATACTATAAAAGAGATAAAGATGCTTGCTTTCCAGGTAGTTTTTTTCAATGGAATTAGCGGTATTTGAATTTGTTGGTACACTACTTCATCAGGTAGCCGAATATTCTGCGGGCGTAGCCGTTAGCCAGGTAATAAGGTATATAAGGCTTCGGGCAGTTCTTTAACGTAAACCTGGTAAAGTCGCGTAAGTTACCGCCTCCCTTAATATCGAACAGGTGGTTGTAGAAGTTTTTCAGGTTTTTGCTTTTCCTGTTTTTGCGCTCACCGCTTTCTTCCGGATAAGTATAAAGCTTAGCATCGTAGTTGCAGTATAGCTCAAAGCCATGGCGGGCCGCAGTATGCGTATAGTCGTAGTCGGCCACGTAATGCGGAAACTGCTCCTGGTCAAATACCCCGATTTTATCGATTACGGTGCGAGGAATTAACAAACCACGGCCAGGCAGTTGTGATACCAGGTGTATACCAACCTGCTTTTCTTTCGGCAGTTCCTGTATCAGGTGGCGTACACTGTTTAATTTAAAATCGATTATTTCTCCACCAAAAATAGGCTCACGGGTTTCAGCATCCATTTCAAGTGCTCCGATGACAGCATTAGGCTTAACTTTAGCCCACTTATATGTGTTTTCTATAAAGTCAGGAGCAACTTCCACATCATTGTTCATGGTCATGACATAATCTGCACCCTGCTCCAGGGCATGATGAATGCCCATGTTCACACTGGCCGTCCAGAACAAATTGCCATCGCCAAATAAGACGGTTACCTCCGGAAACTCTTCTTTTAGCATGTCTGCTGTTCCATCGGTAGAGCCATCGTCTACAACTATTACTTTATAGTTAGGGTCTGTTTGTTTACGAAGCGACAATAAGCAGTCGCGGGTAAAATCTTTTCTGTTAAAAACGGGGATAACTATATAAATCATGATCTTAAAGGCTACTGTTCTAGCGATATAGGTTGTTCTATTGCCGATTTGGTATATTTACTATATAAGCTGGCAATGTGTTTTGTTTTTAATGTCCAAGTTTGTGTTTTCGAAAAAGCATAGCCGTTGCGGCCCATTTCTTCACGCAAATCCGGGTTGTAGTATAAGTGTTCTACGGCTTTGGCAAGTGCTTTAGCGGTAGTGTCAGGGGTAGTTACTTTTACTTTAATGCCTGCATGATCAGGTACCAGGTTTTTAGCGCCGTGCAGATCTAGTGTGATAACAGGTAAACCATAAGCCATCGACTCCAGGAACTGAGCTGCTGAAGAATCACGTAGGCTGCAGAACATGAACACATCACTTTCTGTATACGCCCTTTTTACTTCCTCCCAGGGCACCTGGCCTTTCCAGTCTACTTTGCCTTGCAGTTTATACGCTTCTATCCATTGCGGTACAAGATCGTGCATATGTCCGTCTCCCAGGATAGTGAGTTTAAACGGCACAGCTGCGTTCACATGGCTTAATGCCTCCAGTACGAGCGGTAGCCCCTTGCGGGCAAATAACCGACCTACCCATAAAATCTTCAGCTCTTTCGATGGTGCCCTTTCCGGGTAAGCTGCCGGATAGAAATCCTCTGGTAAGCTGGTATCTAAAAACATCTGAGGGTTTAAAGTCCCGCAGTTTTTAGCCATTTGGTAGGTGTCTTCGTTTGTTGTAAGTACCAGCGAGGCATGGCGCATGGCTTTACGTACATCAGGATTCGTTTTTAAAAGTATTTTGCTGATCCAGGAGCGCACCACTTCCATTTTCCACCAGCGGTAAAAGTACTTTTTAAAAGCCTTTGGAGCTTCTTGTCCACCTCCTGCCGGCCCGAAGATAAGGGGCTTGTTTAAGCGCCAGAGCGCTGTGCCTAGCTGCAGGCTGCCGATTGTGGCATGGTGTACCAGGTCAAAGTTTATCTCCTTATCCAGTTCTTTCGCTTTCTTATACGCCTGCTGTTGCCAGGCGATATAATGAAAGTAGAATCCTAAATGGTATTCAAAGGCTTTGTCTATCCAGGCGGGAAGTTCTACAAATACAATGTGCAGATTCGGCAAGGCCAGTTTTTCAACTTCTTTTATAATATTCTCTTTTCCTTCCACCGTGGTGAGACACCAGACCTCATAACCCATTTTAGCGGTATTCAAAGCCCAGTTCCAGCCGTTGCCCAGCTCTGTGCCACGATTCGGTTCACAGGCATATGCAGATAAAAGTAATTTCATAGTTCACTGTTAAAGGCTGAAAATGCTCTTGAGCTTCGCACTTACTTTGTTCTTGATAAGGTAATTGAAGTTGCGCCTGTCGGATTCAACGGAGCGTATAACAAATTTCGGATGCCGTAAAGGGAATTGTATTTCCTGCTCCGAAATATAGGCATTCTTGTCGTGCAGGTTAAACGTATGGGTAGCATCTTCGCCAAAACCTATATTTTTAACCAGGTTCACTTCCGGAATGATACACAAGCCTGAATTACTGTATACGGTAAATTCCCACTGGTAATCCCATACATCGCCTTTTTTAAGGTTAGCATAGGTTTTGTCGAGCTGGTTCAGGCGGTAGGTCGCTTCAATCTTGTTTAAGAAGATGTCATTCAAGTATCCTTTTTCCTTTAGCTCAGGATAAGTAGGAATGTTGAAGTCGAACAGCTGCCATGCGCGGCGCCAGGTTGCCCAGCCCCAGGCGTTTACTTTGTCAGAAAAATAATAAGAGTAATCACAGTCGTGGCGCCAGCCGTTCAGATAGTTGTTACCGCTTACGTGCATAATGCGCGTATCGTACTTGTATTTCTCCAGTACTTCCTGGCAAAACCAGAAAAAGCTTTTAGAAGGAACACAGTCGTCTTCTAATATAATACCTGTTTCTTCGTTTTCGAACAGCCACGAAATAGCCCTGGCCGGAGCCACACCGCATCGCAGGTTCTGCTCCTGGAAAAGGGTCTTCACTTCACAGTCCCAGTCTACCTGCTCAATAATCCGGCGCGTTTCGGCACAGCGTTCCGGATCTGTGTCTACATGCGGGCGAGGCCCATCGGCGGCTACATACAACTTAGTTGGCTTCACTTGCCTGATGCGATCAAAAACTTTTTGGGTAGTATGTGGTCTGTTAAATATAATAAGGAGCACAGGAGTGTGCAGAATATCAGTAGTGTTAGGAGTACTCATATAAGGGTAAATTGTACAGTTGATATATAGTACTGTAAATCTTGTTCAGGGGTTACTACGATGAAATTAACTTTTCTTTTAAAGCGATTAAATTTGCTTTCCGGCGTTGGGCAAAGGCTTTCAGATAAGTAACATGCTCTATACGTTCTTCTTCGACAGTGGCAATTGCCCAGCCTAGGAAGGCATAGTAAAAGGCCGGTAAAACATAAGAGATGCCGAAAACAAAGCCTGTACTCACAAACGAAACAAGTATAATTTCTTTGTCGGTAATTGATCTCTTTGTCAGGCTCTTCCAGATAACGTAAAGGGCAGCCAGGCAGAACAGGAGCAGGCCTGCAAAACCAATGTAGAACAAAATATCCACATAAAAACTATGGAAGTGGTGTCCGTTTCCATCTTCAAAAACAGGCTGGTCTATATCGTCCCGGTAGAACTGAATAGGTAATTCAAAGCCTTCGTTACGCATCCCGAACATAAAGTTCTCTTCAATAAATGGCAGGTATGAAAGCCACTGTTGGTAACGCCAGCCGCCTGTGCCCTGAGAATCCATGTTCTCGATATCGGAAATGCTTTCCTGTACTTTGTCTATAATTTCGGGATGTTCCGAGAATAAAAAGGCACTGCTGGCAATACCTAGTATAACCATTACAGTAGCCACGGGCATTAGCCTGCCTACAAAGTTGATCGGTTCGTTGCCTTTAAACCTGATAAGCAGGTAATACACCACCAGTACCATAGCTGTTGATACCCAAACGGTACGATGCTGGAAAAAGAAGATGTTCAGGAGCACAAAAAGCGACATGAACAGATCAAAGAAGCCTCCTTTGTAAAGGTAGCGGCTCAGGAAATACAAGAAAGGGACCACCAGCATGTATACGGAGGTGGAGTGTACGCCCCTGTTATGATTCGTAAAGGAAGATATACTTAGCGTATGCGGATTCACAATGATGACGTTGAGCCAGAACGCAGCCAGGATGAACCATACCACATGCGAGAACTTCAGATGATAATTTCCTTTATAAAAGGTATAAACAAAATAAATGTAGTACAGGAAAAGTATCCGCTGAAACACGTGCGGGTAAATCATGATGGAGTTGTAGTAATAATACGACTCAAACATCATAGCCAGTAAATACAGGGTGGTAAGGCCAAAGGCAAAGCGCATGAATGGCGACATCCGCTTAAAGTAAAATGTACTGTAAAGAAATGCTAATGCCGACGATCCTTTAATGATCAGGTTTAAGAGCGAGGCTTGCGTGTTCAGGTTTTTAGGTGCAGCCAGCTCTGTAAACATATTATCAGAGGCACAAATAAGGGCCAGCGGAATAATAAATAAGAAGGAGTAATTCAGTTTCATAAATGTCTTCTGTTATCAGGTCTGTAGCGAATTGCTGATCAGGTTCCTGCGTTCTGAAGAAGAAGCGCTTTTGGTAAGGGGCACTATTGGTTTTCCCATCACCTCACTTAAGTAAGCCAGGTGTTTGTTAATGATCACATCTTCAGAAAAATTTCCCTCGGCAAATTTATAGCCTTCCCGAACCAGCTCTTTATACAGTGTTTCATTCGATAGCACCTTGCTTACTTCAGCTGCAATAGATTCAGGAGACTCTACATCACAGAGAAGGCCAGCCTTGCCATAGTCGAGCAGGTGAGGGATATACCCGCTCTTTTTGCCGCCCACAACCGGTGTCTGAGCAACCATGGCTTCTAAAAGCACCATGCCGAAAGATTCCTCACGTGAAGGATGTAAAAGTAACTGCGCTTTCTGTATCAGCTCAAAAACTTCGCCGTACGGCAAGGGACCGATAAACCGAATTCCGTCGGTCAGGTTATGGGCTTGGGCATACTGTTCCGCCAAACCACCTTTTTCTGAGTCTACACCTACCAGGTAATATTCCAGTTCGGGATACTGTTTACGCAGAATCGAAAAAGCATGTATGGCTGTTTCAATGTTTTTACGTTTGGTAAAGCCTTGCGCTACTGTAATAATATAGTTTCCTTTTATAGCAGAAGCAGATAAGCGCTGCTTCAGGTTGTAAGGGTAAAAGTTGTCGATAACTCTTGTCTTTTTCCTGGTTCTTCGGCCAAGCTGGTTAAATGTATAAACAGAATTGGCTACCAGGTGAGTAGCTTTATGAACAACAATGTAGTTAATCATCCACCTGACCAGGCGAAACATATCCGGGATTTTTAGAAGGATCTGGAAAGCTACATCGTGCAGATGCACAATAGTTGGTATCTTGGTTTTAAGTGGTGCCCAGGCATACTCATAAGACCATAAAGCACAAATAACATCAGCAGGATTGGCTTCTATGGTTTTACGCAAATCTTCCACTTCAAACTTAAAGAACCTTCTGCCGGGTTGAGGTTTATGTCTGCTTATACAAATAGTCAGGTTACCGCTACTGATAACCCTCGGTTCGTCTATTTCTCCTGAACTTGTATAGCCTATAACTTTGAAGCCACGTCTGAGTAATCCATTTATAAAATGAGATGTAAGCGGGAAAGCATTCGTAGTGGGCAGGTCGTTGCTATTCACGTCCCACTCAAGTAACTTTAAATCAATCGGTCCGCTAACTCCTATCGTCATATTCTGTTTGTTTTAACCTGAGGCAATAAAATTTATGCTCCCTTTAAAATATAGTTTCTGTACTTGTGTATTATCTTGCTGTAATACGTGTCTGTTTTGTCTGCGATGCCAAATCTGGTAAGAATGGCCTGAATCTCAGAGCGGAGTAGCTTATGCGGGAACAGCAAGGTAAGTGTTCCGAGAAGTATACCTCCGATTGCAATCTGAGCTCCTAAGATTAACCATAAAGGCAGGTCAGCTCCACGCATCATAGTACTTACCAGGTACATGGCTACTGCTATCACAATGCCATTTATCAATCCCGGCATATAAATTGAAATCTGTTGCCTGTACGAAATCTCGAGCACGCGGTTCATCAAGCGTTGATATAATATTATACGTACGAGTTCACCTAAAAATATAGCCGCTGCAAATCCTACCAAACCATACCCTCTGAGCAGATAAAAAAAGAAGCAGATCATTACTATAAAAATTACGGTTAAAACGATCTTTGGATTTAATACTGCTTTGGCATCGCATACAATACCTGCAAACATGGTAATAAAGCTTAAGGGTATAGCCAGACTCAGTACCTGCATCACGGGCACAGCTTCCATCCACTGGTCGCCGAGCATAATGGCAATGATTTCCGGAGAAGCTACCAAGATGCCTAAACACATTGGGATTATAATAGCGGCCAATAAGGTAATACTGGATAAATATACTTTGGCAAGCTTTTTTGTATCAGCCTGTAACTTGCTGAAAGACGGAAAGGTTACCTTCATTAGTATACGGGTAAGCTGGTACATTGGCAGGTTTACCAGCATATACGAGCGATTGTAAATACCTAGCCTGTGTGTGCCTAGTGTCCGGCCTATTAATATGGTGCCAATTTCCTGGTTCAGGAACTCTAAAAAACTGATGACAGACATCCTGCTGCCATAGCCAAACAGAGCCTTGTAATGCTCCCACACAAAAAGCAGCACTACATTGTGCCTGATAACAGCGTAAGCACCTATGGCTACAATACCAACCTGTAAAAGCGAGGCACAGACAAGGCTCCAGACGCCAAAGCCCAGGTAGCCCATTGTAAGGCCTACGCCTAAATAAGATATAATATAAGATACTGTTTCCAGTATGCTCAGCGTTTTAAAATGCATGTCCCGCTCAAGCAGGCTGACAGCAGTTGTTGAAACACCGCTGATCAGGAAAGAAAGCGCCATTACCTTTACTAACGGGATCACGTCAGGATTGTCAACTATAAGCGTAGCAAAGGGTGCTAAAAGATAGCTTATAACGGTAAACACTAATCCCAGCAGGAAAGAGGAAGTAAATGCCGCCCTTACGTTTTCTTCCGTAAGGTGCTCTTTCTGTATAATTGCCTTGGTTAAGCCGAAATTTGCAAAGTAGCTTCCAAACCGAAGTACAACCTGTGCACCGGCAATCAGACCAAATGCACCCGGATCGAGCAGCCTGGCCATGACAGCATTGCACCCAATCTGCATAACGGCATTAGCTACGGTTGATGCCGTTCCCCACTTAAGTCCATTTACAGCCTTGGAGGCCAGATTTTTACTCATTGTTACTGCCCAGCATTAAGGGTATAATACAGGAGTGAAAGATGTTGTCATCTATCACTCCTGCCAGATTATTTGTATAGGTTAAATAGCTTTAAGCGGTAGGTTCCTGCTAAACATAGTAGTAAGTGGCTTTTTTCTTATAGCCATACTCGTATGTGTTGCTGTAATCCAGGTCGTTGATAACTGTGTAAATGTTCTTTACGCGCTTAGAAGCATAAAGCTCATTTATCTGCTCCAGCATGTCTTTGTTGGTATACTTATGCTTGACCACATAAAGGTTAGTATCCATGTGCTTCATCAGGATAAAGTACTCAGAAACAAACCCTATAGGAGGCGTATCAATAACAATATAATCGTAATTCATTCTCAGCTTTTCAATCAGTTCGCGCATTCTTGGAAGTTCGAGTAGCTGGATAGCATTATCCGGTATAGGGCCTGCTGATATGATATCCAGGTTTTCAACTTCGGTTTTTTGCAGTACCTCCTCCAAGGGTAAGCCTTTGGTGAGGTAAGAAGAAAGCCCGGCTTCGTTGCTTGTATTAAAGTATTTGCTGAAAGTTGGCTTTCGCATATCAGATTCAATCAGCACGGTTCTTTTGCCCGACATAGCCATCTCGCAGCTAAGGTTAACCGAAGTAAAGGTTTTGCCTTCACCGGATACAGAAGAGGTAATGCCCACTACTTTAAAATCAGTTTCAGCTAATACATACTGCAGGTTTATGCGGAGCGACCTGAATGATTCTGCAATAGCTGAGCGTGGCGTATTTTTTACAGCCAGTTTATCAGTTTTGGAACCGTGCGCAATAACTCCTAAGAAAGGAATGTTGGTAACTTTAAGCAAGTCATTCTTTCCCTGTATAGTGTTATCCACATTGTCGATCAGTACAATCATGGCTGCAGGTATAATCAGGCCGATAACGAGAGCCAGCATATAAATCATTTTTGGCTTCACGTTTATAGGGCCTGCGCTGCTTAAGGTAGCCTGATCCACAATCTTTTTATCAGTGGTGTTGGTAGCAAGGGAAATAGCAGCCTCAGCACGTTTCTCTAGCAAGAATTCATACTTCTTGCTTATAAAATCAGCCTGTCCCTGCAAGTCCATTAACTTACGCTCATTTTCAGGTACTCTTGCCAATCTTGTTTCCAGATCGCCTATCCTGCGGTTAATATCCTTGATGGAAAGATCAGCCGTACTGATCAGGTTTTTAAGGTTGGCAATAATTGTATTGCGTGTGCTTCTGATCTCACCGTTGATCTTCTGTAGTCTTGGGTTATCTTCTGTAGCACTTACGCTGAAACCTGCTTTCTGCTGGTTCAGGTCTGCCAACCGCTGAAAAAGGTTCACAAGGTGCGAGTTGGTAATACCGGCAACGTTAGGCGAAACAGCCTCATAAGCATCATCGTTTCGCTGAATATCTTTGAGTATAGCAACATAAAGTTCTTTGTCGGTGCTTACTCTCGATTTTTCTACTTCCAGCTGCGATAGCTTTTCATAGCTGATGTTCGATTGTGTGCTGATGTTGGTAATTCTTTCAGAAGACCGGAAAGAAGATAAAGCCTGCTTGCTTTGTCTCAGAGAATCTTCTAAATGTGTAAGCTGGCTCTCGATAAAGGCGAGTGTTTTTTTACCGTTCTGGTTCTTCTCGTACAAATCGTTCGCTACATATTCTTCCATCAATGTATTCAGGAAAAGAATTTCTTTTTCAGGTATACTGCCTTTGCTGCTAAGTTCCAGCACGCGAGACTCGCGCTCTATGGGCTTTACAACCAGGTTTGCCTGAAACTGACCAACCAGGCTCTCAAGGCTGTTTACCACAAAAAGATACTTCTTAGCAGGCGTGTTATCTGCCAGGTCGGCTTTGTTCAGGGTAAAGCTCATGTACTGGTCTTTGTAAGGTTTCCCAAACTCCAATACCCTTGTAAATTCAACTTCCGGAATAAATTCTACGGCAGCATGCTTTCTGAAGCTGTATTTCGATACATTCTTCGCTTTCATGGTAAGCTCGTATTCTTTGTCGGAAAGAATCTTAACTTCAAACGGCGCATCTACTAACTGGTAAGAGGATGTATCCAGTTGTACTTCGTATGGAGCAGATTCATACTGTTCGCTTTTAATTAAGTCAAAAGCTGAGTTAAGCCAGTGATCTGCCACCTGGAAATAAGATACATTATAATCAAGCTTTTTTACAGCTTTCTTTACCATGTCGGCTGACGTGATTAAGCCGATCTCGTCTTCCACTTTAATACCTTTATCCTGTACTGCCAGTATTTCCAGCAGTTCCTGGGCCTTTTTAGAGCCGGTATGCTGATCCCCTAACAGGAGTGTAGCCTTAAACTCGTATAAACGGTTAGAGCTTTGCACAAATACATAAGCGGCTGCCAGCGATACCAGAGCAAATGCAACAAATAAATACCACTTGGTCTTGAATTTGAAAAACCAGCTTTTTAGATCTATCTCATGCTCTTTCTTATTCTTTTTCATTGGTTTATTTAAAGTAATTAAGTAATAAAACTGCTGCCGATATAGCTGTAAATACAACGTTTAGCACGATAATGTTGTCGCGATCAACCTGAGTTTTGCTTGGCTCTATATATAATGCATCGTTGGGCATTAAATGATAGTAAGGTGATTTTGTTAGATTAGGATCTGTTAAGTCCAGCAAAATAGTCTCGGAGCCATTCGGCGTTTGGCGGATGAGTTTTATATTACGTCGATTTGCTACTTGTGTTAGGTCTCCGGCTTTAGCCAGGCCTTCCAAAATACTTGCGCGATCGTTGTAGATGTAGTAGTAGCCTGGCTGACGAACCTCGCCAAGCACGCTTACCTTAAAGCTTATAAGTTTAACTATTACCGTAGCATCCAGAATATAACGGACAACATTCTTCTGTATAAGATCCTGGGCCTCTTTGGTGGTAAGCCCAGCAACCGGCAGTTTGCCAACACTTGGCAACGTAATATTCCCATCCTGATCAATAGAATAACCTGTAATGTACATACTGCCAGGTTCACCGAAACCGAATGAACTGGAAGGGTCTACGATGTTAAAGATGCTGGAAAGCTCTGGCTGGTCGCTCTGAACTTTCACAGAGAGTACATCGTGTGGTTGAAGTTTATAAGGGGTATAAGGGTTTGGTGTATTCACAGGCACCTGCTCTTTCAGATTGTCATTCTGCATATACACAAGTTGGCGTTTTGTCATGCATGAAGTAAAGCAAATCAAAAGAGCAATGAAGTATCCAAATCTTCTCATGGTTGTTTTTTAGTGCTATAAAGGGTGTAAGTGTTGAAAACAGCGGTAAATGGTATTATTCTAATTATAATCTTTAATATTTATTATATTATAGGAATACTGCTTTATTTTGTCAGCCTTATATACTTGCAAAGCCAGAAAAAGATGCTGTTTTAATAGATATTCTGTTTAATTTCTGAAAATCAGTCTTGGTGGCCATGTGTAA
Source organism: Pontibacter sp. SGAir0037 (assembly GCF_005491705.1). NCBI lineage: Bacteria > Pseudomonadati > Bacteroidota > Cytophagia > Cytophagales > Hymenobacteraceae > Pontibacter > Pontibacter sp. SGAir0037. The sequence continues at coordinate 2,670,186 of NZ_CP028092.1, read as the reverse complement.
GTGTATGGCTAACAATTATTTGTAGGGTTATATTCGCGCCTCAAAGCTGAGACTGAGTGAGCCTTTAATGCATGCACATGTTGCCCAACAAGCAAGGCTTAGCTGTAGAAAAGGAGGAGAAGAAAATAGGCCTTCTGGAAGGGTGCAAGTTTAAACTTTAAAAGCAAAGCTTTTATAATTGTCTATTACCTAGACAGGCGTGTTTTAATTACTGCTGGTGTAAGCAGCTTATATTCAGAAAAGTGGTGGTTGTTCTATGCAGTTTTAAACAGCTGTTTGAGGTAGTGTAAATGTTGTTTTTGTTTCTTAGAATGAGCTTTGGAAATGCTTAGAAACAAGAAGAACTAACAGAGAGGCAATTGCATTAAGTGGCTCTTAAACGCGCTCAGGCTGCTATGGCAATACTCATTTAAAAAGAAACACACCCAAAACTTACTGCAGGCAGTAGTTATGGGTGTGAATCACCTTTGGCTAAAAAATAAAGTCTTTTACTCAATCCATTTCATGCGGCGATGCTGCTTCGGAGCGGCCTCCTTTCGGGCAGGCCTTATTCTGTCAGAGGGGTTTCGCACAAGCTGCTGTGCGTATCCTTTGTTGTGCTCTAAAATTCCTCCTTTTAATTTCCATCCCTGCGGAAGGAATGCAGCAACTTCGGTTGCTAACAATTCTAAACTGGGTGCTGTAACTATATTGTACTCCATATCCATCTAAACTATAAGTCCAATATAGAAAATAATTTTATAAGTTGTACAGGTGCGGCTACGAAAAAAATGAAAAAATGTTTGAGGTAGTCTTATTTATTGCCTTTTTGATAAAATTATGCTATTTCTTCTTCTGAAAAGGAAAATTAAAAAAATGCGTTGTTTAGGATAGTTTTCAAGGTAAAATAATATTGTGCATCATGCATTAGTAGCTGCTCAGGTTAATTATAAACGCAGTAATACCAGCTTCATCAGAGGTCAGGCTGAAGGTAAAACCATGATTTAAAAGTATTTCCCGTATCATCGTGAGTCCAATGCCCTGACCTGTTTCCTTGGTGCTGAAAAAGGGTGTGAAAAGCAAAGGCCGGATATGCTCAGGTATACCTCCACCATTATCGGTAATGGTAATGCGTGGTGGCGAGGTTTCAGTCCTGATATGTATTTCTCCTTCATTTCCAATGGCTTCTGCCGCATTTTTAAGAATATTAATCAGTGCCTGTTCTATCTGCTGCTCATCCAGCGAAACCAGCAGAGGAGAACCTGCGGGTGTAAATGTATAGCAGATATGGCGCCTGTTGAACTCCTGTTGCATGAGGCGGGACAGGCGGTATACTATTGCGTGTACATCGGTTGTTATCTTAGTCGGCTGCGGAAGGCGTACCACATCGGCAAAATTACTCATAAACCTGCTCAGGTTCTTGTTCCGGTCTATGGCAACCTGCAGCGCATTTTCAAAATCCGGCTGGTCTTCCGGGGCAAGCTGCGGCGCATAATACTTTATAGAGTCCAGAATAGAGTTAATAGCGCCTGTTGAGTTATTTATTTCGTGCGACATCATCCGGATAATCTTTTCATAAGCCTGCCTTTCGTTCTTAACCATAGCCTCCGTAAGTTCTTCCATCAAAACAAAAGCATGCTGAAAGCCCCTGTCAATAAAATGGCCTCTGTGGCAACGGAAAATGCGTATTCCGTCTATCCTGAATGTTTTAGCTTCTCCATCTTTAATAGAAGCCAGCTCTGTTGCCCACGCTTTAGGCAACTCATGCAGGTGCTTTTGCAGAAGTTCCTGCTTCTGCACCTGTAAAAAGCGTTCTGCAGCCGGATTAACAGCTTCTACATAATTATCAAACCCAAGCAGAATAATACCTGCCGGCGATGCCTGTGTCAGTTTTTCCAGTAGAAAATGTTTCTCAGCCTGTGTTATACGCTCCTGTCGTAGCTGGTCAATCATTCTGTTATACACACTTACCAAGTCGTCCAGCTCCCGTTGGCCAACAGGTGCAAATTTAGTCGAGAAGTCTTTGTCACGGATGGACTCGATGCCGGATCGCAGGATGCGGAGGGGTTTGAAAAAAGCCTGGTAGAGTTGCGCTGTAATAACGACAGATACAAGCACCAGAACTTCCATACCTATAAAAAGATAAGGACTTTCCTGCAACAAAAGATAAGCTGAGGCTGCCAGAAGGCTATGCACCACAACCGCGAATAAAATGAACTTAATCTGTAATGTCATACGGGATGCCAAATTTTTCGAGGCGACGGTATAAAGCAGCACGGCTTAACCCCAGTGCTCTGGCTACTTTGCTAATGTTGTTGTGGTAAAACAGCATAGATTTCCGGATCATGGAAGCCTCCATTTCATCTAAGGTCATAGTGCCCACTGCTGGCAATGCTTTATCGCCTGCTTTGGCAGGCCCTTGCTGTGCCTGGGCCTGAAAGTCTTCGGCCTCTAAAATTTCGCTTTCCGATACCAGCACGGTCCGCTCTACCAGGTTTTTAAGCTCGCGGATGTTGCCGGGCAAGGGTAGCTCCTTTAGCCAGTAAAGGGCTCTCTGACTTATCTCCAGCTCCGGACGGTTGTATGTCCTTTTCAGGTTGCTTATAAAGAACTGCACCAGCAGGGGAATATCATCCGGCCGTTCCCGCAGCGAGGGCAGCTTTACTTTTATGAGGTTGATACGATAAAACAGGTCTTCTCTGAACTTCCCTTCCTCTACCAGTTGCTCCAGGTTGCGGTTGGTTGCGCATACCACACGAATATCCAGCTTGCGGGAGCGGCTGTCACCAAGTACTTCATAGGTCCTGTCCTGCAACACCCGCAGCAGCTTTACCTGGCTGTTCAGGTCCAGCTCACCGATTTCATCCAGGAAAATAGTGCCTTTGTTAGCCATTTCGAAACGGCCCGTACGGTCGGCTTTGGCATCGGTAAAGGCTCCGCGCTTATGCCCGAACATCTCGCTTTCGAACAGGCTGGAGGATATACCTCCCAGGTTCACTTTTACAAATGGCTGATTTTTGCGGAGGCTGTTCCGGTGCACCGCTTCCGCAATCAGCTCTTTGCCCGTGCCGCTTTCGCCTTCAATCAGCACAGAGGCATCAGTAGGAGCTATCTGCCCGATTTTTTTTAGGATCTGCAGCAGGCGAGGGTCCTGGCCTACAATGTTGCGCAAATCGTATTGCTGGTCGAGCTTTTTTCTGGTAAGGCTTTCGTCATTACCTGCTTTATGGCTGGATAAGCTCAGGGCCGTTTGCACCGACTGCAGCAGGTACTCGTTGCTCCAGGGTTTGGTAATAAAGTCGGCTGCGCCTGCACGCATGCCTTCTACTGCCAACCCAATAGATCCCCAGCCTGTTATAAGGATTACAGGTATCTGTGGCAGGAGCTTTTTAAACTGGCCAAGCAGCTGAAGCCCATCGTGGCCGGTAGTCTCTATGGAGAAGTTCATATCCATGAGAATAAGCTCAAACGGATACTGCTCCGCCAGCTGGAGGGCTTCATTCGCTGAGGCAGCCTCTTTACTCCTGAACCCTTTTTGTTTAAGCAGCAGGCTCAGCGAGACACGTACAGCAACATCGTCGTCTATAATCAGGATCATGTGTGGCTAAAATTGGGGTATAAAGATAAGACTTAAAGGTAAAAGCAGCAGGCTTAATACCTGCTGCTTTTAAAGGCTATTCTTCGTGCAAGGCAATAGCCGGGTGTATGGCTGCGGCTTGCTTGCTGGGGTAAAAGGCGCAGCTGATAGCCAACAGGTATATAATTCCAACAGAGATAAGCAGCGCATCCATATAAACCTCTGTCTCTACCTGGAACACCTGTAGTAGCGGTATCTGAACGGCAAAAGCTATTCCTAGCAGTAGCCCAAACGTTGCCAGTACCAGCACCTCCCCAATAAACTGATGATATACCTGTCTGGCGGAAGCACCCAATGCCCTGCGTAGGCCAATCTCGCTGTTACGGCTGTTAATGTTATACCAGAGCACGCCAAACAAGCCCAATGCCACGTTAAAAATCAGAAAACCACAGATTACTCCTAAAGCGATCAGGGGAACCATTGCCAGTTTCGCTTTATTCTGCCGCATTTTCTCCAGGGTAGTTACTTCCAAGGTCCAGTTTTTGGTTATGCCTGAGAACTCTTTCACCATGGTTTCTTCAAAGGTTACTCCTGTGCCGGCCTTTACCCGTATCAGAAGCTCTCCGTGAAAAGCATCTTTATTTTTAGGCAAGTTGATTCGTGTGAGCATACCGGGCTCCTCGGCTGTATACTCGCTGCCAGGTCTGAAATGCTCGACCACGCCTACCACCTGGTAATTAACAGAATCGTTTTTAGGAATAAGCTTTCCTAAAGGGTCTTCTTCTAAAAACAGCCGTTGCTGCAGTTCTTTGTTTATAACAACGGGTTCGTGATGAGAGGCATCGTCTGGGGCTCCAAACCAGCGGCCCCGGCTTACCTGCAGTTGCATTACCTTGTCAAAATCGTCCTGCACCTCATAAAAATTTGGCGTTACCTCTTTATCCTTATACTTCACTACATTCATCATCTGGCTGAATGAGAAAGGGGAGTTGCTGGAGGAAAGGGAAATGTTTTCTACTTCCTGAAAGGCCTTTGCCCGCTGTAGTAACTGCTCCAGTTGCTGTCGGTTTAAAGCGGTGGAGTCTGTGGCGGGCCGCATGCTCAGCAGCCAGACATTCTCATGAGAAAAGCCAAGCGGTTTGTTATAGTTGCGCACGTTGTACACCACCAGGCTGAGCACAGCAAAGAGTACCAAAAAGCAAAAGAAGATTTCGGTCATCAGCAAGAAGTTGCTCTTTTTCCGGTTCCAGATCAGTTTAAATAGATGGCGTATCATTTTATACCTCCTTTCAGTGCCTCAACGGCATGTAATCGTGACATTTTATAAGCCGGGTACACTCCCGAAAGTAGCCCGAACAGCAGGCAGAGCAGCAGCCCTATAGCGAACACACGCAGGTTCAGAGCCAGATGGGCGTATGCAATCAGGTTGCTGTCGTTAATAAGCCATAAAGCCACTGCCGACAACGCAAAGCCGACCAGCCCTCCCAACAGCGTCAGGAAGATGTTTTCGATAATAAACTGACTGATAACGTTAGAGGAGGTGGCGCCGAAAGCCTTGCGCACGCCTATCTCCGAAGAACGCTCCATAATACGGCTGATGTTAATATTTACCAGATTGATGGCTGGCAGCAGCATGAACAGCAATGCTACCCCTGCCAGCAGCGCATATAACTTCAGGAGGCCGGACTCGCGGCCATTGCCCAGAAAAGTGCGAGCAAAGCTTTCTACCACTGAGTCGGGGGAGGAGTGAACTTCAGTTCCTTTTTCCGGTTGCTGTCGCTCCACTTCGGCCAGCATGGTAGCATATTCTGCCTTTATGCTGGAAACATCGGCAGGTTTATGTGCTTTAATTGTGGCAAAATACACCCCGTGCAGTCCGGGCTTATTAAAATCCTGGCTCCGGAGACTGATAGGAACCCAAACATCAGCATAGGAGTGGAGGCGCAGCACGGGGACATCTTCCACCACACCCACCACACGGTATTTTACCTGGTCAGCCTCAATGGTTTTTCCTACTGCCTCCATATCACCAAAGTATTGCTCACGGGTTGTCTTGTTTATCACAGCTACCCGGTTGGCACTCTGCACATCCTGTTGGCTAAAAGGACCACCTTCCACAAAGTTAAAGTCCAGCAACTGCCAGAATTCGCTGTCGGTGTGCTTCAGGTCCAGAGCCAGCTTACGGTTGTTGATGTAGCTGTTAACAGTATGGAATACAGAATTGATGGAAACCTGCTCTGGAGTGTGCATTGTGCGCACGTGGCGGTTCAGGAAATGGTAGCTGGGCGGGCTGCTGTTCATATAGCCGCCATCCCTGCTAACACGTATCATGTTCACAAAAAGCAGGCGGTCCATGTCGTGTTCTGGCATCTGAGGGCCAAAGGCATGGTCGTATAAGGCGGTGGCCACCATCAGCACCATTAACGTAAAGCTGATACCGAAGAGGCTGATGAAGGTAAAGAACTTGCGCCGCAAGAGCACCTTCCAGGCTATTTTAAGGTAGTTTTTCAGCATGGCTTTATACTTTCTGGAATTCGAAAACTTTAGAATCAGACACCTGCTGCCCGTCGAAGAAGCGGATAAGGCGCTCTGTTTTATGCGCCATATTCTCGTCGTGTGTTACCATTACAATGGTCGTGTTGTCCTGGCGGTTCAGGTCAAGCAGAATATTCATCACCTCTTCTCCCATTACCGAGTCCAGATTACCTGTCGGTTCGTCGGCCAGTATAATTTCCGGCTGCCCCACCAGTGCCCTGGCAATAGCCACCCGCTGGCGCTGGCCGCCGGAAAGCTGGCTTGGGTAATGCTTGGTGCGGGCGCTCAGGCCAACTTTCTCTAAAGCTGCTTTGGCACGCCTGGTTCGTTCTGCAGCTGAAATGCTGCTGCGGTAGAGTAGCGGCAGTTCCACATTATCCATCACGCTCAGGTCATTTATCAGGTGGAAACTCTGAAAAATGAACCCGATCTTTTCGTTTCTGATGTGTGCCAGTTGTTTGTCTTTGTAAGAGGCTATGGTCTGGCCATCTATGGCAATGGTGCCGTTTGTAGGTGCATCTAGCAGGCCGATAATATTAAGCAACGTACTTTTGCCGCAGCCGGAAGGCCCCATAATGGAAGCGAACTCACCTTTGGGTATGGTAAGGTTCACGTTCTGCAGGGCCACCGTTTCAATAGATTTGGTCTGGTAAACCTTTTCGATGTTTGATAGGGAAATCATAGTTTTAGAATATGTTTTTAAGTTAATGATTTTATGTCAGTTTTTGTTGGTCGCCTCCGCCCTTAGCGCTTCATTGCGTTCGAAATCGAACAGCGTGAGCTGACGCAGGTTATAGTAGGCTTTCCAGAACTCGCTAAGCGAAATAATGTAGGCACGCCTGGCCTGGTCTTTTTCTGATAAGGCGATGTTTAAATCTGTAATGCTGATGCGGCCTATCACAAAGGTGCTTTTGGTGATATCATACCGCTCCTGGGCAATGGCATCTGCTTCGGCAGTAGTGGCAATCCTGGATTTCAGCGTGTTGTATTGGTTTACCTGTGTAAGTACCTCTTGTTCGAAAGTGGCCTCTTCCTGTTCTACTGTATACTGCACCAACTGCCGGTTCAGCTCTGTTACCTTAATGTCGGAGCGTTGCCTGCCCCAATCTAATATGGGCATACTGAAGCCTATGCGTGCGCTTTGTTGGTTGCCGGGCCGAGTATAAATATCTGTAAAATTGCCGCCGCTGTTGGTTAGGCCGAATGTTGCAAAAAGGCTGGCATTTAGCCCGTTATCTCCTTTCGCCTTGGCTACTTTACTTTCAGCTTCCAGCAGCCTCCTTCGGAAATTAGTGCTCTCTTTCCTGTTCTTCCTTGCTTCTGCCAATGCAAATCCTGCTTTAACAGTGGTAGCGGGCACCTGTTCCGGAGTCAGCAATTGTAAGAGTAAACTGTCTTTTAATCCTACAAAAGTTTTCAGGGCCAGCGTGGCTGTTTGCTCATCCAGGGTAGCCTGAGCCTGGGCCAGGTCTGCATTCAGTACGGCCAGGCGCAACTGCAGGAGGTCGTTTTTGGATAAGCGGCCCAGTTTGTATTTCTCGCTTGCTATATGGTAAAGAGTATCGTTATTCGCCAGGTTTTTAGTGGCAATTGTTCTGTTTGTCTGCGCCAGGAGCAGGTCGAAGTATAGTTCTGTAGCCTTAACGGCAATTTTTTCCTTTTCTTCAAGAAATTGTCGTTGCGACTCCTGGTAGCGTAAGGGCTCAATCCGTTTGTCCCAGGCTAATTTATTAAAAGCAAACAACGGCTGTTCAATTCCTATAATGGCCGGATTGCCATTGTAGCGCTTCTGATCACGATCAAAATCATCGAAGCGCTGCATCAGAGAAGTTACAAACACACGCCCTCCGGTAGCTCCGATAACCTGTTCAAGGTTTAGCGAAAGCTCAGAGTAGTTATTTGCAACAGGTCTGAAATCAATGGTGCCATCCGGTTGTGTAACAGGTGTTATGGTACGGCTGAAATCAGGCAGGTTAGCACTCATGCTCAGTTGTGGCAGGTACTGCGATTTGTAGTTACGCCACAGCCAATAGCTGTTTTCCCGGCTGGTTTGTGCTTGCCTGGCTGCCGCCGACTGCTCTTGCGCCAGTTCTACCACCTCCTGCAGGCTCATGGTGCGCTGGGCAGGTTGTGCAAAACAATTGGTGCAGAGCAGCTGCAGTACAAACAGCATAAAAAGGATGATGAGGTTTTTCATAGTTTTTTTGGGGATGCACAAGTCACAGGACATAAGACGAATGACTTTCTTCTTGTTATTTCGAGTGGTAGCGAAAAACCTGTTATAGTTGCAGTCATCTAAAGTCAATATAGCAGAGGAGAATAATGAGTCTTGTGTCTTACATCTTGTGTCTTATTTTTTCAATCTTATCTTGTTCATATGCTGGTAGTCCTGCATGTCTGTGATGATCACTTCGTCGCCGGGTTGCACGCCGCCTTCCAGTTCTACAAAATCTGCATTGCTAACCCCGATTCTGGTCGCTTGCCTGATTGCTTCATCATCCCGGATGATGAAAACCTGCTGAGCAGATGCACGCTGGAAGTAAGGGCCATTCTTTACCCTGAGCACATTGTCTTTCGAGGCAGTGGTTACATAAACATCCACGCGGAGGTTGGGGCGTAGCAACTGGTGCGACTTTTCATCCAGCGCAATAAAGAAAGTGACGATGCCATTTTCTACAGATGGTTTTACAGATGCGATAGTACCCCTTAAGTCGGTATCGTTTACCCGCACCGTTACGCTGCCACCTGTTTTCAGCTGCCCGGCATATGTATCGGAGATGGTGGCCTGTACTTTAAAACTGCTGAGGTCGGCGAGGCGGGCAACTATATCACCGGCATTTACGGTACTGCCTATTTCGTTTTTTACCCAGGTAATAACGCCCGGCTTGGCAGTGCGAACCTCCGCCTGCTCCATTTTGCGTTGTAGCTCTTCTATAGATCTGCCCTGCATAGCCAGTGTAAACCCAAGCTCCTGCTCATCGGCTATCAGCAATTCCCGCTCGCTGGCTATTTCATGGTTGAGCTGGTTGAGCTCCTGTTGAGCAATTTTTAGGTTTAACTCGGCCTGCTTTACTTTTTCCTGGGTGCCGCCGCCAATCTGCAGCAGGTATTTTTCATCTTCCAGCTCTGCCTCCAGGCTTTTTACCCGCATCTGTTTAATGCTTAACTGCGACTGCAACGTGTTTAGCGTCTTTTGTAAGTTGAGGCGCATCTGCACTTTCTTATGCTGGTTTAGTTGCTGCTCGTCTTTTAGTTTATCATAGGCAAGTTGCGTATAGGCTTTGTCCAGCAGCAGGATCTGATCGCCTGGTAACACCTGTTCGCCGATATTGTGCACCACCTGTTCTATGCGGGCTTGTATGGGACTGGTGATAACCTGCTCGTGCTCTGGCACCACCACGCCACTGGCCGAAAGTGTTGCCACTACAGCGCCACGTTCGACCACAGCTGTTCTTACTTTTTCACGGCTAAGGCTGGGGCTTATCAGAGTCCTGAATCCAAGAACAGCTACCACTACCAGGGCAGCAGCTAATCCTATTTGCCAGATGCGCTTCCGCGTACGGGCTTGCTTGGCAGAGGCTGAAAGTTCACGATCCATAGTTTTATATACACATTGTCAGAGCTATATAGCCAATAGATGTGCCAAATGTATAACTATCTTGCTTTCAGCATTTTAAATGTAAAAATACCAAATTTTGCTATTGTGCAGGTGTTCGGAATTGAACAGAATGTGCGGTTTTAAGGAAGCTCCAGAAACCGAAACAGGGGCCTAAAATTAAATGCTATTGGCAGGCAGCATTTCCGGTATATTACGCCTTTCTAAAATTTATCAGATGAAATACAACAAATAAATATCTTTCTCCCTATCTTAAAGCACCAGATATAAATATTTGCTGGCTTTTATCGTTTAAGTACATCGCCAGTTTGTAATACCCAGGAAAACATGCTTGTTAATAAGGTTTCTGACCAGATAAAGAAAAGTAAATTTATTAGCCGCGATCTAAGTTGGCTGCGTTTTAACTACCGTGTGTTAGATCAGGCAAGAGATACCAACAAAACTTTTTTTGATAGGTTAAAGTTTTTAGCGATCACGGCTTCTAACCTCGATGAGTTTTTTATGATTCGGGTAGGCAGCTTGTATAACTACATAGACTATGGCAAAGAGAGGCTCGATTATTCGGGACTACGGGAGCTGCCATTCCGCAAAAAGCTGCTCGATTATGCCCACCGCTTTGTAAACGACCAGTACTTAACCTATAATAACGAGCTGAAGCCTCTTTTTGAGAAGCAGGGATTTGATATTTTAAAAGTAGGAGAGCTGACGGAAGTCGAACAGAAGAAAGTAGACAGCTACTTTAAAAACACGATCTATCCCATGCTTACGCCCATGGTATACGATACCTACCACGGTTTCCCGCTGCTCATGAACCAACTGCTTACGTTTGGGGTGGTTACCCGAACCATAGACGACCAGAAAGCGCAGGATAGGGTAACTTTTGTGCAGATACCACAGAACCTGGCCCGTTTCTATGAGATTAACCGAAAGGATAAAATTGTTTTTGTTCCTATTGAGGAAATTATCCGCTGGAAAATAAAGAAGCTTTTCAGGAACATAGAAATAGTTTCGGTTAACCTGTTCAGGATTACCCGTAACGGCGATTTTACGCTGGAGGAATCCGATGACCTGGAAGCAGACTTTGTGCAGGAAATTAAGGTAAAACTACGGACCCGGAAGAAAGGCCGTGTAGTGCGCTTAGAAATTGAGCGGAACCCTTCGCAGTTCATGCTCAAGATTCTGAAAGAACGCTGGACAATCGACAACGCAAACATATTTACCATCAATAGCCTGATCGATTTAAAGGCGCTTTGGCAAGTTGTGAAACACCGGCAATTTCAGTCTAAGTGTTTTAAACAGCCTGCCTCTGTTACTCCCCTCAGTGTGCCTTCTGATGGAATTGATCTGTTTGAGTACCTGAAGGACCACGATGTGCTGCTGCATCACCCATACAACAGCATGGAGCCGGTGGTAAACCTGCTTGAGCGTGCTGCCGAAGATCCCTCTGTACTGGGTATCAAACAAACGATTTACCGTATTGCCGATCAATCGAGGGTAACAGCGGCTTTATTAAAGGCGGCTGAGAACGGAAAGCACGTTTCGGTGCTTTTTGAAGTTAAAGCCCGGTTCGATGAAGAACGCAACATTAAAGAGGGAGAGCGATTGGAAAAAGCCGGTTGCTTTGTGATTTATGGTATAGGCAAGTATAAAACCCATACCAAAATGATGATGATCATCCGGAAGGAAGGGGAGAAGGTAACGCGCTATGTGCACATAGGCAGTGGTAATTACAACGAGCAAACAGCCAGGCAATATACCGATGTGAGCATGCTCACCACCAACGAAGTATATGCACACGATGTGTCGGAGTTCTTTAATGTAATTACAGGGCATTCGCGGCCAAACGAATACAAATACCTGCTTACTTCGCCCAAGAGCCTGCGGGCACAGCTTATTGAGCTGATTCGCAATGAAGCCCGAAATGCCAAAAAAGGGTTGAAAAGCGGCATCGTAATCAAGATCAATTCGCTCGAAGACAAAGAAGTAATTGAGGAGTTTTACAAAGCATCTAAAGCTGGTGTGCCAATAAAGTTAATTGTGCGGGGTATCTGCTGTCTTCGTCCAGGCCGCGAAGATTTAAGCGAGAACATTTTTGTGAAGTCGATTGTAGGGGAGTACCTGGAGCATAGCCGTATTTACTATTTCCATAACAATGGCGCCCCTAAGGTATACGGTGGAAGTGCCGATATTATGGTGCGAAGCTTCGACAGGCGTATAGAAGCTCTTTTCCTGATTGTGAACGAAGAGCTGAAGCGGGAGGCTGTGAATATACTGTATTATAACCTGCTCGATAACCAGAATTCTTACATCATGCGCGAAGATGGTACGTATGTGAAAAAGCGTACCTCGGCAAACGAAGAGGTTGTAGATATTCACAAGCTGTTCTATGCCAAATCGTATTGCGAAGTGCAGCAGGAAGAAGTAGAGCTGATCTAAAGCATAGCAGATAAACAGCAAAGGCGGCCTGAGAGGGCCGCCTTTGCTGTTTATCTGCTGATCTTGTCAATAATGAATTTTTCCGGGTGATGCTGTTCATAAAGGGCATGAATCATACCGTCTTTCAGGCCTACTGCCGGCACAAGCATACATTCCAGCTTGGCCCACTTCATGGCCGAAAGATAAATTTCTGCGGCAGGCAGAATAACATCTGCACGATCCGGGTTCAGTAAAAGCTCGGTCAGGCGTTCCTGCATACTCATTCCGGCAATTCTGCCGGCAATCTCTTCTATTTGTTTCCGGTAGATCGGTTTTCCCTGTAGCTTACCGGAAAGGTCGTAGATTTTATTGATGTTACCGCCTGTGCCAATGGCACGGCTCAGGTTATACTTGCGTGCATTCTCCTCTATCCATACCCGCATTTTGTTCCACAACTCCTGAGAGTCTACTCCATGCATGTGTCGGATAGAGCCCTGCTCGAACGATTGGGAAGCCATTTTTTCGCGGTTTACATAGATGTTGAACTCGGTACTGCCGCCGCCAACATCTATGTGCAGGTAATTGCGGTCGTCTAAGAAATTACGGATTACTTTATTAATAAGATCGGCTTCAGACTCTCCGCCTATTACCTGTATATCCATGCCAACTGCTTCGCGAATGCGCTGTATAATTTCAGGGGCATTGGAAGCAGAGCGCATAGCTGAGGTTGCACAAATCATGAAATGATCTACATCGTGCACATCAATAAGAAGTTTAAAAGCCTGCATCAGCTTGATGAACTTCTGTATTTTTTCTTCGCTGATAAAGCCGGTGTTAAATACATCTTCGCCGAAACGAATGGCATACCGGATGTACTCTACCCGTTTAAAGATTACTTTTCCGTTCTGGTTCAGAACATTGGATATCTGGCACCTGGCAGCATTAGAACCAATGTCGATAGCAGCTAATTTCAAACTGTATTCTCCGTTGTTTTAAATAAATAGATTAGGTTTATATATGTAAATATAATAGAAATGCCGACCATCGCCTCAGTTTTTCTGCTATAATGGCCCCACGTACACCTGATTAAACGCATGCAGATGGATTACCTAGCTTAGGTGCTTTGCCAAAAGGTTGAAAAACAGAAAGAACAGCCTGAAGCTGTTCTTTCTGTCGTGTTGCCGGGATTCGAAGCTTCACCAGGTTTTAACGGGTGGAGAGCTGTGAGTCTTCGTGTATCCATCCTGTTTCTCCGGCCTCGTTTCTGACAAGTCTGAAATCGTTAAAAGTAGCAAGAACTGCCACACTGGAACCAGAAGACAAGCTATCTTTGGGTGCAGCCAGCGGATGAGCTTCATCCAGCAAATCTGTTTCCTTTGCCAGCTTTTCGTACCGGACAGGCTTGGAAATGCTTTCTACCACACTATTGGCAATGTAGGCTTCTGTGCCGTCAGGCAAGCTCACTCTATACCAGTTGCCCGTGCCCCCGATTACCTGCAAAGGGGTGTGTTGAGGCAGGCTTCTGTACACATTGCTTTTAGTGGATGGCAGCAACCTGGTATTTGCTGATCTGGTAGAAACACGCAGCCAGCCTCCCAGATTTTTTAAGTCAGCTGTAATAGCCGGAGGTGTTTGCGATGGCATGTGCAGGTATGGGTAAGGATTGGTAGCACCCGTGCCCGAACGGTAAATGCCAAAGTGAAGGTGAGGCGTGGTGCCTCTGGCATTGCCGGTATTTCCAACTAAACCTAAGGTGTCGCCTATATTTACACGCTGCCCGGCAGTAACCAGCTGCTTGTCGAGGTGAGCATAATACAGGTTCTGGCGCCGGTTTGCATCGGACAGCCATACCACATTACCACCTAATTTGTTGGTGCCAACGCGCGTAACAATACCGGGCACCGAAGCTACGACAGGAGTTCCACGTGGTGCCACAATGTCTACGCCTTCGTGGTTGCGTGTGCCTGCATCTCTCGGGTCGCCCCAAAAGCTGTCGATGCCCCTGTTCTTTTTGCTGGGTACCGGAAAAGCCAGCGTAGGCTGCGATATAATGCTGATAGTGTACTGACCGCTACGCAGCAGTTCCGGCTGCACCCGCAACAGGTGAGTCAGGTCGTCTTCAATCTCATATTCTATGGCTACTGCAGCTGTATCGGCGTAAGACACGTGTTTTGCCACAGGCTGCAGCTTATACAGGTCCATAAATACTTTCATCTCTTCTTTCGACCTGGTTTCCAGGTTTACAACAATTTTCTGGCCTCTCTTTGCCTCAAAGCGGTAACTGGTAGCCATGGGTGTTTCTGCGGCAAAATACCCGGTCTCCTTAAACGGCAGGGTAACTGTAAGTGAGTCCTGTAATGCTTTTTCACCGGCCTCTGCCCATGCTTTCCCTAAAGCTGTCTGATCCAGTTTTGCATCTTTCAGCGAGGATGCATAGCGCTCGTAGGGAGTTTGTTTTGTGAAAACCTGGCGCAGTGCCTGCGGGCCTCCACAACCCGTGATCAGCAGCACCAGTACTAAAAAATTGATGAGTGGTAAATACTTTATCGTTGTTTTCTGCATGTTATTCAATACGGCTCATTTTTGTTGTATAACACCAACAAGACCAAAAATGATGCCTTAATACTGTAATTGTTTTAGATTTATTTATATATATGATTGATAATCATGCGCTAATAAACAACAGCGGCGGCTGGTCGTAAACTAGAGAGAATCAGCAGGAGAATATATGAAAAGGATCAGATGGAAAGCGAGAACAAAAAAGGTGGCTAAAGGCTTCATTCCGCTTTTTGCACCTCTCATTATATCGCCTGTAGCTTCTCCGTTGGGAGTTTCGGCTACAAGCAAAGACATTAAGCGCTACAAGGCAAACATATCAGACTATAAAGTGATGCAGTTTGGAGAACTGACGCATGAGCTTTATAACGAAATGCATTTGCAGGAAGAGGGGCTGCGGTACGAAGTTTTCAATAATGCGCTGGCTGGTTATTATAATCTGAAGCACGAGGGCAGATTGTCTGAAAAGCCAGTAATCACGATAGTGGATTTTACAAAATCGTCCAGAGAGAAGAGGCTTTGGGTAGTGGACATTGAAAATAAGGAAATACTGCACCATACCTATGTAGCGCATGGACGAAATTCAGGCGAAGAGTTTGCAGAGACTTTTTCTAACGATAATAACTCATATATGAGCAGTGTAGGGTTTTATGTAACGCAGGACATCTACTATGGCAAACATGGCCTTTCTCTGAAGCTGGAAGGCCTGGATGAGGCATACAATTCTAATGCCCTGGATCGGTGTATTGTTATGCATGGGGCAGAGTACGCCAACGAAGAGTTTATTGAGCAGTACGGGCGTTTAGGAAGAAGCCTTGGCTGCCCGGCACTGCCTATGGAAGAACACCAGGGTATTATCAACTCCGTAAAAGGAAAAACTGCCATGTATGTACATGCTGCAGACAATGCCTATACCTCGCAGTACCTGGATTATGCCAATGCTATGGCTGAGCTGGTACACGAGAAGCACCTGGATGCTCCTTTAAGAACAGTCGATTTTGATCAGGAGCAGGATAGCACTGATACAAACACTCCTGACGATGCTATAGCAGGCACAGGGGATTAAGAATTTACTTTTAGCTTTCTTCACTATAAAAAGAGGCTGTCTTTTCAGACAGCCTCTTTTATTTTATTTCCGGCCATATATCTGCACCAGCTTCTTGAGCCGGTGAGCCTCTGTTTTGCGGAACAGCTTCGGTTGTAAGCGCCATTCCCAGTTGTGGGAGGCGGTGGAGGGTTTGTTCATAATGGCCTCAGCTCCTAAACCAAGTATATCCTGTATCGGAACAACAGCCAGTTGAGCTACCGACATATAGGCCATGCGGCTCATTATCTCGTGCACATTTTCTTCATTGAACTCATGGCCACTATACTCGCGCAGGCGCTTGATGTCTGCCGCTTTTGCTTCTTCCTGGTACCAGGCGCGTACCGTGCTGTTGTCGTGGGTGCCTGTATACACAATACAGTTATTAATATGATTGTGCGGCAGGAAGGAACTGTCAAAGGCGAGATCGTCGCCGAAGGCAAAAATAAGCAGGCGCATGCCCGGCAAATCGAACTGCTGCATGAGGTCGCGCACCGGCTGGTCTATTTCACCCAGGTCTTCCGCTATAATCGGCATTTCAGGTTTGCGCTCGCGCAGGATGCTTAATATTTCGGCACCCGGAGATTTCTCCCACTTCCCGTTAATAGCGGTTTCCTCTCCAGCTGGTACTTCCCAATAGGCAGAAAAGGCCCGGAAGTGGTCGAGACGCAGCAAGCCAAACAAAGCCAGGTTGTGTTCGATGCGCAGAATCCACCAGTCGTAGTTGTGCCTGGCCAGCTCCTGCCAGTCGAACACAGGGGTGCCCCACAACTGGCCTGTTTCGCTGAAGAAATCTGGCGGCACCCCGGAAACGGCTGTAGGCATTCCGCCTTCATCCAGTTTAAAGTTTTGCGGGTGCGACCACACATCAGCGCTGTCATGGCTCACATAAAAAGGCATATCGCCAATAAACGTGATGTCGCGGCCGGTGCAGTAGTACTTCAGCCTGTTCCACTGCTGGTAGAACAGGAACTGTAAAAACTGCTCGCGCTCTATTTCGTCTGCCAATTCGCTGGCCAGTTGCTGTACGGCCTCCGGTTCACGCTTTTTTATGGCTTCGTCCCATTCTACCCAGCTTTTCTGGCCAAAGTGGCTTTTAAAAACTACAAAGTAACTATAGTCCTGTAGCCAGGCGCTATGATCCTGTTTAAATACCTGGAAATCGCGCTGCTGCTTTTCAGTGCCACGGCTTTTAAAGTTCTCATAGGCCTTCAGCCAAATGGTTCTTTTATATGCAGTGGCTTTCTGATAATCTACTCTGTCATCTTCAAAGTTCTCACTTGTCTTAAGATCAGTTTTCTCCAGCAAGCCTTCCTCTATCAGCAAATCAGGGCTTATCATGAGCGGGTTGCCTGCAAAGGCGGAGTGGCTGCTGTAAGGAGAGTTTCCTGATCCCTCTTCTGTTGGGTTAAGCGGCAGAATCTGCCAGTACCGTTGCCCGGCTTCCCATAGCAGGTCCGCAAACTGATAAGCCTCTGGTCCTAAATCTCCAATGCCATATTTAGATGGAAGAGAGGTGATGTGCAATAAAACGCCGCTGCTTCTCCTGTGTACTATCATGCTTCTGTTGCTATTAAAAGTGCTACCGGATAGGTGTCAAATATCAGGGCAAGAGCTAAAGAGTCTTGTCCTGTTAGGTCTCCTTGTCCGAACAAATTTTTCCAATTTTTAGGGGCGCTTTCCGGTAATTTGATTCCTGTGTCTTCCCATACCTGCTCCCCAAGCGGAAGTTCGTTTTCTGAAACTATACCAGCCAGTAAACGGGGTACGGCTACAATCAGCCATTGCCCTTCGTGATGGCGTGCAAAGGCAATTACATTTTCCTTGTATTTACCTGTAAAGGTGAGCGGAATATAATCGCCATGATCAAACAGCGCTTTCAGCTGCAGGCGCAGGTTCAATACCTTGTAAATAAGGTATTGCTTTACCCGGGCATCCGAAGGGTCCTGTAACAACTGCTGCTGTAAGGCTTTTTCATCCTTCTCTTCCTGCGCTTTCATTTCCTGCAGGTACTGCTGGCGTAGCTCATAATCAACCGGACGTCTGTTATCCGGATCTACCAGGCTGAAGTCCCAGAGCTCACAACCCTGGTAAATATCCGGTACACCCGGACAGGCTACTTTCAGCATTGTCTGGCAGAGAGAGTAAATCCAGCCGAAATGAGCCGTTCTTTTAAAGAAAGGCATAAAGGTTTCTAAAAAGGCTTTGTCTTCCTGCAGCAGCTTTTGCACCAGGTTCGAAACAGCACTTTCGTAAGCTTCGTTAGGCTCTGTCCAGTTAGAATTTACTTTGGCTTCGCGGAAAGCTTTTGTTAGATACTCCTGCACACGTTCTACCAGGGTATCATCTACAGTGCCATCGATAGGCATAACGCCTACTAAAGTCTGGAAGATGAAATACAGATCATTGGGTGTAGGGCCTACTTCAGTTACATACTTCTGCGCGATTTCCTGCCATTGTTGTACAGCCTTCTCCCATTCTTCGGGTAGTTCGCTCAGTACTTCCAGGCGCATACGTGAGCCTTCGCCCCGTTTGGTATCGTGCGTGGCGGTGGCGTTAATGGAGTGCGGGTAAGTTTCCAGCTTATACTGCATCAGCTCATGAAAATCCCTGCGCTTGATGTGAAATACATCCGGACTGTTGCCCACCTCGTTCAGAGAAATGAGCCTGTTGTAGTTATAGAAGGTGGTGTCTTCCACACCCTTTGCTGCTAAAGGACCTGTAAACTGCTGGCTGCGCATCACAAAGTACAGCTTTGCCTGTTCCCGCTCTTCAGAGTCCTGCGCATCGTGGTCGAACAGCGTGCGCAGGTGGTTTAGTTGCGCTTTGGCTTCGGGTGTTCGTTTGGCTGCTTCGTCAAAAGCTTTGTCTATAATCTCTATTGCTTCTTCTGATAAAGGAAATTTGTTGCCATAGATTCGGTATACCGGGAAAGACGAAAGCAGGGTAGCCAGCGCTGTGCTCCACTCTTCATCGGTATAAGCATCTGTTAGTAGGTCGCTGTTTTTTAAGATGCGCAGCAGGTTCTGAAGCTCGCCTTGCATGTGGTGCTCCAGCATGTATATCTTCTTCTCGAAAACAAGCTTTTCATAATCGGTACGGGCTCCGGGCACCAGACGGCGGTATAGCTGTGTAAGCTTGCGTTCTCCGGTAGCATCGGTATACAGGTTGCTTACCCAGGCCAGAAAATCATAGCCGCTGTTGCCCTGAATGTCCCAGTACTCGGGCAGGTTTTCCTCGCCTTCCAGAATTTTTTCCACGACAAGGTATTTATCCTCACCTGCCATAGCCCGAAGCTTTTCCAGGTAACCATCAGGATCAAACAGTCCATCCACATGGTCTACACGTAGCCCCTGGAAAATCCCCTGGTCAGTGAGTTGTTTTATAAAATCATGGTACCTGTCGAAAACATCCTGGTTTTCCATGCGCAGGCAGATGAGGTCGTTTACAGTAAAGAAACGGCGGAAATTGATCTTCTCTTCTGTGATCTGCCAGTTGCATAACAGGTAGAACTGCTGGTCCAGTATATTTTGCAGTGCCGTTTCATCGTTGTTCAGCTGCTCCAGCACCTGGTCAACAGCTTGCTGAATTGCCGCATTTTTCTGGGCATCGCCATACAGTGCCATTTTCTGCTGCGACCATTCCGCTACATTAATTTTATCGCTTTGTATCATTCTGAAAATAGAACCGATATGCCCCTGAAAAGAAGCTTGCGCTTTATCATCAGAAATATGCTCTGCAATCTGCTTCAGCAAGGTATCATAAGCAGAAATACTAAGCGGGTACATGTTGTCGAAGTAGGCTACCTGAAACCCGTTCTCGCCAAACATTATTTTAATTTGCTTTTGCTTCAGAATGTCTTCCAAAGGTTCACCCAGGAAAGGCACCATCAGTTTTCCTTCGAAGTCAGGATGTGTGAAGTCTATATCGAAGAAGTTGTAAAGCTCTGATTTCTGACCTTTTTCCAGCACATCCATCAGCCACCTGTTTTTAGGATGGTAGGCCATGTGATTAGGTACGATATCCTGTAGCCAGCCCATGCCGTGCTTCTTCAGTTCCTGGGAGATCTCCTGCAGTTCTGCCAGGGTGCCCACTTCAGGATTTATTTCATGCGGATCTGCCACGTCGTAACCATGCTCGCTCCCTGGTTTTGTAGTAAAAAAAGGAGCAGCATAAATGGTGCTGATTCCCAGGTCGTGCAGGTATGGAATCAGCTTACGTACCTCCTCCAGTTTAAATTTCGGAGATAGTTGTAGCCTGTAAGTGGCTGACGGAATATATACCATATAGCGTTCTAAGCTTTAAAATTAAGTTTATCAAATAATTCATCGAATTTCTCACACCAGTATACCGCTACTTCATCGTTCTTTTTGCTCAGGTTTCTGAAGTGCTGATAAACGGTGTTTTTCAGGCGGAACACAGTATTCTGTGCGTGCCAGTAATCTGGCTTTAACGGAGAATCTTTTAGTGTGTTAAGCAGGTTCACGAGCAGGTGCATTTTATAGATGTTATCTATTTTCTCTTCCAGTTGTGTGGCAAGCCGTGCAACCAGCTGCGCTGCCTCGTATTCCATCACTTCCAAGTTCAGCACAATGTTCATCCTGGCAGCTTCACGAAACAGTTTCTTTATTTCGTTTATATCCACTTCCTGTGCTGTCAGCTCCCGCTTAAGTTTAGTGTTTACGACATATTCCAGCGTGAGGTACAAGGGCCGTGGTAGTGGCAGGTTAAGCGACGACATGGCCAGCATGAGCGGGTAGTTGTTGTCGTACACATGCTGCAAGTCGTTTTCGATGCCGTTTAAGGTATGTCTTAAAACCTTGCTTAGAATCTTTTTCTGGTCGTCTTTAAACAAGTGCCAGAAAGAGTAATTGTGCGACTCGAAGTACTTATCAAGCAGCATGATAACTTCATTTATACTGCCCCTGTTAAAAGAGGTGGCCAGTTCCAGGTGCAGCTTCTCAAAAGCTTCCTTGCTGATGAATTCGCGTACGCCACCGAACAGCTGGTGGTCGCCGAGGTGCAGGATACCGAAAGTGATTTCTACCTGTTCCCAGGTAATGATGGAGCGAATCTTTGCGCGCCCGATTGCCAGTTTTTGCCGGCCTGCCTCCAGTAGCTCGTATTTATCTGAAGCTGCCTTAAAGCTGTAGAGGTTCAGGTGTTCCGGATCTTTGGCAAACAGCGAGGCAACGGCATAATGTGCGCCCACCCGTAGCATGTCTATGACAGTAGGCTTGATCACCTTTACATACGTATCAGCGGCAGTGCCTTGTTCCGGTCTGTTGCTCCTGGCTTTTTCCAGTAAGGCCAGGAATTTTGTCTCATAGTCTTTGCCACCACTGATATCATGTGCCAGTTGTAGCGCTCTGGCTGCATAAAAGATATCCTGTACCGTTTCTATGCCTGTCACTTCATCAAAAAACCAACCGCAGCTGGTATACATCAGCAGGGTATGGTACTGCATTTCCAGCAGTCTCAGAAAAGTAGATTTTTCTTCAGCCGTAAGTGCCCTGTTTGTCTGTGATTTTATAAAGGATTCTACATTTGCTTTCGAACGATCCATAATCACCTGGATGTACGTATTCCGGGCTTCCCAGGGCTTAGCACCCAGCTTCGTCATTTCTTCTTCATACAACCCTTCCAGTTCATCGCGTACCCAATCGAAGGATGCGCGCAAAGGACCACGCCAGGCCTGGTTCCATCCGCTGTTTCCGCCGGTATTACAGCCACAATCGCTGCGCCAGCGCTCCACGCCATGTGCACAGCTCCACGAGGTGTTTTCGGTAATGTACGCTTCGTACGTTGGCGGAAACTTCTCAATATACTCGCCATACACGGTAAGTTTTGCCTGCTCTTCTTTTTCGATGCGATCAAGCGCAAACGAGAGTGCCATTTCGCCAAAGCGGTGATGGTGCCCATAGGTTTCGCCATCGGTGGCAATGTGCATCAGCTGTGGCGCGTCGTTATTATCGAAGGTGCTGAGCAGGCGGCTCTTCAGGCGTTCGCCGTTATTCAGCAAGCCTTCAAAAGCGATTCCCTGCGACACCGGGCCATCATAAAAAAACAGCACTATTGTTTTGCCGGAAGGCAGGTTACACAGGTATGGCCTGCGGGGGTCAATATTTGCCCCAACAGCGTCGTGCCATTCCTTTTCACCAATTTTCCGGTAACGGTTAGCCTGATAAGGTGATAAAATTGTAAACTTGATCCCATGCTCAGCCAATACTTCCAGCGTTTCTGTGTCGGCGGCTGTTTCGCCCAGCCACATGCCTTCCGGATCGCGGCCAAACCTTTTTTTAAAGTCGTAAATTCCCCAGATCACCTGCGTATGCTTGTCGCGGAGGTTGGCCAGCGGCATAATCAGGTGGTTGTATACCTGTGCTATAGCTGAACCGTGACCTGAGAAAAGCTTCTGACTTTCCTTGTCCGCTTCAAGTATCGCCTGGTAAGTTTCAGGGGCTTTCTTCTCCATCCACTCCAGCAGGGTGGGGCCAAAGTTAAAGCTGATACGGGAGTAATTATTTACAATGTCCACAATGGCGTCTTCGGCATCCAGAATGCGGGATGCGGAGTTACGGGCATAGCACTCGTCTGTAATTCGTTCGTTCCAATCGTGAAAGGGTGCGGCAGATTCCTGAATTTCTACTTCGTTTAGCCAAGGGTTCTCTCTTGGTGGCTGGTAAAAGTGGCCGTGGACACAGATGTATTTGTTCATTAGTTACTTTGTAGTATAAGGAGTGATTCGGGTTGTAGTTTTATGGTTTTGCCCTGACTCAGATCGGTTTCAGCACCTGTACCGCCCCATTCCTGTGCGGCAGAGTGCAGCACAACCTCCCAGTTTTTTCCCTGCGACTGATCCAGGTCTATTTCCTGTACCTGATCGCTGAAGTTGAACAAGCTGTAGATGGCAGGTGAACCACCAAAATGAATTAGGTGTAATACAGTTTCGTCTTCGTTAAAATAGGCTTCCAGGTTTTGCTTGCTTAGCTTTTGCAGAGCTGGTGAGGTTTTTCTCAGTTGTATAAGCTTTTTATAGAACTCCCGTAACTGGTTCTGCTTTTCGTTATGCTTGTAGCTGTGCTGCAGCTTCGACTTCCGAAAAGTATCTTCCGATTGGGGATCTGGTACTTCGCCTTCCCAGGCAAATGCCGAGAACTCTTCTTTACGCCCTTTCTGTACTGCTTCTACCAGGTCTTTGTCTGTATGGCTTACAAAGAACAGGAACGGATTTTCCTCGCCATACTCTTCGCCCATAAACAACATGGGCGTAAACGGGGCAAGCAGGATTAAACCGGCAGCCAGTTTAAGTTTATCAAAAGAAACTAACTGAGTGATGCGTTCTCCCAGCATGCGGTTACCAACCTGGTCGTGGTTCTGTGCACAGATCACGAATTGTTTGGCAGGCAGGTCTGTTGCATCGTTTCCCAGGGTTCTTTTGCGGAACTCCGAGTAAGTGCCGTTATAAATAAAGGCATGTTTCAGCGACTTAACCAGCAGTTCCGGCTTTCCATAATCCATGTAGTAGCCTTCTACTTCGCCTGTCAGCAGCGTATGCACGGCATGGTGATAATCGTCCATCCATTGTGCGGCTAATCCGAAACCACCTTTTTCAGCCGGGGTCAGCAGGCGCACGTCATTCATGTCGCTTTCAGCAATCAGGGCGCGTGCTTTTCCTGTCTGTTCTTCTATGTCAGTCACATGCTCCTGTAGTTCTTTCAGAAAGTGTTTTGCCCCGGTATCCAGTATAGCATGCACCGCATCTAAACGCAAAGCATCAATGTGGTAGTCGCGCAGCCACATGATCGCGTTCTGTAAAAAGAAGTTTCGAACGTGGTCGGAATGTGCATCGTCAAAATTGAGAGCAGCTCCCCAGGGTGTATTATATTTTTCGGTAAAGTATGGCCCAAAATCGCGCAGGTAGTTGCCTTCCGGCCCCATATGGTTGTACACAACATCAAGTACAACCGCAATGCCTGCCTGGTGGCAGGCATCTACCAGGCGTTTTAAACCATCTGGTCCGCCATAAGAATTCTGCACGGCTGAAGGATACACGCCATCGTAGCCCCAGTTTCGGCTGCCCGGAAACTGGGCAATCGGCATAATTTCGATGGCTGTAATGCCGAGATCCTTCAGTTCAGGAAGTTTATTGATAATACCTTCAAAAGTTCCTTCTTCTGAAAAGGTGCCTACATGCAGCTCATAGATAATCATCTGCTCCAGCGGTAGTCCTTTCCAGTTCTGGTCGGTCCAGGAAAATGCTTCATGGTCTACCACTTCCGAAGCGGTATGTACGGTATCAGGCTGATAGCAGGAAGCAGGATCAGGCCGCTCTGTGTCTTCGTTAAGTTTATATAAATAACGAGTTCCTGGTCTGGCATCTTCTACAAGCCCTGTCCAGTAACCAAATGCTTCACGCTGTAACGGAATATCATTGCCTTTTCCTTCTATGACAATGCTTACTTTCTCTGCTTCCGGAGCCCAGACAGTAAAAGTAGTGCCTTTTTCTTTCGTATATTTTGCACCTATTTCTCTAGTTATTCCCATTTTTTCAACGTTTATAAACACAGCAGATTTAAACTGACTTCTAGAGGTTTAGGTTTTAAGATTTTAGTTAACACGCAAAGAACAAGTATTAACCTGTACTTTATTAATTTAATTAGAGTATTTTATACATAACTTATAGTAATATTGAAGACGCAATAATGAAGTTAATTTATTAAAAATTTAATATATAGTTCGAAACATATTTAAGCTTCATGCAGTAGGTAGTATATTTACGAGAGCAATTTCTTAATCATACATGGAAGCACTGGAAGGAACCAAACGAGTTATCATCGAAAATGTAAAGCCCGAGCTAAACTGTGGGCAGTATCCAGTAAAGCGCGTAGTAGGGGAGGAGTTAACAGTATCCGCCGATATTTTTACGGACGGGCACGATGAGGTAAAAGCTGTTTTACTGTACCGTCATTCTAAAAAGAAGAAATGGGAAGAGGTGCCGATGGAGTTCCTGGGGAACGACCGCTGGCAGGGAACCTTTATTCCGGATGCCATGGGCCTTTATGAGTATACCTTGCAAGGTTGGATCGATCATTTCTATACCTGGCAAAAAGGCTTGAAAAAGAAATTTGAGGCCAACCAGGATATCACTGTAGAGCTGCAGATCGGCGCGCAGTTTTTAGAAGCGGCCGCTGCTGAAGCAAAACCAGGCCAGCAGAAGCGACTGCGTAAGTGGGCCGAAGAACTCAAACATGCCACTTCTTTTGCCGATGCCGTAGAGCTGGCTACCGGCTCCGATGTAACCGACCAATACAATGCCAGTGCCGAACGTAAAAATGTAACAACCTATTCTAAAATACTTGGAGTAGATGTTGAGCGCCAGAAAGCCTTGTTTAGTGCCTGGTATGAATTTTTCCCACGTTCTGCCGCACAGGAAGCCGGCCGCCACGGCACGTTTCAGGACTGTGAACGATTGCTGCCGCGCATTGCCGAAATGGGCTTTGATACGATTTACCTGCCGCCTATTCACCCAATCGGGCGTGAATTCAGAAAAGGAAAAAATAATGCTGTTACGGCACAACCAGGCGAGCCAGGCTCTCCCTGGGCCATTGGAGCTGCCGAAGGCGGACATAAAAGTATTTTGCCGGAGCTGGGCACTGTGGAAGACTTCCGCAATTTTGTTCAGTCTGCCCGCGATCACGGCATTGAAATCGCCCTTGATTTTGCTATTCAGTGCGCACCGGACCATCCGTATGTAAAAGAGCATCCGCAGTGGTTTAAATGGAGGCCGGATGGCACTGTGCAATATGCCGAGAACCCTCCGAAAAAATACCAGGATGTATTGCCTGTTAATTTTGAAACAGAAGACTGGCAGAATCTCTGGAAAGAATTAAGAAGCATTCTGCTCTACTGGATAGACCAGGGCGTGCATATTTTCCGGGTAGATAACCCGCACACCAAATCCTTTCATTTCTGGGAATGGGTAATTAAAGATGTGCGCCGCCAGCACCCACAGATCATTTTTCTGGCCGAAGCCTTTACCCGCCCACGTGTGATGGAGCGCTTAGGTAAAATTGGTTTCACGCAATCTTATACCTACTTTACATGGCGCACCACACCTGAAGAAATGCGGGAATATGTGACAGAGCTTACCAAAACCGATATGCGGGAATATTACCGCCCGAACTTCTGGCCTAATACTCCTGATATTCTGCCGCCGCACCTTACGCATGGCGGTGAACCAGCGCACATTGCCCGTGTGGTGATGGCTGCTACTTTATCTTCTAACTATGGCCTGTACGGCCCCGTGTATGAGTTTGGCTTAACAGAACCCATGCCTGGTAAAGAAGAGTACATTAATTCTGAGAAGTATGAAATCCATCATTGGGATTGGGGCAGGCTGACGAAGATACGGGAAGTAATTACCAAGATAAACAGAATACGTAAAGTAAACCCAGCCTTGCAAACAACCTGGAATGTGGCGTTCGGTGATGCCGATAACCCAAACATTCTCTGCTACGGCAAGTGGGACAGCAATTTTGAAAACCGGATGCTGGTGGTTATCAACATGGATCCGCATAATACGCAGTCGGGCTGGGTACGTGTGCCATTAGATGAACTGAAGCTGAACAAAGGCCAGCAGTATCTGATGCACGACCTGTTATCCGAACATAAGTATACCTGGACCGATGAATGGAATTACGTGGAACTGCGCCCTTGGGAGATGCCGGTGCATGTATTCAGAATTGAAACAGTTACAGCAGGACTGGGATAATTTAGTTGAAAATTTAGAGAGTTAGAGTGTTAGAAAGTTAGAGAGGTAAAAATTAAAAAGGTAGAAAGGTTGGGGAGGGATGGCTGCTAATCATTTTTAACTCTCAACTCAGAACTCCAAAAAGCACCCTTAGGATTAAAGAATAAACTTCAAAAACAATATGGCAGAGGACAACATCCTGTTAGACGACAACATTCATTGGTACAAAGATGCCATTATCTATG
Source organism: Pontibacter sp. SGAir0037 (assembly GCF_005491705.1). Classification (NCBI taxonomy): domain Bacteria; kingdom Pseudomonadati; phylum Bacteroidota; class Cytophagia; order Cytophagales; family Hymenobacteraceae; genus Pontibacter; species Pontibacter sp. SGAir0037. The sequence continues at coordinate 2,643,426 of NZ_CP028092.1, read as the reverse complement.
AGTTGCACATAAAGGCTTTTATGGATGGCAACGGCGATGGTATTGGTGATTTTAAAGGCTTAATGCAAAAGCTCGATTACCTCGAAGACCTGGGGGTAACAGCTATCTGGCTTCTGCCTTTTTACCCGTCTCCGTTAAAAGACGATGGTTATGATATTGCTGATTATTACAGCATTAACCCGTCTTACGGGAACATGCAGGATTTTAAGCTCTTTATTAAAGAAGCGCATAAGCGCGGACTTAAAGTAATTACAGAGCTTGTTATTAACCACACCTCTGACCAGCACCCTTGGTTCCAGCGTGCGCGTAAAGCAAAAAAAGGCTCTCGTTACAGAGACTTTTATGTGTGGTCTGATGATCCTAACAAGTACAAGGATGTCCGCATTATTTTCACCGACTCTGAACCTTCGAACTGGACGTGGGACCCTGTAGCAGGGCAGTACTATTGGCATCGCTTCTTTTACCACCAGCCAGACCTGAACTACGACAATCCGGAAGTTCAGAAAGAGGTGTTTAAAATACTGGATTATTGGTTTGAAATGGGTGTAGACGGTTTCCGCCTGGATGCTGTTCCTTACCTGTTTGAACGTGATGGCACCAACGGCGAGAACCTGCCAGAGACGCACGAATTCCTTAAAAAACTGCGCAGCCACGTTGATAGCAAATTCCAGGGTAGGTTACTTTTGGCGGAAGCTAACATGTGGCCTGAAGATTCGGCAGCTTATTTTGGTAATGGCGATGAGTGCCACATGAACTACCATTTTCCGATCATGCCACGCTTGTTTATGTCGGTGAAAATGGAAGACCGCTACCCAATCATCGATATTTTTGATCAGACTCCTGATATTCCTGAGAACTGCCAGTGGGCTATGTTCCTGCGCAACCACGACGAACTGACGCTGGAGATGGTAACCGACGAAGAACGCGACTACATGTACAAAGTGTATACCCGCGATCCGATGGCTAAAATCAACCTGGGTATCCGCCACCGCCTGGCTCCGCTGTTGGGCAACGACAGGGGTAAAATAGAACTCATGAACGTGCTGCTGTTCTCGATGCGTGGAACGCCGGTGGTGTACTATGGCGACGAAATAGGCATGGGTGATAACTACTATCTCGGCGACCGGGACGGGGTGCGTACGCCAATGCAATGGAACGATAACCGCAACGCAGGTTTCTCTACGGCCAATCCGCAGAAACTATATCTGCCGGCTATTATTGATCCGGAATACAGGTACGAATCTGTGAACGTTGAAACACAACAGCACAACAGTACTTCTTTGCTATGGTGGATGCGACGTGTGATTAACATGCGTAAACGCTATCAGGCGTTCGGGCGTGGCACCATTAAATTCCTGAACCCGGCTAACTCTAAAGTACTGGCCTTTATTCGCTCCTACAAGGAAGAAAATATACTGGTTATTGCTAACCTGTCCCGCTTCCCGGAAGCAGTTGAACTGGACATACCGGAATTCAAAGGTTATGTTCCTGTTGAAGTTTTCAGTAAGAACAAATTTCCGGTAGTTAAAGATGACAGCTACCTGTTCACTATTGGAGCACATGGCTACTACTGGTTTGAGATGCAGCCACAGGAAGCTTCGGCGAATGCTGGCATTGACCTGCAGAAATCCATTGCACAATTAACGTCTTTAAGCAACCCGCTTCCGGCTAAATCATTAAAGACATTAGAGAGCAAAGTGCTGCCTCCTTACATTGTGAACAGACGCTGGTTTGGAGGCAAAGCCCGCACTATTCAGCGCATGCAGATTATCAACAGTACTCCTTTGCAGGTGGGTGAAAAAGGTGCTGCACTTCTTTTTGTGGAGGTAAACTACAACGAAGGCTTGCCTGAACTGTACCAGCTAACAGTTGCTTTTGCAAAAGGTGAGCAGGAGCAGGAACTGATCAGTACTTATCCTGCCAGTGTAATTGCCCGCGTGACATTAGACGGCCAGGATGGTATTTTATATGACGCGCTTTATTCAGAAGACTATCGCCAGCTACTGTTGCAGATGATGGCCAAGCGCCGCAGCCTGAAATCAGACGATGCAGAGCTGGTAGGCATCAGCGATAAGTCTGTTAACGCTAAGCTGAAAGAAGTAGGGCAACTGAACTCGCGTATACTTGGTGCCGAACAGAGCAATACCTCTGTCATTTACGAAAATCAGTTCTTCCTGAAAGTATACCGTAAGCTGGACCGGGCCATGAACCCGGATGTGGAAATTGTGCGCATGCTTACCGAAGGTGTAGGCTTTAAGCATGTGCCACGTTACTTAGGTTCTATCGAGCACCAGGAGCAGGGCAAAGCACCCATGGTACTGGTTATGCTGCAAGAGCAGGTTCCGAACCAGGGCGATGCCTGGGTATATGTAGAAGATTCCCTGAAGCGCTTTTTCGAGCGCCTGCAAACACATACAGATCATGTAGAGGTGGCGGAGACGCTGGGAACCTTATCGAAGCCGGTTGCATTCAGCGAGGCACCTGAAACGGTACAGATGCAGTTAGGTGGAGCTTCTGTTGAGCGGATAGAGCTACTTGGCCTGCGCACAGCTGAGATGCACCTGGCCTTGGGATCTATACAGGATGAAAAAGATTTTGAGCCGGAAGATTTCTCGCTGCACTACCAGCGTTCGCTGTACTCTTCTCTTACCTCACTGGTTAGAAGCAACTTCGATAGCCTGAAAAAGCACCTGCCTAAGTTGCCGGAAAACGTGAAGGCCGAAGCAGAGGAAATCCTTAAAATGCGCCAGGAGATTCTGGAGCGCCTGAAAAGGGTATTCTCCAGAAAAATAGATACACAAAAGATCCGTACACATGGCGATTATCACCTGGGGCAGGTCTTATTCACAGGTAAGGACTTTGTTATTATCGACTTCGAAGGAGAACCGGCACGTGCTTTCAGTGAGCGTCGTCTAAAAAGGTCTCCGCTACGCGATGTGGCCGGTATGATCCGTTCTTTCCACTATGCAGCTTACAATGCGTTGTTCCAGCAGGATAATTTCCGTAAAGAAGATGGAAGCTACCTGGAGCAGTGGGCAGAGCAATGGTACCATTATGCCAGCGGGTTCTTTATGCATACTTATCTGAACAAGACAAGAGGAACAGGTGTGATACCAGCTTCGGAGGAAGATTTTGAAATACTGATAGATACTTTCCTGTTAGAGAAAGCGATCTATGAGTTAGGATATGAGTTAAACAACCGTCCAGATTGGGTACTTATCCCAATTAGAGGCATTAAATACATCATGAGGAAGTATCAGAATGGCTAAGAAAACGGAACAGAAGGAAAATCTGGGACAGGAAACAATTGATTTAACAGGCAAAACAAAAGCTTCTAAACCCAGGGCAAGCACTAAAGGCACTTCGCTGCCGGGCGAGCTCGGAACGGAGGTGCCTAAACGAAAAACCACTGCCAAAGCCGACAGTACAGCTGTTGCAACAGAAGCGGCTCCAAAAGCTGCTTCGCCGCGGGCGAAAGGTAAAAAAGGCGCAGCTACCCTGGCAGACGATCAGCAGGCGGCCTTACCTGTACCTGCCAAAAAAGGCAGAGGCAAAAAGGCTGCGGGCACTTCCGAAGTAACGGATTATCCTGTAAGCGATGCCGTTTCTGCGGAAAGCTTCGCCCCTGAAACAGCCCAGGCTCCTGAACGGGGCGGTGGTAAAAAAGGGCAGGAGGATATAAAGCCTTTAGGCGAAAGCGCGGTGGGTGCTCCTGAAGGACAGGCCGAACAAGCAAAGGGGGCTCCTTTGGCTGAGGAGGGAGCAGAAGCCACGGCCCCGCTCGCCCAGCAGCAGGAACAAGCCGTTTACTATAATATCAGCCGTTTTACCGACTTTGATATTTACCTGTACCGCGAAGGCCGCCACTTTACCTTGTATGAGAAATTCGGTTCTCACCTGATGGAGCATGAAGGCAGGAACGGGGTTTACTTTGCTGTATGGGCTCCAAATGCCGAGCATGTTTCTGTGATGGGTGACTTTAACGGATGGAACCGCGAAAGTCACATGCTGCGTGCCCGTTCCGATGATTCGGGTATCTGGGAAGGTTTTGTGCCGAATGTGATGGCAGGGGCTTTGTACAAGTACCACATTAAATCGCGTTACCATCTGTACCATGTGGAGAAGAGTGATCCTTTTGCTTTCCGACGTGAAGTGCCGCCTCAAACTGCTTCTATTGTAGCCGATACCAACTATCAGTGGAACGACCAGGAATGGTTGCAGGCAAGAGATCACAAAAAAGAGGAAGTGCAGCCATACTCGGTTTATGAGATGCATGCAGGCTCCTGGCGCAGGAAACCGGAGGATAATAACCGTCCGCTTACTTACCGCGAGTTAGCCGAAGAACTGCCTGCTTATGTTAAGGAGATGGGCTTTACGCATGTAGAGTTCATGCCGCTGATGTTCCATCCGTTTAACGGCTCCTGGGGATACCAGATAACGGGTTATTATGCTGCTGCCAGTTCCTATGGTTCACCGCAGGACCTGATGTGCCTCGTTGATGCGCTGCACCGTGAAGGCATTGGTGTTATACTCGACTGGGTACCTTCTCACTTTCCTTCCGATGAACATGGGCTGGCTTATTTCGATGGTACGCACTTATACGAGCATGCCGATCCACGCAAAGGATATCACCCAGACTGGAACAGCTACATCTTTAACTATGGCCGGAACGAAGTACGTTCTTTCCTGATCAGTAATGCGCTGTTCTGGCTGGACAAGTATCACATAGATGGACTTCGTGTAGATGCCGTAGCCTCTATGCTATACCTGGACTATAGCCGTAAACATGACGAGTGGATTCCGAACGAGTATGGTGGCCGCGAAAACCTGGAAGCCATTTCTTTCCTGAAAGACTTTAATAATGCTGTTCACGACCGCTTCCCGGATGTGCAGACCATTGCAGAAGAGTCTACTGCGTGGCCGGCTGTAACGGGTGAGGTAGAGCATGGCGGGTTGGGCTTTAACATGAAATGGATGATGGGCTGGATGCACGACTCCCTCACTTATTTTGCAAAAGACCCGATTTACCGCCGCTACCACCAGGGCGACATCACATTCAGTATCATCTATGCTTTTAGCGAGCGTTTCATGCTTCCGCTTTCACACGATGAGGTAGTGCATGGCAAAGGTTCTCTCATTAATAAGATGCCTGGAGATGAATGGCAGAAGTTTGCCAACCTGCGTGCTCTTTATGCCTACATGTATGCGCACCCTGGTGCAAAACTGTTGTTTATGGGTGGTGAGCTGGCGCAATACAGAGAGTGGAACCACGATAGCAGCCTCGATTGGCACTTGCTGGAGTACGGGTACCACATCGGTATACAGCAATTGATCGGTGAACTGAACAACGTATACAAGCAGGAGCGGAGCCTGTTCGAATATGCCTTCGATAACCGTGGTTTTGAGTGGGTAGATCTGAACGATGCGCACAACAGTGTGATGAGCTTCCTGCGCAAAGGTAGCAGGGAGGAGGATCAGGTATTGGTGGTGTGTAACTTTACACCTGCCGTGCACGAGAACTACCGCCTGGGAATTCCGTTGGCTGGTAACTGGCAGCAGATTTTCAACAGCGACGAAAGCAGGTTCGGAGGAAGTGACTTCAATAACCAGACAAGCATTCAGGCGGCAGCTGAGCCTTTCCATGGCCGCGAGTATTCAATTTTACTGAAACTGCCGCCTATGGCAGTGGTGTACTATAAATACCAGCCTGCCTAAAGAGTACCAGAAAAATGTTTAAAAAGCAGCGGCCTCGTTTAGTTGAACGAGGCCGCTGCTTTTTGCTATTGATCCCGGTTTCCTAGACCAGATTTCTGCAATGGGCTTTCCGGTGCAGGCGTTTGGTAGTTTAATCGTCTTATAGCTTTTTCAAACTTTTCATTTCTGCCGTGGTGCCTTCTTTTATACTAATGGCAACACCGCCGCTTGAAGCTAACTGCTGTTTCAGTTTACTTTTTGAATTTACAATTACTTTGCGAATTGTATAACTCTGCGGGTTCTTATCATAGCTGGCATCCTTACCATCAGCATAAATAGTTGCGATATAGCTTTTCCCTTTTGGCAGGTAATCAAAAGTTATTGATGCAGTACGAGGTTGTTCGTCGGTAATGCCTCCTACAAACCATTCGCTTTTTCCTTTTGCTTTTCTTGCGATTGTTACGTAATCGCCGGGCTCCGCTTCCTGAACGTAAGTATCGTCCCAATCAACGGCAACGTCTTTTATAAACTGAAAGGCATCCAGAAAGCGTGCATAATTTTCCGGCATGTCTGCTGCCATTTGCAATGGACTATACATGGTTACATAATAAGCCAGTTGTTTAACTAGGGTAGTGTTTACACGCTGGTTGCTGCCTGTTCCGTAATAAGACAGGTCGGTTTGAAAAATACCTGGCGTAAAATCCATCGGTCCACCCATTAACCTGGTGAAGGGAAGGATAGTACCATGTTCAGGAGCCAGGCCACCCATTGCTTCAAACTCAGTGCCACGCGCCGATTCCTGGGCAATCCAATTTGGGAAAGTACGGTGAAGTCCTGTAGGTCTAACGGCTTCATGGCTATTTACCATTATTTTATAATCAGCAGCCGTACGGGCTACATGTATATAATGGTTTACCATCCATTGGCCATCGTGGTGCTCGCCACGCGGGATAATCTGGCCGACATAACCTGTTTTAACAGCATTATAACCATTATCGGCCATAAACTGAAAGGCTTTGTCCAAGCGTCGCTCATAGTTGGTAGCAGAAGCAGAGGTTTCATGGTGCATCATAATTTTTACGCCCTTTTCAGCTGCATACTGCTGAAGCTCCTTTACATTAAAATCTGCATAAGGAGTTACAAAGTCAAATACTTCTTCTTTCCAGTTGCCTATCCAGTCTTCCCAGCCAATGTTCCAGCCCTCTACCAACACAGCATCAAAACCATGCTCAGCGGCAAAGTCTATATGCTTCTTTACATTTTCATTAGTGGCACCGTGGTGGTTATTGGGTGTTAGTTTACTAAAGTCCTGGTCTAGTTTTACATTTGTTTCCGTTCCGTAAGCCCAGGTGCTTTTACCTGCCACAAAGTATTCCCACCAAACGCCAATGTATTTGGTTGGTTTAATCCACGACACGTCTTCATACTTGGTAGGTTCGTTCAGGTTTAGAATAAGTTTCGATGCTAATATGTCTGTTGCCTTGTCGCTTACCACGACGGTTCGCCATGGCGACTGTGCATCTGTTTGAATATAGCCTTTGTTACCGACAGCATCAGGTGTAAGGTGGGAACTCATTTTAAAATTTTTGGCATCCACGTTCAGGTTCATTGCCGGGTAGTTGATTAAAGCTGCTTCGTGTATATTAATATACAAACCATCAGCAGATTTCATCATAGAGGGAGTTTGAACCGAAGGGTTGGGAATGGGTTGCTGTGCGGTAATAGCTACAGTAGCCTGTTTTTGCAGAGCAGGAATTTCTGAAATTTTAGAGGTAGTGTATGGGTACTCATTGGTATCATAATCGCCGGGGATCCAGAATATCTTATGGTCGCCTGCCAGGTTAAACTCAGTATGCTCTTCTTTTATAACAAAATAGTTTAGCTCCGGCTGTCTTGGAAACTCATAGCGGAAACCCAGGCCGTCGTTAAACAGGCGAAACCTGATTTGAATAGAACGATCCTTTTGTTCTTTTTGTGAGAGTGTTACTAAAAGTTCATTATAGTTGTTACGGATGGTTTTCTGCTCTCCCCATACCGGAGCCCAGGTGTCATTTACGGAGGCCTGTTCCGTGCGCTTTATGGTAAATCCTTCCATTAAAGACGCGCCTCCATGTAGCTCCAGGCCTAGTGTGCTCGGTTTGATTACTGGTTTGTTTTTAAAGCTTAGCTGGTAGGATGGAACACCGTTGCCGCTTAATTCAAATTTAAGCGTAAGGTTTTTATCAGGAGAAGTAATAACCTGTGCATGTAATAATGTATTGAAAGTACAGGCAAGTAAAATAAGTACTAATTTTTTCATGAAAGGTGTTGAGGATATTACACTTCTTATTTTTAGGTTCATTATGATTATGGTTATTGATTATATTAAAATGGTAGCCATGGGTGTTTCCGGGGCGTTTGGTGCGCGACCCTCAGAGTTGTTACATGCAAGCTGTTTGTACCCTGAGCTGCAAACAGCTTATTAATCATTTTATTTTTTTATTTGGCGAAGCACCAGGTATTCGAATGGTTTTAAGGAAACAGGTTTACGCACTGTTTCTTTTGCACCGCTAAAAGCGTTTCTCCAGGTTATTTTCGCTAAAGCAGGGGGAACTGTATATTGAACCGGCTCCTTTCTGAAGTTTGCCATGACGAGCACCTTTTCCCCGTCGAGTTCTTTAGTGAAAACGCAGACATCATTACTGCTTACATCCGTTAACTCACCTCTTCTGATGGTTTTATTGCTGTTATAAATGCGAATAATCTTTTTATATTCAGCTTCTGCTTTATAATCTGCTGATGACCACTCGATAGGGGTTCTGGAAAAGAACTGCAGCCGCTTGTTGTATCCAATTTCCTGGCCATTGTATAGCATAGGCACTCCTTTCATATAAGCTGCCACTACAAAGGCCGCTAATGCTCCCTGCTTTCCACCGAAAAGTTCTAAAGGTGTGCCGTCGGTTAAGTTCACGTCATGGTTGCTGGTATATCTGACTACTCTTGCCTCTGTACTGGTTGCTCCATCATATTCAGCAGCGTTAACCTCCTGTAGCAGCGTAACAGGTTTGTTTTCGCTATAAACCTTTTCAGATAAAGTTTGAAAGAATCTAAACCCAAACTTATAGTCGAATCCGGCCTTGAAGTGATCGTTGCGGCTACCTTCTGCTAACAATAACAGCTTACGGTTACTTATTGCTCTTAAAGTATCTACTGCCTGTTGCCAGAAGTCGAAAGGCGGGCCATCGGCATAGTCGCAGCGGAAGCCATCGATATTGGCTGCAGCTATCCAGTATTTCATAGAATTGATCATCTCTTGGCGCATTTCTTTGTTCTTAAAGTTTAACTGCGCTACATCATTCCAGCCGGTGCCTGGCGGACTGATTATCTGCCTCAGAGAGTCTTGTAAATACCATGACTTGTGCTGCACCCACGTATGATCATAAGAAGTATGGTTCGCTACCCAATCCAGGATCACCGCCATTTCCCTCTGATGGGCTTCCTCTACCAGCTTGCGCAGATCTTCCAATTCCCCAAACTCGCTATTGATAGCTCTGTAATCGCTGATACAGTAGGGGGAGTTGACAGATTTTAATTTGCCGATGGGATAAATGGGCATCAGGTAAATTACGTTCACGCCCAAAGCCTTTATAGAGTCCAGGCGGGGTATAACTCCTTTAAAATTTCCGTCTGTGCTAAACGCCCGGATATTGATTTGATAAATGACGGCATCACGGGGATCTGGTACTTTCTGGAAAGGTTTGCCAGCTTGTGTGATCTGCCCCTGTGCCTGTAGCTGGTGTTGCCAGAGCAGCGACAGGCTCAAGCATAAGCCTGTCAGTAAAAGTTTAATATTGTTCATGAAACCTTACTTATGTATTTTGAACTGACGGTGTGGCACACATCCTATTTTTTTAAGATTAGATAGCTGTATGGCGCAAGTGAAACTGAGCTGCTGAGCGCAACCGATTCGTTGGTTAAAGCATTTTGCCAGGAGGTGCTGGCCAGGGTAGAGGGAAGCTGAAAGTTAATTGTGTTATTACGAATATTAACAATTACTACAACTTCTTCATTTCCGTCTGTACGCTTAAAAGCTGCCACATCGTTTGAACTATATGTTTGTACAGAGCCGCGCTTCACAGCATTACTACTGTTCCGGAAAGCCATTAACTTTCTGTATTCAGTGAGTGTACCGGGGTTGGACGACCAGTTGATTTTAGTGGTGCTGTTGTTGAAAAAAGAGAGTTGGGTCGGATTCCCTACTTCCTGCCCATTATAGATCAGCGGAACTCCTCCCATATAACCGGCAAGCACAAAAGCAGCTAGAGCGCCCTGCTGGCCTTTAAAAAAGCTTATCGGGGTACCTTCCCAAGCATTATCGTCGTGGTTGTCTATCCATCTTAATATATGGGAACCACCAGGCACGTTGTTATAATCGTTTATATGAACAGTTGTTAAGCCCGAAGCAGCTGTGTTATTATTGTAGATTTCTTTCAACTTGTTGTAAAAGTCCCAACCAAAAATCAAATCGAATCCGGCGTTAAAGAGCTCTTTTTTACCGGCTTCGGCAAACATGATAATGTCCCGGTCAGGAATATTCCGTAAGGTATCAATGGCTTGTTTCCAGAAATCAGTAGGGACACCATCTGCGTGATCGCAGCGGTATCCATCCACGTTTGCTTCCAGTACCCAGTACTTCATAGCCTTGATCATTTCTTTTCGCAATGCCTGGCTGGAGAAGTTCAGATCGGCCACATCGGTCCAGCCCATTCCCTGCGGGCTGATAATATTACCGGAAGCGTCTCTGGTATACCAGGTTGGATTTTGTATCCACGGATGGTCCCAGGCGGTATGGTTAGCTACCCAGTCTAAAATAACAGCCATATTACGGCTATGTGCTTCTTTAACCAACAAGCGTAAATCTTCTAAATTGCCAAAGGCCGGATTTACCTGCATATAGTTTCTAACTGCATAGGGAGAACCAACACTTTTTAATTCTCCGGTTGTATAGATTGGCATTAGCCAGATGACATTTATACCTAGATTTTGAATCTCATCAAGCCTTGCCCGTACCCCATTTATGTTTCCTGCGGAGCTGAAAGCCCTCAGGTTTACTTCATACATGGCAATATCAGATGTAGCCGGAACATTTTTAAAAGGTACATCATACTGCTTAGCTGTTTCCTCCTTCACCGCAGGAGTCTCACCGGGAACAGCTTCTTCCTTGCTACATGCAAAACCGGCAAAAGCGACCACCAATAGTAGAAGCAGCCTTGTAGCTTTGGCTGGTATGCTATGACAGATATTTCCTGTGCTCTTTTCTTTCCTTAAGTAGGAAAACCTTGTTGTATTCATGGGCAGTTCTTTCTAAATAGTTCTGATACCCTGGCCTGGTTTTACACCCAGATGTTATACATCAACCAGGTGCAGTATTGAAGTGCTGATGCAGGGGGCGTCGCACCTGCATCAGCACAGTTGCTTAATTTTTTTTAATTGTATAAGTGTAATTACCCGGCACGTGTAAATCCAGGGTAATGGTATAGTTGCCATTCTGAGGAACAGTTAATTGCGGCTGATCTACATAGTCCAGCCACGGATGGTTTGCATAGGCCAGTTTTCCATCGCCGTTAATACCAAAATCGAGCAGCCATGCTTTGTTCGCCCTGAATTTAAAAGAACCATCTGCTGTCATGTTTGCTGTTACAGACCATGTTTGGTTATTGGGGTTATAGGTCATTTCTGTGTCTGAGTCCCAGCCGCCTGGGGTTGCGCCACCTATCATGCCCCAAGAAGTTTTCATCAGCATATACTTCATGGTGTTTAAGTTAACGGAGAAGAGATAGTAGCCCTCTGATGGTGCCTGAAAATTGGCGCCTGCAAAATTTGCCTCGATTAAGTTGCCGTCTCCACCGTCGCCGTACGAAACAGGTTCCCAGTTAGGCTGTGCATACACTTTGAATTCGTTTGTGCCGCCTGCTGGTATATAGATATAGCCTTCGTATATGCCATTATCATTAACCGAAACAATAGTAGGTGCTGATTCTATATTCCAGCCCTGGAAATCGCCTGCAACCCATAAAGCCGGATAGCTGGTAAACGTCTGGTAAGGAGTAACTTTAACAACTACCGCCTGCGAATAGGCTTCGCGATCGAGGTACGCTTTAACGCGAATCGCTATTGTTCCTTCAGCATCTGCCTGCAGCCCCAGGTTCTTTGCAATGTCGTTCAATTCTTTTACTGTAAATGAAGCTGTTGTAGCATCGTCGCCGATCTCTTTTTCAAAGGCATTTTTCCAGGCATTTGCTCCAATCGTATCAGCCGGCAAAGTAACCTGTATACTGTATGTTACTGGTGCCTGCACGGGGTATTTTACTTCCGGCCAGGTAACATTCAGGGCCTGCCCCTCTGCATTTTCTTCTGTAAGTACAAGGCTAGTGGCAGATACCTCAGGTGCCGAAGTAAACAGCACCTTTTGCAGGACGGTCAGCTCAGGGTCTTTTTCGCAAGCCACACATACTAATAGCGTAATGGCAAAAGCTAAGCATCTACTTATATGTCTGTTCATGTTATGTTGTAATTAATAACCTTGGTTTTGTTTAAGATTAGGATTGGCATCTAAAGCAGCCGTTGGGATAGGGAATAATTTCCTGTAGCTTGCAGAGGCACCTCTGAATTCATTGGCAGCTAAAAAAGTATTAAACCTGATCATATCCTGCCTGCGGTGGCCTTCCCAGTTTAGCTCGAGGCTTCTTTCCAGGTAGACATCCTGTAGCGTTGGGTTAGCCGCTAAAGGCTGAAGGCCGGCCCGCTGCCTTACGGCATCTATTAACGATTTAGCTGCTCCTGCATTACCAAGGCGTACCTGGCATTCGGCCTGCATTAACATGATGTCTGAAAAGCGGTAGATAGGGAAGTCGTTAGATGCGCCACCTCCATCCATGGGGGCAACCGGATAGAACTTTATATTACGCACTCCGGCATTTCTGTCAGCTCCGGGGTTATCTAATGATGAAACCTCCAGAGAGTAGTTTACGCCTCCCGGCTGTTGTCCTACCAGAAACTGCCTCCTGCGAATATCATTCTCGCTGAACAGGGCATAATAGCTACGGGGTACAATCGTGCCGTTCCAACCGTTAAAGCCGAATAGCTCCAGGGCATGCGGACCGTTTAAGCTGCGGATAGAAAAAATATTTCTGGACACGACATTGGCTCTTACAAAAATGGCCAGTATGGTCTCATCGTCAGGCAGTACATCTCCAAACAACTCATAATACTGGTAGCCCAGCGGACTGGAAGCGCTGGCATTACCCGGGTGTAGCGAAAAACCTCCTGCAGCAACCTCTTCGCAGGCAGCAAGGCATTCCTGCCATCGGGGAGTGCCCGTATAAACTTCTGCATTCAGGTATACTTTGGCCAGAAGCGCATAGCCAGCCCAGCGGTTAAACCTGCCATAGTATGCTCCACCTTTAGATGCGGACAGCTTATCTACGTTATCAGTTAGTTCTGCCACCACAAAATTATACAGCTCCTGCCGGCTTATCTGAGGAATTTGATCAACTGTTGTGTTGTTTTCAGTATAAAAGGGCACGTTTCCAAAATCATCCATTAGCAGATAGTAGAAAAAGGCCCTTAAAACTCTAGCTTCTGCAATTTTAGAGGCGTCTGCCTGTGCAGCCTCTAACTGCTCAACGGCCAGGTTTGCATTAAATACTGCTCGGTATAGCCAGTTCCAGGTATTGTTAATGATATAGTCGGAGGGTAACCACTGGTGCAGGTGCAGGCGAGCAAAGTCCAGTTGCCAGTCTCCTGTGTTACGGTGCGGGATTACCTGCTCGTCAGAAGACATGGTGTTCAGGTCGTACCATCCGTTATCGGCACCTGCATACCCCACACCATTCCAGTTGCCTCCGATTTGCGAATAAACGCCTGCCAGCGCTACATCAGATCCCTCGGGCGAGCCATAAAATTCTGTAGCAGGGTATTTGTCGTACACTTCCTCATCCACATCAGTACATCCTGCGAACAATAACAGGCTAAAGCAGGTGATTATAATTATATTCTTCATCATCTTATGTTAATGCTATTTAAATACTACATTTAAACCTAATGCAATGCTTCTGGTACGCGGATAAATGCCGTAGTCCCCGCCGAAGCCGTTTCCTCCGCTTACATTCAGCTCTGGGTCTATACCCGAATATTTAGTAAATAAGAGAATGTTGTTTCCTGTAAGAGATAACCTCAGAGCGTCTATATACTTAAGGTTTACAGGACGGAAGTTATAGCCAACCGTCAGGTTTTCGAACCTTAAAAAGGAACCGTTCTCCAGCCACAGGTCCGACCCGTATTGAGAAGTATATACTCCAAGCGGAATTGCACTCTCCAGCACGTTAGACCTTCCTATGTTTTCCAGCATACTGAGGCTTTGGCGCAGCCCGTTGTATATTTTATTGCCGCCAGAGCCTCTCCATACCATCGAAATATCTAAATTCTTGTGTCTGAAGGATGGGGTAAAGGCATAGGTATGAGTAGGTAGGGCTGAGCCTTCAAAAGCTCTGTCCGGGCTTCTGTTACCCTGGTCAATAGTGCCGTTCTCATCACGATCTTCTACAATTTCGGCGTTAGCTTCATTTTTGCCGGCATGCTGCAGAATAAAGAAAGTGCCGATTGGCCTTCCTTCTATCAGGTATGAGTTTGGTCCCCACGGAACGTAATTGGTGTTAAGGGGCACACCGTTTATGCTTCCGCTCAGGTTAAGTACTTTGTTATCCAGCAGCGATAAGTTTCCTGCCAGGGTCAGAGTTGTATGGTCACTGTTAATTAATTTATAGCCCAGTGCAAACTCTAAACCACGGTTACGGATACTTCCTACATTGGCCATAATGGTTCCAAAAGGAAAAGGAGGTTGTGGAACTGTATAATTAAAGAGCAGATTATCTGTAGTGGCCGTGAAAGCATCAACCGATCCTGTTAGCCTGTTATCGAGCAGGGCAAAGTCGACTCCTACGTTTGTTTGCTTTCTTGTTTCCCACCTTAAATCCTGGTTTACATTTTGAGTGATGTTGAAGTTGGTAATTTCGTTACCTCCAAAATATGTTACGCCTGCTGCCCCTACCAGTGAAAGGGAGTTTTGCGGGTATAGACCCTGCTGGTTACCTGTTATTCCATATCCTCCGCGCAGCTTTAATTCATCAAACAAGCGTTGCCCTGCCATAAAAGGCTCCTGGTCAATGCGCCAAGCCATCGAAGCCGACGGGAAATTACCCCATTTGTGATTAGCTCCAAAAACAGAAGCACCGTCTCTTCTTAGGCTGAGTGTA